>NZ_CP071130.1:0-660418 GCF_017220215.1 Caballeronia sp. M1242 | reverse complement strand
GCGACGACGTGGCCTGAAGCCGTTCCTGATATTCACGCGGCGTGCAATCGAGCTCGCGCCTGAAAACGGCGTACATGTATTGCAGCGATGTGAAGCCACAGCGTATCGCCACTTCCGCACTGGGTACGTCCTGTTTCGCAAGCAATTGCTTGGCCACCTGTAGCTTGTGGCTGAGGATTTCCTGATGAACGGTGCAACCCAGTTCGCGCCGGAAGTGATCTTCGAGCGAAGAACGCGATACACCGACGTAATCGGCCACCTGGTCGGTCTTGATGCCCTGGCATCCGTATTGGCGAATGTAATGGCGCGCGCGCATCACGTAAGGGCTCGCCACGGGCTGATGGCGCGTGGATTCGAGCACGTTGATGCCGACGGGCGGCACCAGTATTCGCCGCCCTGCAAAGCGCGCCCCGCCGAGCATCTGATGCAGCAAGTGCGCGGCCGTTCGTCCCATTTCCTCTGTTCCCTGAATCACGGAAGAAAGCTCAATGCGTGTGAGCGAGCGCGTGAGCGGATCGTTGTCGATACCGATGATCGCGACTTCCTCGGGCACTGCAATGCCTGAAATGAGGCACGCTTGCAGCAGATGCCGAGCACGCGCATCGGTGACGGCGATGATGCCGACGGGCTTCGGCAGACTTTGCAGCCACGATGTGAGCTCGGCGCTCGCCTGGCTCCATACCGGGGCGCTCGTCGGCAAACCGCGATGGATCTCCGCTTCGAGTCCGTCCGCCTCGACCAGCGCCTGAAACGCGCGTTCGCGCTCCTGAGCCCAGCGGTTCTCGCTCGATTCCGGCAGGCTGTACAGCGCAAAGCGCTGCAGCCCCGCGCTGATGAGATGCGAATAGGCGAGCGATACGAGCTTGGCGTTGTCTGTGGCGATATACGGCAACGATGCGGGGTAACACGCTGCGTCGTGATACGAGCCGCCCACGGCGACGACAGGAAGCGGGCAATCGGCGAGCGCGTCGCAGACGGCGGGGTCATCGAAATCCGCGATGATGCCGTCGCCGTCGAAACGTTCGATGCCGGTCAGCCGCGCCCTGAAGTCCTCTTCGAGAAAGAGGTCCCACGCGACCCGCGTAGAGAGCAGATATTGGCCGATGCCCGTGATGATCTCGCGGTCGTACACCTTGTTTGCGTTGAACAGCAACGCGATGCGATGCGGACGATTCATGAAAATCTCTTAGCGGACTTAAGGGTTTTCCATATGTGAAGCGCGACTGCCGACTATGCAGCCGCTTCATTCTAATGGCATGCGTCAATCAACTCCGCCCATTGCCAAGAATCGCTAATCGCGCTGGCGAATTTCGCAATTGAAGCACCGGGCGCACGGCTGGCAGCATGGCGTCACTCTAAAGCGCGACTCGAATGCGCGCATTCGAAAACAGGAGACGCGATGCCTTCGCTCGAACATCTTCCGAGCGCCCGTTTCGAGGGCGCGGGTTCAGACAATCCATTCGCTTATCGGCATTACGATGCCGACAAGATGGTCCTCGGCAAGCGTATGGCCGATCATTTGCGGCTTGCCGTATGTTACTGGCATTCGTTCGTGTGGCCCGGCGTGGATGTGTTCGGCGCCGGCACGTTCGATCGGCCGTGGCACAAGCCGGGCGATGCGATGGAAATGGCGCGCATGAAAGCCGACGCCGCGTTCGAATTCTTCGGGAAACTCGGCACGCCGTTCTATACGTTCCACGATACCGACGTCGCGCCCGAAGGCGCGAGCATTCGTGAATACGTCGACAACTTCAAGCGCATGCGTGAGTACCTCGCGAGCAAGCAAGAGGCAAGCGGCGTCAAGCTGCTCTGGGGCACGGCGAACCTGTTCTCGAATCCGCGCTATGCAGCGGGCGCAGCCACGAATCCGAACCCGGACGTATTCGCCTTCGCCGCCACGCAAGTGCGCGAGGCGCTGCAAGCCACGCTCGATCTCGGCGGCGAGAACTATGTGCTATGGGGCGGCCGCGAGGGCTACGAGACCCTTTTGAACACGGATCTCAAACGCGAGCGCGAACAGCTTGCGCGCTTCCTTGCGATGGTCGCGGAACACAAGCACAAGATCGGCTTCAAGGGCGCACTGTTGATCGAGCCGAAGCCGCAAGAGCCGACCAAGCATCAATACGATTACGACGTCGCCACCGTGCATGGCTTTCTCACGCAATTCGGCCTGCAAGACGAGTTCCGCGTGAACATCGAAGCCAATCATGCAACGCTTGCCGGGCATTCGTTTCACCACGAGATTGCGACGGCCTTCGCGCTCGGCGTTTTCGGCAGTATCGACGCGAATCGCGGCGATCCGCAAAACGGCTGGGATACGGATCAATTTCCGAATAGCGTCGAAGAACTCACGCTCGCGCTATACGAAATACTGCGCAACGGCGGCTTCACGACAGGCGGCATGAATTTCGATTCGAAGGTACGCCGGCAGAGTATCGATGCCGAGGATCTGCTGCATGGCCACATCGGCGCAATCGACGTCATTGCGATCGCGCTCGAACGCGCAGCGAGGCTCGTAGAGAACGATCGGCTCGCGGAACTGAAGGCAGACCGCTATGCCGGTTGGGAATCCGAATTCGGGCGCAAGGTGTTCGCGGGCGGCTATTCGCTCGACGCACTGGCGAACGATGCCATCTCTCGCGGAATCGATCCGCGGCACGTAAGCGGTCAGCAGGAGCGCCTGGAGAATTGGGTCAATCGCGCGATCTACGGTTGAGCGAGGCCAAAAAACGTTAGCGCGAGCGGTCGATTTCGCAATTGCAGCGCGGGCGAATAGCGGCCACTCTTCGAGTCGAAACAATCATAGCGACGCCTGCGGACACGTATTCGCGGCGCACTGTATGTAACGCCGGGCGCTCTCGCACGACTACGCCCGCGGCCATCCAAAACAGGAGTGAGACATGAAATCATCCATTCGCCGTTCGGTACTGAGTTCGCTCGTCTGCGCCGCCATGTGCGCGGGCTTTTCACTGGCGGCGCCGCTCGCGCATGCAAGCAAGGACAAGCCCGAGATCGGCTTTTGCATCGACGATCTGCGTGTGGAGCGCTGGTCGCGCGATCGCGACTATTTCGTAGCGGCCGCCACGAAGCTCGGCGCGAAAGTGTCGGTGCAGTCCGCCGACGCAAGCGAAGCGCGTCAGATTTCGCAGATTGAGAACCTCATTTCGCGTGGCGTCGATGTCATCGTGATCGTGCCGTTCAATTCGAAGACGCTCGGCAATGTCGTGGCGGAGGCGCACAAGGCAGGCATCAAGGTCGTGTCGTATGACCGCCTGGTGCTCGATGCCGACATCGATGCCTATATCTCGTTCGACAACGAAAAGGTCGGCGAATTGCAGGCGCAAGGCGTCTATAACGCGCAACCCAAGGGCAATTACTTCCTGCTCGGTGGCGCGCCCACCGACAACAACGCGAAGATGCTGCGAGAAGGGCAGATGAAAGTGCTGAAGCCCGCTATCGATCGCGGCGATATCAAGATCGTCGGGCAGCAGTGGGTGCCGGAATGGAGCGCATCCACGGCGCTGCGAATCACCGAGGACGCATTGACCGCGAACAACAACAAGATCGATGCGATCGTCGCATCCAACGATGGCACGGCGGGCGGCGCCATTCAGGCGCTAGCCGCGCAGAAGCTCGCGGGCAAGGTGCCGGTGTCGGGGCAGGACGCCGACCTCGCCGCGGTCAAGCGCCTCGTGGCCGGCACGCAGACCATGACGGTCTACAAGCCTCTGAAACTCATCGCAGGCGATGCCGCCAAGCTTGCCGTCGATCTCGCCAAGGGCGACAAGCCCGCATTCAACGCGAAATACGACAACGGCAAGAAGCAAGTCGACACGGTCCTGCTGCAGCCGACATTGCTGACCAAGTCCAACGTCGATGTCGTCATCAAGGACGGCTTCTACTCGCAAGCGCAACTGGCCGGCAACTAATGGTCGTGCGGGCGTTGTCTTAGGCGATGCCCGCTTCGTTCAGCACAGTCAGGACACCAAGCATGGCACAGGCGCTATTGGAGATGCACGGCATCGCCAAGTCGTTCGGCGGCGTCAAGGCGCTCGACGGCATCGACCTCGTCGTGAATCAAGGCGAATGCGTGGGACTTTGCGGTGAAAACGGCGCAGGCAAGTCGACGCTGATGAAAGTGCTGTCGGGCGTCTATCCGCATGGGACGTGGCAGGGCGAAATCATCTGGGATGGCAAGCCGCTTCGAGCGGCCGGCATTCGCGACACCGAGCATGCGGGCATCATCATCATTCACCAGGAACTCATGCTCGTGCCGCAACTGTCGGTGGCCGAGAACATCTTCCTGGGTAATGAGATCACGCTGCCCGGCGGGCGCATGAATTACCCGGCGATGTATCAGCGCGCAAGCGAACTGCTAGGCGAGCTGAACATACAGGGCATCAACGTGGCGCAGCCGGTGATGAACTACGGCGGCGGCCACCAGCAATTGATCGAGATAGCGAAGGCGCTCAACAAGAAGGCGAGACTCCTCATTCTCGACGAACCTTCTTCATCGCTTACCGCGTCGGAAACGCAGATCCTTCTGGATATCGTGCGAGACCTCAAGCGGCGCGGCGTCGCCTGCGTGTATATCTCGCACAAGCTCGATGAAGTCGAAGCCGTGTGCGACACCGTGACGGTCATTCGCGACGGCAAGCACGTCGCGACGCATCCGATGCGTAACGTGACCACCGACCGCGTCATCGCGATGATGGTCGGGCGCGAAATCACGAATCTCTTTCCGCGTCCTGCGAAGCAAGACCGGCAGCCGATCGGCGAAGTGGTGTTCGAAGCGCGTCACGTCACCTGCTTCGATATCAACAATCCGAACCGCAAACGCGTGGACGACGTGTCATTCGCGCTGAGAAAAGGCGAGATTCTCGGCGTCGCGGGGCTCGTCGGCGCGGGGCGGACCGAACTCATGCAGGCAGTATTCGGCGCATACGCGGGCGAGAGTGCCGCGCAGGTCATCGTCAAGGGCAAGCCCGTTTCCATTCGCACGCCCGGCGACGCGATCGCGGCCGGTATCGCCATGGTGCCCGAAGATCGCAAGCGTCATGGCATCGTTCCGCAACTGGGCGTCGGGCATAACATCACGCTCGCGGTGCTCAGGCGTTTCGCTAAAGGCGGACGTATCGATACCGCTGCGGAACTCGACACCATTCACACCGAGATGAAGCGCCTGTCCGTGCGCGCCGCGCATCCAATGTTGTCCATCGCGAGTCTGTCCGGCGGCAATCAGCAAAAGGCAGTACTCACGCGCATGCTGTTGACGAATCCCGATGTGCTGATTCTCGATGAACCCACGCGCGGCGTCGACGTAGGCGCGAAGTACGAAATCTACAAGCTGATGTTCGAACTCGCGCAACGCGGCGTCTCCATAATCATGGTGTCGTCGGAATTGCCGGAAGTGCTCGGTGTCTCGGACCGTGTGCTCGTCATCGGCGAAGGCCAGTTACGAGGCGATTTTCTTAACGACGGCCTCACGCAAGAAGACATTCTTTCGGCCGCCATCGCAACGCGGCAGGAAACCGACTCAATCGATTCAGCGAGCCTCGCATGACTCCCGATCTCATTTCGACGCCCAAGCCAAGCAAGGACGAGAAGGGCGCGCCGCAGCCCGCCGGCCAGCGCATGAAGCAGCTATTCACGCGCTATAAGCTGTTAGCGCTGCTGCTCGCCGTCGCCGTCATCTGGCTGTTCTTCTCGTTCCTGACCAATGGCGCGTTCGTCACGCCGCGCAATCTCTCGAACCTTTTGCGGCAGATGTCGATTACCGGCATGCTCGCGTGTGGCATGGTATTCGTCATCATCTCCGGCGAAATCGACTTGTCCGTGGGCTCGCTGCTCGGGCTGCTCGGCGGCGTGGCCGCGATCCTCGATGTCACGTATCACTGGCCGATTGCGGCGACCTTGCTGGTCGTGATGGTGCTCGGCGTTGCCATCGGTCTTTTCAACGGCTGGTGGTCCACGTATCGAAGAGTGCCCTCGTTCATCGTCGGGCTGGGCGGCATGCTGGCGTATCGCGGCGTGTTGCTGGGTATAACCGGCGGTTCGACCATTGCCCCGGTGTCGGATTCACTCGTGTTCATCGGGCAAGGCTACTTGCCGCGCGTGGCCGGCGATACGCTCGCCATCGCGCTCTTCGCTCTGCTCGCCGTGTTGACCTTGCGCCAGCGACGCAGCCGTCAGCGCTATGGCTTGCCGGTTGTCGCGCCGTGGCAGGACGCCGTGAAGATCATCGCAGCGGGCGTGATTCTCTTCGCGTTCGTCGCGACGCTCAACCGTTACGGCGGCATTCCC
Source organism: Caballeronia sp. M1242 (assembly GCF_017220215.1). Lineage (NCBI taxonomy): Bacteria > Pseudomonadati > Pseudomonadota > Betaproteobacteria > Burkholderiales > Burkholderiaceae > Caballeronia > Caballeronia sp. M1242. Next base: position 654,115 of record NZ_CP071130.1, on the reverse strand, counting down.
GTGCCCGTGCTCGTGCTGCTCGCGCTGCTCGCCGTCTTCACCTATATCGCGACGCAAACGGTCTTCGGCCGGCGCATCTATGCGGTCGGCTCGAATCTGGAGGCGACGCGCCTCTCCGGCATCAACACCGACCGCGTGAAGCTCGCCATCTTCGCACTCATGGGCTTGATGTGCGCGTTCGGCGGACTCGTCAATACGGCGCGTCTCGCGGCTGGCTCGCCTTCTGCGGGATCGATGGGCGAGCTCGACGCGATCGCTGCATGCTTCATCGGCGGCACATCGATGCGTGGCGGCTCCGGCACCGTGTATGGCGCGATCATCGGCGCACTCGTGATGGCGAGCCTCGACAACGGCATGTCGATGCTTGATGTCGACTCTTACTGGCAGATGATCGTCAAGGGCGCGATCCTCGTGCTCGCCGTGTGGATCGATGTCGTGTCGGGAACTGCGCGTCGATAAGCGCAAGCAGCGAGGTGCCGGGCGGCAGGCGGCCGCCCGCGCATCGACGAGGTAAAGTACGAGGCTGCGTTTCATCCCTCGTGCTCTCATGTGTGCATCGCTTCTGCTTCGAGAAATATTGCGCGTCGTGGCGCGCCGGTACCGCTTGCCGGCGCTCGCTGCCTTGTCCGATGGATCGTCGATACCGTCACCCGCCACGGCGCTTGCAACCGTCATCGAAGATGCACGCTGCGCGATCTCTCGAGGCGAAGCGCCGACCATAGAGATGAAGCAGGCGTTCGTCGAAGGGCTCTCACGGCTGATCGAAGAAGCCTTGCACGACCAATCCGGCGACCCGGTCTTCAAGGCCACGTTGCTCCGGCATCGCGTGGCGGAAGTGCGTGAATACGTGTCGCTATCGGCGCACGCGAAGCAGGATCGTCGATTCATTCGCGCCAGTGTGAACGCCATCGCTCATCCCGGCAAACAGCGCGCGTCGTCGGATGCGCAGCGCGAGGCGTTGGCGCAATTGCACGCTTATGCGTCATCGCCGTACTTTTCCGGCCTTGCCGATATCGCGCAACACCTGCTAACCATTCCCGAGTTCGCCGACGAATTCCAGTCCCGTGATGCCCTGACGCGGCTGATCGAAAGTCCTTCCTTGCTTCGGCTACAACGTCTGGAAACGCTGCTTCGGGATGAGCACGTGCAGGCGTATTTGTCGCTATGGGACCGGCATGGTCCGCGTTCGGGCAGCGCGCAAGCGGCCGCGGAAGGTAACGCATCGCAGAAGCGCGGGGCAGCGGCCGAAGGGCGCGCCAGTCACGCGTTGCAAGCTATGGCAGACCGTCTTGGAGACGAAGAGGGTGATCGCGCGGCGTATCGCGTCGTGACCTCGATGCACGTTCCTGCGTCCATTCCGGGTCGCGCCGAACGTGCCAAGAGCGAGTGGGATGCGGTGCTGCTCAAGCGGGCCAACAACGCCGATGAAGCGCCGGAATGGGATGTCTGTCTGCTTGTCGAATCGAAGGCTTCTGTCGATGCAGCGACGACCGATCTTTCCCGGCTGCTTCGTGGTATCGAACTCCTTGCGCATGCCGAGGAAAACGTCTCGTACGCGTTCGAAACTGCGCAGGGCGCCGTGCGTTTGCGCGGTTCGTCGCTACACCGCCTGACCACCGACGAGGCCGGCTTGCAACGCACCGTTCTCTATTGCTGCGATGCGCCTGCCGACACGGCGCAGCGCGTGCTCGGCGCGGGCAGCCGCATGCAGTTGCTGTCGGCGCAAGCGAGCCTCGATTACGCGTGCATGCTGCAAGATCATCGACCAGCCGATGTCCGAATGCTCGAGCCCGTGTGGGATGATCTGCTGGAGTCGCCTCGCTGGCGCGGCGTGCTGGATCAATACCCGATGCTGCAACGAGTGCGCGAACTCATGGTCCATACGGAAGACTTGATGGTTGCAATCGAACAGGTCTCGCCGAATGAATGAACGCGCACGTCCGTCATCGGCCGCTGCGCGCCATGCTCGCGAGCACGCCGTCGCGACGAATCAGCCCATGAAACAGGGCTGCGGCGAAGTGCATCACGAAGGTCGCGAACAACAGCAACGCGAGATACGTGTGCGCGCTTCTCAGCAACGCATAGAGGCGCACGTTCACCGGCGCGATCGGCGGCAGATGCACGCCGCCTAGCATGACGATCGGAAATCCGCCTGCGGATAGCATCGACCATCCGACGAGCGGCATCGCGAGAAGCAGCCCATAGAACAGCCAGTGCGAGCCATGCGCGATGCGTTGCTGCCACTGCGGCATGTCGTCGGGGAGGGCGGGCGTGCGGTGCGTCATGCGTACGGCAAGACGCAGCACCGTGAGCGCAAGAATGACGATGCCGAGAGGGCGATGTATCGCGATGAACGTCTGATGCCACGACGATAGCGTCGCGACCATGCCGACACCGATGAATAACATGGCGATCACGAGGACCGCCATGAGCCAGTGAATCCAGCGCGCCGCCGGACTGAAGTGGTTCGCGTCAGTGCGCTTCATGATGCGCCTCCTCATGCGTTCTGCGGTTGAACGAAACGGAATAGGCGGACGAACGCGCCGCGAGCAAAGGATCGTCCGAGACCATGAGCCCTGCGGGCAACACGGTCGGGTCGAAGTTGATGTCGCGGCAAGCGCCGTCGGCTTGCGGGCTCACGCGGGTAATCACGAGCGTGCCTGCGTCGATATGCTCACGGTCATCAGGCCATGCTTTCGTCGCGTCGTTGGTGACGTCGCCCGGTTGCGCGACGGTCAAAATCAGGTGCCACCGTTGCGGGCTGCGAGCGAGGCGACCTCGCAGTTCCTCGTCGAGGAAGTCGTGCCGCGAGACGTCACTTTGCGAGACAGCCTCGTAGTTGGCTTCGGGCACGAGGGACCAGCGCACCGCATGCGTAACGCCCGAAGCGTCGCTCGCTCGAAACGCGTTGATGCCGTAGTAGGCGGCATTCGCGAAGCTCGATGATGGCGCGTGCGCCTTGACCCAATCGCGGAAAGGCCGGGTTTCAGGATGCGCCGCAAAGAACGCGGCGAGCTTCGCGGGATCGGGCTTGCCGGTCTTCGGATCGGGACGCGATGCGACCAGTTGCTCATAGAACCCCTGCGCGCTGTTCACAATAAACACAGGAGTACTGTTCATCGCAGTGCGCCACTGCTCGCCATCGTGCAGCCGGAATTCGAGAGCAAGGCTGCGCACGGGGTTGCCTGAATCGCTGACGAACGGATTCGGACCGGGTATCGCGAACCGACCTGTCACCGGCGTGCGCTCCCGCCTGAACACTTCGGCACGCGAAAGCGACGACGCGTTGCCGTTGCCGTCGAACCAGCCTTCGACGCATACGCCTTTTGCATGATTGCGCCGGTATCCCGCATGCACGCCGCTCACGCTTTCGAGTGTGTCGACGATTCTGGTCGAAGTCAGTCTGTGCGTGTCGCCGATGCCTGCCACGTAGGCGAACGCAGTGCCGATGGCGAGCACGCTGCCGCCGATGACCGCCAGTTTCGCGAGGTCGCGTGCATGTCGCCTTGGACTCCGCAAGAGTCTCATCAGTGAGAAAGGTGCCTGTTTCATGGGGTTTCGCTCGCTGTTCGATGGATCAGTGACGCGAACACAAATGCTTGCCTCGTTATTCCAGCAACGTGTCGATTAAATTCTTTGGAATAGATCGGCTCCGCGGACGGTTTGCCTTCATGCAAGCCCAATGAATTTTTCTCAAGGAGTCGAACATGAACATCGCCAAAGTATTCGCCGTTTCCGCCGCACTCGTCGTCTCGACGGGCGCATTCGCGCAAAGTCTGACGCGCGACGAAGTGCGCGCGCAACTCGTGCAGGCCGAGCAGAACGGCTCGCGTCTCGTGACCGATGCCTCGTATCCGGACATCAGCCCTATCTATCAGAACCAGACAGCGCGCACGAAAACGCCGGAGAGCGGCGGTTACGGCGGCATGAAGACCGCGTCGGGCGCGGGAAGTGCGTCGATGAGCCCGTCCGATTGCGTGGGCCCTTACAGCTTCTGCCACATCTATGCGGGCTCGTGATCGCCACAAAAAATTCGAAGCTTGCGGGAATAAACGACTCGCAACGTTGTTTGCAATCGAAGACGACCTTTCCAGCGCGCAGGACGACGACCGTGGACCCGCATTCCGACACTCGCCTTTCCGAAGCCGACGTACAGGCGTTCGCCGACGGCCTGCTCGCGTCGGAACGGGCCGCGTCGCTGCATGCCTATCTCGCTCGCCGGCCCGAGGAAGCGCGCAGAGTGGCGTTCTATGATCGGCTCAATGCGCAGTTGCGCGAGATGTTCAGCGACGAACACAGCGCGCGGCAAACGAGCCATCGGCGGCCGGGCGCGCGGTTGCGACTGTGGGCAGCCATTGCCGGTTGCCTTTCGCTCGTGATCGCCGCGATCTGGGCCACCGTGCGCCTACCGGACGCAGCATTGGAACGCGCAGCCGTGTCCGCTTTGGCGATTCAGTCGGCGGCGCCAGCGCGCGCGGCGAGCATCGCGGACGCGCCCGATCTGTCATCGGCGGGCTTTCACGCCGTCGATGCGACGAACGTCACGCTCGGGGCCTTCTCGACTGTGAAGGTGTTCGCGTATCGCAATGAGAGAAATCAGCCGCTCGTGCTGCTCTCGACGTGTGCGCCGCCGTCGTTCATGCGTGCAACCTGGCACGCGCATAGAATCGGAACCGTGCGTCTTGTCGAATGGATATCGACATCGGGCGTTCGTACGGTGATCGGAGCCCGCGCCGGCACGCCGGGACTCATGCGTGCCGCCGAAGTGTCGATGGCTCGTCAGAACATGCAATGGAATGAACGATGAACGCAAGACTGCCCCGCGAGGTGCGCCGATGAGCGTGCGCGAACAACTCATGGATCATCTGCCGCGCTTGCGTCGTTATGCTCGCGCGTTGATCCGCAATCAGGAACTCGCCGACGATCTCGTGCAGGACACGCTGGAACGCGCGCTCAGGCACACGGACAAGTTTCAGTCGGGCACCGATCTGCGCGCGTGGCTCTTTACGATCATGCATAACGTCTTCGCAAATCAGACGAGACGCGCGGATGCACGCGCGGTGCATGTTTCGGTCGACGACGATCCTCTCGACGAAAGCCAGTTCGCGGTGGCAAGCCGGGACACGCAATCGCTCGAAATGCGAGACCTCGATTACGCGTTGCAACGGCTGCCGGTCGAACAGCGTCAGGTGGTGCTGCTGGTCGGCCTCGAAGAGATGTCGTATGCGGAAGTGGCCCTCGCGCTCGAGATTCCGCTCGGCACTGTCATGTCGCGGCTATCGCGTGGCCGCGAAAGGTTACGCGCGCTCATGGCGGGCAAGCAGGAAGGCGTGCAACTGAAGGTGGTGCGATGAACAAACAAACGACTCCCATCAGCGAAGAGGATATTCAAGGCTATGTCGATGGCGTGCTCGGCGAACAACGGCGCGAGGAGATCGATCGGCTGCTGGAGACCGATCCTGCGCTCGCAAGCCGCGTCAGCGATTACTTCGCGCTGAGCGGCATGCTTCACGATCGCTTCGATCGCGTATTGCAAGAACCGCTGCCGGAGCGTTTGACGCGCGTGCTGGATGCGGCCGATGCCAGCACCACGCGCACCGCAAAGGCGAACGCCGGCCGAGGTCCCGCGGCGAACTGGCCGAAGTATGCTGGCATGGCGGCGGCGCTCGTGCTCGGCATAGGCATTGGCGTGGCCGGCATGATGAGTCCGCCTGCGCGCGACATGCTCGCGTCCGGCGACGACAACGCGCCGCTTCGTCATGCGAGCCTGACGAAGGACGAGTCGTTCGCGCGGCAATCCGCGATTGCATATGTCACGTATGCGCCGATGGTAACGCGCCCGGTCGAGGTCGGCGCGGACCAGGAAGAGGAGCTCGTCAAGTGGCTGTCAAACCGGCTCGGCACCGACGTACATGCGCCCGTGCTTACGCATGTGGGGTTCAATCTGATGGGCGGACGGCTCTTGCCCGGCGACGAAGGCCCGATTGCGCAATTCATGTATCACGACGCCAAGGGCGAGCGCATCACGCTCAACGTGTCGCATCGCAAGGTGAGCACCGACGTGACTGCGTTCAAGCTCTATCAGGATGGCTCCGTCAATGTGTTCTATTGGGTCGATGGCGATTTCGGCTATGCGGTGTCCGGTGCCATCCCGCGTCCGCAATTGCTCGCCGTGTCGCATGACGTGTACGAACAATTGACCGCGAGGAACGGGCAGGGCGCGGCTGCGCGATGACCGCATGCAAGGTGCCTACGCTCGCGCGCTTGCCGTCGCGGCCCGGTGCGGTATATGGTGACGAAGGCGCGCATTCGATCAAGCGCGCCGCAACGCACACGGAGACACGCAGCACATGACGGCAACAGAAGCAATACGCGCATTGCGCGAGACTCTCGGCGCGGAAGTGGTCGCGCTTCCGGAAGAATTCGGCGACCGGCGCGTCGTGGACTGGAGCGGACTGCCGGGCGAGATTCCGCTTGCGCTCATTCGCCCGCGCACGACGGAAGAAGTGGCACAGGCGCTTTCCATTTGCTCGCGCTTTCGGCAGCCCGTGGTCACGCAAGGCGGGTTGACGGGACTCGTCGGCGGAGCAAATGCGCGCGGCGGCGAAGTGGCGCTGAGCCTGGATCGCATGAATCGCATCGTCGAAATCGACGAAGTGTCCGGCACGATGACGGTCGAAGCCGGGACCGCGTTGCAGACCGTGCAGGAAGCGGCGAGCGCGGCGGGCTTCTACTTTCCGCTCGATCTGGGCGCACGCGGCAGTTGTTCGATCGGCGGCAATCTCGCGACGAACGCGGGCGGCAATCGCGTCATCAAGTACGGGATGATGCGCGATCAGGTGCTCGGGCTGGAAGCGGTGCTGGCAAGCGGTGCCGTCGTCGGCGATCTCAACAAGATGATCAAGAACAACAGCGGCTACGACTTGCGGCATCTTCTGATCGGAAGCGAAGGCACGCTTGCGGTCATCACGCGGGTCGTGCTGCGTCTGCGTCCGAAACCCACTGCGACGGCGACCGCATGGTGCGGCTTGCCCGACTTCAACGCGGTGACCACGCTGCTCGCGCGTTCGCAGGCGAGGCTGGCGTCGGGCGTGTCGGCATTCGAGGTCATGTGGGCCGGCTATCACGATGCGGTGCTCGCCAACTTGCCGCAGCTGCGCGCGCCCCTCGGTTCAGCGCATCCGTTCTACGTCTTGCTCGAAAGCGTCGGGACCGATCCGACGCGCCACGGCGAAGCGTTCGAGGAGTTTCTGGGCGCGATGCTGGAAGAAGGCATCGTGACGGACGCGGCGATTGCGTCGTCGGAAGCGCATGCGCTCGCGTTCTGGGCGATCCGCGATGCGCCCGGCGAGTATCAGCGGTTCATACCGAACCACGCCGCCTACGACGTGAGCTTTTCCATCGCGCAAGTCGGCGAGGCTGCCGCGCGCTGCGAGGCGCGTCTGCGCGAGCACTGGCCGCAATCGCTCGTCATGATTTACGGGCATCTGGGCGACGGGAACATTCATATCGTCGTGGACGTGCCGGGCATGGGCAAGCACGACCATGACGATATCGACCGCGTCATTTACGACGTCACGCGCGAGTTGAACGGGTCGATATCGGCCGAGCACGGCATCGGCGTCAAGAAGCGAGCGTTCCTTTCGCAAAGCCGTCGAGAGACGGACATCGACGCGATGCGTGCGATCAAGAGCGCGCTCGATCCACTCGGGCTGTTGAATCCGGGCAAAGTCGTTTAGGCGTTCGTTGGCTGGCGGGTTGGCTTCGGTCCTGTACGAAGTGGGCGAACACGTCGCCCGCTGCGGATCCGTCGAATGAGCCGATTGCGCCGCCCGAGCGCGAGCCGAGCCGGACGCTCGGCACGCCGCCGGATGTGAATCCGGCGGGCCCGGGCGCGTCGCCGGCGCAAGAGAGTTCGTTCGGCGCGTCGGAGCCGATGCCGCCAGCGGAATGAGCCGGCCGTTTCGGCTGAATGCTTCACGGGCGCGGCGAATTCTGTTTTGGGCGCTTACTTAAACATCGCTAATTTGTGTTATGTCAACTGACGCCCAGCGCCAAAGCGCTCACATCCCGCCCTCAAGTCCACGGCACATGCGTACGATCCAGATCCCGATCCAGCTGATACGCCGCGCTGATCAGCGCCAGATGCGTCAGCGCCTGCGGAAAATTGCCGAGGGCCGCGCCGTTGGTCGCCACTTCTTCCGAGAACAGCCCGAGATGGTTCGCATAGGCGAGCATCTTCTCGAACACGAGCCGCCCCTCGTCCACGCGGCCCGAGCGCGCGAGCGCCTCCGCATACCAGAACGAGCACGCGCTGAAGCCGCCTTCCATGCCGGGAAGACCGTCGAGCGTCGTGCCGCGCGTGTATCGGAACACCAGCGGATCGACGCGCAGATCGCGGCCGATCGCATCCAGCGTGCCGGTCCAGCGCGGATCTTTCGGGCCGATGAAGCGCACGAGCGGCATCATTAACGCGGATGCATCGAGCGTCGATGAACCCGGCGTCTGCACGAACGACTGCAGCTCTTCGTTGAAGAACTGCTCGTGTATGTCGCGATGAATGTCGTCGCGCGTCTGAAACCATGTCGCGAGCGGCGCGGGAAGCGAGCGCTTCTGCGCAAGACGCAGCGCGCGATCCACCGTCACCCAGCACATCAGCCGCGAATGCAGCAGCGGCCGCTTGCCGTTGCGAAACTCCCAGATGCCGTGGTCGGCCTCGCGCCAGTGCTCGACGACATAGTCGACGGTGCGCGTCACATGCCGCCAGCCCTGATACGAGATCGCCGCGCCATATTTGTTGTAGAGATAGACCGAATCGAGCAGCGCGCCATAGACATCGAGCTGCGTTTGTCCACGGGCGCCGTTGCCCACGACGAGCTTACCCGGCGCCGATTCGCCGAGCGCAGAGAGTTGCGTTTCTTCGGGTGCGGGCTCGCCGTCCACTGCATACATCACGGCAAGCGACCCGTCCGAACTGCAATCGCGATTGCGCTCGGCAATCCAGCGCATGAAGCGCTCGGCCTCGCCCGTATAGCCGAGACGCAAAAGCGCATAAACGGAGAACGCGGCGTCGCGAATCCACGTGTAGCGATAGTCCCACCGGCGCGAGCCGTCCTGCGCTTCGGGCAAACCGAACGTCGGCGCCGCCACAATCGCGCCATGTTCGTCCGAACTCAGCAGCTTGAGCGTCAGCGCGGAACGAAGCACGACTTCGCGGTATCGTCCGCGATACGTCGAGCGCGACGACCACTCTTTCCAGAAAGCGATCGTCTCCTGCAACATGCCGTCGAACCTCTCTTTGGTGTCGAGCTTCGGCATGTCGTCGACGGCGCCAAGCGCGAAGCAGGCCGAGTCGCCCTCTTTCATGTCGAGCGTCGCGCGTACGGCATCATGCTCGATGGAAAGGGGCACGCTCGCGCGCAGTACAAGCGGCGTGCCGTTGTCGGCTCTCGTGAATTGCACGCCCTTCTCTACCGCATGTGCCGTGTGCGCGACGCGCGCGTAGTCGAAGCGCGGATCGCACCGGACATTCAGTGTCATGCGACCGTACACGATGCGCACGATGCGCATGACGCAATTCGGCACCGCATCCACGCGCGCTTCGGACGACGGCACGGGCATCAGGTCCAGCAACTCGCAGACGCCCTCGCCCGTCATAAAGCGCGTGAGCAGCACGTTCGTCTCGGGCAGATACATCTGCTTGACGTTGGCATCCGGATCGCGCGGGGAGATCGCGAAAGAGCCACCGTGCTCGTCGTCGAGCAGCGCCGCGAATAGCGTGGGCGAATCGACGCGCGGAAAGCACATGAAGTCGATCGTGCCGCGCACCGAAACCAGCGCCGCCGTCTTCATGTTGCCGATGATGCCGCGCGCATCGACAGGCAGGACGGCGAGCGGAATCTGCTGCGATGGATGGCCCAAGGATATGCTCCGGCTTGAAGTTTCAAGCCGGTGAGCAAGGCGCATTCCCGTGATTTGTCGCGTCCAGGACAAAGGGTCGACGCGACGATGTTCGAGCCTAACGCGCTGCGGTTGCGTCGCTGGAAGCGGAGACGGGCTGCATCGGCGCTGCGGTGAAGGCGGCGTCGCTCGCGTGCATGTCTTGCTTTGAGATGGCGTCGTGCGTCGTGGGCGTGTCGATGCTGGCGTGACGCGACGACCTGCCGAAGCTCGCGATATAAAGCGTCACCGCGACGGCCACGCCCACGAGCACCGCGACTACGGCCACGCCCGATGACTTGCGCTTCATCTCATCCCCATTTCGTGTTGACGTGCCAAGGTAGCATCGATGAGCGACGCGCACCGTGTGGCGACGCGCATTCGCTCGCCCGGAAATTTGTTGGGGTCCGCAGGAGAAGAATCAATTCGCAAGGCGTTCCGTGCCGTTTCAGGCAAACTTTCACTCACCCCGCTACAACCCCTGCGCCGAAAACGTATCGCACTGCCTAACATCGCCCGTCGACAACCCTCGCCGCAGCCAACGCTGCCGCTGCGCGCTCGTTCCGTGCGTGAACGCTTCCGGCACCACGCGCCCTTGCGTCTCCTGCTGCAAGCGATCGTCCCCGATCGCGCCGGCCGCGTTCAGGCCCTGCTCGAAGTCGCCCGGTTCGATGAGCTTCGCATTGTCCCGTTGCGCCACAGCCGCCCAGACGCCGGCGAAGCAATCCGCCTGCAATTCGACGCGCACGGACAACGCATTCGCCTGCTCACGCGACATCCGCGCCCGCGCCTGGTCAACTTTGTCTGAGATGCCGAGCACGTTCTGAACGTGATGCCCCACCTCATGCGCGATGACATAAGCCTGAGCGAAGTCGCCGCCCGCGCCGAAACGGTCGCGCAACTCGCGGTAGAACGACAAATCGATATAAACCTTGCGGTCGGCCGGACAGTAGAACGGCCCCATTGCCGCCTGGCCCATGCCGCATGCCGTCTGCGTGCCGCCCGAGAACAGCACGAGCTTCGGCGCCGGATAGTCCTGATTGAACTGCGTGCGGAAGATGTGCTCCCACGTGCGTTCCGTGTTGCCGAGGACGCGGCGCACGAAGACCGCGCCTGGGTCGTTCGCCGGCGGCGCGTCGCTCGGCGCGGCCTGGCGTTGCGGCGCATTGCCGTGCAAGACCTGCGCGCCGTTGATGATCGTCATCGGATTGATGCCGAAAAAATACGACGCTGCCAGCGCGACGATGATCGTCCCAATCCCGATCGAGCCGCCGCCAATGCTGAACCCGCCCGATCCGCGCCGGTCTTCGACGTTCTGACTCTCCGCTTCATCATCGAGGCGCATGTTGCTTTCTCCGTTTAGTTGGCGCGTCGCGCGCTGCTCATAAAGCGATTATCGTACCCGCGCCGGCGCCCTTCTCTACACGGCCGGTAAGTCAAAGTTCGTCCGCCTATTTCCGAAGGCAACGCATTGCCGAATGTCGCGAAAAGCGCTTGATGCAGTGCGGTCGATTGTCGCGACGATGCCTGCTTGCGTCCTCCATGCCGGTCGCGCCCGCTATCTCGAAAACCTCGCAATATCAAGCAAATAGACGCGGTACTACGTCGAAACTGCGGCATTTCCGCGCAAGCCGGCTTTGCTGACGCAGCGCAACACCTCGCGCGATTCAGCGCTACGCTCTGCCCCGTTACCAACGCAAACCGAAACACGGCCGACCTGGCCAAGACACGCTACGTAGCAGACGTCATCATGCAATCGACTCCTGAAGCACTCGATCTGGCGCGGATACAGTTCGCCTTCACCGTATCGTTTCACATCATCTTTCCGGCGCTGTCCATCGGGCTCGCGAGCTTCATCGCCGTGCTGGAAGGCGCATGGCTCAAAACCGGCAAACCGGTCTACAAGGAACTGTGCCTTTTCTGGTCGAAGGTCTTCGCGGTCGCCTTCGGCATGGGCGTGGTGTCGGGCGTCGTCATGGCGTACGAATTCGGCACCAACTGGGGCGGCTTCTCCAGCTTCGCGGGTCCCATCACCGGCCCGCTGCTGACCTACGAAGTGATGACCGCGTTCTTCCTCGAAGCAGGCTTCCTCGGCATCATGCTGTTCGGATGGAACAAGGTCGGCCCGAAGGCGCACTTCGGCGCGACGCTGATGGTCGCCATCGGCACGCTCATCTCCACGTTCTGGATTCTCGCTTCGAATAGCTGGATGCAGACGCCGCAAGGCTTTCGCATCGAGGGCGATCACGTGGTGCCGGTCGACTGGTTCGCGATCATCTTCAACCCTTCGTTTCCGTATCGGCTCGCGCACATGGCGATTGCCGCGTTCATCGTGGCGGCGCTCGTCGTCGCGGCGACGGGCGCATGGCATCTGCTGAAAGGCCGGCGCGATCCGGCAATCAAGAAGACCTTCTCGATGGCGCTGTGGCTGCTGCTCGCCTTGACGCCGATTCAGGCGCTCGTCGGCGACGCGCACGGCCTCAACACGCGCGAATATCAGCCGGCCAAAATCGCGGCGATAGAAGGCATCTGGGACACGGAGAAAGGCGGCACGGCGCTCAACGTGTTCGGCATTCCGGACATGCAGGCCGAAACGACCAAGTACGCGGTTCAGATTCCGCATCTCGGCAGCCTGATCCTCACGCATAGCTGGAACGGCGAAATACGCGGCCTGAAGTCTTTTCCGAAGGATGAGCGCCCCAACTCGACCATCGTGTTCTGGAGTTTTCGCGTGATGGCGGGCCTCGGCGTGCTGATGATCGTGATGTCCGTCGCCGGGTGGCTGCTGCATCGCAAACGCAGGCTGTTCGATGCGCGCTGGTTCCATCGCTTCGCGCTCGTCATGGGGCCGACCGGCTTCATCACGTTGCTCGCGGGCTGGGTCACGACCGAAGCCGGCCGCCAGCCGTGGGTGGTCTACGGCGTGATGCGCACGGCCGATGCCGTCTCGCCCGTCACCGCGCAGCAGGTGGGCGTGTCGCTGCTCGCGTTCGTGGTGGTCTACACGATCGTGTTCGGCACGGGCATCTACTACCTGCTCAAGCTGCTGCGCCACGGCCCCGCGCTGCCGGGCGAAACGCTCGCGCCGGCTTCGGCGGCGGGCACGGCGCGCCGGCCGCTTTCGTTGCCCAATCAGTCCATCGAAGGAGCATGACCATGGACCTTACACTCGCCTGGGCCGCGATCATCGCGCTCGGTCTTCTCATGTACGTGGTGCTCGACGGCTTCGACCTCGGCATCGGCATTCTCTTTCCGTTCTTCCCGGACCAGCACGACCGCGACGTGATGATGAACACCGTCGCGCCCGTCTGGGACGGCAACGAGACATGGCTCGTGCTCGGCGGCGCGGGCCTGTTCGCCGCGTTCCCGATGGTCTATTCGACCGTGCTCTCGGCGCTTTATCTGCCGCTCGTGCTCATGCTCGTTTGCCTGATTTTCCGGGGCGTGTCGTTCGAGATTCGCGCGAAGGCGTCGCGCACCAAGCCAATGTGGGATCTCGCGTTCATCGGCGGCTCGGCGGGCGCGACGTTCTTTCAGGGTGTGGCGCTGGGCGCGTTCCTCGACGGCATTCCGGTCGCGGACGGCCGCTTTTCCGGCGATGCCTTCGGCTGGTTCACGCCGTTTTCCATGTTCACGGGTGGCGCGCTCGTCGTCACATATGCGTTGCTGGGCGCGTGCTGGCTGATCGCGAAGACCGAAGGCGACTTGCAGCGGCGCATGTACCGCGTCGTGTGGCCGTTGACGCTGCTGCAACTCGCGACGATCGCCGTCGTCAGCGTGTGGACGCCGTTGCTCGATGCGAGCATCGCGTCGCGCTGGTTCGATTCGCCGCTTTTCTATCGCATGCTGCCGGTGCCGATACTCGTCCTTGCGTGCGCCTGGGCGATGCGGCGGTCCATCTTGTCGCGCCACGAAAAGCGGCCGTTCGCCGTCGCGCTCGGCTTCGTGGTGCTGGGCTACGCGGGACTGGTCGCGAGCATCTCGCCGAACGACATTTTCCCCGGCGTGTCGATCTGGGATGCGGCGTCGCCGCGGTCGAGCCAGCTATTCACGATTGTCGGCGCGGCGGTGATTCTGCCGGTCATCATCGCGTACACGACGCTGGGCTATTGGGTATTCAGAGGAAAGGTGCGTCATGGCGAACATCACTACCACTGAGCGCGGCGGCGAGACTGCAATGACGCGCGCGACGAAGCTGTTCTGGTTCGTCGCGCTGTGGATGGCGGGCGTCGGCGGCGCGATGCTGCTCGCGCTGCCGTTCAAGCTGTTGATTCGGCTCGGGACGGCGATTCATTGAACCGCGAGTCCGTTGCGGCGGACGTCAGAAGAACGCCGCCGCAATCGTGCCTGCGACGACGCCGAACCCCACCACCGCCCCCGCGACGAACGCAAGCACGCGCGGCGGAAACGAGCGGGCGAGCATCGCCATCGACGGCACGCTCACGGGCGGCAGCGTCATCAGCAGCGCGCCCGCCGGGCCGGCCGCCATGCCGAGCGACAGCATCGCCTGGATAATGGGCACTTCGCCCGCCGTCGGAATGACGAACAGCGTGCCGGCCACCGCGAACGCGACGATCCACAGCGCGCCGTTACCGATATCCGGCCCGATATGCGGAAAGAGCCACGCCCGCGCCGCGGCAAGCAGCAGCACCAGCACGATGTACTCGGGCACGAGCCGCAGCGTCATGCGCCCGAGAATCTTGATCCAGCGCGAGAACGCAGTGCCCGGCTCGTCTTCTTCGATCAGCTTCGCGAGCGCCTCGCGCGATGCCGTCGCCTGCGCGGGCGTCACCATGCGGTTCACCGCGTAGCCGAGGCCGAACACCATCAACACGCCGAGCACCAGCCGCAGGCCGGTCCACTGCCAGCCGAGCACGAAGCCCATGAATACCAGCGCCGCCGGATTGAGCACCGTGTTGCCGAGCCAGAACGCGATCGCCGCGCCCGGCGCCGCCTGACGCGCGCGCAGGCCCGCGACGACCGGCGCCGCGCAGCACGTGCACATCATGCCGGGCAAGGACATCAGTCCGCCGTTGATCACGCTGCCGAAGCTATGCTGGCCGAGCGCGCGCGCGACCCATTGCGGCGGGATCAGCGCCTGCACCGCCGAGCCCAGCAACAGGCCGAGCACCATCGCCTGCCAGATGGCCTTGCCGTAGGCCATCGCGTAATCGAGCGCGGCCTGCCACGACGGCTCCGGCGCGCTCGCGGACGCGCCCATCAAAATCGACTTGCCGATGGAATGCTGGCTCGCCGCGACAAACGCGCGGTTGTAGTACGGGAACCATTTGACATAGAAAAGGCCCGCGACGGCGATCAGCAGGAACACCAGCCAGCCGAGCGCGACGCGGGGTTGTCGAAGCGTGGTCATATTCTTGGTCGAATCGAAAAAAGAAAATCAGCCGAGCGCAGGCGTCGTCTCGGACAGCTGCGCAAGCAGCGCCTTCGCCTGATCGACGCTGTCGGCATCGTTCGGACGAAACAGCATATGCGCCGCATGCGGCAACTGCGTGTACAGCGCGCGGCTGCTGCGGCCGTACGCCGGATCGTAATGGCGGTCGATCAGTTCGGCGAACAGCGCGGCGCGCTCGCCTTCGTCGATCAGCCGATGCCAATGCTCCACGCGCTCGCGGCTATGCAGCGCGACGAGCTTCGACAACTGCGCCTTGAAGAACGCGGGTTCGTCGAAAAGATGCGCGTAGTCCTGCAACAGAAACGCGATGCGGTCCTCGCGGCGCGCTTCCACTTCCACGCAGGCGGCCGCGTGCAGGCTGTCGAGCAGCGAGTCGGGCGTCGAGATCGAGCCGATGCGCCGGCCTTCCGCCTCGATAAAAACGGGCTTGGCCGGATCGAAGCCGCGCAGCGTATGGACGAGCGCGGAATCGAATGCTTTCTGCGACGGCTGCGCGTGCCCCGGCAGCGCGCCGAGCAGCGAGCCGCGATGCGCCGCCAGCCCTTCGAGGTCGAGCACCTGAGCGCCCGCTTGCGCGAGCGCGTGCAAGAGCCGGGTCTTGCCGCTGCCGGTGTGGCCGATCAGCACGATAAAGCGAAATCGCGCTGGCAACGCCGTGAGCCTGTCGAGCACGTCGCGCCGGTAGCTCTTGTAGCCGCCATCGAGCTGCCGCGCCTGCCAGCCGATCATGTTCAGCCACGTCGTCATGGAGCCGGAGCGCTTGCCGCCCCGCCAGCAATAGATGAGCGGCCGCCAGTTGCGCGGGCGGTCCGCGAAGATCGTGTCCAGATGACGCGCGATGTTGCGCGCGACCATGGCCGCGCCGACGCGCGTGGCCTCGAACGGCGACACCTGCTTGTACATGGTGCCGACGATCACGCGCTCCTCGTTTTCGAGCACCGGCGCGTTGATCGCGCCCGGAATGTGATCCTCGGCGAATTCGAGCGGCGTGCGGACATCGACGATTTCATCGAAATCCTGAAGACGGTCGATTGAAACGAGCAGGTTTTTCACGGAATTTGAGCGCAATTCGGCGGCGGCGAAGCCCGAAATTATCGCACGGGCAGCGAATTCGGTTTTGCGGCGGATTTTTGCGCGCGCCGCGATGCGGTTACAGTAAGGGCATCGCGAATCCGGTCATGCGGGCAGGAGAATCGATGGGCTATCAGGCAACTATCGGCGTGCGGCGCTACCGTTTCGACGACCTCAAGACGCTGCTCGCCCGCGCGAGCCCGCAGCGGTCGGGCGATGAACTCGCGGGCGTCGCGGCGGCCACGGAGGAAGAGCGCGTCGCCGCGAAGATGGCGCTCGCCGACCTGCCGTTGCGCGCATTTCTCGATGAGCCCCTCATTCCCTATGAAACGGACGAGGTCACGCGGCTGATCGTCGATACGCACGACGCCGCCGCGTTCGCGCGCATCGCGCATCTGACGGTCGGCGAATTCCGCGAATGGCTGCTGTCGGATGCGACCGACACCGCCGCGCTCGAAGCCGTTCAAATGGGCCTGACGCCCGAAATGGCCGCCGCCGTCTCCAAGCTCATGCGCAATCAGGATCTGATTCTCGCCGCGAGAAAGCGCCCGGTCGTCACGCGCTTTCGGACGACCATCGGCTTGCCGGGCCGGCTGTCGGTGCGCCTGCAGCCGAATCACCCGACGGACGATCCGAAGGGCATCGCGGCCTCCATGCTCGACGGCCTCTTTTACGGCTGCGGCGATGCCGTGATCGGCGTGAATCCGGCCTCCGATTCGCCCGCGGACATCGCCGCGCTGCTCACGATGATGGACGATTTCCGCCAGCGTTACGACGTGCCGATGCAGTCGTGCGTCCTCACGCATGTGACCAACACGCTCGCGGCGATCGAGCACGGCGCGCCCGTCGATCTCGTGTTCCAGTCGATCGCGGGCACGGAGCGCGCCAACGCGAGCTTCGGCGTGTCGCTCGCGCTGTTGCAGGAAGCGCACGACGCGGCGCAATCGCTCGCGCGCGGGACCGTGGGCGACAACGTCATGTACTTCGAGACCGGTCAGGGCAGCGCGCTGTCCGCGAACGCCCATCATGGCGTCGACCAGCAGACCTGCGAGGCGCGCGCCTATGCGGTCGCGCGACACTTCCGGCCGCTCCTGACGAATACGGTGGTCGGATTCATCGGCCCGGAGTATCTGTACGACGGGCGGCAGATCATCCGCGCGGGCCTCGAAGACCACTTCTGCGGCAAGCTGCTCGGCGTGCCGATGGGCTGCGACATCTGCTACACCAACCACGCGCGGGCCGATCAGGACGATATGGACACGCTTCTGACGCTGCTCGGCGTCGCGAACGTCAATTTCATCATGGGCGTGCCCGGCGCGGACGACGTGATGCTCAACTATCAGAGCACCTCTTTCCACGACGCGCTCTACGTGCGCCGCGTGCTGAACCTGAAGCGCGCGCCTGAATTCGAGGCGTGGCTCGCGCGCATGCGGGTCACGGATGCGCACGGCGCGCTGCTTCCGCATTCGTCGGGCGCAGTGCGACAACCGCTCCTCGACTGGATCGACTCATGACCGACGACGCCACGCCAAGCCCGGTCGACGCCGACCCGTGGGACGCGCTCAGGCAGTTCACGAACGCGCGGATCGCGCTCGGGCGCGCGGGCGACAGTCTGCCGACAGCGCCGCTTCTCGCCTTTCAACTGGCGCACGCGCAGGCGCGCGACGCGGTGCATCAGCCGCTCGACACCGCATCGCTCGGCGAAGCGCTGCGCGCAGCCGGCTTTGCGACGCTCGAAGTGGCGAGCGCCGCGCCGGATCGCGATCACTATCTGCGTCGGCCCGACATGGGCCGCATGCTCGACGACGCCAGCGCCGCGCGCCTCGCCGCGTACGTCAGCGAGCACGGCGATGCGCCCGATGTCGTGTTCGTCGCCGCCGATGGCCTGTCCGCGTTCGCTGCCCAGCGCCACGTCGCGCCGCTGTTGTTCAGGCTGCGCGCCATGCTCGACGGCTGGAACATCGGCCCCGTGGTCATCGCGACGCAGGCGCGTGTCGCGCTGGGCGACTGCATCGGTGAGCTTTTACGGGCGCGGATCGTCGTGGTGATGATCGGCGAGCGGCCGGGCCTCAGTTCGCCCGACAGCCTCGGGCTTTACGTCACCTATGAGCCACGCGCCGGGCGTATGGACGCCGAGCGCAACTGCATTTCGAACGTGCGCCCCGAAGGACTCGGCTACGATGCCGCCGCGTTCAAGCTGCACTGGCTGCTGAACGAAGCGCGGCGGCTCGGGCTGACGGGCGTCGGATTGAAAGATCGCAGCGGTGCGCTGCCGTTGCCTGTGGACGTGGGGCGGATCGAGGGCGAGCGCTGAGCGCCGTTCGTCGCGCTCGCGTACAAACGCGCCCCGTCAAAGCACCAGCGACCCCGCCGAAATCGCGACGACCAGAAAGATCACGAACAGCACGAGGAAGATGAAGAAACAGATCTTCGCGATGCCGGCCGCGCCCGACGACACGCGTCCGAAACCGAAGAAGCCGGCGATGACCGAGATGACCGCAAAGAGAATAGCGAGCTTGAGCATGGACGAGCCTTTTTTGTTGTGAACAGCAGGCTCCTTGCAAACCTCATGCCCCGCCGATTAACGGGCGTCGATGCGCAAGACCGTTAGTTGCAAAACAGCGTCCAAAAAGGCACCGTCAAACGGCGGTGCCTTCTTGTCAAACTCAGCGCACGCCGCGCGCCGGATTTTCCGCCGCTGCAACTACAGCAGCGCTCGCCGCAGGAACGCGCGTCCGCATGCCGAGCCAGTTTGCCACCGGCTGGCGCAGACGCGGCACCGAAAGCAGCGCCATGATCGCGACCGCGTCGCCGACCAGACCGGCCGGCACGTTTACGAGCCCGTCCGTGAAGGTGAAGAGAATCGAATCGACCACGAGCGAAATCACCGCGCCCGCGACGAAGCACACCATTCCGTCGCGCCCTACCGCGCCGATCCACGGCAAACGGCTGGCGACGGCCTTCACCACGCCGTAACGCGCCAGGTTGGTCGCGATCCACGCGATCGCGAGGAAATTGACGACGCGCGCGCCCGCCAGGTCGCGTTTGAACGCGCTGTCGAGCACGGGCGGAAGCACGAGCAGCTTGTAGTACGCCATGCCGACGATCACCGCGAGCGCGGCGGCGCTGATCGTCCAACCGAAGCGGTGCGACGCCACGCGCTGATAAACCGGCTGGCAGCGCGCGAGCACGCCGAGCGTGAACATGAGTTGCCAGGCGGCGGGATTGAAGTCCCAGAGGTTATCGTCGACGGACGGCATATATTCGCCGATGCCGGGCGCGAACGACCAAAGCGCGAGACTCAGGCCCAGCAAAACCCACGGCTTCGTGCGCGCGAGCGGCAACACGAGCGGCACCGCCAGCGCGAACAACGCGTACATCGGCAGGACGGCGGCCAGATATGGCTGGCGCTCGAACGTCAGAATCTGCGCGATCGACGTCACCGGTGCCGCCGTCAGCGTGTCGAGGTCGTGCAGGACGAGATTCGGCGCGTGACCATAGAACGGTCGCAGCAGGAAGGTGGCGACGAGCATCAGCGCGGCCGTGATCAGAAACGCGCGGTAGATCTCGAACGCCCGCCGCACGAAACGCAGCCCCGCAGCGCGCTCCGACCCGCGCTGAGCGAGAGACGCGTAAGCGGTCGCAGTGGCGAAGCCGCCGAGAAACACGAAGACCTCGGCGGCGTCGTTCAGCGCAAACGCGTGCAACGTGAAGTGCGACAGCACGCTGCCGCCGATATGATCGACGACAATGATCAAGAGTACGAGCCCCCGGAAGAAGTCGAGCTCGACGAGGCGTTGGGATTGTCCGGACATGCGGCGTGACCGTGTGTGCTGCAGAGTGCAGTAGGTGGACGGAGAGCGGCTCGACAGCGGCCGCATCGAAGCATTGGAGTTTACCCGGATTCGTTGCGGCGCATCATCGGAACAGGAGGACTTTTCCGCCCTAGTTCGCTTATTTGTCGGATTTCGACGGCAAAGTTACCGTTGGAGCGAAGTTCTGCGGAACCAAGCGCCGACGAAGGTTTCAAATAGCTTTCATAATAACGGCTGCACCGGC
Organism: Caballeronia sp. M1242; assembly: GCF_017220215.1. Taxonomy (NCBI): domain Bacteria; kingdom Pseudomonadati; phylum Pseudomonadota; class Betaproteobacteria; order Burkholderiales; family Burkholderiaceae; genus Caballeronia; species Caballeronia sp. M1242. The sequence goes on along the minus strand of NZ_CP071130.1, from coordinate 633,633 downwards.
TAAGATCACGCCTCTTCCCTCCTACGAATAACGCATCGCATGGACTACATCGCCGCCCTTCTCACCGACCCCGCCGCCTGGGCGGCCCTCGCGACGCTCGTCGTGATGGAAGTCGTGCTCGGCATCGACAACCTCATCTTCATTTCGATCCTCACCAACAAGCTGCCAGCCGAGCACCGGGCGCGCACGCAGCGCATCGGCATCGGGCTCGCGCTCGTGATGCGGCTCGGCCTGCTCGGCACCGTCGCGCTGATCGTGCGGCTCACCGCGCCGATCTTCGAAGCGTTCGGCCACGGCTTCTCATGGCGCGATCTGATTCTGATTGCCGGCGGCGTGTTCCTCGTGTGGAAAGCCACGAGCGAGATTCATCATCACGTCACGCACGACGCCGAGGACCACGCCGGGCCCGCATCCGGCGCGCGGCTCACGCCGTTGTCGGCCATCGGCCAGATTCTGCTGCTCGATCTCGTCTTTTCCATCGACAGCATCGTGACTGCGGTCGGCATGACGGAGCACATTCCGATCATGTTCGTCGCGGTCATCGCGGCGGTTTCCGTGATGCTGTTTGCGGCAGGGCCGCTCTCGCGCTTCATCGAACGCAATCCGACCATCGTGATGCTCGCGCTCGGCTTTTTGCTGGTGATCGGCATGACGCTGATCGCGGAAGGCTTTGGCACCCACGTACCGAAGGGCTACATCTACGCCGCGATGGCGTTCTCCGCGCTCGTCGAAGGACTGAACATGCTGGCGCGCCGCGCGACCAGCAAGCGCCGCGTTGCGGTGTCGCGCGAGCAGAAGCCGCACTGAGCGTCAGAAGGGCAACTCGCGCTGCGGGTTGTCCTCGGTTGTCTCAGCGGCAGGCGGCATCGGCTGCGCGCGCAGCCATCGCTCGATGGCATCGACCACATGCCGGCGCTCCGCATCGTCGAGCACTTTTCCCGCCGCGATGCCGTGCCATTTGGCGAGACAGGTCCGGCAGCACGTTGCCGTCGCATGCTGCGCGATGAACACGGGATGCCCGCGAAACGGCGTCTGCTTGCCGTCGTTGAGCGGCGCCTGCGGCGCGAGCCGTTTCGCGATCAATTCATGCGCTTGCGCGACCACCGTTTCCATGCCGCGCTCGCGCAGATAGCGACCTTCGCGCACGCCGAGCGCGAATCGCCGGCGAAACGCGGATTTCGCGAGCGCATCGAATACGGCGTCGAGATCGCGCATGGACGCTCAGTCCTTCGCGTAGAGCGTCGAATCGGCGAAATCGCGCACGTCGAGCACGCGGCCCACGAGAATCAGCGCCGTGCGCTCCATGCCCGATGCGCGCACTTTCTGCGCGATATCGACGAGCGTGCCCTGCACGCGTTCTTCGTCCGGCCAGCTTGCGCGGAAGATCACGGCAACCGGACAGTCGTCGCCGTAATGCGGCAACAGATCCGCGACGATGCGCTCGATATGCCGCACGCCGAGATGAATGGCGAGCGTCGCGCGATGACGCGCGAGGTCCGCGAGCGATTCGCCGGGCGGCATCGATGTTTTCGCCGCATAGCGCGTGAGGATCACCGTCTGCGAAATGCCCGGCAGCGTTAGCTCGCGCCCGAGCGCCGCCGCCGATGCGGCCGTCGCCGTCACGCCCGGCACGATTTTATAAGGAATCCCTATCATTTCCAGTCGGCGAATCTGCTCGCCAATCGCGCCGTACAGCGACGGATCGCCCGAGTGCACGCGCGCGACGTCCTCGCCATTCGCATGCGCTTGCTGCAACAATGCGACGATGGCATCGAGATCGAGTTCCGCCGTATTCACGACGCGATGCGCCCGATGCCCTTCGAGCACGCCTTCCGGCACGAGCGATCCCGCATACAGAATCACTGGGCACGCGCGAATCAGCCTTTGCCCTTTGACGGTGATGAGTTCCGGATCGCCCGGGCCCGCGCCGATGAAATAGACCGTCATGTCAGAGAGAGTCGAGAGCGAGCAGCGCATGAAGCGCGCTCGCGGGGTCGTCGAATTCGCGGTCTGCTTCGGGCAGCAGCGGCCGCGCGAGCATCACCACGGGTAAGTGCCGTTCACGCGCCACCGCGAGCTTCGCCTCGGTCGCCTTGCCGCCGCTGTTCTTGCTGATGACCACATCGATCCGAGCCGCGTCGAACAAGGCGCGCTCGCCGTCGATATCGAACGGACCGCGCGCATCGAGAATGCTGGCGCGCGCCGTCCCTTCGTGTGCGCCGAGACATCGAATGGTCCAGTGCTGCGACGCGGGGATCTCGTCGAGATGCTTGAGCGGCTCGCGTCCGAGCGTAAACAGCGGCCGGCGAAACGGCGCGATACGTTCGACGATGCCGCGCCAGTCGGCCGCATCGCGCCAGTCGTCGCCGGGCTGCGGCTGCCACGCGGCCCGGCGCACGGCCCAGAGCGGCACATGCGCCAGCGTGCAGGCTTCGCGCGCATGGCGGCTCATTTGCGCGGCATACGGATGGGTCGCGTCGATGACGAGCGTGATCCGTTCAGCATGCAGATAATCGACGAGACCCGTCACGCCGCCGAAGCCGCCCACGCGCACGGCACAGGCGAGATCCGTCGGCACGCGAGCGAGTCCCGCGAGACTGTAGACATGCGGCGCACCCATGTTTCGCGCGATGGCGAGCGCGTCGCCCGTTCCGCCGAGCAGCAACGCGCGCGTCATGCGGCGCTCCCGACGATCACGCCTTGCCTGTCGATTGCAAACGTCTCGACGATCACGCCGCTCGGCACGGTATCGAGCGCCACGTCGCGGGCGCGTGCGCAGACGAGGTCGCCCAGCGCGATGCCTTCGGCGCGCGCCAGCTTCAGCGCTTCCTGACTCGTATTCGCCGCGCGGATGGCCGACTGAAGCGCCGCGCTCGCGCCCGCCTCCGCGGCCCAGCAGGCCAACAGCGGCAAGTCGATGCTGGAGCTACGGCTATGCAGGTCCATGTGTCCCGCCGCGAGCTTGCTGAGTTTGCCGAAGCCGCCGCACAGACTGAGCTTCTCGACCGGCGCGCGACGCAGATGCTTGAGCACCGCGCCCGCGAAGTCGCCCATTTCGATCAGCGCGATATCCGGCAAGCCGTAGCGCGCGCGCATCGCGTCTTCGCTCTGATTGCCGGTGCAGGCCGCGATATGCCGCACGCCGTTCGCGCGCGCCACGTCGATGCCCTGATGAATCGACGCGATATACGCCGAACACGAAAACGGCCGGACGATGCCCGTCGTGCCGAGAATCGACAAGCCGCCCACGATGCCGAGCCGCGGGTTCATCGTCTTTTGCGCGAGCGCTTCGCCATGCTCGACGCCTATCGTCACGTCGAAGCCGCCCGCATAGTCCGCGAGCGGCGCGAGCGCGAGGAGATGCTCGGTCATCATCTTGCGCGGCACGGGGTTGATGGCCGGCTCGCCGATGGCGAGCGCCAGGCCCGCGCGCGTGACCGTGCCCACGCCCGGCCCGGCGTGAAAGCGCACGCCCGCATCCGCCGAGAGACGCACGCGCGCGAACACGAGCGCGCCATGCGTCACGTCCGGATCGTCGCCTGCATCTTTGATGACGCCCGCTTCCGCTGCATCGCGCATGCCGTCGACGAGGCGGCAGAATTCGAGCTTCATCGTGACGCGCTGGCCCTTGGGCAACACGATCTCCGCGCGATCGCTCGTTTGCGCGGTCAGCAAGAGACGCGCGGCTGCGAGGCTCGTCGCGGTCGCGCAGCTTCCGGTCGTGTAGCCGCTTCTGAGCGGCGCCGGTTGTTCCGATGTCTCGTCACGCATGATGAGCGTCGAATGCGGTCAAGGCTTGCTTGCGCACAGCAGCGTGATGGGCAACGCTTGCCGCCAGGTATCGAAGCCGCCAAGCGGCTCCGCATGCGCCACGCCGATGCGCACAAGTTCACCGCCATGCCGCGCGCGCCAGTCGACGAGCGCCGCTTCGCTTTGCAGCGTGACCGCGTTCGCAATCAGCCGCCCGCCCTGACGCAGCCGCGACCAGCACGTATCGAGCACGCCCGGCACGGTCACGCCGCCGCCGATGAACACGACGTCGGGCGCGGGGAGGCCCGCGAGCGCGGCGGGCGCCTCGCCCTTGACGAGCTGTAGCGCGGGGACGCCGAGCGCATCGCGGTTATGTTCGATCAGACGCTGCCGGCCCTCGTTCGCTTCGATGGCGATGGCACGGCAGGAAACATGCGCGCGCATCCATTCGATGCCGATCGACCCGCAACCCGCGCCCACATCCCACAGCAGTTCGCGGGGCTGCGGCGCGAGACGCGCGAGCGTGACGGCGCGCACATCGCGCTTGGTCAACTGGCCGTCGTGACGATAGGCGTCGTCGGGCAGGCCGGGCGTGAGCGGCGGACCGGCATGACCCGCATGCGTGCGGCATTCGATGGCCACGAGATTGAGCGACGCCACGAACGGCTCGCGCCAGTCGTCCGCGCGCTCGTCGATGCGGCGTTCGTTCGCGCCGCCGAGATGCTCGAACACGGTCATGCGGCTCGGGCCGAATCCATGCGCCGTCAACAGCGAAGCGATCGCAGCGGGCGTCGCGCCGTCCGCGCTCAGGACCAGCAGGCGCTCGCCGCGAAACACATGCGCAAGCAGCGACGCAACGGGCCGCCCGACAAGCGACACGCAGCGCGCGTCCTGCAACGCCCAGTGCAAGCGCGCAGCGGCCAGTGACAGGGACGAAGGCGCGGGAATCACGCGCATCTCGTCGACGGAAAGCTCGCGAGCGAGCGTCGCGCCGACGCCGAAGAACATGGGATCGCCGCTCGCGAGCACGCATACGGGCATGCCACGCGTGCGCTCGGCAAGCACGGCATCGAGAGAAAACGGGCTGGGCCACGGCACGCGGCGCGCGGCTATACGCGCAGGCAAGAGCGCAAGATGACGCTCGCCGCCGTGTATCGCGCCGGCCTCGACAAGCGCGCGTCGCGCCGCGCGGCTGAGGCCGTGCCAGCCGTCCTCGCCGATGCCTACCACGGTCAGCCAGCTCGACATGGGTCGTCCCCTCCTTGCGGTTCGCGACGCGCTTCATGCGACGATGCCGTGCACGAAGCGTTCTGATGGTCGATAAAAGCGGGCATAATACATCGGTACGTCGGTGCCCAACGGTTCAACCCGCGGGCCTAACAGGGAACACAGCGAAACTGTGGCTGCCCCCGCAATTGTACGCAGCGAGTCCGCGCTCCACTGCCACTGGTTTATACCGGGAAGGCCGGCGCGGGCGCAGACCTGCCAGCCAAGAGACCTGCCGACTCGCGCTTTCCACGCTATACACGCATTATTCGCGCGACGCCGTCCGGGCGGGGTGTACCGGTGGCATCGCCCGAAGCGAGAATCGCACCGGTCACGCTTTTGAACGCTTCTTTTCCGACACCGCGGCCCTCGGCCTGCCCCGGCCTCATGCGCATCGTGCAGGCGCGCGACGGCGGGCTCGCGCGCCTGCGTCTTGCCGGCGGCGAGCTCCATACGCACGCGGCGCATGCCGTCGCGCACGCGGCCGTACGGTGCGGCTCGGGCGTCATCGAGCTGACCAATCGCGCGAATCTGCAACTGCGCGGCATTCGCGCCGATGCCCACGCGGAACTCGTCGATATCGCGCTGAACGCGGGCCTCGGTCCGCAAGCGGAAGGCGGCGACGACGTGCGCAACGTGATGCTGAGTCCGCTCGCGAGCGACGCCACGCGCGGCCTCGCCGCCGCCATCGTCACCGCGATGCAATCCGATGCCGCGCTGCACGCGTTGTCGCCGAAGTTCGCGCTGCAAGTCGACGGCGGCGAACGGCTGGCGATGCTGGATCATCCGCACGATCTGTGGCTTTCCGCGCTCGACGACGGCGCGCGTTACGCGTTCGGTTTCGCGGGCTCGATGCCGCATCGTATAAGCGACCTGCCCGCGCTCGGCAGCATCGCGCGCGAGCATGTCGTGGACTTCGTGCTCGCGGCGCTGCGCGCGTTCGTCGCGCTCGCTTTGAAGGACGAACACCGCATGCGTGACTTGCTGGCGCGAATCGGCGTGACGCGTTTTCTCGCGATGCTTTCGTTCGATCCTATCGACACTACCTGGCGTCGCGCGCCTGTCAAAGACGCGCTGCGCTTCGGCGCGCATCCGATGCCGGACGGCGGGCACGGGTATGTCGCCGCGCAGACGCAACTCGGACGGCTCGACGCCGCCACGCTCGACGCGCTCGCCGATCTTGCTTCGACGCACGCACAAGGCCGGCTCTTGATGACGCCCTGGCAAGGCGTGCTCGTACCCGGCGTCATGCCGCGACATGCTGAACACGTGCTCCACCGCATGAACGCGCTCGGCCTCGTCACGCGCGCGGATCATCCGCTCGCGCGTCTCATCGCGTGCGCCGGTTCGTCGGGTTGCGCGAAGAGTCGCGCTGATACAAAAGCCGATGCGCACCGCCTCGCCGCCCTGCTGCCTGTGCACGACGATGTGCATCTAAGCGGCTGCGAACGCTCGTGCGCCGCCGCGCATCCCGTCGCGAACACATTGATTGCGGTGTCGCCTGGACGCTATGACTTGCGTGTCGACGCGCGCCTCGTCGCACCGAACGTATCTATCGAAGAGGCGGCCGCGTGGCTCGCCCGGAGCCATGCCGATGCTTGACTATATCCGCGACGGCGCCGAGATTTATCGCCAGTCTTTCGCGACGATCCGCGCCGAAGCAAACTTGAGCGCCATTCCGCGCGACCTCGAAAAGCTCGCCGTGCGGCTGATTCACGCGTGCGGCATGGTCGATATCGTCGACGATCTGCGCTTCTCTCCCGGCGCGGGCGACGCGGGCCGCACGGCCCTCGCAGCCGGCGCGCCGATACTCTGCGATGCCCGCATGGTCGCGCACGGCATCACCGAGGCGCGTCTTCCGGCCGATAACCGCATTATCTGCACGCTCGGCGATCCGTCCGTGCCCGAGCGCGCCCGCGCCATGCGCAACACGCGTTCTGCTGCTGCGCTCGAACTTTGGCGGCCGCATCTGCAAGGCGCGGTTGTCGCCATAGGCAACGCGCCCACCGCGCTCTTTCATCTGCTCGACATGCTCGATGCCGGCGCGCCGAAGCCCGCGCTCATTCTCGGCTTCCCGGTCGGCTTTATCGGCGCGGCGGAATCGAAAGCGATGCTCGTAGCCGACAGCCGCGGCGTGCCCTTCGTCGCATTACAAGGACGACGCGGCGGCAGCGCGATGGCCGCCGCAGCAGTCAACGCACTTGCTTCGGAGAACGAATGATGAGCGGACGCCTGTATGGTCTCGGCGTCGGTCCGGGCGACCCCGAACTCATCACCGTGAAAGCGCTGCGGCTTCTGAAGTCCGCGCCGGTGGTCGCGTATTTCGTCGCGAAGGGCAAGAAGGGCAACGCGTTCGGCATCATAGAGGGGCATCTGGACGACGCGCAGACGCGCCTGCCGCTCGTGTATCCGGTAACGACTGAAGCGCTCGAACCGCCGCTGTGCTACGAGACGATCATCAGCGCGTTCTACGATGAAGCCGCGCTCGCCATTGCGGATCATCTCGAAACGGGCCGCGATGTCGCCGTGATTTGCGAAGGCGATCCCTTCTTCTACGGCTCGTACATGTATCTGCACGACCGTCTCGCCGGACGTTTCGATGCGCATGTCGTGCCCGGCGTATGTTCGATGCTGGGCGGCGTGTCCGTGCTCGGCGTGCCGCTCGTTTATCGCAATCAGAGTCTCTGCGTGCTGTCCGGCGTGCTGCCGGAAGACGAGTTGAAGTGCAAGCTCGAAGCATCCGATGCTGCCGTCGTGATGAAGCTCGGCCGCAACTTCGATAAAGTGCGGCGCGTGCTCACCGATCTCGGGTTGGACAAGCGCGCGCTTTATGTCGAGCGCGCGACGATGGCCAATCAACGGATCGTGCCGCTCGATGAAGTGGATCCGATGGCGTCGCCCTATTTCTCGCTGCTCGTCCTACCGGGAAAGAAATGGCAGGCATGAACGCGGCGTCATCGATTGCGATCGTCGTGCTCGGCGAGAGCGCGCTTCCTGTCGCGCGCCGCATTCAGGCGCGTTATCCCGGGTCGCTCGTGCATGGTCTCGCCAATCGGGTTGATGCCGATATCGCCTTCGACGATTTCGGCGCGCACGTGCGAGCGCTCTATCTGGCAGCCACGCCTATCGTCGCGCTGTGCGCGGCGGGCATCGTCATTCGCTCGCTGGCGCCTTGTCTCACGAACAAATGCGCGGAGCCGCCGGTGCTCGCGGTCGCGCAGGATGGCAGCGCCGTCGTGCCGCTGCTCGGTGGCACGAGCGGCGTGAATGTGCTCGCGCGCGAGATCGGCGCGGCGCTCGATGTCATGCCCGCGATCACGACGAGCGGCGAACTGCGCTTCGGCATGTGCCTGCTCGCGCCGCCCGATGGCTACGCGCTGGCGGATATGGAGCGCGGCAAGCGTTTCGTGTCCGACCTGCTCGCGGGCGAAACGACGCGCATCGAAGGCCATGCACCGTGGCTCGATGAGGCCGACTTGCCCCGCGCAGCGGACGCGCGCCTTGCAGTGCGCGTCACGCCGCATGTGATGAACGACGAGAGCAGTCTCATGATTCATCCGCGTTGCGTGGCCGCATGGATCGAAGCGCCGGATGATGCGATTGCTGAACGCGTTCATCATGCATTGCGCGACCACGGACTCTCGCCGCTTGCGCTGGCCGCGCTGGTCGCACCGACAGAAAGCATGACGTTCGATGCGCTCAGCGATGCCGCCAACGCGCTCGACGTGCCCCTTCGCTTCAGCAGCGAACAGCCGCCTAATGACGCGCTTCGCGCCCACGGAATCGCGTTGAGCGTGGCTCACACGCCTCTCGACGTGGAGTCCATCGGTCGCGCGCGTGGCACGTTGACGGTCATCGGGCTCGGCCCCGGCAGCGCAGACTTGATGACGCCGGCCGCACAAGCCGCGCTCGCTTCGGCGCAGGACGTTCTCGGCTATGAAACGTACGTACGCATGGCCGGCCCGTTTCGCGCAGACCAGCGCATCCACATGACGGATAACCGCGAGGAGTTGCAGCGCGCACGCCATGCGTTCGAACTCGCGAGCGAAGGGCGCAAGGTCGTGGTCGTATCGTCGGGCGATCCCGGCGTCTTCGCGATGGCTGCCGCCGTGCTCGAAGCGCTCGACGAGGGGCGCGCGACGCATGCCGAATGGGCCGCCGTGAAACTCGCTATCGTGCCGGGCGTGTCCGCGTCGCTCGCAACGGCCGCGCGCGCGGGCGCGCCGCTCGGCCATGACTTCTGCGTGCTGTCGCTATCGGACAACCTCAAGCCCTGGGACGTGATCGAGTATCGCATCCGGCATGCAAGCGAAGCGGATCTCGCGATGGCGTTCTATAACCCGCTATCGAAGGCGCGACCCTGGCAGTTCGATCGCGCAATCGACATCGTGCGGAAGTATCGCGACGCTGCTACACCCGTCGTGCTTGGCCGCGATGTGGGACGTCCAGCGGAAACGGTGCGCGTCGTGACGCTCGGCGAATTGCACGGCGGTCTCGTCGATATGCGAACGATGGTGATCGTCGGATCGTCGAAGACGCGCGTGATCGGCAACGGCGAATGGGTCTATACGCCTCGCTCGTATTGAAGCGATTGGGCGGGTATATGCTGCGCGCGCCAGTCGAGCGCCAGCGCGTGCGCCCCGTCGACCCGCACGCGTCCTTCCTCGAAATCCACCACGACGATACGGTCCGCCAGCGCGGGCGCCGCGGGCCGTTCGTTGGTGCGTCCATCGCTCAACAGCCACAGCCAGCGGCGTTGCGACCGCTTGCGACGCGCGGCCCGCGCAAGTACCGTCGATGCCGTCGCTAACCCGAGCGTGAGCGGCGTGCCGCCTCCGCCACCAATCGGCGCGATCCAGCGGTCATTGAACCAATGCGCCGTGCCCGGCTGACGACGCACTTCCGCGCGTCCCCCGCCGAAGCACACCAGCGCGACCTCCGCACGTTCGCGATACGCACGGTCGAACAGCGCGATCAGCAAGCCCTTCGCGCGCGCGAGGCGTTCGCCGCCGAGCATCGAGCCGGAGCAATCGAGCACGAAACAATGCAGCGCGGATGCTTCGCCGTGGCCGCGTCGATAGCGCAAGTGACCGGCATCGAAGCGTGCGTTGCGCTTGGCGCGCAGCGTCGCCATCCAGTCGACCGATGCAGTAGCGAGCCCTTCACGCCCATGTTCTCGCCCACGCGAACGCGCCTCCTGCCATCGAAGACGATGCGCGTTCGCATCGGCGTCGGGCCTTCGATGGCTCAGGCTTTTTTTGCGGCGAGCGGCCTGACCTGCTTGACCTTCGCGATGCCGACGGGCTCCGGCGGCATGTAACCCCAGTCGCCGCCTTGCGCGGTATTCGCGCTGCCTTCCGGGCGCTGTGATTCACGAGAGGACACGTCAGGCTCGCGCCGGCGATGCCGCAATACCGCATCGGACACGCAATCGACATGCTTCGTTTCGACGTATTCCGCGCCTTCCAGCGCCGCGAGCGCACGCGCCGCGCGCAGCATCACGAGATCGGCTCGTAGGCCGTCGACATTGGCCGCAATGCACAGCTCGCTCACATGCGCATGCACGACGTCATCGAAATCGAACTGGTCGAGCGCCGCGCGCGCCGCTTCAATACGTTCGGCAAGCGCCGCCTGATTATCCGCGTGCTGCACGCGGAATGCTTCGGCGTCCGAATCGAATGCGAGTCTCGCCTTGACGATCCGCTGGCGCACGTCGGCGTCGAAGCAGTTCGCAAGTTCGACGGCAAGCCCGAAGCGATCCAGCAATTGCGGGCGCAGTTCTCCCTCTTCCGGATTCATGGTGCCGATCAGCACGAACTGCGCGTCATGCCGATGCGATATGCCGTCGCGCTCGATGATATTCACGCCGCTCGCCGCCACGTCGAGCAGTTGATCGACGAGAGGATTCGGCAGCAGGTTCACTTCGTCGACATACAGGACACCGCGATGCGCTTTTGCGAGCAAGCCCGGCGAAAACTTCACGCCGCCATCGCGCAACGCGCTTTGAATATCGAGCGTGCCGATGAGTTGCTCTTCGCTCGCGCCGAGCGGCAAGGTGACAAGTTTCCCTTCCGGCAAGAGTTCAGCGAGCGCGCGCGCCGCCGTGGATTTCGCCGTGCCGCGCGGCCCGCTCACGAGCACGCCGCCCAATGACGGATCGACAGCCGCGAGCAGCAACGCCTGCTGCAATGGCGCTTGCCCGACGAGCGCGGTGAAAGGAAACGCGGGAAAAAATGAGGTTTCGTTCAAGTCTGTCGGCCTTCGAGTTGCTGCTCGACATCGAGCAGATGTTGCGTCACGGACTGCCGATAGTCGCCGGGTTCCTGCCACAGCCCGCGCTGCATCGCTTCGAGCAGACGCTCGCAGATCGACTGGAGCGCGTGCGGGTTGTGCCGCGCGATGAATTCGCGCGTACCGGCATCGTTCACGTAGGCATCCGTGACCAGCGCATATTGATGATCGGAGACGACGCGCGCGGTGGCATCGTAACCGAAGAGATAGTCGACCGTCGCGGCGAGTTCCGACGCGCCTTTGTAGCCATGCCGCTTCACGCCGTCGATCCACTTGGGATTGACCACGCGCGAGCGCACGACACGCGCGATCTCTTCGTTCAGCGTGCGCATGCGCGGCGCGGCGGGGTTGCTGTGATCCGCGTTGTACGCCTGCGGCTGCACGCCCGCCAAGTAACGCACCGCCGCGATCATTCCGCCCTGAAACTGGTGATAGTCGTTCGAATCGAGCAAGTCGTGCTCGCGGTTATCCTGATTCTGAAGCACCACATCGAGTGTCGAGAGCCGCGCGCCGAAGGTCGAACGCGCTTCGACGCCATCGCCGGCCTGCGAATAAGCATAGCCGCCCGTGCTTTGATAAGCGGCGGACAGGTCGGCATCGGTTTCCCATTGCTTCATGTCGATGAGTTCTTGCAAGCCCGCGCCGTACGCGCCCGGCTTCGTGCTGAACACGCGCCAGCCGGCACGCAGCCGGGCTTCCTTGGCATCGATGCCGCGTCCGATCAACTCATCGCGCTCACGCAGAATACGCGCGCGAATCGGATTGACGTCTTCCGGCTCGTCTTCGAGTTCCGCGATGGCCTGCACGGCTGCATCGAACAGATGCATGAGATTCGCGAATGCATCGCGGAAAAAGCCAGATACACGCAGCGTCACGTCGATGCGCGGCCGGTTGAAAATGGAGATCGGCAAAATCTCGAAGTCGGTGACGCGATGGCTGCCCGCCGCCCATTTCGGCCGCACGCCGATGAGCGCGAACGCCTGCGCGATGTCGTCGCCGCCGGTGCGCATGGTGGCGGTGCCCCACACCGACAGACCGATGGCACGCGGATAATCGCCGTGGTCCTGCACGTGCCGCTCGACGAGCATGTTTGCCGACTTGAGCCCGAGCGACCAGGCCGCTTGCGTCGGCAATGCTCGCGTATCGACCGAATAGAAGTTACGCCCTGTCGGCAGCACGTCGGGTCTGCCGCGCGATGGCGAACCGCTCGGCCCCGGCGGAACGAAGCGGCCTTCGAGGCCGCGTTTCAGTTGCAGCGACTCTTGCGGTCCGCATGCATCCAGCCGCGCGAGCAGATCGCCATGCAAGCGTTCCAGCACGCGTTGCGTATGCGGACCGGGCGCAGTTGCTTCGCCTTCAAGAAGTTGCATGGCGAGGCATTCCAGCCGCTCGCGCGTGTCGCCGTGATGACGCCAGGGAGCATCACTCATCGACTGCAATGCCTGCGGACGCGGTCCCTGCCACGGCGCGGCCCAGTCGGCGTCGAGCGGATCGAAGTCGTCGCCTAATTGCAGGTCGCGTGCGAGCGCAGTGATCAGACTTGCATTCGCGCCCTGACCGTCGCCGATCGGAAAACGCCCGAGCGCAAGCAGCGTATCGCGTCGGTGCACACCTTCCGGAGACACGCCGAAAACATGGAGCCCATCGCGAATCTGCGCTTCTTTCAGCTCGCACAGGTAAGCATCGGCGCGCGTGAGCAACGCGTCTTCTCCCGATGTATCGCGCGGGGCATCGAGGCCGAGTTCTTCGTGCAGCTTGTTCTCGACGATGCTCGCCAGTATGGACTTGCGCAACAGCTTCGCGCGTCGAACGTCGACCATCAATGCTTCGTAGTACTCATCGACTTGCCGTTCGAGGTCTTGCAGCGGACCATAGTTCTCGGCGCGCGTAAGCGGCGGCATCAGATGATCGATGATGACCGCTTGTGCCCGCCGCTTGGCCTGACTGCCCTCGCCCGGGTCATTGACGATGAACGGATAAAGATGCGGCATCGGGCCGAGAATCAGATCAGGCCAGCACGATGCCGACAGCGCGACGCTCTTGCCCGGCAGCCATTCCAGATTGCCGTGTTTGCCGACATGCACCAGCGCGTCCGCGTTGAAGCGCATGCGCAGCCAGAAATAGAACGCGAGATAGGAGTGCGGCGGAACGAGTTCGGCATCGTGATAGCTCGCGTAGTCGTTACGCTCGCGCGACCGCGACGGCTGAATGCCGACGAACACGTCGCCGCAGCGATAGCCCGCGATCATGAAGCGGCCGCGCCTCAATGTCGGATCGTCTTGCGGCGCGCCCCACGTCTTTTCGAGCGCGGCGCGCGCATCGGCGGGCAACGCGCGATAAGCGTCGAGATAGTCGTCGAGCGAGAGGCTTTGCAACGCCGGCCGCATATCGCGAACCACGGGATCGTTCGTCACGCCTCGCGTCAACGCAGCGATGAGCGCGTCGCCGCTCTCCGGCAATTCGCCCACGCGATAGCCTTCGCGGGCGAGCATCGACAGGATGCCGATCGCGGATGCCGGCGTATCGAGTCCCACGCCGTTTCCGATGCGTCCTTCGCTCGCCGGATAGTTGGCGAGCACGAGCGCGATGCGTTTCTCGTGGTTGGGCGTATGCCGCAGCTTGCACCAGCGGCGACTCAACTCGGCGACGAAGCGCACGCGTTCGGCATCGGCCTGATAACGGACCACGTCCACTTGCGTCTGCGCACAGTGATACGCGAGTCCCTTGAAGCTGACCGCGCGCGTGATGATGCGGCCATCGACCTCGGGCAGCGCGACATGCATCGCTACATCGCGCGAATTGAGGCCGTGGTTGTCCTTTTCCCAGTCTTCGCGATTGCCGCCGCTCAATATCACTTGCAGGACGGGCGCATCGCCCGCGATGTCGAAGTCTTCGCTTTCGCCGATCACGCTTGCTGCAAACGCAGTCGTGTTCAATACGAGCGATGCGCGATGCTCCATGCACAAGCGCGCGATCACTTCGCGGCTCACGCTTTCCTTGAGGGAAGCGATCGCAATCGGCAGCGGATTCAGCCCTTCCTTTTCGAGCGCTTCGATGAGCGCATCGAATACAGCGGTGTTGCCCGCTTGCAGATGCGCGCGATAAAACAGGATCGCGACGACGGGCGCGCCTTCGGTCCATCGCGCGCGCCAGTCGTCGATTGCGGCGATGTCGCGCTCGGGATGATAGATGGCCACGACAGGCAGCGGACGCGGCGCTTGCGGCGCGCGACCGAAGCCGAACGCGCGATGACCGATCGCGCGCAAAAATTCCTCGGCATTGCCCGCGCCGCCTTCGCGCAGATAGCGCGACAACTCGCGGCAGAACGCGGCCTCCGCGGTGCTCTTGCTGATCAGGTTCGGGTCTTCGGTGAGATCGCCCGAGAACATGGCGAGCATCTGCTTCTCGCGCTCGGCGAGCGCCACGATTCGCTCGATGCCATAAGGCCAGTATGATTCACCGCCGAGATGATCGACGATGACGACGCGCGCATGACGCAATACATCGTCGATATAGAAGTCGACCGATGCGGGCTGGCGCAGAAACGATTGATTCGCGAGCCGCACTTCGGGAAAGCCCGGCTCCAGACGCGGAAACACGCTTGCAAGTAGCGCGAGCGTGGTATCCGCCGAACTCAGCACGACGATCGGTGCGCGCGTCTGCTCGATACGCATGACGCCTGCCGCGTCATCGACAAAACCTCCGGGCGTCGTGCGTAACAGATGCATCGCGTCAGGCCTGCGCGAGCGCGTTCGCCAGCGCCGCGTTCAACGCTATTTGCAGCGTTTGACGATCGAGGTCTTCTCCGATCAGCACGAAGCGGCTCGCGGCTTCGCCTTCGTTCCAGCGCCGGTCGAAATAGCTGTCGAAGCGCCGGCCCACGCCTTGCACCACGAGACGCATGCCCGCGCCCGGCAGCGCGGCGAACCCTTTCACGCGATAGATCGTGTGACTCTCCACGAGCGCCTGCAACGCCGCAATGGCCTGTTCGCGCGATTCCACTTGTCCTTCGACGACGACCGAATCGAATTCGTCATGGTGATGGTCCACGTGGCCTTCGTCGTCGGCAGAACCGTGATGATCGTGGCGAAGATGAATGCTGTCCTCGGACGCCGATTGCAGACCGAGCAGCGCATGCAGATCGAGCTTGCCCATTTGCGCGGGCACGACCTTCACTTGCGGCGGAATCTCGGGCCGCACGAGCGCTTCCACGCGGCGCAGTGCGTCGGCGTCCATGAGGTCGGTCTTGTTGACGATCACGAGATCAGCCGAGGACAGTTGATCTTCGAATAGCTCGTGCAGCGGCGATTCGTGATCGAGGTTCGGGTCGGCCTTGCGTTGCGCATCGACCGCTGCGGGGTTCACGGCGAACTGTCCGCTTGCGGCGGCAGGACCATCGACCACCGTGATGACGGCATCGACCGTGAACGCATTTTTGATGGACGGCCAGTTGAATGCCTGCACGAGCGGCTTCGGCAACGCGAGGCCCGACGTCTCGATCAACACATGATCGATGCGCTCGCGGCGTTCCAGCAACTGCTCCATCACCGGATAAAACTCTTCCTGCACCGTGCAACACAGGCACCCGTTAGCGAGTTCATAGAGATTGCGCTCCGAGGACCCGGCTTCGTCGTCGCAACCGATGCCGCAACCCTTCAGGATTTCCCCGTCTATGCCGAGCTCGCCGAATTCGTTCACGATGACAGCGAGGCGCAAGCCCTGCGCATTCGACATGATGTGGCGCATCAAGGTGGTCTTGCCGCTGCCGAGAAAGCCGGTCACGACCGTGACGGGTATCTTGCGGGTTTGCATCGTCGCTCCGTGGCTCGTGTATGCGTGCGTCGTGCGTGCGTCGCGCGAGGAAGGTATCGCCGGCGAGATCTGCGGGAAAAAGCGCACGACTGATGGATCATGGGACATGCCGCATCCCCGCGGCGTGGGCCCTGCGAAAGTCTGGCCGGTATCCGGGCTTGGGACCTCGTTGCGCAGCCTTCCTGCCGTGTACCGACAGTGGCTTCGTGCGCAACGCGCGATATCGTACTCGCCGATACCGCCGGTCGCTTACCGTTGCGGGGGCAGCGCAGGTTGGCGCGCGTCCGATCGCATGATGGAGCGATGCGCTTCCTGCTTCCCGTTTAACTGCGCGCGAAAGAAGCTCGCACGCGGGCACCAGAACTGCGTGAAGTCTAGGCTCCTCACGAAGGAGCGTCAAGGAAAGCGCCGCCGAAAAGCGGGGGCATGTGGTATCGTTGGCGCGCGACTGGTGCTCGCGCGTTCACACGAAACGCGCAGTTAAACGGGAAACAGGAAGCGGCGTCTTCACGATCATGCAAGCGCTCGCCAACCTGTGCTGTCCCCGCAACGGTACGCGACCGGCGGTATCGGCTTGCACGATATCGCGCATGGCGCACACGGCCACTGCCCGTTCACGGTGGGAAGGCTGCGCGATGACGGCCGCAAGCCCGGATACCGGCCAGCGCAGGGGACGAAGCGCATCTCGCCATCGTGATGCCTTCGCCGAACGCCGCCATCCGCGAGGGACGCATGCGCGGCGCACGCATTCCGTCCATTCGTTCGATGATGCTTCCTTGCGTGAGCCCGCGCCATCTCGCCGTCGGCATCGGCTGCAAACGCGGCGTAAGCGCCGATGCGATTGAAGCGGCCGTGCTTCGTGCGCTTCAAGCAGCGGAACTCACCTTCGCGCACATCGCGGTGGTCGCGAGCATCGACATCAAACACGACGAAGCCGGCTTGCGTGTCTTCTGCGAGCGTCATGCCCTGCCATTGCGCCTTTATCGCGCGGACGAGCTCGCGCTCATGCCCGCCGAGGGCGTGTGCGAGCCTAGCGCGCTGCTCGCAAGCGATGGCGGAGAGCTTGTGGCGCCGAAGATGATCGACGGTCACGTGACCGTCGCCATAGCAACGAAGAAAGCCTGAAAGAGCCCATGAAAACCGATACGGAATCGCATCTGCGCATGACGCAGCGTCGCAAGGAAGGCCACGAAAAGAAGCAGGCCGCCGCCGATCACGAGAAGGGTCTCCTGATCGTCAACACAGGCAATGGCAAGGGCAAGACCACGGCCGCTTTCGGCATGGCCGTGCGCGTGCTCGGGCACGGCATGAAGCTCGGCGTCGTTCAGTTCATCAAAGGCGCGCTGCATACGTCTGAGCGCGATTTTCTGAGCGCGGTCGCCAATTGCGATTTCGTGACGATGGGCGACGGCTATACATGGAACACGCAAAACCGCGAGGCCGACATGGCGACCGCGCGCAAAGGCTGGAACGAAGCGCGGCGCATGATCGAGAGCGGCGAATATCAGATGGTCGTGCTCGACGAGCTCAACACTGTGCTCAAGTACGAGTACTTGCCGCTCGACGAAGTGCTCGATGTTTTGAAGGCGCGCCCCGCGATGCTGCATGTCGTCGTGACGGGGCGTCATGCGCCGGATGCGCTCGTCGAACTGGCGGACCTCGTCACGGAAATGCGGCTCGTGAAGCATCCGTATCGCGAGCAGGGCGTCAAGGCGCAACGTGGCGTCGAGTACTGACCTCATGCCCTCCTGCCCCGCACTCTTCATCGGCGCGAGCGCGTCGCACCAAGGCAAGACCACGGTGACGGCCGCGCTTGCGCGGCATCATGCGCGGCGTGGCCTGCGCGTGCGCGTATTCAAGACCGGTCCCGATTTTCTCGATCCGATGATTCTCGAACGCGCATGCGGATCGCCCGTCTATTCGCTGCATCTGTCGATGGTCGGTCTCGACGCATGCCGCGCGTTGCTCGCACAGGCCGCGCGCGAGGCCGATCTCATCTTGATCGAAGGCGTCATGGGTCTCTTCGACGGCACGCCGAGCAGCGCCGATCTCGCGGCCGCATTCAACGTGCCGGTGCTTGCGGTGATCGGCGCGCATGGCATGGCGCAGACGTTCGGCGCGGTGGCGTTCGGACTGGCGCGTTATCGCGCGGACGTGCCGTTCCATGGCGTGCTCGCCAATCGCGTTGCATCGGCGCGGCATGCGCAGATGTTGGCCGAAGCCATCCCCGATGGACTGCGCTATTGCGGGCATCTTTCGAATGCAGAGGACATCGCGCTGCCCGAGCGTCACCTGGGCTTGACGCAGGCGCAAGAAGTCGCGGGACTGGATGCGCGTCTCGATCGCGCCGCCGATGCCATTGCCGCTACCACGCTTGCCGATCTACCGCCGCTTGTGCGCTTCGAGGACGCGAAGCCTGAAGCGCCGCCGCGTTTGCTCGAAGGCTTGCATATCGCCGTGGCGCGCGATGCCGCGTTTTCATTCGTCTATCCGGCCAATATCGACTTGCTGCACGCAATGGGCGCGCGCGTGAGCACCTTCTCCCCGCTCGCCGATGAACCCGTGCCCGCCGATGCCGACGCCCTCTATCTTCCCGGCGGCTATCCGGAACTGCATGCGTCCACGCTTGCCGCGAACCATCGCACGCGGACAGCGATTCAAGCGCATGTGGCGCGTGAAAGAACCGTCGTCGCTGAATGCGGCGGCATGCTGTATCTGCTCGATACGCTGACGGACGTGGAAGGCACGAAGCATGCAATGCTCGGTCTTCTGCCCGGCAACGCCTTCATGCAGCGCCGTCTCGCGCGTCTTGCAATGCAAAGGCTCGATACCGCGCATGGCGCGCTTACCGGTCACACGTTCCATTACTCCACGCTCGATACACCCATGCAGCCGCATCTGTTTTCGAAGCATGCAACGACAGGCGCCGAAGGCGAAGCCCTCTTTCGCCACGGTCCGATCACGGCCACGTATATGCACGCGTATTGGCCATCGAATCCGGCCGTCGCCGCGGCGCTCTTTCGCGGTGAATCGCTATGACGATCATCGACCTCGCCTTCACCATTGCGCGCGCGAAGTCGCAAGAGCCGGTCGGTTCGCCCTGCACGGGCGTATGCAAGATCGATCCCGCACACGGTCTGTGCGCGGGATGCTTCAGGAGCCGCGAAGAGATCAAGTCGTTCCGTTCGATGGACGATGCCGCGAAACTCGCGCTATTGGATGAATTGCCCGCAAGGCAAGCGGCATTGTCGCGAGAAAACGCTTAGACGGCCGCCACTTTGCGCAATGCGGGCCGCTCGAGTTCGCGGGCAGCGAGCGCGCCGAACACGAGCCCGAGCGTTGTCCAGATGATGACCTGAATGCCGATGGCTGCGACGCGAAAGTCCCAGAGCAACGACGCGGAGAAGCCGGCCGGCACTTCTTCGATACGCGGCAGCGCGAACTGCGCGAGCAGCATCGACGCGATGTAGAAAGCGGCTGCGATCATCGTTGCGTTCCACTCGCCGCGCCGCACGCGCAGCCGCCTTTGCAGCGCAACGGCGAACACCGCTGCCGCGATGGAGAGGGCCAACATGCCGAAGAACAATGCGGTGCGCGGACCGATCGTCGCCGCGTTGCCGACCGAAGGCGGGTTCGGCGGATACTTCAGGAAAGGCACGACCGCCACGCTTAAGAAGCCGAATAGCGCGAGCAACGCCGATGTGCCGCGCGCATGCAATGCGCCGAGCCGTCCATAAGCAAACGCGAAGACGAGTGAGAAAATGCCGCCGAGCGCAGCGCTGAATACTGCCACGCCGGTAAAGAGGCCGAGACCCGCCTGCGTGTCCCGGCTCACCAGCTCTTCGTCGCCGTCGTGATCGTGGGAATGAGCCGTGGCCTCCTGATGGCTATGTCCATGCGCATGTTCTGCTTCGAACGCGATGGCTTGCGCAACGAACGGCTCACCGACGATCTTCGCAAAACCGAAGCCGAGCAGGCCCGCGACGAAACCCGCGATCATGCCGCGTATCAACAAGCTGCGAATCATGGCGCGCCCTTAGTGGCAGGGAAAGCCGAGCAAGTGCCGGCCGTCATGCACGAATTCGTGAACGACCATGCCGGAGAAGATCGACGTCGCGCCCTGCTCCGCGCCGACGAAATAGATAGCGATCAAAAGGATCAGGCCGATGAACACGGCCCAAGGCACGACTTCACGTACCGGAATAGGCACCGGCGCATCAAGGGCGGGCGAAGCAGAAGCGGCGGCATAAACCGGCGCGTGAGCGACATTCATTGATTTTCTCCGAGGGAAAAGCGCGTCCCAATAGACGAAAGAGCTTGCAGCGGGGTCTGACTCGCGGACCGTCGTTCTCACGAAAGCCGCTTACAGTGGCGCGACCGTGCCGGGCTTGCACCGGCTTCCTCGCACTGCAAGCTTGCCATTCTAGGACGATTGCGGGCAAAGTAAAGCAACGATGCGCCCATTGCCTCCTTCATTGAACGTCACGCTTCTCTGCCACGCCGCCACGCACGCGATGAAAACCGCCCGCTTTCCGACGGGCGACGAGCCGCCTGCATGGGATGACCGCGCGGCGCTTGCACAGCGCTTCGCACGCTTCGACGGCCGCGTGATCGCGAGTCCCGCGCCCGTTGCCCGCGCGACGGCCGCATGGATAGCATGCAGCGTCGAAACGTGCGACGCCTTCAGCGATATCGACTACGGCCGCTGGCGCGGGCATTCGATACGCGCCATCGCCGAGAAGGACCCTGAAGGCATGAACGCATGGCTCGCGAATGTCGCCGCGCGGCCGCACGGCGGCGAGAGTATTGCGATGCTGTCCGAACGCATTGCGAACGCGCTGGCAACTCTTGTGAACGACGATGCCCGCACCGGACGTTATTTGATCGTCACGCATGCCATCGTCGTCAAAGCCGCACTGGCGCATGTGCGAGGCGACCCGCTCGAATCTATCTTCGCGATGGACTTCGCGCCCCTGTCGTCCATAACGCTCGACTATGACAGACAGCGCGGCGTCTGGACCGTGGCCTGAACTTCGTCGCGCGGCTCAAGCTCCAATGCAATTGACGGGATGACGCTGTCGATACCGCTCAAGGAGGCTCACATGGCGCACTATGTGGATGGATTCGTCGTACCTGTCCCCATCGGCAAGATCGACGCGTATCGCGTCATGGCCGAAGAGGCGGGCAAGATATGGCTCGAACACGGCGCACTGCAATTCGTCGAGAGCATTGCCGACGACGTGAAGCCCGGGAAAGTCACTTCATTCCCGCAGAGCGTGCAATTGAAGGAAGGTGAAACGATTGCGTTCTCGTGGATACTCTATGAATCGCGCGAGCAGCGCGACGCAGTCAACGCAAAGGTCATGAATGACCCGCGTCTGAAGGCGATGATGGAGCACGGCGAGCCGCCTTTCGATGCGAAGCGCATGTTCTTCGGCGGCTTTTCGACGATAGTCGAACTGGCGCGCTCTTAAGCCTTCGTTCGTTCAATCACCACAAAGGGAAACGTCGACATGTATATCGCCATGAATCGCTTCAAGATCGTGCCCGGCGCAGAAGCCGACTTCGAGCGCCTATGGACGAGCCGCGACACGCATCTCAAGGACGTCGCCGGCTTCGTCGAATTTCATTTGCTGAAGGGCCCGGCCAAGGACGATCACGTCCTCTATTCGAGCCACACGATCTGGGCGAATCGGGCGGCGTTCGAAGACTGGACGCGGTCCGACGCCTTTCGCGCCGCGCATCGCAACGCAGGCGGCGAGACGCGCCAGCTCTATCTCGGGCACCCTGAATTCGAAGGCTTCGAAGTCATTCAGACCGTCAAGTAGCACGTTTCTTTTACACGTTGATGAAAGAATGTGCTTAAAGAGCGTCTGCCATGACCGCTTTCGGCGCTTCGAATCAGGCCTTGGCTCCGCGCGCCATGCGCTGCAAGGTAGAGAAATCGATGGCGGCGGCGCAAATGCGCACCGCCTCTTTTAGCGTACGCGGCCGTCCCGCGCCAAATTCCGTCTCCAGCATGGCCACCGCGCGCACGCGTTCCTCGTTGCCGAGCTGCTCGCCGGTCGCCATTTCGAGGACGGAGATGAAATAAGCGGCGGGCGGCGCGGCGCGCCCTTGCACAGAAGGCGCCGGCGCCCGCGCCACCGCAAGGTCGTTGCTATGGGCGGTTCGGTATTCTGCCGGCCATGCCGCCCGGTCGGTGTCGATTCGACTGTTCATTGATCTGTTCATTCGCTGGAGTGCTTGAGCGCCGTTGCGCAATCGTCATCGAGCAAACTTACAGCAAAGGTTGTTCCACCTGTCACCCGGCTTGGCTCTGGTCGGACAAGACTGCCCTCGCAACGCGGCAGGCCGCGAGGTCCCATGCCGCGCATCCGACCGACTTGAAAACCACCGGAACGTCGGGTCTTTCATGCGATGCAAGCGCCGTCGCGAGTGGCCGCACCACGTTCCAGTCGATTCCAGCGAGGATGAAATCGCCCGCTTCGTGGCGCGCGCCTGCGAGATCGTCGACGAACAAGGCGCTGGCATGAATGGTCGAGGCCGCGATTTCGGCGGCATCGGCGGTGAATGCGCCTACGCCTATCACGAGTCGCGCCGCGCTGGCCGCAAGCGTGTACACCGGCGTCTTGCTGGTGGTCGTAGTAATCACCACGTCGATGGAATCCGGTATCGCCGGACCTTCGAGCGGGATCAGGTTCGGCGAAAGCGCGGCATGGTCCGCGCAGAAAGCACTCGCGCGCTCCGCACGCGACCCGAGAATGAACAGGCGCGCTTCCGGATACAGGCTTGCGAGCGCTTCCACATGCGACACCGCCTGCTTTCCGGTGCCGATCACAAGCACTTCGCGCGGAATGTCGGCCGCCAGCGCGCGTATCGCCAGCATGGAGACCGCGGCCGTGCGGCGACCCGTGACCGTGGGACCGTCGAGCATGAACTGGGGCACGCCCGTGGTGGCGTCGAAAGCGGTGACCTGACCGTGAATCGTCGCCAGGCCGCGCGCGCCATTGCCCGGGCACACGTTCACGAGCTTGTGCATGGCAATGTCGGCGGCCGTCGCGGGCATCGAGAGCATGACCCCGCCGTGCGCAAGCGGGACCACCATTCGCTCAGGACTCTCGATGCGGCCGGCTGCATAATCGAGCATCGTCGCGGCGAGCGTGTCCGCCAAGCGGTCGTAAGGCAGAAGGCGCGCGGTTTGCGCCGCGTCGAAAACGGGAATTGCGCCAGGTGTGTCGATCATCGTGCGGTTCGCCTCTGGAATGGTTGTGCCAACGTGATGCCGTCAAACGCTCGACCATTCTAAGGGCCGCGCGGCTCGTGTCATAAAGCGCGCGGCTTCATACAATGAATGACGCGAGATGACGCGGAAGGCAGTGTCACACGACTGCCATGCGGGAACGTCACCATCGGGCGTTCAGCGCCGCCCGCGCACTGCACACAAGAAGCACGCCATAGCACGCACATGGAGCATTCAATGACCACGACGGACAAGCAGCGCCGCTTTCACGCCGACCTGATCGACAGCTACGACGAAGAGTTCGAGATGGAAATCGACGATCGCTTCCTCGATGGCGAAGCGGCGTTCTCGGATGAAGAGCGGCAGCTTCGCAAGACCTATTTCCGCGAGTTGTTCCGGCTACAGGGCGAGTTGGTGAAGCTACAGGACTGGGTGGTTCATACGGGCCACCGGCTTGTCGTGATCTTCGAGGGGCGCGATGCCGCTGGCAAGGGCGGCGCGATAAAACGCATCACGCAGCGGTTGAATCCGCGTGTCTGCCGCGTCGCCGCTCTCCCCGCGCCGAACAATCGCGAGCGCACGCAATGGTACTTTCAGCGATACGTCTCGCACTTGCCCGCGGGCGGCGAGATCGTGTTGTTCGACCGTAGCTGGTACAACCGCGCGGGCGTCGAGCGCGTGATGCACTTCTGCACCGACGAAGAGTATGAGGAATTCTTTCGCTCGGTACCGGAGTTCGAGAAGATGCTCGTGCGCAGCGGCATCCAGATCATCAAGTACTGGTTCTCGATCACCGACGACGAACAGGAAGTGCGCTTTCAGGCGCGAATCGAAGATCCGCTGAAGCAGTGGAAGCTGAGTCCGATGGATCTGGAGAGCCGCCGTCGCTGGGAAGCGTACACGGCCGCGAAGGAAGTCATGCTGCAACGCTCGCATATTCCCGAAGCGCCGTGGTGGGTCGTTCAGGCTGTCGACAAGAAGCGCGCGCGCCTCAACTGCATTCATCACCTGTTGAGCCAGGTGCCGTATCACGAGATCGAACACCCGCAGATCACGCTGCCCGAGCGCGTGTTCAATCCCGATTATCTGCGTCAGCCCGTGCCGGAATCGATGTACGTCCCCGAAGTGTATTGAGTCAGTTCAGCAGCAGTGACGGCAGGCGATGCGCTCCACCGCCGCGCCGCCACGCTGACGCAGCGCCGCCTGATGCATGAAATGATAGACCTGCTGCGAGCCTCTGAGCAGCACCACGAATGCGACTTGCGCGAGATTGAAGTCGAGCGACACCATCAGGCGCGTTAGAAGAAGCAGTGGCAGGACCACTGACGGTTGATATAGCTGTCTTTCGATCAAAGCTCTCATTGCACGCTCCCGTTCCCATGATTGAGATTCTAGGGATCGCGTCGCACGGGATAAATGGGCGCCAGGTGAAGACATATGTTCCTCGCGACGAACAATCGCCTTCATGACAAAAGCCCCGCTCCGAGCGGGGCTTTGTGCGTTGGCATTACTTCTGCGCGAGGCTCGGTTCAGGCACGGGCGTGGGCATTGCATCGCCCCAGCCGCCGCCTAGAGCCCGAACGAGATTGACCGTCGATACCGCCTGCGCGCCCGCGAGCTGAACCGCCGCGCGCTGCGATTGCAGCACCGTGCGGTCCGCGTCGATCACGTCGAGATAGTTCACCGCGCCTTCCGTGTACTGCCTGCGCGACAGTTGCGCGGCGCGTACCGACGCATTCACCGCATCCGCTTGCGTCGCCGTCTGCGTCTCCAGAATGCGCAAGTCCGACAGGTTGTCCTCGACTTCACGAAACGCCACGAGCACTTGCTGGCGATAATTCGCCACGTCCTCTTCGTAGATGGCGCGCGCATTGGCGAGATTGCCCTTGCGACGTCCGCCGTCGAAGATCGGCAGGTTCAGCATGGTGCCCGCGAACGGTCCGAGCAAGAACGTGCGGCTCGACCAGTTGAAGAGATCGCCGAGCGTAGCCGACTCGAAGCCGCCCGAGCCTGTCAGCGTGAGCGACGGAAAGAACGCCGCCTTCGCCACGCCGATGCGCGCGTTGGCCGCCGCCATCGACCGCTCCGCTGCCGCAATGTCCGGGCGACGTTCGAGCAAGGAAGACGGCAAGCCGGGCGGCACGTGCACGGTGACAGGCTTGAGCGGATTAGCGGCCATCGAAAACTCGGCGGGCGTCTTGCCGAGCAATACCGCGAGACTATGCTCGGATGCCGCCCGCAGCCGTTGCACCGTCATCGCATCCGAACGCGCGGTCGCGAGTTCCGACTTGGCGCGCGCCACATCCAACTCGCTGATATCGCCTTCGGCGAACCGTCGCTCCGCGAGCTTCAGCGCTTCTTCACGCAGCGACACGGTACGCGTGTACACGTCCAGTTCGGCATCGCGCTCGCGCAGCTCGAAGTAGTTCTGCGCCACATCCGCCTGCAACGCGAGTTGCACGGAACGGAACAACGCTTCGCTTTGCTGCGTGTCGGCGTTGGCGGCCTGCACGGTATTGAACACGCGCCCGAACAGATCCACCTCGTACGACACGCTCGCCTGCGCGCGCCACAAGGTCTGCGCCGGAACGTTCGCGTTCGGAGGCAGGAACTGCGATGCGGGCGAGAACTTCTCGCGCGTCGGACCGAAGCCTGCGTCGAGCGTCGGAAAGAGCCCAGCACGCGCGGTCTGATTGATCGCCCGCGCTTCCTTCACGCGCGCCGCCGCGGCTTTCAGGTTCTGATTCGCATCCTGCGCCTGACGTTCGAGATCGTTGAGCGTGGCATCGTCGAAAAGCGTCCACCATTCGCCGCGCATCATCTCTTCCGAAGGCTGCGCGGTCTTCCAGGTGCCCGCTTCCGAAGGCGCGAGCGTCGGCGTTTCCTTATAGGCGCTCGGCGCGTTCACGTCCGGCTTTTCATACGTGGGCGCGAGCGAACATCCCGCGACCACCAGCAACGCGCTCATCAGCGCGGGCAAACCCAGCCATTTTTGTATAGGCATCTTGTTCATTATCGACCTCATTGCGCCTCGTACGAAGCGCCGATACCGCGCATCTGCGGATGCGTGCCATGCTTGTCCGTCACATGTTCGGTGCGGCTCAGCTTGCGCAGAATCACGTAGAACACCGGCGTGAGCATCAGGCCGAAGAGCGTCACGCCCAACATGCCGAAGAACACCGCGACGCCCATTGCATGCCGCATCTCAGAGCCTGCGCCCGACGACAATACGAGCGGCACCACGCCCATGATGAACGCGATGGACGTCATCAGAATCGGACGCAGACGCAGACGGCTGGCTTCGATCGCGGCCTGCACGATGGAGCGCCCCTGCATTTCCAGTTCGCGTGCGAATTCGACGATCAGAATCGCGTTCTTCGCGGACAAGCCCACGAGGACCATCAAGCCGATCTGCGTGAAGATGTTGTTGTCGCCGTCGGTGAGCCATACGCCGAGCAGCGCGGACAAGATACTCATCGGCACGATCAGGATGACCGCGAGCGGCAGCGTCAGGCTTTCATACAGCGCGGCCAGCACGAGGAACACGAGCAGCACGCTGATCGGGAAGACCCACAGCGCCGCATTGCCCGCGAGGATCTGCTGATACGTGAGATCGGTCCATTCGAACTTGATCCCGCGCGGCAACACTTCCGCTGCGATGCGTTCGGCCGCCGCCTGCGCCTGCCCCGACGAATAGCCGGGCGCGGGACCGCCGTTGATGTCCGCTGCGGTATAGCCGTTGTAGCGCACTACCATTTCGGGGCCGTACGTCGGCGAGACTTTCACGAGCGACGACAAAGGCACCATGTCGCCATTCGCGTTGCGCGTCTTCAGCAGGCCGATGTCCTCCGGATTCGCGCGGAACGGCGCATCCGCTTGCACGCGCACCTGATACACGCGGCCGAAGCGATTGAAGTCGTTCACATACAGCGAGCCGAGATACACCTGCATCGTGTCGAACACGTCGGTGACGGAGACGCCCAGTTGCTTCGCCTTCACGCGATCCAGATCGACGTTCAGCTGCGGCACGTTGATCTGATAGCTGGAGAACGTCGGCCCCAGTTCCGGCGTTTGCGATGCACGCTTGATGAATGCCTGCGTGGCATCGGCGAGCGCCGCATAGCCGAGCGCGCCGCGATCTTCGAGCTGCATCTTGAAGCCACCGAGCGTGCCCAGGCCGAGCACCGGCGGCGGCGGGAACACGGCGATGAACGATCCCTTGATGCCCGCGTACTTCTGATTCAGCGCGCCTGCGATGGCATTCGCGGAAAGCGCCTTGTCATGCACGCGGTCCTTGAAGGGCTTGAGCGTGACGAACACGATGCCCGCGCTCGACGAATTGGTGAAGCCATTCACTGACAAGCCCGGAAACTCCACCGCGCTTTCCACGCCCGGCTGCTTCAGAGCGATGGCGCTCATTTCGCGGATCACGCCTTCTGTACGGTCGAGCGATGCGCCGTTCGGCAACTGCGCGAAGCTGATCAGATACTCCTTGTCCTGCGCGGGCACGAAGCCGCCGGGGACGATCT
Source organism: Caballeronia sp. M1242 (assembly GCF_017220215.1). Taxonomy (NCBI): domain Bacteria; kingdom Pseudomonadati; phylum Pseudomonadota; class Betaproteobacteria; order Burkholderiales; family Burkholderiaceae; genus Caballeronia; species Caballeronia sp. M1242. The sequence goes on along the minus strand of NZ_CP071130.1, from coordinate 605,742 downwards.
TGCCCATCAATACCGCGCCGCCGAGCAGCACCGCATAGAGCACCATCATGATCGCCTTGCGGTTGATGACGCCTTTCACGCCCTTGCTGTACGACTCGGAACCACGATGAAACACCGCGTTGAAGCGCCGGAAGAAGCCACCGAACACGCGATCCATGCCGCGCGTGAGCCAGTCCTTCGGCTCGTCGTGACCCTTGAGCAGCAGCGCGGCCAGCGCGGGCGACAGCGTCAGCGAGTTGAACGCGGAGATGACCGTCGAGATGGCGATGGTCATCGCGAACTGCTTGTAGAACTGGCCGGTCAAGCCGGACATGAACGCGAGCGGCACGAACACGGCCACCAGCGTCAGCGCAATCGCGATGATCGGCCCGCTCACTTCGCGCATGGCCTGATACGTCGCCTCTCGCGCGGACAAGCCCGCTTCGATGTTGCGCTCGACGTTCTCGACCACCACGATCGCATCGTCCACGACGATACCGATGGCGAGCACCATGCCGAAAAGCGAGAGCGCGTTGATCGAGAAACCAAACGCGAGCAACAGCGAGAACGTACCCACGATCGATACCGGCACCGCGAGAAGCGGAATGATCGACGCACGCCACGTCTGCAAGAATACGATCACCACGAGCACGACGAGCGCAATGGCTTCGGCGAGCGTATGAATCACGGCTTCGATACTGGAGCGCACAAACTGCGTCGGGTCATAGACGATCTGGTATTCGAGGCCCGCGGGCATGTCCGCCTGCAGTTCCTTCATCGTCTTGCGCACTTCGTCGGAGATTTGCAGCGAGTTAGCGCCAGGCTGCTGATTGATCGCGATGGCCACGGCCGACTTGTTGTCGAGAAGCGAGCGCAAGCCGTATTCGGATGCCGCGAGTTCGACACGCGCGACGTCGCCGAGATGCGTGACCGCGCCGTCCGGCGACGTTTTCAGCACGATATCGCGGAACTCCGACTCGTTCTGCAAGCGGCCGCGCGCATTCACGTTGAGTTGCAGCGGCACGTTCGGCAGCGTGGGCGAACCGCCGATCACGCCGGCCGCGACCTGCACGTTCTGCTCGCGAATGGCGTTGACGACATCGGTCGCCGTCAGGCCGCGCTGCGCGACCTTTTGCGGATCGAGCCATACACGCATCGAGTAATCGCCCGAGCCCCACAGTTGCACTTCGCCGACACCGGCGATGCGCTCGAGCCGGTCCTTCACGTTGATCAGCGCGTAATTGCGCAGATACGTCATGTCGTAACGGCCGTTGGGCGAGTTCAGGTGGACCACCATCGTGAGCGTGGGCGACGACTTGATGGTCGTCACGCCGAGCCGCTGCACGTCTTGCGGCAGACGCGGCAACGCCTGATTCACGCGGTTCTGCACGAGCTGCGTGTTCTTGTCCGGATCGGTGCCGAGCTTGAACGTGACCGTGGTGGTCAGGTTGCCGTCGCTGTTGGCTTGCGACTGCATGTAGAGCATGTCCTCTACGCCGTTAATCTGCTCTTCGAGCGGCGAAGCGACGGTCTCTGCGATCACCTTCGGATTCGCGCCCGGATACTGCGCATGCACGACCACCGAAGGCGGCACGACTTCCGGATACTCGGAGATCGGCAGCCGGAACATCGCGATGATCCCGGCCAGCAGCACGACCACCGATAACACGCCCGCAAAAATCGGGCGGTCGATGAAGAATTTGGATATGTTCATGACGGGTTCTGTTCGTTACGAATGACGCGCATCACTGTGCCGATGCCGTCTTCACCGCGGGCGCTTCGCCGGCGTTGTTCATGGCGACGGCGTTGACCTTCACGACATCGTTTGGACGCACGCGCTGCAAGCCGTTCACGACGATGCGTTCGCCCGGAGCAAGTCCCTTCGCGATGACGCGCAGGCCGTCATGCGTCTGGCCCAGCGTGACTTCGCGGTACTGCACGCGGTTGTCCTTGTCCACGACCATCACGTACTTCTTGTCCTGATCCGTGCCGATGGCCGAGTCGTCGACGAGCACTGCCGGATGCGGCGTGCCGCCGCCCACCTTGATGCGCGCGTAGAGCCCCGGCACGAGCGATCCATCCGGGTTGTTGAAGCGCGCGCGCACGCGGATGGTGCCGGAGGTCGTATCGAGACGGTTATCGACCGAATCGACGACGCCTTCGCGCGAATAGCCGTCCTCGTTCGCCAGGCCCAACGAGACCGGCACGGTGCTGCCCGCATCGCGGCCCAGATAACGCAGGTACGTCTGCTCGTCCACATCGAACGAGGCGTAGATCGGCGAAACCGAGACGAGCGTCGTCAGAAGCGGCGCGTTCGCGCCCGTCGACACGATGTTCCCGACCGTCAGTTCAGCGCGCGAGACGCGGCCCGACACCGGCGCGACGATATGCGTGTACGCGAGGTTGATCTTCGCGGCTTCGAGCGCGGCCTGCGCGGCCTTCAGATTCGCGACGGCCTCGCGGGCGGCGTTCTGCTTCTCGTCGTAGTCGCGCTTGGCAATGGCGTTGTCGGCGAGCAGACGTTCGGCGCGCGCCGCGTCCGTCGACGTATAGCCGTTACGGGCCTGCGCCGCCGCGAGCTGCGCCTGTGCGCGATCCACTTCGGCTTCGTAGGGACGCGGATCGATGGTGAAGAGCGGATCGCCCTTCTTCACGAGCGCGCCGTCCTTGAAATGAACCGCGACGATGGTGCCGGGCACGAGCGGACGAATGTCCACGTGATTCACCGCTTCGAGCCTGCCGGAATAGCTTTGCCAATCCGTGATGGTCTTCGACACGACGGTCGCCACGTCCACTTCGGTGGCGGTCGGACTATGTGCCTGTGCCGCGGCGTGCGCCTGATTGATGGCCGCGTCGCCCTGGCCGCGCCAGACGGTATAGCCGCCCGCGCCTGCGATGATCAGCGTCGCGCCTAGCGCGGCGTAGATGCGTTTGCGAGTGAACATCATGATGGAAAGCTCCGGTTGCGTTGAGTTCGTATTGTTGTGGTGCGTGGCTTTGCGCTTATGTGGTGCGCGCGAGCCGTTTCCTGAAGAAGGCGACGACATCCTTCAATGCCGCCGCGTGCGCCGCGAGCGCCTGGTGCGATGCCTTGCAGTGGCGCGTGACTTCGGTCGGCACGCCCGCCGCAATGAGTTCGGCCGCGTATTTCTCGGCTTCGATATGCAGCAGGTCATGCTCCGCGCTCGCGATCAATGCAGGAGGCAAGCCAGCGAGACGCCGCGATTCGAGCGGCGCCGCGTACGGATGCAAACGTTGCGACGGGTTCGGCAAGTACGCGCGATAGCACCGCGCGCACTCGCTGAGTTCGAGATCGGGGCACAGAACCTTGCGCTCATCGGCCACGCGCGTCATGCTCGGATCGAGCAGCGGCGCGAGCAGCGCCTGCGCCGACACGCGAATGTCGCCGCGATCGCGAGCGATGGCAGCTACGCACGTCGCGAGGTTGCCGCCTGCATCGTGGCCCGCGACGCCCATGCGCTGCGGGTCCGCGCGCTGGCCGCGTGCATGCGCGAAGGCCCATTGCGCCGCGCGATAGCCGTCTTCCGGCGCGGCGGGAAACGGATAGGCCGGCGCGAGCGAATAGCCGACGGAGACGACCCACGCCGGCGTATCGCCTGCGATGGTCGAAGCGGCGATGTCGGCATCGTCCAGATTGCCGTGTGTAAAACCACCGCCATGAAAATAGAGCACGATGGGCAAGACAGTGCCATCGGATGCCGGGCGATAGCTTCGCAGCACGATTGGCTGGACGTGCCCTGCGATATGCACCTCTTCGATGCACAGTCTCGGGCGTTGCTCCTGATCCAGCAGTGTTGCCATGGTTATTCCGTTCGCACGGCCTTGCGTACAAGGCGTCCGCGCATGAGTTGCGATGGTGCGAATTCTGGAGTCCACGCCTTTTTAGATAAATGCCTATAATCCGGCAACACAATTCGGTCGCCCCGAACAATCGGGGCAATCGTGGCTAGACCGCGCAATTCATTTCTTAGCCACCCGCTTAATTCCTCGCTCACTCAGCATCGAAGGTACGAGAACATGGATCGGCTACAAGCAATGCAGGTCTTTACCCGCGTCGTCGACACGAACAGCTTTTCGCGGGCAGCGGATACGCTCAATCTGCCGCGCGCGTCCGTGACGACCATCATTCAAAACCTCGAAGCGTTTCTCAACGTGCGCCTGCTTCAGCGCACGACACGCAGGCTCAATCTCACTCCGGACGGCGCGGCTTATTACGAGCGCTGCGTGCGCATTCTCGCGGACATCGAAGAAGCGGAAAGCACGTTCTCCAACAACGGCAAAGGCCCGCACGGCAAGCTGCGCGTGGATATGCCGGGCGCAATCGGGCGTCTGATCGTGATGCCTCAGCTATGCGATTTCCACACGCGCTACCCGGATATCGAACTGATGATGGGCTTCGGCGACAAGCCCGTCGATCTCATTCAGGAAGGCGTCGACTGCGTGATTCGCGTGGGCACGCTGCAGGATTCGAGTCTCGTCGCGCGGCGCATCGGCGTGTTTCAGGGCGTGACGGTGGCGAGTCCGCAATATCTGGAGCGCCACGGCACGCCCAAGACGCTCGACGATTTGCAGAACCACACGGCAGTGAATTATTTCTCGAGCCGCACGGGCCGCATCATGGATATGGATTTCGTCGTGGACGGTGAAACCATCGAAGTGAAGATGCGCGGCATGATCGCGGTGAACGACGCCGAAGCGTATCTCAGCTGCGGCCTGAAGGGCGTCGGCATCGTGCAGGTCGCGCGTTTCATGGCGCTGCCTTATTTGCGCTCGGGCGAACTCGTCGAAGTCTTGCCGCAATGGAATCCCTTGCCGATGCCTATTTCCGCGGTCTATCCGCACAACCGGCACTTGTCGCCGAAAGTGCGCGTGTTCGTGGACTGGGTTGCCGAGCTATTCGAACGCTGCCCGCTGCTGCAAGGACAGAAGGATGCGGAAGAGCGTTGCCTGCCGACGAGCACCGCATCGCCGATGATCGTGCGTCATGGCACGCCCGAAGTGGCGGGCACGGCAGACGTCGTCGTTTAACGAAACACTGCTGTTCTTCTCGTTGCTCACATGCTTTCCATCGCCATGATGGAAAGCATTTCTCTCATTTCCCGCTTACTTCAATGACGACGCCGCGAGCGATTATTCGCGGATGTCGATAAATCTATTCGCGGATGGGGCATTTATCCGCCGACACCGCGCGACTACATTTCGTCCTGCCACGACGCATCGCTCAAAGTGAACAGTGCGCCGTATCCCGATGCATATGGAACGGATCGAAAGGAGTCGCAACATGAAAAGCTTTATCGTCGCGAGTGTCTCGCTTGCCGCTATCTCTGCCGTCATTTCGAGCACGGCTTTCGCTGAAGGCGGACAAGGCATTGGCCGTGCGGGGACGTATCTGACTCAGACCACGTCGAGCACGAGCGAAGCACCGAAGACTCGCGCGCAAGTCCGTGCCGAGCTTGCAGCGGCTTACTCCGACGGCTCGCTTCCGGCGCTGAATCGCAATAGCTATCCGTCGCGCAGCATGTGGGGCGATGCGGTCGCCGCTCAAGCGGAAGCGCGCAATCGCGGGATCGTCGAGTATGCGAATGGGTCGCCGGTACGAAACAATGTGGTCGCGCGTTGATTTACTTCGTCAAACTAACTACATAGCAATGAGGTCGATCATGTTCGATAACACGTCGCTCGAACAATTCTCCATGCTCGACGACTTCGCGCCGACCGCGCCCGTGTGGCGGCCGTTCGTGCAGCCGGCATCTACCGATGGGTTGCAGGTTGCGGAAGAATGCGGCGATTGTGCGGCGCTTTCGTGAGCACGCTCGGTCGCGCCGATGCGTTCGTTGGATGCAGGCGCGATCTGGGCTTCAGACAGGCGCGCGCGGCATTGTAGTCGCGTGACGGGAGTTGTTGCGAAGGTGGCTTGAGTGGTCTGTTGTACGTCGGGCAGAGAGGTAGTCCCCGCGCTGCCGCTTTTCTCCCCGCAATGACGGCGGGCGCGCTGGCCTTGCTGGCGCCCTCTCTCCCTGAATCCTCATGACGCTCGTTCTCGCCTGTGCGGGCCGAACTGCATTATTCGCAGCGAAATTGGCTTGCCGTCCGGATGGTGTTTTATTGCGCTCGCATGGCTTTCCGGCGCGGGCGATAGCGTCCAACGCCGTGGCCGTGGATCAGAACGCCGGCTTATCCCGCGAGCTTCGACGCCGGCCACGCGCCCGCCCTAGGGCCTGTTCCTTTCGAGTCCGGCGCAACGCCCGCTGAATGCGGCCCGCACTATGGCCGGATCCGAGCCCACGGCGGTGCTCGCTCTTTCTCGCCTGAGCGGGCCGAAGCGCGGTTCCGCCGGGAAACGGCTTACCGCCGAGTGTTGCTTCGACTTGCGCTAGCAGCGCTTTTAAGCCCGGGCGATTGCGGTCCGAGGCCTTGGCGATGGATCAGATTGGCGGCTTATACAGCGGGCTCCGGCGCTGGGCCGCGCGCCCGCACTAGGGCCTGTTCGTTTCGAGTCCGGCTAAACGCCCGCTGAATGGGCCGCACTATGGCCGGGCCTGAGCCCACGGCGGCGCTCGCTCTTTCTCGCCTGAGGGCGTCAAACCCCGGTTCGGCCGCGAAACGGCTTACCGCCGACTATTGCTTCGACTTGCGCTCGCAGAGCTCTTGGGCGCGGGCGATTTCGGTCCGAGGCCGTGGCGGTGGATCAGAACGCAGGCTTATAGGGCGGCCTCCCGCGCTGGGCCACGCGCCCGCACAAGGGTCTGGTTCTTTCGGTCTCAACGCCCGCCGAATCGTGCCCTCACTATAGCCGGAACCGAGCCCACGGCGGCGCTCGCCGCCGGGCGTAGACTCCGCGCGCTCATCCGCCCTTGTGGGCAAGGCGCCTCTTCTTGCCCGCCCGCGCTGCCGGTCCTCTGCCGTCGGTTGCTCTCGTGCTCGTTTCTCGTCCGCAGCCATTCTTATATCAACGCGTCGTCGCGCTTTCGTCGCTTGAGCCGACTAATCTGAACTGCTCGGGCAAGCGTCAAGTGTCGGCCCATTGCCGCACGCGCGCTTGTGCATCTGTTTTCGACCGGCGCCTGCGCGGTCTCTAAGCGGCACGTACGTGCGCGGTAGTGGGCCGAGACCGCGACGGCGGACCCGCGTGTTGCCTTGCGCGACAGGGGTCGCCATAGGGCCGCGTGCAGCCATCTGAGCCAGCCCGATCGGTCGCATCCTTGCGCCTCGGACGCGACCCGCGCACGAGCGCCAAACCGAACGGCCGGGGCTCCCTCGCGAGCGTGGCCGCCTGTTCTGCCCGAGAAACCCACGTCGCCCGTACGGAAAAGCGCGCCGTTGTCTCCCTGCCGCGACTAAACAGTGCCACGCCGTTCGGCCTTCGGTCAAAGGCGAGACCCGCCGCAAAGCCTCGCCACATAAGGCTCCGCGAGGGTCCATATATCAACCCGGCGGCCCGCAATCGCACCCCGCTCGCTACTTTTTCGGATTATTCGCACTAACGGGACAGTGTTTTCACCTATCCCGTATTTATCGGAATATGCTTAATGACGTACGTTCTAGGTCGAGTCAAAGCCTGGAACAATGCCATGACAGCTTTTTCGAAAAGAGCGGACCCGTGGTCACAGACCGTCCACCAACTTGAAACCATCCCCGTCGAGTCGGGGCGGACCGCGCCGTCGCAGAAGACGGCTCGCGCCGAAAGCGCCTTCCTCGAACGCCTGACGCGCGACTGGAATCGCACGCATCCGCGCGAGTCGAATGACCGCTTGCCTTTCCCGCAAGCCATCGTGCGCGTCATCGAGCGCCCGAGCAGCGCGACCGCGCTCGTTTATTGGTCCGATCCGGGAACGTGCCATTACGGCTATCAGGGCTGGCGCGCCACCACCGCGTCCGGCGACGGCGTGTGCTCGCTCTCGGGCATGCCGATTCATCGCGGGGATCAGGTTTATCGGCCGTCGCAGCGCGATCCGAAGCCCCAGAACGCATCGGCGATGATTCTCGCCGCCGCCATGCCCAAGACCGAGGAAGTCGAAGCCGACGTCCACGGCTGACGAATGGGGGGCGGGCGGGCGGCGCAGGCGGCGCCGCTCCGTGCGGCCGCCTGCGGTCAATAGCCGACCGTGAACCGCTGCTTGATATGCGCCCCGCGTTCGAACTCGTCGAGGAACGCGATCGCGAAATCGTCGAAGGAAATCCAGCTTCGGCCGTTGGCATCGACCAGTAGTTCGTCGACGCCCGTGCGAAACCGCTGCGTGCGCGGGCCGCTCACGAACTCCGCCGACGGCGACACGAACGTCCAGTTCAGTTCGCGGTCGCGGCGCAGGGCGTCGAGAAACGCGGCGCCCGCTGTCGCTTCCGCGCGGTAGGCGTCCGGAAAGCCCGGGGCGTCGAGCAGGCGCTGGCCGGGCGCGAGATACAGGCTGCCCGCCCCGCCCACGACCAAGAGCCGCTCCACGCCCGCGCGCTTCACCGCGCCCACGATCGCGCTCTCGGGCACGGTCGAAAAACGCGTCGCGCTGAAGACGGCGTCGTGTCCGGCGATGGCATCGGCGAGCGCGTCGAGATCGAGCGCATCCACGTCTCGCGCGTCGAGACCTTCGCGCGTTTCCAGCTTCGACGTGTCGCGGGCAAGCGCCGTCACGGTGTGTCCGCGCCGCAACGCTTCGTGCGTGAGCCGGCTTCCGACATTGCCGGTAGCGCCGATGATCGCGATCCTGCTCATGTTTCTTTTCTCCTTGTTTTACCGCGCGCGCATGGTCGTCGCGCGCGCCTCTCGCGCCGGATGCCGATAAGGAACGTCGAGTGAGCGGTCCTGATGGTTCGGATTCCTTTCCGCGAACAGCCTTTGGCGAGAACGATCGTACGGCACGCCGCTCGCTCGAGCGACGCGCCCGATGCGGGGATGCAATTTCCGCGCCGCTTTGTCGCATCCGCACCCGATACCGCTCCGGCTGCGTCATAAGAAAAAATCGCTTCGCCCGAGGCGCGCCGCCGTTACACTAGAGCCCCCGCGCTCTTTGACATTGCGTCATTACGGCGAATACCGGCGCGCCGGACGCGTGTGTTTCGGATGCGTGCTCAATCGAAGTCGTCAATTTGTCACGACACTGGTTTATCTTGCAGGTCCTCGCCGCTCCCTTACCGGAAAGGAGTTAATCGTGAAGAATCCGCAATTGCAGAGTGCCATCGAAGGACGCAACAATCCGGCAGGCGAGACTGCCTACGAGCCGATTCCGGTCGGCGCTGCGCCCGCCGAGTCAGCCGAGAAAACGGGCTACTCGGACTCGCTGGACATTCCGCTCAATTACGGTATCGTGATGGACGCTCTCAGGGACGCAGTGCGCGCGAATCTCTGAGCGTTCAAATCCCTCATGCGAAAGCGCCCCCGAGTCGGGGCGCTTTTTTTTCGCCGGGGCGGTTCGTGGCGCGCCGCCGTGCGCGTGCGCGCGTTCACATGTGTAACAGACGATTTATCGCCTACGATGTAGGAAAGCTCCCTTGGCGGATGCGCGCGAACGCCCGGCGACCCGCGCCGTGCGCCCATCACGCGCGCCTCGGCGTGATGTCGATCAGGACGACAGCCCCACGCGCAGGCAAGACCCAAGCCACATGAACTCCTTCTTCAAGGACCGGCGCGAAGCCGGCCGCGAACTCGCCACGCTGCTCGCGGATTACGCGAACCGCGACGACGTGATCGTGCTCGGCCTCCCGCGCGGCGGCGTGCCGGTAGCCTTCGAAGTGGCGAGCGCGCTTGGCGCTGCGTTGGACGCACTCATCGTGCGCAAGCTGGGCGTGCCGTCGCAGCCCGAGCTTGCGATGGGCGCTATCGCGTCCGGCGATGCTTTCTATCTCGATGACCGCATCGTCGGCTATGCGGGCGTCAGCAAGCCCCAACTCGACGCCGTGATCGAGGGCGAGCGCGCCGAACTGGCCCGGCGCGAGGCGATGTATCGCGGATCGCGTCCGCCGCTCGATACCGCCGGCAAGGTCGCGATCGTCGTGGACGACGGCATGGCCACCGGCGCCACCATGCGCGCGGCCGCGATGTCGCTGCGCAACGGCGGCGCCGCGCCCGCGCGCCTGATCGCGGCGTTGCCGGTCGCGCCGCTGGATGCGGCGTCGCGCTTCGCCGAAGTCGTCGATTCTTGCGTCTGCGTGCTTCAGCCGCGTCACTTTCTGGGCGTCGGGCAGTTCTACATCGACTTCGACCAGACGAGCGACGACGAAGTGCGCGCGCTTCTAGGACTCAGCGCCTAGCGCGTCCACGGAGCGTCGCGTTCGGCATGCGTCGCGCCGTACTTCTGCCGCGCGAGCCGCAGCACCGCGCGCTCGATCAGGCCGTCGTCCGCCAGCGCTTTCAGCGCCGCTAACACGATGGCCACGCGGTCCACCTCGAAGAACGCGCGCAGCGACTGCCGCGTGTCGCTGCGCCCGAACCCGTCGGTGCCGAGCGTCACGTAACGGCGCGGCACATACGCGCGAATCAGCTCGGGCACCGCGCGCACGTAGTCGGTCGCGGCGATCACCGGCCCGCGCGATGCCTGCAGCGCGCGCGTCACATAGGGCGTCGGCGCGTCGTCGGAGAGGCGGTCCATGCGCTCGCACGCCGCGCCATCGCGATGCAGTTCCGCATAGCTCGTCACGCTCCAAACGGCCGCCGCGATGTTCCAGTCGGCTTCGAGCATGGCGCGCGCAGCGATCGCCTCGTTCAGGATCGCGCCCGAACCGAGCAGTTGCACCTGAGCGCTACTCGCCTCGTCGTCGCCGGAAATGCGGTGGATGCCGCGCAGAATGCCTTCGCGCGTAGCCGAATCCAGCGTCTGGCCGGGCGCGGACGGTTGCGCGTAGTTCTCGTTTGTGACGGTGAGGTAGTAGAACACGTCGCGTTGACGCGTCAACATCTCCTGCATGCCCTCGTCGACGATCGCCGCGACTTCGTACGCAAACGCGGGATCGTAGGCGCGGCAGTTCGGAATGGTCGATGCCGTCAGATGACTCGTGCCGTCCTGATGCTGCAAGCCCTCGCCGCCGAGCGTCGTGCGCCCGGACGTCGCGCCGATCAGGAAGCCACGCGAACGCTGGTCGGCCGCCGCGAAAATCAGATCGCCGATGCGCTGGAAGCCGAACATCGAGTAGTAGATGTAGAACGGCAGCATCGGCAGATCGTGGACGCTATAGGACGTCGCCGCCGCGATCCACGATGAAATCGCGCCGGCCTCGGAAATGCCCTCTTCGAGAATCTGCCCGCGCGTGTCCTCGCGGTAGTAGAGCATCGAGCCCATGTCTTCCGGCTCGTAAAGCTGGCCGAGCGGCGAATAGATGCCCACCTGCCGGAACAGATTCGCCATGCCGAAGGTGCGCGCTTCGTCGGCCACAACGGGCACGATGCGCGGGCCGAGCGTCGCGTCCTTCATCAGACTGCCGAGCATGCGCACGAACGCCATCGTCGTGGACATCTCCTTGCCGGCGCTGTCGAGCGCAAATTGCGCCCAGGTGCCGAGCGCAGGCGGCACGAGCGATTCCGACGCCTTCGCGCGTCGCCGCGGCAGGTAGCCGCCGAGCGCCGCGCGGCGTTCGTGCAGATACCGCATCTCCGGGGCGTCGTCGGCGGGCTTGTAGAACTTCAGCGCCTCGACGTCGGCATCGGAAAGCGGCAAGCGAAAGCGGTCACGGAACGCTTTCAGGTCGTCGAGATCCAGCTTCTTTTGCTGATGCGTCGTCATGCGGCCCTGCCCGACCGTTCCCATGCCGAAGCCTTTCATCGTCTTCGCGAGGATCACCGTCGGCTGGCCCTTGTGGGCGAGCGCTTTTGCGTACGCCGCATGCAGCTTGCGCACGTCGTGGCCGCCGCGCCGCAAACGGTCGATATCTTCATCCGACAAATGCGCGGCGAGCGCGGCCAGTTCCGGGTTCTGGCCGAAAAAGCGCTCGCGGTTGTAGCGGCCGTCGTTCGCGGAGAACGTCTGAAACTGGCCGTCGACGGTATGCGCGAACGCGCGCAGCAGCGCGCCGGTGCGGTCGCGCGCGAAAAGCGCGTCCCAGTCCGATCCCCACAGCACCTTGATCACATTCCAGCCCGCGCCGGTGAACTGCGCTTCCAGTTCGTCGACAATGCGCCCGTTGCTGCGCACCGGTCCATCCAGCCGCTGCAAATTGCAATTGATGACGAACACGAGGTTGTCGAGCCGTTCACGCGAAGCCAGCGACAGCGCGCCGATCGACTCAGGCTCGTCCATCTCGCCATCGCCGAAAAAGCCCCAGACCTTGCGCCCTTCCGTCTGCTTCAGGCCACGGTTTTGCAGATAGCGCATGAAGCGCGCTTGGTAGATCGAGTTGATTGGCCCTATGCCCATCGAGCCCGTCGGAAATTGCCAGAAATCAGGCATCAGCCACGGATGCGGATACGAGCACAGCCCCGGCCCGCCGATCTCGCGCCGGTAGTGCTGCAAGTGCGCTTCGTCGAGGAAGCCTTCGAGAAAGGCCCGCGCATACACGCCCGGCGACGAGTGCGGCTGAAAGTAGACGAGATCGCCGCCGTGGTCGCCGCCCGCTGCGCGAAAGAAGTGATTGAAGCCCACTTCGAAGAGATCCGCGGCCGACGCGTAGCTCGCGATATGGCCGCCGAGTTCGCCGTAGGCGCGGTTCGCGTGCACGACCATTGCCAGCGCGTTCCAGCGCAGCACGCCGGCGAGTTTCTCTTCGATCTTGAAGTTGCCCGGATACGGCGGCTGCTGTTCGACAGGAATGGTGTTGGCGTATGGCGTCGCGCGGGCCCGCGCCGATTCGACGCCGACCGACAGCGCATGCTCCGCGAGGCGGTCGAACAGATACTGCGCGCGCTCCTTCCCGACGTGAGCAACGACCGCATCGAGCGCATCGAGCCACTCGGCTGTTTCGCCGGGGTCCGCGTCTTCACGCCCCCGCGCAAGAGAAAGAAGCTGACTGGTTCCGTTCGACAAATCGGTCATGGCGCGGCTCCGCTGGCAGGCTAGTATCAGTCGAGGATAACCAGTCGCGCGCAGAATGTGCATCTCATTTGGCTGCGAGATCGCTTTGCGGTAGTGTTCTTATTCTGCGAAAAGGCACGAAACAGGAACATCTGAACTATGAGCTCACAGACGAAGCAGCGGCTCGACCGCATCGACATCGGCATTCTCAACGAGCTTCAACAGAATGCGCGCATCACGAATTCGGAGCTTGCCCGCGCCGTCAATCTGTCGCCGACGCCGTGCTTCAATCGCGTGCGCGCGCTGGAGAAAGCCGGGCTTTTCAGGCAACACGTCACGCTGCTCAGTCCAGAGGCGCTGGGACTCAGCATCAACGTGTTCATTCAGGTGAGTCTGGAGAAGCAGATCAAGGACGCGCTGGCGCGCTTCGAGCAGGCGATCAGCGAGCGCCCGGAGGTCATGGAGTGTTATCTGATGACGGGGGATGCCGACTATCTGCTGCGCGTGGTGCTGCCCGACGTGGCAGCGCTGGAGCGCTTCATCCTGGAGCGGCTCACAAAGATGCCGGGCGTGTCGAACATTCGCTCGAGCTTCGCACTCAAGCAGGTGCGCTACAAAACGGCGCTGCCGCTACCAGCGTCCGGTCTGACGTTGCCGGAGCCAAAGAACGCAGAGGAAGACTGGGCGTGACTTGTCCGATGACAAAGGCTCCCATGAAAGGGAGCCTTCGAACAACCGGGGTTCGCTCTCACGAAGAGAGCGGCACTCTTACGCCGAGATGTTGATATCGACGGTCGTGTTGGTCGACGACGAGCTCGATGCCTTGGCGGTACCGCCAGCGATGTTTGCTTGAGCCAGAGCAGCGCGTTCGATCTTTTGCATGTGCATACCTTCTTGAATAACGGTTGAAGCGATAGTGCTGTAACGCCGAGGTCGCAGCCTTAAGCCGTGATCGTCACGGAGACGTTGGTGGTGGACGAAGACGTGCTCGACGCCTTGGCGGTGCCACCAGCGATGTTTGCCTGAACCAGAGCTGCGCGGTCGATCTTTTGCATGAGAGTGCCTTTCGCTGAAAACAATAGAATGTGGGTAATACGCCGGCCAGCGTCGCGCTCAGTCATGACGTCTATTCGCTAAGTACAACGAACGGATAACTGCGTTTGCGAACGACTGAGTGCGAGAAAGTCTATCGAAGTCACCGGCCAAAATGAACGCCGAAAAGTCTGAACTATCGGAACAATTCGGTGCTGTTTTGCTGCGCAGATGCTATATAACAGCCGCCCGCAAACAGCTTCTGCACGCAATATGCGCAAAGGCAGCAGAATGCACATTCCGGCAACAACTCGCGAGAAACATGAGCCCATATCCACTGCCAGAAGCGCCTTCATGGCAAGTAGTCGTCGAGCAGACGGCGCGCGCGCTCGCGTGTGGCGCGCTGCGCCCGTTCGACACGGTAGAGCACGTCGTCGAGGAAGGCGGCGTGCGCTTCCTCGTGCGGCAAACGGCGAATCTGGCGCGCAAGGAAGAGGCCGCGAAGCTGGCGGCCAAGTCTGCCACCGATGCAGCAAGCGCGTGGCGCGATCCGTTCTCGCCATGCGAGGACGCGCTGCGCGTCGGTGATATCGGCGAGCGGCATTTCCTGTTGTTGAACAAGTTCAATGTCCTCGCGCACCATCTGCTGATCGTGACCACGCAGTTCGAGCCACAGGAAGCCCTGCTCGATACCGACGATTTCGCCGCCCTGCTCGCGTGCCTGAACCAGTATGACGGGCTCGGCTTCTACAACGGCGGCGCCGTCGCCGGATCGAGCCAGCCGCATAAGCACATGCAGATGGTGCGGCTGCCGCTCGACGGTCTCGCGGCGCCCATCGAGCCGTTGATCCAGAACGCGCGGAACGGCGCGATCTTTCGCGTGCCGGGGCTCGCGTTCGGTCACGCGGCGGCGTGGTTCGACGCCCCGTCCGACAACACGCCGCAACGCGCGCACCACACGTATCGACGGTTGCTGGACGCGATCGGCGTCGAACCGCTGGATGTCGCCGGGGCAACGCATCAGGCCGCGCCGTACAACTTGCTCGTCACGCGCCGCTGGATGCTCGCGGTTCCGCGCACCGTGGCCGATGTCGAAGGCATCGCGATCAACGCGCTCGGCTTCGCCGGCTCGCTTTTCGTGCGGGACGATGCCCAGCGCCGCATCGTCGAAACGCTGGGGCCGATGAAGTTGCTCGCCCGCGCCGCGCGGGGTTGAAAAGCGCCGGCGCGACCCGCATGTCGCCTCTCAATATCGGGAGTCCGACATGGGAAGCCGACCACAATTCATCGACGATCTTGCGCGCGGCTCGCAAGACGCTCCGCAGTCCCAGCCGCAGCCGCTCGACGACACCGCGCTGCTCGATGCGTATTCGCGCACCGTGATCGGCGCGCTGGAGCGCGTGCAGCAGGCCGTCGTTTTCATTTCGGTCGAGCGCGAACTCGCCGATGCCCGCGGCGCGCGCCGTCAGGCGGGCGGCACCGGCTCGGGTTTCATTTTCACGCCCGACGGTTATCTGCTGACCAATAGCCACGTCGTTCACGGCGCGACGCGCATCACCGTGACGCTTGCCGACGGCGCGCACTTTTACGCCGATCTCGTCGGCGACGATCCGGGCAGCGATCTCGCGGTGCTGCGCATCGGCTCGCCTGAGCCGCTGCCGCACGTCGAACTGGGGGAATCGGGCAATCTGCGCGTCGGCCAGATCGCGATCGCGGTGGGCAATCCGCTCGGCCTTGCTCAGACGGTGACGACAGGCGTCGTCTCGGCGCTCGGACGGTCGCTGCGCTCGACCTCCGGCCGCATGATCTACGACGTGATCCAGACCGATGCCGCGCTCAATCCCGGCAACTCGGGCGGTCCGCTCATCAATTCGGCGGGACAGGTGATCGGCGTGAACACGGCCATCATTTCGGGCGCGCAAGCCATTTCGTTCGCGACTGCCATCGATACGGCCAAGTGGGTCATCATGCAGATCTTCGCGTACGGACGCGTGCGGCGCGCGTATATCGGCGTGGCGGGAACGACGGCGCCGGTGTCGCGGCGCGTGCAACGCTTCTTCGGGCTGACGTCGGCGAGCGCGGTGCACGTCATGGAAGTCGTCAAAGGCAGCCCGGCCGCGCTGGGCGGGCTGCGCACGGGCGACCGTATCGTCGCGGTGGATGGCGTGAACGTCGATAGCGTCGACGGCTTGCAGCGCGCGCTGGATGCTTCGCGTATCGAGCGCGCGGTGAAGGTCGCGGTGCTGCGCGGGACGCAGATGATCGATGTCGATGTGACGCCGGTCGAGCAGACGGGATGAGCGTGGGCGGGCCGCGCCGGCCGCGCGCCGCTCAACTGGAACCCACGGCGCGAGAATTCGACGGCGCGGAAAGCGCTTGATATAGTCGCGGCGCTCAGGTTTCCGATTGATGTCGCTCGTTCGTGTTCAAGCTCGCCACCTCATTTGCCGTTGCTACTTTATTGGCAGCGTGCAGGTCGCCCGTCCCTTCCGCCACTGACGTGGTTGCAGACCAGCCCGCCTCGCGGCCCGATTCGCACACAGGACTTCCCAACCCGGCTTCCACGAACTGCATCCGCCAAGGCGGGACGCTGCAAATCGTCGAGAGCGGCGACGGCCAGATCGGCATGTGCCGCTTCCCAGGCGGCAAGTCGTGCGAGGAATGGGCGCTGCTCCGCGGCCAATGCTCGCCAGACCAAAAATAACCGGTTCTACCTGGGCGCGTTTCCTCCGTAGCGCAACGCCGGCGCAATTTTGAGATACATCCGATGGCAAGGGAAAGCACCCCATCTCAAAATTAGACCTGTCCGAAACGCAACCGAGGTAACGAATCATGAGCCCCTTCTTCCTGATCGATGTCGCAGCCCTGTCCCGCGCGTCTGACGTGCGCCGCAATTCCCTTAACGATGCGGTGCCGACGACAATGCTTGAGACGCTTGCACACCTGCTCGCTTCACTTTTGCATTAATCGACGGGCGCAGGGCATCAAATGGCGGAGCTCCGAAAGTCGATTTTCATCGTCGTTTAGCCTGCCTAACGAATCAAAACATTCGATCAAACGGAGGCGAACACATGGACGCGCTACGCTGATCGTGCGAAGCTGCTCGCTTTGATTAATACAATTAAAAATCGCCGATGAATCAAATCAACGAACAAGCCGCACCGCAAACTGACGCACACTCCGCATCATTCCAACTTGATCGCGACATGGCACTGTTCGTCGGAAAGAACATTGAGTATTACAGTCGCAAATGGGTGATTCAAAACACGCGCATGTCGAAGCGAACGTGGAACGGCGCCGCGTTTCTCTTAGGGCCGGTCTGGCTCGTGTACAGGAAAATGCGCTTGGCAAGCCGCCGCCTACATTGCAATCGCTCTGGTTTGTACCGTAGCGACGTCTTCGCTGAGTGAGGGCATCAATCATGCGCTTTCCTACGCATTGCCGGTGGCAATGGGGTTGTGCGGCAATTCCATTTACTTGGCGCACGCCGAAAAGATTCTCAAGAAGGTAAGCGATTCTCCCTTACCGGCCGAAATACGCGACGCTGAGTTAGTCCGTCGTGGAGGCACGAATCCCGTCGCCGCGTGGCTTCTCGGTATTGCGATTATTGTGCTCACGGTCATGGCGGTAATTTGCGCGTGAGACAGTGTCTGAACTGGGTTGCTATGCAACGTCTGAACAAGTGGACGGCTGCATTCGATTCACCCGGCTTGGTTATCTAATCCCGCGCATTAGGGCAGTCGCGAATGGCTGAGAAATCACCGGCTCACATATGGTCCCCGAAGTCTCGCGTTAAGCGACTGAGAGGCGCAGCGCGGCGGCATGGGACACTTCGGCCCGCCCGCCGTTGAGAAAGAGCTTGCCGCTGCGCAGGAGGCGTCGCGTCTGCGCAAGTCCGACGCCGCGCGAGCTGGGAAAGCGCGAGCTATGCGGGCGCTTCTTTCCTCGCGGCGATGTTGCTAATGCTGGCCGAAATCGCGCCGCCGATGCCGCGCCTAGCTCACTGCGACCGACGCACGGCGGCCGCCAGCCCGGCGAATTCCCACGCTGATAATTTGCGGAATCCATCGCGCGGCCAGAGAGGGCAAGCCCCCGCCGCGCTTGCCGCTCGCGTGCGACGAGCGTCGCAAGCCAAAGCGCTGCACCCGGCTCCCAAAAACGAAAATGCCGTCTCGCGACGGCATCCTCGTTCAGCTTCGTTCAATCGCCTCAAGCAGCGATTCGCGCATGCTCCGTTTCCACGCGATCGTCGCCCGCGTCTTCACCGTCGTCGTACAGATGAAGCAGCCGATAGCCGCTCTTGTACACCGGCTGCAGGCGAAAGTGGTTCACCGGCTCGATTTCCAGCGCGAGACGCAGGCGCGACACGTGGCTATCGATGGTGCGCGTGGTTTCGCGGAATTCCCGGCCCCACACCATCGCGAAAATGTGATCGCGCGACAACACGCGGCCGATATTCGAGAAGAAAAGCTGCGCCAGCCGGAACTGCGTGCCGCTCAATTGCACCGGGCGGCCCCGCACGGTGACGGTCTGCTGACGCGAATCGAAGCGATACGGCCCGATCTCCAGGCACGCGCTGGACGTCGTCGGGTACGCGCGGCGCAGCAACGCTTCGACGCGCGCGCCAAATTCGCCCGGACGGATGGGATACACCACGAAGTCGTCCGCGCCCGCCGTCAGCGCGCAGACGACGTTGTGCTCGGCGCCGTCGGCAGTAGCGAACATCACGGGAACGCGCTCGCCGAAGCTCGAGCGCACGGATTTCAGCAGATCGAGACCGCAGAGCCCCGTCGAGTTCCAGTCGAGGATCAGCAGATCGACGGTCGAACGCGACAGCGCCTTGGAAAGCAGCAGGCCGTCGCCGAAGGTGACGACAGTGTGACCGAGTCGTTTGACGACTTCGGCGATGAGATTTCGGTAACTTGGGTCGGTTTGCAAAACGGCGACGCGCATAGAGTCAAGCCTGATGAGTCTGAGGACATGGGCCGATGCCGCTTCTCGCGGCATTTCCCCGGGCGTCTCGTTACAAAAAGAGACGGCAAATACAGGCACGCATTCTGGTCAGCGCGACCACCCTTGCCCATCGGACTCGTCCGAAATGTCAACGCATGTAACGCCGCGCGCCGCCCATGGCGCGAACGCGCGACACTCAAACGTGATTTTTTGTGTAGTGGCGACTTACATCCTGTAACATGCCGCCTTCGGCTTACATCGAGCCGAAAGTCCCCGCTTCCGCCGCCTTACCGAGACGGCGCAAGTGCAAGCTGCGACACGGCTGTCCGCCGGCATGCGCAGCGCGGTGACGGGCGCGGTTTCAGACCGTGCCCCAAGTCGTTCCCGTTTCGCGCTCACCCGGCGCGTCCGACATCCCGCAGGGCATCGCCTCGTCCCATGCGTCGCTCGACCGCACGCGTGGCTTTTCTCATTACGGGTTCTCATTCGATGCAGGCAACACCTTTCGACGGCGCGTCGCACGCCGCCGGCCGCGCCCTTACGCGCGGCGATTACAAGACGCTCGCGCTCGCCGCGCTCGGCGGCGCGCTCGAGTTCTACGACTTCATCATCTTCGTGTTTTTCGCGCCGGTCATCGGCCAGCTGTTTTTCCCGGCGTCCATTCCTGATTGGCTGCGCCAATTGCAGACTTTCGGCATCTTTGCCGCCGGGTATCTGGCGCGGCCGCTCGGCGGTATCGTGATGGCGCATTTCGGCGATCTGCTCGGACGCAAGCGCATGTTCACGCTTTCCGTCCTGCTGATGTCGGTCCCGACGCTCCTGATGGGCCTCTTGCCCACATACGCGTCCCTCGGGCTGATGGCGCCCGTTCTGCTGCTGGTTTTTCGCGTGATGCAGGGCGCGGCGGTCGGCGGCGAAGTGCCGGGCGCGTGGGTATTCGTCTCGGAACACGTGCCGACCCGTCATATCGGCTATGCGTGCGGCACGCTCACGGCCGGCCTGACCGCGGGGATTCTGCTCGGCTCGCTGATCGCGACGGCCATCAACAAGACGTTTTCTCCTGCCGATGTCGCGAGCTTCGCGTGGCGTCTGCCGTTCCTGCTCGGCGGGTTGTTCGGGCTCTGCTCGGTCTATCTGCGCCGCTGGCTGCATGAAACGCCGGTGTTCGCCGAACTCCAGAAGCGCAAGTCGCTGGCGGCTGAACTTCCGCTGAAGGCCGTTTTGCGCGACCACGGCCGCGCCGTCATCGTGTCGATGCTGCTGACGTGGATGCTCTCGGCCGCCATCGTCGTCGTGATCCTGATGACGCCCACGCTGCTCCAGAAGCAGTTCCACATTGCGCCGGCCACGGTGCTGATCGCGAACTGCGCCGCGACGCTGTGTCTCACGGTCGGCTGCGTGCTCGCGGGCGCGATTGCCGGCCGCATCGGCGCGGGCAAGACGCTTTTCGTCGGCGCGTTCCTGCTGGCGGGCTCGTACTACGCGCTGTTCCAGCAAGTCGCGGTCGATGCCTCGACGCTGCTGCCGTGGTACGCGCTCACGGGCTTCACGGTCGGCGTGATCGGCGCCATTCCGTTCGTGATGGTCAAGTCGTTCCCGCCCGCCGTGCGCTTTTCGGGCATCTCGTTCTCGTACAACGTCGCGTATGCGGTGTTCGGCGGACTCACGCCGATCGTCGTTTCGCTGATGATGAAATCGAGCCCGGCCGCGCCCGCGCTCTACGTCGGCGCGCTGTGCGTGGTCGGCGCGGTGACCGCGCTCTTCATCAAGGAAGCACGCTGAGGCCGCGAGCCGTTTCATCGTGACGGCAAGACAATGGCGCACGCCTCGGCGGTGCGCCATTTTCATTTCAGGCGAGGCCGAAACATCCCGAGCGCCACGCGCCTACGATGAACGGCATGAACTCGAACCTGTCTTCCCGCCAGTTGTGCGTCGTGGCCGCGACGAGCGTCGGCTTCGTCGTCTCGCAGCTCGATGTGTCGATCGTGAACGTCGCGCTCGCGAGCATCGCACATGATCTCGGCGCGAGCGTCGCGAGCCTGCAATGGACCGTGGACGCCTACGCGCTCGCATTCGCCGCGCTGATGCTTCTGGCCGGCTCGCTCGGCGACCGGCTCGGCGCGCGGCGGCTGTTCGTCGGTGGTCTCGCGGTCTTCGCGTTCGCTTCGCTCGCCTGCGCCTTTTCGCGCGATGCCGCGCAGTTGATCGCCGCCCGCGCGATCCAAGGCGTCGGCGCGGCAGCGATGCTGCCGAATTCGCTCGCGCTGCTGAACGCCGCGTGTGGGCATGATCGGCGCGTGCGGGCGCGCGCGGTCGGCTTATGGACGGCGGCGGGCGCGGTCTCTATCGCGGCAGGCCCGATTGTCGGTGGAGCGCTGATCGCAACGTTCGGCTGGCGCAGCATCTTCTGGGTCAATCTGCCGATCTGCGCGGCGGGCGTCGCGGCGACGCTCGCATGTGTGGACGAGTCGCCGTCGCACGGGCGCGGCGACGGCATCGACCTGAGCGGCCATGCGCTCGCCATCGTCGCGCTCACGGCGCTGGTCGGCGCGGTAATCGAAGCGCGGCCGCTCGGGCTGTCGCATCCGCTCGTGACCGGGGCATTCGCGATTGCGGTGACGGCGACGGCCGCGTTCATCGCAGTCGAGAGAAGAAGCCCCGCGCCGATGCTCCCGCTCGCGCTCTTCGGCGAGCGCACCTTCAGCGCCGCGGTGCTGTTCGGCATCGCCGTGAACTTCACCTACTATGGAAGCGTGTTCGTGCTGAGCCTGTATTTGCAACGCGTGCTCGGCCAGACGCCGTTGCAGACCGGCCTCGCGTTTTTGCCGCTCACGGGCGGCTTCCTGCTGTCGAATCTCGCGAGCGGTCCGGTGGTGGCGCGCTTCGGCTCGCGCGGCCCGATGATCGCAGGCGCCTTGCTCGACGCGGCGGGTTTCGCGTCGCTCGCATTTGTCGATGCCCACACGCCGACAGTCGCTCTGCTGCTTCCGTTTCTGCTGATTCCGTCGGGCATGGGCGTGGCCGTTCCCGCGATGACCACGGCGCTCCTCGGCACCGTCGGCCAGCGACGCGCGGGAACGGCCTCGGCCGTGCTGAACACCGCGCGGCAGGCTGCCGGCGCAATGGGCGTGGCCGCGTTCGGCGCGTTGGCGGGCCACGCGGGAGGCACGGCGGCATCGGCGCAAATCGTCGATGCGGTGCGCTGGTCGGCGGCTGCGTCGGTGGCGATGCTGGCGTGCGCGGCGCTCATCGCGCGTGGCGTGCGCGGCGGCACGGCGGCGGACGGCAATGAAGCCGCGAACCGGTTGCGACGCGCGGTGAAATAGCGCGTGGGCATCGGCGGGAACACAGGTTGCGAACCGGCTCAAGTCACTTCAAGGAGAACCCGCATCATGTCCAGCCAGCCACACGCCCCGGAAGAAACCGTCGAACCGGATCCGGACAAGTTGCTCGATCCGGATGCGGCGCCGAATCCCGACGATCCCGACATGCCGGACGGCCCCGATTCGGCGATGCCGCTCGTCCCGGCCGATCCAAAGAACGGCGAGCCGCGCATGTAGCGGCTCCTCCTTCGTGTCCGCATGACGAATGCCCGCGCGCCCTTCGGGGCTGCGCGGGCATTGTCGGATAGAAACACGCTAGAGGCTTGTCGTCTGAACCTCGCCGGTTTCCAGCGCGCGTTCGATCAACGCGTCCTGCTGCGCCTTGCGCACGGCGTCCGCGACGAACGTATCCGGCGCTTCCACTTCCGCCCTGATCGTGCCGATGATGCCATCGGCCTGGACGATGACGAGCGATTCCGCCGAGTCCGCCCGGCTGATGATGACGCGCTGCGGTCCGCCGCCTTCCGCGATGCTCGCGCAAAACTGCATGCGCTCGCCGCCGATCACGTGTTCGAATGTCTGAATCATGGCTGCCTTCTGCGTTGGTTGGACAAAAGCTGACGCAGGCACCGGCGCGCGCGTATGGCAGCGCGCGCCGCTCCCCTCCTGTTGATTGATTCGCGCGGCAGCAGCAGGTTCCACATCACCCGTCAGCGACGCTCGCCGTGCGCCCGATGGAGTATGCGCGCGGTGGCGTCGTCTGCGGGGAAAAAGGCTTCGATTGCGAGCTCGGAAAGCGTGATATCGACCGGCGTGCCGAACACCGTCGTCGTGCTGATGAGCGACAGCACGCCGAACTCCGTGCGCAAGCGCAGCGGCACGACGACAGAATCGGTTGCGCCGCGTTCGACGCGTCCCGCGTGCGGCGGCGCGGGATACGCTTCGAGTTCGTCGAGCAGCGCGGCGAGCGTCGGGTCGCCTGACACGTCTATCTGCCGATGCAGCCGCGCGAGCAGATGCGCGCGCCACTCGTGCCAGTTCTCGATCACGCTCGCGAGCCCGAGCGGATGCAGCGCGAGGCGCAGCACGTTGACCGGCGGCGCAAGCAACGACGCATCCGCCGACGCGACGAGCGGTTGCAGCGCGGCGTTGGCGGCAATCATCGTCCAGTGACGATCCACCGCGAGCGCGGGATACGGCTCGTGGCCCTTGAGCACGAGCTCGACTGCACGCCGCGCGGGTTCAAGATCGGGGTCCGCGAATGCCCGCTCCTTGTACAGCGGCGCATAGCCCGCTGCGAGAAAGAGCGCGTTGCGCTCGCGCAAAGGCACGTCCAGTTGCTCGGCGAGCCGGATCAACATATCGCGGCTCGGCACGGAGCGTCCGGATTCGATGAAGCTCAAGTGGCGCGTCGAAACGTCCGCTATACAGGCAAGCTCGAGCTGACTCATGCGCCTGCGTTGACGCCATTCGCGCAGCAACATGCCGACCGTGGCAGGCGTGATGCCCGGCGCGCGCGACTTCGCTTCTGTGAGTGTCGTGTCCATGCGCCGATGTTAGACGAAGCGCATGGCAGCAATCCATTACCTTGCGCGTAAAGCACGCGCGTAAGTTTTACCTTGGGCGAGGCCGCGTCGAAATGTTTGCGGGCGCCACCCTAAATGTCGGCGTGTACTGCGCCGTTAAAAAGCCCAGCATCATGCAGACAATGCATTGCGAGCCGTGCGTGTTTCGCTAACGAGCGCGCACGGCTCGCAACGCCCGGACATTTGCGGAGAAATCATGTTTGTCGTTATCGGATGGGTAGTCGTCATCGGCTCCGTGATCGGGAGCTTCATGGGGGTCGGCGGTCACCTGGCAGCCCTCGTTCAGCCTTTTGAATTGCTGTGTATTTTCGGCGCGGCCATCGGGGCTTTCGTCGTATCGAACCCCACGTCCACGCTCAAGAAAACCTTGCAGGCGCTGCCGAAGGTATTCAAAGGCGGCGGGTACACCAAAGAGAAATACCTGTCGCTGATCGCGTTGCTGTACGAACTCCTGCAAAAGGCCCGTAAGGAAGGAATGATGGCGCTCGAAGCAGACGTCGACGCGCCGGAGTCCAGCCCGGTCTTCCAGAAGTACGAACACGTGATGGCGGATCATCACCTGCTCGACTTCATCGTCGATTACCTGCGCATGATGTCGGCGGGCAACGTGAACGCGCTCGAATTGCAGGACCTGATGGACGAAGAACTGGAGACGCATCACACGGAAAGCGCGGTGGCCGCGAACGCCATTCAGAAGATGGCCGATGGCTTGCCGGCATTCGGCATCGTCGCCGCGGTGATGGGCGTGGTGCATACGATGGGCTCGGTGGGCGCCGCGCCCGCCGTGCTCGGCGAGATGATCGCGGGCGCGCTGGTCGGCACGTTCCTCGGCATCTTGCTCGCATACGGCTTCATCGGCCCGCTCGCGGACCTGCTCAACGCGAAGGGCGCGGCAGAAGCCAAGCCGTTCCAGTGCGTGAAGTCCGTGCTGCTCGCATCGATGAACGGCTACGCGCCGACGGTCGCTGTCGAATTCGGCCGCAAGGTGCTCTTCACGGCGGACCGTCCGAGCTTCAAGGAACTGGACGACGCCGTGCGCGCCACCAAGTCGCCGAAGTCGGCCTGACCCGCGCCTGCGTAGACACAAGGAGCATCGTTCATGGCTGAAAGACCGTCACGCGACCCGTTGCAATCCGTGCTCGCGCCCACTGTCGTCGTGCGTCGCAAGAAGAAGGGCGGCGGCCACGGCGGCCATCATGGCGGCGCGTGGAAGATCGCCTACGCGGACTTCGTGACCGCAATGATGGCGTTCTTCCTCTTAATGTGGCTGCTCGGCTCGACGTCGAAGTACGACAAGGAAGGCATCGAGCAATACTTCAATACGCCGCTCTCGGCGCTGTTCGGCAACGAAGGCGGCGCCTCCGCGCATACGAGCGTCGTCAACGGCGGCGGCAAGGATCTGTCGAGCTCGCGTCCCGGCGAAGCCAACAAGAGCCAGACGCAGCCCGTGCCGCCTTCGGTCGCGCGCGCGGCCGTCGCTGTCGACGACATGCAGCGTCTGCAACAGTTGAAGCAAAAGCTGACCGCGCTGATCGAGAACACGCCGGCATTGCGCGCGTTCAAGGATCAGATCCGCATTGCGATCACGAGCGAAGGCTTGCGCATCGAGATCGTCGATTCACTCAAGCGGCCGATGTTCGCATCGGGCAGCTCGAAGCTCGAAAGCTATGTGACGACGATTCTGTCGAACATCGGCGCATCGCTCAACGACGTGGACAATCGCGTGTCGATTGCAGGCCATACGGATGCCGTGCCCTACTCCGGCAATCAGAAAGGCTATTCGAACTGGGAACTGTCGAGCGAGCGCGCGAACGCGGCGCGGCGTGCGCTGGTCGCGGGCGGCATGAACGAAGGCAAGGTGCTGCAGGTGCGCGGTCTCTCCGACGTCCTGCCGCTCAACAAGGACGTCATCGACGAGCCGACGAACCGGCGTATCAGCATTCTCGTGCTGAACAAGGCGGCTGAACTCGCGTTCTTCCGCGATGGCGGACGCACGACGGTCGATCAGGCTCTCCCTGCCGACGCCGCGATTCCCGCTGCCGTCGCGGCGAAATCGAATACGCCGGTCGCTGTCGTCAAGTAAGCCGTAAGTGGTTCGCGTGAGCCTCGCGCTTACGCGAACCACTCCGTCGCGGTCTGCACGACGAGCCAGATGTTCGCGGCGCTGATCACGACGAAAAGCAACCACGCGATAACCTTCGTATGCGACGCGTTCGCGAAGCTGCCCATGAGCGCGCGATCGCTCGTCATGCGAATCAGCGGATACAGCGCGAACGGCAATTGCAGGCTCAGCACGACCTGGCTCGCGACGAGCAGCTTGCCGACCGCGCCGTTGCCGAGCATATAGACACCGATCAGCGCAGGCACGAGCGCGAGCGCCCGCGTGATGAAGCGGCGCTGATAACACGGAATCTTCAGGCGCAGAAAGCCTTCCATGATGACCTGCCCTGCAATGGTCCCCGTGAAGGTGGAGCTTTGCCCCGAAGCGAAGAGCGTCACCGCGAACAGAATCGCCGCAAGCCCGCTCCCGACGATGGGCGCGAGCAGCTTGTATGCGTCCTCGATCTCGGTCACTTGCGTGTGACCTGTCGCATGAAACGCGGAAGCCGCGAGAATCAGGATCGCGGCGTTGATCAGGAGCGCAAGCATCAATGACGCGATAGTGTCGAGCCGCGAAAGCCTGATCGATGAAGCAAGGTCTTTCGGCTCGCGAGTGACCACGCGTGTCTGCACGATGGACGAATGCAGATACAGGTTATGCGGCATCACGGTCGCGCCCAGAATGCCGATGGCGAGATAAAGCGGCTCGCGCTCGGACAGCACGTTGAACGACGGCACGAGTCCCGCCGCGACGGACGGCCAGTGCGGTTTGACGAGCGCCAACTCCACGATGTATCCCACGCCGATGGTCGCGATGAGCCCGAGCATGATCGCTTCGAGGTCGCGGAAGTTCTTTCAGCCCCAGCACGATCAGCGTATCGAATGCCGTGAGAATCACGCCCCACATCAGCGAACAGCCGAAGAGCAGATGAAACGCGAGCGCGCCGCCGAGCACTTCGGCGAGATCGCACGCGATAATCGACAACTCCGCGAGCATCCATTGCGCATTGGCGACAGGCTTCGCGTAGCGCTCGCGCGATAACTGCGCGAGATCGCGACCGGTGACGATGCCGAGGCGCATCGACAGGCATTGCAGCACCATCGCCGCGATGCTCGACAACACGACGACGAACAGCAGGCTATAGCCGTAGCGCGAGCCTGCTTCGATGTCGGTTGCCCAATTGCCCGGGTCCATGTAGCCGATCGAGATCAGCAGCCCTGGCCCCGCGAATTGCAACAGCTTCTTCCAGAGCGGCGTGCCCGGCGCAACGATGACGGAGCCTTTGACTTCGGACGGGCAGAACGGAGCGGTAGCGGTAGTCGGCAGCTTGAACGGCAATTGATCGTATCCGGTTGGATGAAAAGGCGAGGCGTCGAGCGCTTCGCCGGATGGGCGGGCCTCGCGCGCAGGCGAGTCTATCACTGGCCGCGCCATCTTTCAGGCAGCCGACACCCGCGCGCCGCTGACGAAAACGCCATGTGCTCGCCAGCATCTCGCCACGGTACGACGAATAGAATTCAGCCGTGTCGAAAGCGGTCTTCTCTGCTTTCGCTCCTCATTCCCGACCGCATGCCGCGATCGCTTTTCACCCGTAACAGGAGTTCGCCATGAAACTCGTCATGCGTATCGTCGCCGCCGCGCTCATCGCCTCGCCCGTCGCCGCGATGGCCCAGCAAGGCCTCACGCGCGATCAGGTCAAGCAGGACCTTCAGCAACTGGAGCAGGCCGGCTATCGGCCGGCGGCACGCGAGGCGTTCTATCCCAATGACATCGAGGCCGCGGAAGCGCGCGTGCATGGAGGCACGGCGTATGGCGCATCGCCGGAAGGCACGTCGGCCTCGGGCGGTGCGTTGTCGAATACGCCTTCGCAGCAGATGCCGCAATAGTCCGCGCATTCGTTCACTGCATTGCCTCGCAGCGTTCGATAAAACCGCCGCAAACAGGCGAAATCTTGCTAACGCTCGTGCTTACAATGGACCGGTCCGCGGCGGCTCTGCCGTGGACGCGCATTGGATTGCGTCCGTCCATCATCTGCATGAGGAGTTCGCCATGAAGCCAGTCACGCGCATTGCCATCGTTGTGTTCGCACTCTCGCCGCTTGCCGCCGCCGCGCAGTCGAGCAGTCTGACGCGGCAGCAAGTCCGCGACGACCTGATCCGAGCCGAGCGGGCCGGATACTTTCCGGGCGTCGACGACCAACGATATCCCGGCAGCTTCCTCGACCGACGCGAGGGCATCTATACCGGCGCAAGCGTGTATCGCTCCGCGACTCCGCAATCCTCATCCAACGACACCAACGTCAACGTGAACTGATGCCCTCATGGAGCGACCGCCTCGCGCGGTTGCTCCGCTATCAAAAACGTCCGAACGTTCGCGCGTAATGAATCGAATATGACGACAGCGCCATTTTCGCGTCATTATCTCGTTGGTGCCCACGCACTACCATAGCGGCACTGAACGCAAAGCGATCGCCTCTTCATGAAACGCCGCGCGCTGACAAGCACGACCCCGGCGCCCTTCTCCCGCACTCTCTAACGACTCAATGTGGATCGTCAACGTTGCGCTGAAGCGCCCCTATACGTTCATCGTCATGGCCATCATGATCGTGCTGGCCACGCCGTTCGCCCTCTTGACGACGCCGGTAGACGTGCTGCCCGAGATCGACATTCCCGTGGTCAGCATCATCTGGACGTACACGGGCTTGTCCTCGCAGGACATCGCCAATCGCATCACGTCCGTCAACGAGCGCAGTCTCACGACGACGGTCAATAACATCGAGCACATCGAGTCGCAATCGCTTCCGGGCATCGCCATCATCAAGCTGTTCCTGCAGCCGACCGCCAACATTCAGACGGCGATTGCGCAGACGGTCGCCGTCGAACAGGCGCAGCTCAAGCAGATGCCGCCGGGCGCGACGCCGCCGCTCGTCATCAGTTATTCGGCGTCGAGTATTCCGGTGATCCAGCTCGGCCTGTCGAGTCCCAAGCAGTCGGAGCAGGAACTGAACGACACCGCCCTCAACTTTCTGCGCCCGCAACTGGTGACCATTCCGGGCGCGGCCGTGCCGTATCCGTATGGCGGCAAGACGCGCCTGATTTCGGTGGACCTCAACACCCGCGCGCTTCTCGCCAAGGGCCTCACGCCGATAGACGTGGTGAGCGCCGTCAACGCGCAAAACCTGATTCTTCCGACCGGAACCGCGAAGATCGGCTCCAAGGAATACACGATCAACATGAACGGCTCGCCGACGACGGTTGCGGGCCTGAACGACATTCCGGTGCGCACGGTGAACGGCGCCACCACGTACTTGCGCGAAGTGGCGCACGTGCGCGACGGCTCCTCGCCGCAGACAAATATCGTGCGGCAGGACGGGCGACGCGGCGTG
Source organism: Caballeronia sp. M1242 (assembly GCF_017220215.1). NCBI lineage: Bacteria > Pseudomonadati > Pseudomonadota > Betaproteobacteria > Burkholderiales > Burkholderiaceae > Caballeronia > Caballeronia sp. M1242. The sequence continues at coordinate 576,430 of NZ_CP071130.1, read as the reverse complement.
CTCATCTCCGTGCTGAAGAACGGCAATGCATCGACGCTCGCCATCGTCAATACGTTGCATAGCCTGTTGCCACAAGCGCGCGCCGCGCTGCCGCAAGATCTCAAGATCACGGCACTGTTCGACCAGTCCGTCTTCGTCAAGGCCGCCGTCGAAGGCGTGGTACGCGAAGCGCTGATTGCCGCCGCGCTGACCGCCGCGATGATCCTGCTCTTTCTCGGCAACTGGCGCAGCACGTGCATCATCGCTGTCTCGATTCCGTTGTCGATTCTTTCTTCGCTGCTCGCATTGCATGCGCTCGGGCAGACCATAAACATCATGACGCTCGGCGGCCTGGCGCTTGCTGTCGGCATTCTGGTCGACGACGCGACCGTGACGATCGAGAACATCGAGCGTCATCTGCACATGGGCACGGCCCTGCACGAAGCGATTCTCGAAGGCGCGGGCGAAATCGCCGTGCCTGCGCTCGTTTCCACGCTATGCATCTGCATCGTGTTCGTGCCGATGTTCTTCTTGACCGGCGTCGCTCGCTACCTGTTCGTGCCGCTCGCGGAAGCCGTCGTCTTCGCGATGCTCGCGTCGTATGTCCTCTCGCGCACACTCGTGCCGACGCTCGCGATGCTTTTGATGGGCCACGCGCACGCAGCGGATGCGAAGGCCCGGCCAAATCTTTTCATGCGGCTGCATCGCCGGTTCGATCATGGCTTCGAACGCATGCGCGCCGCCTACATCGTCATTCTGAGCAGCCTGCTCGTGCGGCGACGCGCGTTCGGCTCGTTATTTCTGGGGTTCTGTCTGTTGTCGGCAGGACTGGTATTCGTGCTCGGCGAAGACTTTTTCCCGAGCGTGGATGCCGGCGATATCCGCATGCACATGCGCGCCCCGACCGGCACGCGCATCGAGGAAACGGCGCGTCTTGCGGACGAAGTGGAGAAAGTCGTGCGCAAGGTCGTGCCGCAGGACGAACTCGCCACCATTCTCGACAACCTCGGCCTGCCGTATAGCGGCATCAACTTGTCGTATAGCAACGCGGGCACGATCGGCACGCTGGATGGCGAGATACAGGTCGCGCTCAAGCCCGATCATGCGCCGACTCAAACCTACATCGACCAGTTGCGCTCCCTGCTGCCGCGCCTTTTTCCCGGCGTCGAATTCTTCTTTCAGCCAGCGGATATCGTCACGCAGATTCTGAACTTCGGTCTGCCCGCGGCCATCGACGTGCAGATTCAAGGGCAAAACCAGCAAGGCAATTTTCAGGTGGCCAGCAACCTGATGAAGCAGATACGCATGATCCCCGGCAACGTGGATACGCATATCCAGCAAAAGCTCGACCAACCCACGCTCAATCTCGTGATGGACCGTACGCGTTTGCAGCAGCTCAATCTGTCTGCGAGCAATGTCGCGCAGAACGTGCTCATTTCGCTGTCGGGCAGTTCGCAGACGTCGCCGGGCTTCTGGTTCAATCCGCGCAACGGCGTCGAATACAACATGGCGGTGCAGACGCCGCAGTATCAGATATCGTCGGTCGATGAACTGATGCGCACGCCCGTCTCCGCGCCCGGCACGGGGCCGACGCAATTGCTCGGCAATCTCGTGCGCCTCTCGCCGCAGAGTCAGTTCGCGGTCGTGTCGCACTACAACATCCGCCCTGTCATCGATATCTTCGTGAGCGTGGAAGGACGCGATCTCGGCAGCGTCGCGCGTCGCGTGAACGAGCTCGTCGATCAGGCGCGCGGCACGCTGCCACGCGGAAGCCAGATCGCCGTGCGCGGACAGGTGGAGACCATGCGCACATCGTTCTTCGGCCTGGGCGTCGGCGTCGCGATGGCGATCGTGCTCGTGTATCTGCTGATCGTCGTGAACTTTCAGTCATGGATCGATCCGCTCATCATCGTGAGCGCATTGCCTGCCGCGCTTGCAGGCATCATCTGGATGCTCTTTCTCACCGGCACGCATCTGTCCGTTCCGGCGCTGACCGGCGCAATCATGACGATGGGCGTCGCCACCGCCAACAGCATCCTGATGGTGTCCTTCGCAAGGCAACGCCTCGCGGCGGGCGCGCCGCCGCTCACGGCCGCGCTCGAAGCCGGCGCGAGCCGCATTCGCCCCGTGTTGATGACGGCCTTCGCGATGATCATCGGCATGATTCCGATGGCGCTCGGCCTCGGCGAAGGCGCGGAGCAGAACGCGCCGCTCGGCCGCGCGGTGATCGGCGGCCTGCTCTTCGCAACGGTATCGACGCTCTTCTTCGTGCCGCTCGTGTTCGCCGGCATTCACGCGCGGCTCGCACGCCGCGCGCGGCGCAAAGACGAAGCGCAGCATCACGATCAACATTGAACCGCATCACGCCCGAAGCCGAACATGACTGAAAAGAACCACGCATCGCTGGCCATTCCCGCTCGCGATCCCGACGAAGGCCCGGCGTTGCCGCCGCGCAACCTCGAATGGAAGCGCGCGAAGATTGCAATCGTGATCGTGCTCGCGCTGCTTGCGATAGGCGCCGCGCGCACGGTCGTGAGCGACCTCATGCATAGCCGTTCGGTCGCCACGCGCACGCAGCAGAACGCGCAGCAATACGTCAACGTGGCGTCGCCGACACAGACAGACGGCAGCGGCGAAACCACGCTGCCGGGCACGTTGCGCGGCTTCGTCGAGTCGCCGATCTACGCGCGCGCAACCGGTTATCTGCTGCACTGGTACGTCGATATCGGCGCGCGCGTGAAGCAGGGACAATTGCTCGCCGATCTCGACACGCCCGAGATCGATCAGGAACTCGCGCAGGCCGTCGCGCAACGCGACCAGACCGCATCGAGTCTCGGGCTCGCGAAGACATCGCTCGAACGGTGGAAGCAATTGCGCCAACGCGATGCCGTTTCCCAGCAGGAACTGGATGAACGCCAGAGCACCTATAACCAGGATGTCGCCAACCTCGCGGCAGCCGATGCCAACGTGAAGCGCCTGCGCCAGCTCGAATCGTTCAAGCGTATCGTCGCGCCGTTCGCCGGCGTCGTCACGCAGCGCAATGTCGATGTCGGCGATCTCATCGATGCAGGCAGTGGCGCGAGTCGTGCGCTCTTCGCGCTCGCGCAGTCCGATCCGTTGCGCGTGTATGTGCAACTGCCGCAGGCCTACGCGCAGAACGTGTCGGTCGGGCAGCAGGTGGTCGTCACGCAAGCCGAGCTCCCCGGGCAACAGTTCCACGGCAAGATCACGCATATCTCCGGCGCGATCGACGTGCCCACGCGTTCGCTGCAAATCGAAGTGACGCTGCCCAATGCCGATGGACGTCTGCGCCCCGGTGCGTATGTGCAGGTCGCGGTGCCGTCCGTCGCGCACGCGCGTCTGATCGTTCCCGGCAATGCGTTGCTGTTTCGCTCGGAAGGTCCGCGCCTGGCCGTCGTCGATTCGAGCGGACACGTGCATCTGCACAAGATCGTCATCGCGCAGGACCTCGGGCAGACGCTGGAAATCGAGAGCGGCATCGAAGCGAACGACAAGATCATCATCAACCCGAGCGACTCGGTGGCGGACGGCGATCATGTCGTGATCGCGCCGCAACAAGGCCAGCAGCACGAGCAGCAGCAACAACCGCAGCAAACCGAGCAGCAGGCGAGCGACAAGAAGGCCGCATCATGAGACGCATCGCCTCTATCGCGTTGCTGTCGATGCTCGCCGCCTGCACGGTCGGCCCCGACTATCAGCGCCCGCTTGCAGAGACGCCGCCGACATGGAAGACGGACTCGTACTGGCGCGTGGGCGAGCCCTCGCACGCGCCGCTTGCTCTCGACTGGTGGCGCGGCTTCAATGACGACATTCTCGACGGACTCGAAACGCAGGCGCTCGCGCAGAACCAGACGCTCGCCGCCGCGAGCGCGCATTACGAGCAGGCTCGCGCGACACTTGCGCAAACGTCATCGCTCGCGCTGCCCGAAGTGGATCTCGGCGCACAAGCGGCACGCACGCGCACCTCGCGCAATCGCCCGGTGAACAACTACAGCACGCCGAGCATGTCGACCGTGCAGAACGATATCAAGCTCGCGCCCACGGTCGATTACGACCTCGATCTCTTCGGCCGCATTCGCCGCGAAGTGGAAAGCGCGCAGGCATCGGAAGACCAGACGCGCGATGACCTCGCCAACGCGCGTCTAATCTTGACCACCGATCTCGCGAGCGCTTACTTCTCGATGCGCGAACTCGATGCGGAAATCGACGTGCTCAATCGCTCGGTGCAGTTGCAGGAGAAGGCGCTCGACTACGTGAACACACAGCACAGTCTCGGCGCGGTATCCGGCCTCGATGTGTTGCAACAGCAATCGCAACTCGATTCGACGCGTGTGCAAGCGCAACTGCTGCTCAATCAGCGCGCGCAATACGAGCATGCGATCGCCGCGCTGGTCGGCACGCCCGCGCCACAGTTCTCGATTGCCTCGAAGGTCGATGAAGGCCCGATTCCGCCGATACCGCTCGGCGTGCCGAGCGACGTGCTGCAACGCAGACCCGATGTCGCGTCCGCGGAACGCGCGATGGCCGCCGCCAACGCGCAGATCGGCGTCGCGAAGGCCGCGTTCTTTCCGAGCCTCACGTTGCACGGCTCCATCGGCTGGGAAAGCACCGCGCTCACGAGCCTGATCTCTGCGCCGAGTCTCTTGTGGACCATCGGCACGATGGCGAGCCAGGTCGTGTTCGATGGCGGCCGTCGCTCGGCGGCGGTCGCATTCGCGAGCGAGGGGTATCGCGCAACCGAAGCGAACTATCGTCAGACCGTGTTGAACGCGTTCCAGCAAGTACAGGATGGCATCGTCGGGCTCTCCGTGCTGGATGGCGCAGCGAAGCAGTCTCATGCCGCCGTGATGGATGCGCAGCGTCTGCTCTCGCTTGCGAATGACCGCTATTCCGGCGGCCTCGTCGCCTATCTCGATGTCATCACGGCGCAGCAGCAGTTGCTCACGAGCGAGCGGCAGGACGTGCAGATTCGCGGCCAGCAGCATACGGTATCGGTCTCACTCGTGAAGGCATTGGGCGGCGGATGGGATGTGAGCGAGCCGGCGCAGACGCAAGATGTCGCCGATGCGCGGGCCAAGTGAGAACAGCCGCGACACAATAAGCACACACTGAACACACAGGTGCAGGCATGAAAGTCCTGATAGTGGAAGACGAACACAAGGTGGTCGATTACCTGCGTTCCGGCCTGACCGAGCAAGGATGGGTCGTCGATGTCGCGATGGATGGCGAAGAAGGCACGCATCTCGCCGTCGAATACGACTACGACGTGATCGTGCTCGACGTGATGCTGCCGCGGCGCGACGGCTTCGCCGTGCTCAAGGCGTTGCGCATGCAGAAGTCGACGCCGGTCATCATGCTCACCGCACGCGATCACATCAATGACCGCGTGCGCGGACTGCGCGAAGGCGCAGACGACTACCTCACGAAGCCGTTCTCTTTTCTGGAACTCGTCGAGCGGCTGCATGCGCTTGCGCGGCGCACGCGCGCGCAGGAATCCACGCTGATTTCGGTCGGAGATCTTTACGTCGATCTGATCGGACGACGCGCGACCCGCGACGGCGTGCGCCTTGATCTGACCGCGAAGGAGTTTCAGCTTTTGAGCGTGCTCGCGCGTCGTCACGGCGATATCCTGTCGAAGACGGCGATCACCGAGCTCGTATGGGAAGTGGATTTCGAAAGCCATACGAACGTGGTCGAGACCGCGATCAAACGCTTGCGCGCGAAACTCGACGGACCGTTTCGCACGAAGCTGCTGCATACGGTGCGCGGCATGGGCTATGTGCTCGAAGTGCGCGAGCCGCGCGATGCACGTGACACGAGGGAAGACGCGAGGCCATCATGAACGTTCCGTGGGCAGCATCGCACGAGGGATCGAACGCACAGAATCTGCCGCGTTCGCAGCGTTCAATCGCGCGGCGGCTCGCGGTCATGTTCGCGCTCGTCGCGCTGTTCGTATTCTCGCTCGTGGGCTCGGGGCTATTTCTCGTGCTTCGCGTGCAGCTCGAACAGCACTTGCGCGATTCGCTCGATAACCGCGCCGAGATTGCGCGGCTCATCGTCACCCATGTGTCCAACGCGGACAAGTGGAAGATCGCGAAAGAGAAGCTCGCGGATATCACGCCGCGCGATGGCTCCACGCTTTTCGCAGTGACGAGCAACGACGCGCGCTTCAGCTACGGCACGCCGCCTGCGGGGCACGTCACGAAGCGCGTGCTCGGCGGCTATGCGCGCTTCAAGCCCGAAGGCCGCGCGTACGACATGCTGATGACCACGCTCACGATCCCGCCCAACGCCGACCGTCCGCCGCTACAGCTTTTCGTCGCGGTGGATTGCTCGCCGAACGTGCGGACCATGCGCGTATTCGGTGTGGCGCTCGCCGCACTGACGGCGCTCGCGACGGTCGCTGTATTGCTGCTGAGTTACTCGGTCGCGCGGCTCGGGCTGGCGCCGCTCACGCGGCTCACACGCGATGCACAGAGCGTGAGCCCGAACAATCGCTCGCAACGCCTGAACACGCGCTCGTTGCCGCTCGAACTGGAAGACCTCGCGAAGTCGTTCAACGGCGCGCTTGAACGGCTCGATCATGCATACGGTCGTCTCGAAGCATTCAACGCCGATGTCGCGCACGAATTGCGCACGCCTGTCACCATTCTCATCGGTCAGACCGAAGTAGCATTGACGCGGGATCGTCCGATAGAAGAACTGCGTCATACGTTGCAGTCGAATCTGGAAGAATTCGAGCGCGTGCGCGCGATCATCAACGACATGCTGTTCCTCGCGCGCGCCGATCAGGGCGAACGCGCGACGGGCCTCGTGGAAGTGTCGCTTGCCGCGGAAGTGCAACGCACGCTGGACTTCCTCGAGATTCCGCTCGAAGAAGCGCACGTGCGCGCGGTATCGAGCGGAGATGCGCGGGCTTTCGTGAACACATCGCTATTCGGACGCGCGTTGTCGAATCTCGTGATGAACGCGATTCAGCATTGCGCGCCGGGCGCGACCATATCGGTGTCGATCAAGCGCGAGCAGACACGCGTGAGCATAGCCGTCGCCAATCCCGGCGAGCCGATTGCGCCGCACATCATGGAACATTTGTTCGACCGCTTCTATCGCGCGGAGAGTTCGCGAACGAATAGCCGCGAAAATCACGGGCTCGGGCTTGCCATCGTGAAAGCGGTCGCGGAGATGCATCGCGGCACGGTGTCGGCCACGAGCGAGAACGGCATCAATACATTCGCGTTCTCCGTCGCGCGCTTCGGCAACGACGAACGGCCGATGCAAGATCTACGCATGCACGGCACCGCGCATGCCCTCGCGAAGAACGGCGCGCCGCAGTCATCGCACACGCGCGAAGGCAAGATCGGCGTGCGGCCCGCCGGATAGTCGAGGCAAGCGGTCAACCGACGCTCAGTTGTGCCATCTCTGTCTCCACGATGAGCTTCTTCAACTCCGGCACGCACGACCCGCAATTGCCGCCCGCCTTCACGCAGGCGGTGACTTGCGCCGCTGTTTTCAGCCCTTTCTCGCGGATCGCGTTGCAGATCGTTTTGCGGCCCACGCCGAAGCACGAGCACACCGTCGGTCCCGTATCCTCGCCCTTGCCGATGGCTTGACCGAGCAAGAGGCTCGCGCGGTCTTCATCGCTCAGACGCTCCTTATCGAAGAGACTCGCGAGCCATGCGCGCGCCGGCAGGTCCGGGCGCTCGCTGATGAACACGCAACTCTCGATGCGATCGTTCACCACATGCGCCGCGCGATACACGCCCGCGCTCTTGTCTTCATACTCGATCCAGTCGGCGTGCGGATCGTCGACGCCGAGAAACGCGCGCGCCCAGTCGTGATGATTGTCATGCGACGCATCGAAGCGATTGCGTCCTGCGAGTTCATAACGCATGAAACGGTCGCCATGAACGCGCGTCCAGTGCGTGACCGAATCGAGCACCGGCGTGCTGCGCGAAAGCGAGAAACCGTGCCACGTCACATGGAATTTCTCGACGGCCACGGGCGTATGCTTGAACTCGGGCTCGCCCGACACCGGATCGACAACGGGATTCACTACTGCGCCCACGCGCGCATCCGATGCTACTTGGTCGTTCCAGTGAATCGGCACGAAGACGCTGCCGCGCTGCATGCCGCCGCTGTGTTGCACGCGAGCGATCATCGAACCCCAGCGGCTCGTGATCCGCGCCAGTTCGCCTTCACGCACGCCGCATGCGAGCGCGTCTTGCGGATGCATGTCGAGGAACGACTCGCTGATATGTCCTGCGAGCTTTGCTGAACGACCCGTACGCGTCATCGTGTGCCACTGGTCGCGCACGCGTCCGGTATTGAGCACGAACGGATATTCGCTGTCAGCCGCATTGACGGGCGCGCGCGGCGGCGTTGCGATGAAACGCGCGCGGCCGTCCGCATGACTGAACCGGCCCGTTTCGAATAAGCGCGTGCTGCTGGCGGCTTTCGTGGCAGGAAGCGGCCATTGCACCGGCTCCAGTGCATCGAACTGCTCGCGTGTCAGATCGCTCAGCCCGCCAATATCGAATGCGCGATACACGCCGCTTCCCGCATCGTTGCGATACGAGGAAAGACGCGCGTGCTCATCGAAAATCTCGTGCGGCGCGTCGAAGTCGAAACCATCGAAGCCCATGCGCCGCGCGACATCGCAGATGATGCGCCAGTCGGCACGCGCTTGTCCCGGCGCGGGCAGAAACGCGCGTTGACGCGAGATGCGCCGTTCCGAGTTGGTCACCGTTCCTTCCTTCTCGCCCCATCCGAGCGCGGGCAACAGCACATGCGCGAAGGCATTGGTGTCCGTCTTCTCGATGATGTCCGATACGACGACCAGTTCGCACTTGTCGAGCGCCCGCTTGACGCGATCGCCGTCGGGCAGACTCACCACCGGATTCGTGCCCATGATCCACACTGCCTTCACGCGGCCCGTTTCGATGGCGTCAAACAGTTCGACGGCTTTCAGACCCAAGCGCGCAGCCATGCGTGGCGAAGACCAGAACGTCTGCACCGTGTCGCGGTGCATCGCGTTATCCAGTTCGAGATGCGCGGCGAGGGTGTTGGCGAGGCCGCCGACTTCGCGGCCGCCCATCGCATTGGGCTGGCCCGTGAACGAGAAAGGTCCCATGCCCGGCTTGCCGATGCGCCCCGTCGCCAGATGACAGTTGATGATGCTGTTGACCTTGTCCGTTCCCGCGCTCGATTGATTGACGCCTTGCGAATAGACCGTGACGACACGCTCGGTGCGCGTGAAGAGTCGATAGAACGCGAGCAGGTCGTGCGCATCCGCCTTGCAGTCGCGCGCCACTTGTTCGATGTCCGCGGCTCCCGCTGCCGAAAGCGCCGCGTCGTAGCCATCGGTATGAGCGTCGACGAACGCGGCATCCGTTGCGCCATGCGCCGCGAGAAACGCCAACAGTCCGTTGAAAAGCCGGACGTCGCTGCCGGGTTTCAATGGGAGATGCAGGTCCGCCATCTCGCACGTCGCGGTGTAGCGCGGATCGATCACGACGATCTTCACGTCCGGCCGCGCTTCCTTCACCTTCATCATGCGCTGAAAAAGGATCGGATGGCACCACGCCGTGTTCGATCCGACGAGCACGATCAGGTCCGCGAGTTCGAGGTCTTCGTAGTTCATCGGCACCAGGTCTTCGCCGAATGCGCGCTTGTGCCCCGCCACCGACGACGACATGCAGAGCCGCGAATTCGTATCGATGTTCGCGCTGCCGATATAGCCCTTCATGAGCTTGTTCGCGACGTAGTAGTCCTCGGTCAGCAGTTGCCCGGACACATAGAACGCGACGGCATCGGCCCCGTGTTCGGCGATAATCCGCGCAAAGCCGCTCGCCACCGTGCCGATCGCATCGTCCCACGACACGTCGCTGAGCTCGCCCGTCGCCTTGTCGCGCAGCTTTGGATGCAGCAGCCGCCCTTCGAGGCCGACCGTATCGCCGAGCGCCGAGCCTTTCACGCATAGACGGCCGAAGTTCGACGGATGCGCTTCGTCGCCTGCAATCGCAACGTCGACCGGCGTGCGCCGTGTCGCGACGACGCCGCATCCCACGCCGCAATAAGGGCATGTCGTGCGTACGCCGACCGGATCGGCGCGCGTGATGGGAATGATGTCGATGCTACTCATGCGGCCCCTTCGCAAAGTGTCTTGCCGAACAACAATCGGTCGCGATAGCGCGAAACATCCGTGCCGCTCTGAATCAGATCGAAGTACCAGCCGCCGTCCTTCACGTCGCCATACAGGACCGTGCCGATGACGCGGCCCGCTTGCAGCACGAGTCGCTTGTACACGCCGCGGCGCGGGTCGCGCAGCACGAGATCTTCGCTGCCTTCGCCACCGATTAGATCGCCTGCGGAATACAGGTCTACGCCGGTCACTTTCAGCTTCGTCGCGGTTGCACGCTGCACGTAACGCCGATGCCCCGCGCCTGCGAGATGCGCGCCGGCCACGCGCGCCTGATCCCAGATCGGCGCGACCAGACCGAACGTGGCCGAGCGATGCTGCACGCATTCGCCGACCGCATACACGCGCGGATCGAACGTTTGCAGCGTATCGTCCACGACGATCGCGCGATCGCAGTGCAGACCCGAAGCCTTCGCCAGCGCGATATTCGGGCGCACGCCGGCGGTCATCACGACGAGGTCAGCCTCGATCTCCGTGCCGTCGGCAAAACGCACGGCACGCACGCGTTCCTCGCCGACGATCTCGGTGGTTTGCGCGGCCATCGCAAAGCACAGGCCCTTTGCTTCGAGCGAACGCTTGAGCAACGCGGACGCACTCGCGTCGAGTTGCCGATCCATCAGGCTATCGCTCGCATGCACGACGGTCACGGACATGCCCTGCCGCTGCAACCCGTTCGCCGCTTCGAGTCCGAGCAGTCCGCCACCGATGACAACGGCACGCCGATGATGACGCGCGGCCTCGCGCATTGTTTCGACATCCTGAATGTCTCGAAACGCGATGACGCCTTCAAGATCGCGCCCCGGCACGGGAATCACGAACGGCGTCGATCCGGTCGCGATCAGCAAGCGGTCGTATCGGGCCTCGCGTCCCTTCTCGGAGCGTACGATACGGCGCGCACGATCGATTTCGACGACCGCATCGCCCGCATGCAGCGTGATGCCATTCGCGTCGTACCATTCGCGCGTGTTGATGACGATGTCGTCGATGCTCTTTTCACCGGCGAGCACCGGCGAAAGCATGATGCGGTTGTAGTTGCCGTGAGGTTCGGCACCGAACACGGTGATGTCGTACAGCTCGGGCGCGATCTTCAGCAACTCTTCGACGGTGCGCATGCCGGCCATGCCGTTGCCGACCACCACGAGCTTTTGCCTCTCGGCGCGAGCCGCGCCTGCCGCAGCCGCAACCGCATATTCGGTTCTCATGCCGCGATCCAGACTTTGCCGCCCGCGACGCGCGCGCGATACGCATTGACCGAACGCTCCGGCGCTTCGAGGCATTCGCCCGTGCGCAGATCGAAGTGCTGTTTGTAGAGCGGCGACGCCACGACAATGCGTTCGCCGAGACTGCCGACGATGCCGCGCGAGAGCACGGCGGCCTGCGAGTGCGGGTCGACGTTATCGATGGCATACACCGTGTTCGAATCCGCCGCGACGTGAAACACGGCGACCTGCGCGCCGTTGACGAGCGCGCAGACGCCCGTGTCGGGCACGATATCGTCCAGTTCGCAAACGGCGGTCCAGTCCGGTTCGATACGGTCGTTCATGGTGTGCTCCTGAGTTCAGACGGTTTCGACAACCACGGGAATATCGATGCGCTTCGTCTTGCGTTCATCCGGCGTCGCGGGCCGGATCTGGCCGCGCTCTTCCACGAAGGTCACGGTTTCATCGCCCTTGTCGCTGTTCACGAAGTGACGGAAGCGCTTGCGCGTTTCGGGGTCGGTGACGGCCTTCTTCCACTCGTCTTCGTACGTATCCACGACGAGTTGCATCTCGGCTTCCAGTTCATCGGCGATATCGAGCTTGTCGTTGACGACCACATCGATCAGATAGTCCAGACCGCCTTCGAGGTTGTCGCGCCATACGCTCGTACGCTGCAGGCGGTCGGCGGTGCGCACGTAGAACATCAGGAAGCGATCGATGTAACGCACGAGCGTCGCCTGATCCAGATCGGACGCGAGCAGTTCCGCGTGACGCGGCTTCATGCCGCCGTTGCCGCAGACGTACAGGTTCCACCCTTTCTCGGTCGCGATGACGCCGATATCTTTGCCCTGCGCTTCGGCGCATTCGCGCGTGCAGCCCGATACGCCGAACTTGATCTTGTGCGGCGTGCGCAAGCCCTTATAGCGATTTTCGAGTTGCACCGCGAGGCCGACCGAATCGCCGACTCCGTAGCGGCACCACGTCGAGCCGACGCACGACTTCACCGTGCGCAGCGCCTTGCCGTACGCATGTCCGGATTCGAAGCCGGCCGCAATGAGTTCCTCCCAGATGAGCGGCAATTGCTCGACGCGCGCGCCGAACATATCCACACGCTGCCCGCCGGTGATCTTCGTGTAGAGCCCGTATTTCTTCGCGATCTGACCGACGGCAATCAGGCCATCGGGCGTGACTTCCCCGCCCGCCATGCGCGGCACGACGGAATACGTGCCGTCGCGCTGAATGTTGGCGAGGTAGTAGTCGTTCGAATCCTGCAAGCTGGCGTGCTCTTTCTTGAGCACGAATTCGTTCCAGCACGAAGCGAGAATGCTTGCGACCACGGGCTTGCAGATATCGCAGCCAAGGCCCTTGCCGTGTTTCGCGAGCAGGGACGCAAACGTGCGATGTCCTTCGACTCGCGCGATGTGATACAGCTCTTGCCGCGAATAAGCGAAGTGTTCGCACAGGTGATTGTTCACCGCCAGGCCCTGACGACTCATCTCCGACTTCATCACTTGCGTGACGAGCGGCACGCAGCCGCCGCACGATGCGCCCGCCTTGCACGCGCTCTTCAATGCACCGATGCTCGTCGCGCCCGCGCAGACCGCCGCGCAGATCTCGGCTTTGCTCACGTTGTTGCACGAGCAGATCTGCGCTGCGTCCGGCAATGCCTCGACGCCGAGCGCCGGTTTGGCCTTGCCGTCTGCTTGCGGAAGAATGAGGAATTCCGGCGCTTCGGGCAATTCCATCTTGTTCAGCATCAACTGCAAGAGCGTGCCGTATTCCGTCGCATCGCCGACCATCACGCCGCCGAGCAAATACTTGCCGCATTCCGATACGACGAGCTTCTTGTAGACCTGCTTGCGTTCATCGCTGAATTGATACGAGCGGCTGCCGGGCGTCTTCGCGTGTGCATCGCCGATGCTCGCCACGTCCACGCCCATCAGCTTGAGCTTCGTGCTCATGTCCGCGCCCACGAACGACGCCTCTTCGCCCAGCAACTGCTTCGCGACGATGCGCGCCATGTCGTAGCCCGGCGCGACGAGGCCGAACACCTGGCCGTTCCACGATGCGCATTCGCCGATCGCGTAGATATGCTCGTCGCTCGTGCGGCAGGCGTCGTCGATCACGATGCCGCCGCGCGGGCCGACTTCGAGGCCTGCGGAACGCGCGATATCGTCGCGCGGACGAATGCCTGCGGAGAACACGATCATGTCCGTGTCGAGATGCGCGCCGTCCGCGAAGTTCATGCGGTTGACCGCGCCTTCGCCGTCGACGATGGCAAGCGTGTTGCGGTTCGTATGCACCGTCACGCCGAGCGCCTCGATCTTGCTTCGCAGCACGCGGCCGCCGCCTTCGTCCACCTGCACGGCCATCAGGCGCGGCGCGAATTCGACGACGTGCGTTTGAAGCCCCATGTCGCGCAGCGCCTTCGCGGCTTCGAGCCCGAGCAAACCGCCGCCCACCACCGTGCCCGTCTTCGAACGCGCGCCGAATGCCTGCATCGCTTGCAGGTCTTCGATCGTGCGATAGACGAAACATCCTTCGCGGTCCTTACCTTCTACCGGCGGGACGAAGGGATACGATCCGGTCGCCAGGACGAGCTTGTCGTAGGCGAGCGTTTCACCGGTCGATGTCGTGACGGTGCGCGCCGCGCGGTCTATCGCGACGGCTCTGGCATTCAGCTTCAGCGCGTAACCGCAACGCTCGAAGAAGCCCGCTTCGACGAGCGAGAGGTCGTCCGCCGACTTGCCCGCGAAAAACTCCGACAGATGCACGCGGTCGTACGCTGCGCGCGGTTCCTCGCACAGCACCGTGACATGCAGTGCTTCGTTGGCGCTTTCAGCGAGGCATTCGAGGAATTTATGGCCGACCATCCCGTGGCCGATGACAACGATCTTCATGACAGGGACCTTTCCTCAGTGGGCAACGCCGTTATTGACTGCGAGCGCGCTTTCGCGCAGCGCGGCTTCGCGTGCCTTGTGTTCGGGAGAGAAGCGCACGGCGATGGCGCACAACGCAGAGCCCGCGACCAGCACGCCGAGCAGCGAAAGCGTCTGCTGCACGTTGCCGACGCCTTTCATCAGAAAGCCCGCGGCTACCGCGCCCGCATTGCCGCCCGCGCCGATCACGCCGGCCACGCCGCCGAGCGCCTTGCGGTCGATGAACGGCACGAGCGCATACGTCGCACCGCATGCCATGTGCGTGAAGAGACCGAACGCGATCATCGCGATGACGGCAAGCGCGATGCTGTCCGCATGCGCGAACGCATAGAGACCGACGCCCTCGCCCGCGATCAGCACGAAGAGCAGCGTCGCGCGAATGTCGAGACCGCGCCGCGCGGCGGCCTTATCCGAGAGCCAGCCGCCGAGCGCGCGGGCGAACAACGCAAGCAAGCCGAAGCTGCCCGCTGCCATGCCCGCCTGACCCAGCGACAACCCGAAGTGATCGACATAATAGACCGCCGCGATGTTGTGGATGAACACCTCGACGCCGAAGCACGCGCCATACGTCACGAAGAGCATCCATACGCGATAGTTCACGCACGCGGTCACAAAGCTCTGCCAGCCGCCCTTCTTGCCGCCGTCGATGGCGATGCCCGCGCGACGCAGTTGCGCGAAGTCGCCTTGCGGACAGTCCTGCGTATAACGCCAGTAGAAGAAGGCCATCACAGGCATCGCCAGGCCGGGCACGATGAGCGCGATACGCCATGCCGATGCTTCACCTGCGCCCAATGCGATCGCCGCCGCAACGAGCAAGGGCACGACGGCTTGCGCCGCGCCCGCGCCTGCGTTGCCCCAGCCTGCGGTCGTCGCGTTGGCCGTGCCGACGACGTTCGGCGCGAACATCACCGACGTGTGGTACTGCGTGATGACGAAGCTCGCGCCGATAGCGCCGATCGCGAGCCGGCACCACAAGAAGCTGTCGTATCCCGTGGAAAGCGCCGCGCCGATGACCGGCACCGCGCCGACGAGCAACAGCGCGCTATACACCTTGCGCGGGCCGAAGCGGTCGCACATCGGGCCGACCACGAGCCGCACGAGAATCGTCACCGCGACCGCCGCGATGTTGATGTTGGCGATCTGGTCCGCGTTGAGTCCGTATTCGCGCTTGATGAGCGGCATGAGCGGCGCGCACGCGAACCACGCGAAGAAGCACACGAAGAACGCCATCCACGTGAGATGGAAGGCGCGCATAGGCGCCGTGCGCAAGCTGAATAGATCGATTCGGGTGGCTTTATCCATCGTCTTTCCGCAAAAAGAAAGGCGTCCCGCGCATCGGGCCGATGGCCAGATGCAGGGGACGCCGTTGTCCGTGCCCACTTGGCTTCAATCAGCCGGGCGCTATGTTCAGGACGGATCGCCGTTGATCCGATGGCGAGACTAAAGGCAAGGGCTATGCCATGCGCGTGGCATCGCCCGCTTTCGCTTGCTGCATAAGGCTCGGCAACGAGCGCGCACTCGATGCGTGCATTCATCGCGCGTCGCATTCGGATGCACGCCGGCACAGCGATGGTGCGACGCAGCACTCATCGCGTGCGAAGGGCGATGCATGGCCGCATGTGTACGAACCGGTTAGCGCACGCTGATACCCATTGTCCGCGCGACTTCTTCGTGGCGAACGGCATCTGCAAAGAAAATGGCCCGCTTATTGCATTGAAACGAAGGCCACGGCAACGGCGCCGTTGGCGCATGAGTATTGACGGATCGAACGCACCGACTGCGAACCACGGACAACGGCGTCCCTCGTGCCCGACACGAGCGGACGCTTTGCGCGTTCGCCGCGCCGATTCCAGCAACATGCGATACAGGACCGAATATGAGCACCACTCCCGCGAAGAACCCAGGCAAAGTCACGCTGCTGAGCGCAGGCCCGGGCGACCTCGATCTGCTGACCATCCGCGCCGCCAAGGTGCTTGCCGCAGCGGACATCCTGCTGCTCGACGACCTCGCGAATCAGGACATCGTCACGCTCGCGCCGCGCGCTCGCGTGATTCGCGTGGGAAAACGCGGCGGCTGCAAGTCCACGCCGCAAGCGTTCATCGAGCGCCTCATGCAGCGTTACGCGAAAAAGGGCCTGCACGTAGTGCGCGTGAAGGGCGGCGACGCGCTGCTCTTCGGTCGCGCAGGCGAGGAGTTGACCGCGCTGCGCAGCGCAGGCATTCCGGTGGATATCGTCAACGGGGTGTCGTCGGGCTTTGCGGCGGCGGCGAGCCTCGGCGTGTCGCTCACGCATCGCGATCATTGCCAGGGCGTGACCTTCGTGACCGCGCACATGCAGGACCACGGCGAGCCCGACTGGCGCGCGCTCGCGGCCACCGGCATGACGCTCGCCATCTACATGGGCATGAGCCGCATCGCGAGCATCGCGGCGACGCTGCTCGACGCGCTGCCCGCCAGCACGCCGGCGGCGGTCGTTCAGCATGCGGGCTCGGCGCATGAGAAGCGGCTCGTGACCACGCTCGATCGCCTCGCCACCGATGCTGCGGCAGCCGGACTCGGCAGCCCAGCTGTGATCTTCGTGGGCGGAGCGATCGGCGAAGCGGTGGGCTTTGCGGTTGATTCGGCGGCGCGCCGCGAGCACGGTTTCGCTCACGCGGCCTGAGCGACGCCGTCGTGCGGACTATGCCATTCGGCCAGGTTTTCGCTCGTGGCGCCGTGCGTTAGAGTCGAATCCACCGATACCTCGAACACCGCTTTCCGCTCAACAGATGCTTCGCGTCCTACTCGTCACCGACACAGACAAGCCCATCGGCGATCTTCGCGATCAGCTCGCCCGCATGGGCTATGAGATGCTCGCCGAGGTCGCCGCGCCTGCCCAGCTGCATGCGGCCGTCGAGAGCCAGAAGCCGGATGTCGTCATCATCGACACGGACTCCCCTTCGCGCGACACGCTCGAACAACTCGCGGTGATGAATCAGGCCGCCCCGCGCCCCGTGCTGATGTTCAGCAACGACGCGGACCAGCAGTTCATCCGCGCGGCCGTCGGCGCGGGCGTGACCGCCTATTCGGTGGAGGGCCTCGCGCCCGAGCGGCTCGCGCCGATCATCGAGGTCGCGCTCGCGCGCTTCGCTCACGAGGCGCGGCTGCGGCTGCGGCTGGAACAAGTCGAGAACGAACTCGCGCAACGCAAGCTGATCGACCGCGCGAAGCGTCTGCTGATGGAACGGCGCGGCATGTCGGAAAACGACGCTTACGCCACGCTGCGCAAACGCGCGATGGATCAGGGCGTGAAAGTCGCGGAAATCGCCCGTCAGCTTCTTTCCGTGGCCGATCTGCTCGGTTAGAAAGTACTCCCTATCAAGTCATGAATTCGCCCAAATCCGCTTCATCTGCCACGCACGCGCCCGAACGCGCCCATCTGCGGCTCGGCTTCGTCGCGCTCAGCGACGCCGCGCCGCTCGCCGCCGCCGCGCTGCGCGAGATGGGACAGCGCCACGGCATCGAGATCGAGTTGTGCCGGCAGCCGTCGTGGGCCGTCGTGCGCGACAAACTTCTGTCGGGCGAACTCGACGCGGCGCACGCGCTATACGGGCTCGTGTATGGCGTGCAACTCGGCATCGGCGGGCCGCAGGCCGACATGGCCGTGCTCATGGTGCTCAATCGCAACGGACAGGCGATCACGCTCTCGAATCCGATTGCCAACGCGATCCGCGAAGGGGCCAGCGTGAAGGACGCGCTGGCATCGCTCGGTCGCGTGCCGGTTATCGCGCAGACGTTCCCGACCGGCACGCATGCGATGTGGCTCTACTACTGGCTCGCGGCGAATGGCGTGCATCCGCTGCGCGACGTGCGCAGCGTGGTGATTCCGCCGCCGCGCATGGCCGAGGCGCTCGCCGAAGGCACACTCGACGGCTTCTGCGCGGGCGAGCCGTGGCATGCGGTGGCCGAAGCGCGCGGCGCGGGACGCACGGTCGTCCATACGAGCGAGATATGGCCGGATCATCCTGAGAAGGTGCTCGCCTGCCGGCGCGATTTCGTCGCCCTGTATCCGAATACGGCGCGCGCGCTGGTGCGCACGATGCTCGATGCGTGCGCGTGGGTCGACCGAGCCGAGCATCGCGCGGAGATCGCGCAAGCGTTGGCTTCGTCGGAGTTGCTCGGCGTGCCGCGCGAGTTGATCGAAGCACGGCTCGGCTCGCCGCGCGGCATCGCGCCCGTGCGCTTCTTCGATGAAGGCGCGGTGAACTATCCGCGCGCCTCGGAAGGCTTGTGGTTCATCACGCAGTACCGTCGATGGGGCATGCTCGGCGGCGAGAGCGATGACGCCGCCGTGGCCGCGGCTGTGAATCAGACGGCTCTTTATGTCGAGGCAGCGGACGCTTCGGGCGTGCCGATTCCTGCGGAACGCCAGACCGCTACCCTCTGCGATGGCCGCATATGGGATGGCAGCGATGCGGTGGCGTATGTCGCCGGGTTTGATGTGAGAGCCTGAAGCGGTGCCGATCGCGGCGGAGATGGCGCACCAGCCAAGAATCGGTGATCGCACCGCGATGGGCAATCGGCGTGCGTGCTTCGGCTCCGCCCCGCCTGGTTCCGCTGAATGACCAATCGCCGGTGCCGTGATGGCAGCGCCGTTTAGATGGTGTCGTCCGCGCTGCTTGTGTGATGCCTCGTCCCCACCGATTGCCGTTCGTTCAATAAGTTCGCGGTAGCGTCGCGCGCCGCCATCGACTTGTGCCTTCTGGCTTCTGGCTTCTGGCTTCTGGCTTCTGGCTTCTGGCTTCTGGCTTCTGGCTTCTGGCTTCTCGCTCATGGCTTGTGGCTCGCGGCTTGCGGCTCGCGGGTTGCAGTCTGCGCGTGCCAGCTTGCAGCCGGGGCTTTGCGCTACCGCTCTGGGCTCTGGGCTCTGGGCTCTGGGCTCGGGACTCGGAGCTCAGATCACGACTTGAGCTGCGCGTGGACTTGCCCTCAGACTCAAACTCCCGCTCTCAGTCGCACCCGCTACCAGCCCCGAACTTGCCCCGATTCGCCGCCCGGCCGCGAAAGCTCGACGCTTCAGCCATGCGCCCCGCGCCAACGCGCAAACGCACACCCCACCTTGACTTACCCCCACAAATCCCGAGAATGAGCGCCGCCCCCACGCGCGGCGCCCCCGACGAGCGGCCAGCCCAAACCCGCCCGCCAGGATGTTTTCCCGCGTGATCCGCAACTTCATGGACAATAACGGGATGAGGCACGAACGCCCCGGCGTTTCTTGCGCTCGTCTCACCGGCGCGCGATGCATGTCGCGCCGACGCAGCATCCACGGCAACCGGCCCTTTGCGGCCGGTCAGCCACCGAACTCGGCCACCCGCGCCGCCCGAGGATGAGGTCGTCCTCGAACGCGGCCTACAGGAGCATCATCCATGACCGACATGAATCCGTCCTTTTTCGGCCGGCTGTCCATCGCCTTCGGCGCGTTTTTCGGCATCCTCGGCAACAGCGCGTTCGCCGGCCGCGTGCAGCGTCTGCGCGAAGCGGGCGAAGCGCCCCAAACACCCGAGGCGCCCTTCAAGACGCCCGCTCCCGCCGCAGCGCCCGTTGCCCCGGCCGCGCCCGCGCCCTCGCCGCTGAAGGAAGCGAGCCCGGTCGCCGCGCTCCAGTTGCTGGGCCTCCTTCAGCGCGACGCCCGCTTCATCGATTTCGTCGAAGAAGACATCGCCAACTACAGCGACGCCGATATCGGCGCGGCCGCGCGGCTCGTGCACGACGGCTGCCGTGCCGTGCTGCGCGAGCACTTCACCATCAAGCCGGTGCGCAGCGAAGCGGAAGGCAGCCGCATCACGCTGCCGGACGGCTTCGATGCAAGCGCCGTGCGTCTTACGGGCAACGTCGTCGGCAAGCCGCCGTTCAACGGCAGCATCAGCCATCGCGGATGGAAGGTCGAGGAAACGCGCCTGCCGAAGCTCGCGCAGACGCATGACGCCAGCATCGTCGCCCCGGCGGAGGTGGAGCTATGAGCGACTTCGACCAGCAAAACACGCCGCGCTATTCGATCGGCGTCGATCTCGGCACGACGCATTGCGCGCTGTCGTACGTGGATTTGTCCGCGAGCGACGGCGAGAAGACCGCGCAGGGCGTGCTGTCCATCGCCCAGTTGACCGCGCCCGGCGCCGCCGAGGAGCGCGATCTGCTGCCGTCGTTCCTCTACTTGCCGCATCCGAACGAACTCGCGCCCGGCGACCTCACGCTGCCGTGGACGCAGGAGCGGCCCTTCATCGTCGGTGAACTGGCGCGCAGCCGCGGCGCGGGCACGCCCATCCGGCTCGTGTCGAGCGCGAAAAGCTGGCTGTGCCACCCCGGCGTGGACCGGCGCGCCGCGATCCTTCCGGCCGACGCGCCCGAGGAAGTCGAGCGCGTGTCGCCGCTGGAAAGCTCGGTGCGCTATCTGACGCATTTGCGCGAGGCCTGGAACCACGCGCATCCGGACGCGCCGTTCGATCAGCAGGACGTCACGGTGACGATCCCCGCTTCCTTCGATCCCGCCGCCCGCGAGCTCACGGCCGAAGCCGCCGCGGCCGCCGGCTACGCACGCATGACGCTGCTCGAAGAACCGCAAGCGGCGCTCTATAGCTGGATCCAGAAATCGGGCGGCGGCTGGCGCAAGCAGGTCAAGGTGGGCGACGTGATTCTCGTCGTCGATGTCGGCGGCGGCACGACCGACTTGTCGCTGATCGCGGTGGTCGAGCGCGAAGGCAATCTGGAACTGCATCGCGTGGCCGTCGGCGAGCACATTCTGCTCGGCGGCGACAACATGGACCTGGCGCTCGCGCACGTCGTCGCTCGCAAGCTCGGCGCGCAAGGCACGCAGCCCGACCCGTGGCAGTTGCGCGCGCTGACCTACGCGTGCCGCTCGGCCAAGGAAACGCTGCTCTCCGATCCCAATACCGACACCGTGCCGCTCGTCGTGCCGAGCCGCGGCTCGAAGCTGATCGGCGGGTCGCTGCGCACCGAACTCACGCGCGCCGAACTCACGCAGATTCTGCTCGAAGGCTTTTTTCCGCAAGTGGAGGCGTCCGCCCGCCCGGTCGCGCGCGCTCGCGTCGGTCTCACGCAACTCGGGCTGCCCTATGCGCAGGATGCAGCCGTCACGCGTCATCTGGCCGCGTTCCTCGGCCGCCAAGTGAACGCGCTCGCCGAAGTCGAGGGCATTCAGCGCGACGTGCCGCCCGGCGCGACGCTCCTGCACCCGACCGCCGTGCTGTTCAACGGCGGCGTGTTCAAGTCGCACTTGCTGGTCGAACGCGTGATGACGACGCTCAACGCGTGGCTCGCCGCCGAGAACGCGCCGCCCGCGCGGCTGCTCGAAGGCGCGGACCTCGATCTCGCCGTCGCACGCGGCGCGGCCTATTACGGCTACGTGCGGCGTGGCAAGGGCGTGCGCATTCGCGGCGGCACGGCGCGGGCGTATTACGTGGCGGTCGAATCGGCGATGCCGGCCGTGCCCGGACTGGAGCCGCCGGTGTCCGCGCTGTGCGTCGCGCCGTTCGGCATGGAGGAAGGCACCGACGCGGCGTTGCCGGCGCAGGAGTTCGGGCTCGTCGTCGGCGAGCCGGTGCATTTCCGCTTCTTCGGCTCGTCGGTGCGCAGGCAGGATCAGGTCGGCACGCTGCTCGATTACTGGCAGCCGGACGAATTGCAGGAACTGGAAGAGATCGAAGCGTCGCTGCCGTCCGAAGGACGCACGCCCGGCGAAGTGGTGCCGGTCAAGCTGCACGCGCGCGTGACGGAAGCCGGCACGCTGGAACTCGAAGCGGTCCCGCGCGGGTCGCAGGAACGCTGGAAGGTCGAGTTCGACGTGCGCGGCAGCGCGAACGCGAATCACGGCGCGGATCACGGCGCGGGCCTGTAAGTGTCGGCGCGCAAGAAGAAGCCGTCGGGCGCGCGGTATCGCGTCGGCATCGACCTGGGGACGAGCAATACCGTCGTCGCCTATGCTGAGGCCGGCTCGAACGATATCCGCGTGTTTCCGGTCGAGCAGCTCGTCGGTCCCGGCGAAGTGGCCGCGCAGCCGCTGCTGCCGTCGCTGCGGTATCACCCCGCGCCGGGGGAACTCGCGCCGGGTGACGTGCAATTGCCGTGGTCGCCGGCTTGTGCGACCGAGCCGCCCGCGGTCGTCGGCCGCCTGGCTCGCCATCTCGGCGCGCAGGTGCCGGGGCGGCTCGTGTCGAGCGCGAAAAGCTGGCTCTCGCATGCATCGGTGGATCGCGTCGCGCCGATCCTGCCGTGGGGCGCGAGCGACGACGTCGCGAAAGTCTCGCCCGTCGCCGCGAGCGCGAGCTATCTCGCGCACGTGCGCGCCGCATGGAACCAGCAGTTCTCCGACGCGCCGCTCGAAGCGCAGGACATCGTGCTGACCGTGCCCGCTTCCTTCGATGAAGGCGCGCGCGCCCTCACCGTCGAAGCAGCGCGCATGGCCGGGCTTCACGCGCTGCGGCTTCTCGAAGAACCGCAGGCCGCGTTCTACGACTGGCTCTTTCACCACCGCGAAACGCTCGGCGACGAACTCGCGAAGACGCGCCTCGTGCTGATCTGCGACGTCGGCGGCGGCACGACCGATCTCACGCTCATTCAGGTCGAAGCCGGCGACGGCGAAGAGCCGCGTCTCACGCGCATCGGCGTCGGCAATCACCTGATGCTCGGCGGCGACAACATGGACCTCGCGCTCGCGCATCTCGTCGAGAAGCAGCTCGCGGGCGGCGACGGGCGGCTGTCGGCGGCGCGGCTGTCGCAACTGGTCGAGCGGTGCCGCGCCGCCAAGGAGCAGTTGCTCGGCGAAAACGCGCCCGCGTCGGCGTCCATTACGCTGCTCGGCGCGGGATCGAAGCTGATCGGCGGCGCGCGCTCGGCGGAGGTGACGCGCGAAGAGATCGAACGGATCATCGTCGAGGGCTTCTTTCCGCTCGTGTCCGAGAACGAGCGGCCGGGGCGCACGCGTGCCGGCATCGTGGAATTCGGGCTGCCTTATGCGAGCGATCCAGCGATCACGCGCCACGTCGCGGCGTTCCTCGCGCAACATGCGACGCCTTCGCGCGATGCGTTGCGCGAAGCTTCGAAAGCCGATGACGCCCTTCCCGTTCCCGACACGCTGCTGCTGAACGGCGGCGTGTTTCGCGCGGCGCCGCTCGCGAAACGCGTCGCCGATACGCTCGGCCACTGGCGCGGCGAGCCGGTGCACGTGCTCGCGAACGACGATCCCGACGTGGCCGTCGCGCGCGGTGCGGTCGCCTATGCGCTCGCGCGCGCGGGCCATGCGCCGAAGATCGGCGGCGGCTCGGCGCGCAGCTACTTTCTGCTGCTGGACGAAGACGGCGACGCATCGCGCGGCGTCTGCGTGCTGCCGCGCGGCACCGAAGAAGGCCAGGCGATCCATCTCGCCGATCGCACCTTCGCGCTGCGCCTCGGCGCGCCGGTGCGCTTTCACCTCGTCTCGTCGGTGGCGGATACCGCGTACCGCGCAGGCGAAATAGCCGATGTGAGCGCCACAGGCGGCGACTTCGTGCGCCTGCCGCCGATCGCGACGGTCGTCGATCCGCGCGGCCACGCGAGCGCCGGCAAGCCGAGCGAGACGCCGGTGCAGCTCACGACATCGCTCACGGAAGTCGGCACGCTGGAAATGCACTGCATCGCCACCAACGATCCCGCGCAACGCTGGCTGCTCGAATTCCAGCTGCGCCGCGAAGAGCCGAAGGGCGATGCCGGCGCCGCAGAGACGCATCCGGCGCTGCCGAAAGCCATCGAACTGATCGACCGCACTTTCGGCACGCGCGCGCAGGACGTCGCCCCGAAGGAAGTGAAACGGCTGCGCGCGCAGCTCGAACAGGCGCTCGGCCCGCGCGACACGTGGGACATTGTGGTGCTGCGCCAATTGTTCGGCGCGCTCTGGGACCGCGCGAAGAAGCGTCGGCGCAGCGCTGACCACGAACGCCTGTGGCTCAACCTCGCGGGCTATGCGATGCGTCCCGGCTTCGGGCATCCGCTCGACGAATGGCGCGTCGAGCAACTGTGGACGCTCTTCGATCAGGGCATCCAGTACGTCAACGAGAACCAGATCTGGTCGGAATGGTGGACGCTCTGGCGGCGCGCGGCGGGTGGGCTCGATGAAGCGGCGCAACTGCGTCTGCTCGACGACATGGCTTTCGTGCTCCAGCCGCCCGGCACGAGCCGCTATCGCCGCGCGGCGGGCGCGGCGCGCGCGGGCTACGAGGACATGGTGCGGCTCGCGGCATCGCTCGAACGCGTGCCGGTCGAGCGCAAGATCGAGGTCGGCGAGTGGCTGCTCACGCGCCTGAAGAAGCCTTCGGAGAATCTGCAAAGCTGGTGGGCGGTCGGGCGCATCGGCGCGCGGCAGCCGTTCTATGGCAGCGCGCATGGCGTCGTGCCGCCGGAGGTCGCCGCGCGCTGGCTTCATGCGATCCTCGCTCTCGACTGGAAGAAGGTCGAGCCTGCGGCGTTCGCGGCGGTGCAGATCGCGCGCATGACCGGCGACCGCTCGCGCGACATCGCGGACGACGTGCGCTCCGCCGTCATCGAACGGCTCACGACGCAGGGCGCCGCGCAATCGTGGATCGCGATGGTGAGCGAGACCGTCGCGCTCGATCGCGCCGACGAAGGACGCGTGTTCGGCGAGACCTTGCCGGCGGGGCTGAAGCTGATCGGCTGAACCGGCCGCTCCTGGCGCGTGCAATTGCTTCGCTGTCAGAAGCGATTTGGCGCGTTCGGATTCGTGATCGCTTGAATAGCGGCTGCACGCGTCCTAAGGTTATCAGTGTGTCGCTTCGACACTCACTGAAGGAGGTCCACCATGCCATCCCCGCGTAAGGCTCAAGCGAGCCATCCCGCCGACACGGAAATGTCGAGCCGCAAGAAAACCGCCGGCAACAAAGCGAACACCGCGAAGACCGCGAGCGCGAAGGAAATGAGCGTCGGCAAGCGCACCACGAAAGCAAAACCGAAGTCGTAAGTGATCGGCTGGTACCGCGCTCGAGCGCGGGGATCGGTCACGGCTGTCCTTCGAAACGGCGAGCGGCAAGCACTGAGTCCGCTCGCCGTTCGGCTTTCTGCGCTCCCGAAAATCAATCTCCATCCCCGAGACCGCAGTTTTTGCCGCCCGTAGCGGCTCGGCCCGCAAAAAAGGCGTTGCCACATGGCAGCGTTCATCTAAAGTAGTTAACCTCCCTTGCACCGCTCTTTCGAGATCCCGACGATGGCCGTCCCGCCACGCGCCGCCTCCGTGCGCGCCGAAGGAATCCTGACCGCCGCCGCCCGCGAAGCCGGCGCGAGTCTCGTGCGCAACCTGTCGATTCCGGCGCCGTTCGCCGACGCCGCGCTCGAAGCGCAATTTCTGGAGGACCACAGCCAGCGGTTCTGCGCGTTCCGGCGCGCGTCGGCGCTGCTCGCGCTCGTCATCTGGACGTGCTTCCTGTGGTGGGATTTCAGCTTCGTGCGCGGCAACAAGGCGCTCAACGTGCGGCTCGCGGACATTCTGGCGCTGCGCTTCGCCGGCGTCGCGCTCCTCATCTGCGTCGGCTTTCTGGTGCTGCGGCCGTCGTTTCGCTCGCACGCGACGGCGCACCGCGTCATCCTCACCGGCATTTACGGCCTGCTGTGCCTCATCCTGACGATGGTGGCGATCACTCCCGCGCCGTACAACTACACGCAGTACTTCATCGGCCTGTACCTCGCGCTTTTTTTCCAGTTCAGCTTTTTCTATCTGCGCTCGCGCGCCGCGCTGATGGTCGGCGTCATCACGATGGCCTCCGTCGTCTTCATGCAGATCACCGTCGGGCTGCTCAACGCGGAGGATTTTTTCGCCGGGCTCTTCTATATGTTCAACGTCGTGGTGGTCGGGCACGGCGTCTGTGCGCACGCCGAGCGCGTGTCGCGGGAACGGTATCTCGCCGAGCGCGCGCTGGCGTCGCTCAACGACGAACTGCGCGGCGCGAACGGCTCGCTGGAACGCAAGAACCGCGAACTGGAAATCGCGAAGAAGGATCAGGAGACGAAGACCAACGCGCTGCTCGCGCTGCGCGAACAGCAGATGATCGCCGCGCAGACGGCGAGCCGCGAGAAATCCAACTTCCTCGCCGCCGCGACGCACGACCTGCGGCAGCCGATGCACGCGCTCAATCTCTTCCTGCAAGCGGCCGCCGAAGCCATTCGCAACGAGGAATTCGATCAGGCGGAGCGGCTCATCAACGAATGCGGGCGCTCGTCGGTGATTCTCGCGCGCCTCTTGAACGCCGTGCTGGACTTGTCGCGGCTCGAATCGGGGCGCGTCGTGCCGCGCTATCACGTCTTCGATGTCCGCGAGATCGTCGAGGAAGCCGCCGAGCAGCTGCGCCCGTTCGCCAAGAGCCGTGGCGTGGACTTGCGCCTGCGCCTGCCGAAAGACGATGTCGTGTGCGTGCGCAGCGACGCGCACTGGCTCGGCCGCGCGGTGGCAAATCTCGTGTCGAACGGCATCAAGTACGCGGATACCGCCAAGCGCGCGAAGCCGACGGTGATCGTCGGCGTGGTGCGCTCGCCGACGCGCGCGCGTATCGACGTGCTCGACAACGGCATCGGCATACCGGCCGATTACTTCGACGCCATTTTCCAGCCGTTCTTTCAGGTCGATAACCCGGAACAGGATCGCGACAAGGGGCTGGGGCTCGGCCTGTCGATCGTGAATGCGGTGATTTCGATGCTCGACGAACACCGCATCGAACTGAAGTCCGCCGAAGGACGCGGCTCGCGCTTCTCCGTGGATATTCCGCTATGCGGGCCGTCGCCCGATCAGCCGTCCGCGCGCGCGCCGGCGCGCTCCGAAGCCGCCGAAGCGGCGCAACTGGACGGGCGCTATGTGCTGCTCGTGGAGGACGACGGTCTCGTGCGCGCCTCCACCGAGGCGCTGCTCTCGCAATGGGGCGTGCTCTACGACTCGGCCGCGACGTTCGAAGAATACGAAGCGATGCTCGCGACCATCGAACGCTTTCCTGATCTCATCATCACCGACTACCGCTTGGGCGATGCGAAAACCGCGCGCGAAGTCGCGATGCTCGGCGCGCGCAAGCTCGGGCGCGCCTGCCCTTGCCTGGTCGTGACGGGCGAGCCGGCGGCGACCATCGTGCCGCTCGCCTGCGATCACGACGTGCTGAGCAAGCCGGTGAGCCCGGCCGAACTGCGTCGCGGCATGGTGTCGATGATCGAGGCGGACGCGTTCAACGGCCGGTGAGCCGCGCCGCGAACCACGCCCGCAGCGCTTCGACCTCTTCCATGCAGACCGTATGCGCCATCGGGTACGCGTGCCAGTCCACGGCGCAACCGTGGCCGCGCGCGAATTCGCACGCTTCCTCGCCGAGCCGCACGTCGAGCACGTCGTCGAAGCTGCCGTGTGCGGCGAACACCGGCACGGCGCGATTGGCTTCGCTGATCGAGGCATCGATCAGATCTGGCGACGGGATATAGCCCGACAACACGATCAGGCCCGCGAGCTTTTCCGGATGTGTGAGACCGGCGTGATACGTCATCGCGCCGCCTTGCGAAAAGCCGGCGATGAAGATGCGCTCGGTCGCAATGCCGCGCGCGTTCTGCTCGGCGATCAACGCGCGCACGCGCTCGACCGACGCCTCGATGCCCGCTTCATCCACCTTCCGGTTGATGCCCTCGAACGACAGAATGTCGTACCACGCGCGCATCACGTAGCCGTTGTTCGCCGTGACCGGTATCTCCGGCGCGTTCGGGAAGACGAAGCGCACGGCGGGCGCATCCGCGAGGCGCAGCTCGGGCACGAGCGGCACGAAGTCGTTCGCGTCGGCGCCGAGGCCGTGCATCAGAATGACGGCGAACTCGGGATTCGGCGCAGTTTCGATTTCCACCACCGACGGTGAATCGCTCATGAGCACTTCTCTCTAAATGATGGGAACGAGGATCTGAATGATGCCGACCACGGAAACCAGCCACGCGAGGGAGCGCAGGAACGGCACGCCCGCGGCGTACAGCGGCACGTAGATCACCCGCGCGACGAAGTAGGCCAGCGCGCCGTAATGCGTGAGCGGGTTCTCGCGCCCGGTCACGTGGACGATCAGCACGGCCACCGCGAAGACCGGCAGCGTCTCGAAGAGATTCGACTGCGCGCGCATCAGACGCGCGGTGAGCTTGCCGGGCGGCGGCGCGGGGCCATCGCGTGGGCCGGTGTTGTAGCGGATGCCGGTCTCGCGGTTGCGCAAGAGCGCCGGCAGCAGCACTTGCACCAGCGCGAGCACGAGCGTCCAGGCCAGCATCGTCAGTTCGAAACTCATGGCGTCTCCAGTCGGGCGTCTATTGTCTCAGGCGCGCGCTTCATTCGGCCGATGTCAGCGCCGCAGCCTGCGACGCACTGTCGAGCGCGAGTTCATGACACGCGAGCTGTTCGAAGCGGCCGCTCGGCTCGGCGTAATCCCAGCGTTCCACGCGCGCGCGCCGTCCGGTCGCGTTGCACGCGTAGCGGATCACGTTCACGGAATTGCCGACGGTCGCCCGCGTGCGCGACGACATCGCCGTGCCCGCCTGCACCGCCCACATGCGGCGCGGCAGGTCGGCGAACGTATCGTGCAGCGGCAGCACGTACGGCAGGTGAATGTGTCCGCCGAGAATCAGGTCGGCGCCCGCCCGCGCCCAGCGCGGCACCGCGCGCTCGCGCCCGTGCAGCAGGTTCGTCTCGTCGCTTGCGCGCGTGACCGCCACCGGCTGATGCGTGACCACGACGCGCAACTGCGCCGCGCTCGCCGCCTCCAGCCGCGCCGCGACGCGCCGGATTTGCGGCATCGACACTTCGCCGTCCTTGTGGCGATACGGCCGCGTCGTGTTGACGCCGAGCACGAGCGCATCGCGCGATTCGAACGACGGCTCCAGTTCCTCGCCGAACGCGCGTTGATGGTTCGCGTACGGGCGCACGAGCCGCGTGAAGACATCGTAGAGCGGAATATCGTGATTGCCCGGCACGATCACGGCGGGCGTCGTGCCGAACGTATTCATGAAGGCGCGCGCCTCGTCGAACTGATAGCGGCGCGCCCGCTGCGTGATATCGCCCGACAGGATGACGACGTCGGGCGGCACCGCCTCGGCAAGACGCAGCAGCGCCGCGACGACTTTGGGCCGCTCGGTGCCGAAATGCGGATCGGAAATATGCAGCAATACGGTCATGAGCGATTGGCTTCGGCCACGGCGGGCTCGGGCTTGAGCAAGAGCAGCGGCCGGTCGGACACGCGGAATTCGAGCGGCATGTCGAGCCACGCGATTTCGCCGTCGGTTGCCACTTTCACGCGGCGTCTACCCGTCGACCGCATGCCACGCGACGGCCGCGTCACCGTGATCTTGTCGAACGTGAAACTCTCGACGTGGTCCGAATCGGCGAGACGACCCGCCGCGCCACGCAGCGACAGCAGCAGATGCGCCAGCCGCCCGATAGGCCGCGGCGCAATCGCGACGAGCAAGCCCTGTTCCACCGCGCGGGCCTCGGCCATGCCGATCTGTTCGAGCTGGAGCCGGTTGTTGCCGACGAAGAGCGTCGACGAACGCACTTCGCGCGTGCGTCCCTCATGCTCGATATGCAGCCTCAAATGTCGATGCCGCCGCAACAGCGTGAAAAGCGCCGACCACAGCGCGACGAGCCGGCTGCGGCCGAATTGCCGCTTGTAGGCTTCGCGGTCCTCGAGCAGCTTCGGATACAGCCCGAGGCTCGCGTTGACGATGAACATGCGGTCGTTCACGTAACCGACCTGCACCGGATACGCGCGCGCGTCGAGCAGCAGTTTCGTCGATGCGTCGAGATCGGCGGGTATGCCGTGGTCGCGACTAAAGTAGTTGAAGGTGCCGCGCGGCAGCACGCCGAACGGCACGTCCGCTTTCAGCGCCGCTTCGGCAACCGTGCAGAGCGTGCCGTCGCCGCCTGCGCCGACGAGCACGCCGCGTTGCGCGCGAGCCTGCTCGGCGGCTTCGCGCGCGGCGGCGGCGAGACGCCGGGGCTTGTCGACCACGCGCAGATCGAAGCGCCGCCCCGCCGCGCCGAACTCGCGCGCCAAAGCCGCGCGTGTTTCGTCCGCCTGCCTGCGCCCGGAACCGGCGTTCATCACGATGAAAAACGGCGCGTCGGGCGCGAGCGCGCGGGCGGCGGCCGACGCATCGGCCAAGGTGCGGACACGGTCATCGGCTGCGCTCCTTGCGGTTCGTCGCATGATTGCGTGCGCCGAGACGCATCGAAGCGGCCGGCGAGCGTGCCGATTATAACGAAAGCCTTACAACGGGAGCGTGCGCTGCCTGATGCTTACG
This sequence comes from Caballeronia sp. M1242, assembly GCF_017220215.1. Lineage (NCBI taxonomy): Bacteria > Pseudomonadati > Pseudomonadota > Betaproteobacteria > Burkholderiales > Burkholderiaceae > Caballeronia > Caballeronia sp. M1242. Next base: position 545,765 of record NZ_CP071130.1, on the reverse strand, counting down.
TGTGCTCGCCCCGGATGTAGTACTCGAGTTGCTGAATGGTGAACTGCTGCTCGGAGATGATGTTCTTGACCAGATCGCCGATGGAAATCATGCCGACCAGCTTGCCGTTGTCGATCACCGGCAAGTGGCGCATGCGCTTGTCGGTCATGAGCGCCATGCAGTCGTCGGTGGTCTGGTCGGGCCGCACGTAGCGCACGTGCGAAGTCATGATGTCGCGCACCGGCGTGTCTTTCGACGAGCGGTCCATGAGCACGACTTTGCGCGCATAGTCGCGCTCGGTCATGATGCCGACGATTTCGTCGCCGCGCGTGACGATCACCGCGCCGATGTGCTTGTCCGCCATCAGCTTTATCGCGTCGAAGACCGGCGCCGTGTCCGCGATCGTATAGACCGTCTGTTCGGGTTTCGAGCTCAGAACCTTTGCGACTGTTGCCATCGACCGCCTCCGTCTGACTTGCGCGCCGTTCACCGTCCGCGTGGTGGATGGTCGGGCGCGCTGCGTTGTATCCGGAACACGTTGCTGCGCTGTATGAGCGTAAGGCTTCCGTCCGATGCATTCATCGGCATTAACCCGACCATTCGCGAAGAGTATAGGACACAGCGGGACGACAGCGGGACACGCAGCGGGAGACAAGCGGCGCCGCACCTGTGCTTTCCCTGCCTTCAGTTTCGCCGATTCGTGCCGCTAATCAGGCATCGCGCGGAAATTCCGTCTTCCGCCAGGACTACGCGGCGCAAGCGCCCACACCACAGGAGAAGCAGTGAGCAATTCACAACAGGATATCGAGCAGCGCGTGCGGCTCGCGGGCAGCAACATGTTCGAGTTGCTTCTCTTCAAGCTGGGCGAGGCGCCGGACTCGGAGCAGCGCGAGCTTTACGGCATCAACGTGTTCAAGGTGCGCGAGATCCTCGCGATGCCGACGATCACCGCCGTCGCCGGTTCCAGCGAGGAGATTCTCGGCGTCGCCGACATTCGCGGGCAGATCATTCCGGTGATCGACCTCGCGCGCATCACCGGCTGCCGCCCGAAGAACGGCCCCAAGATTCTGCTCGTGACCGAATTTGCGCGCACGACGCAGGGCTTCGCGGTCGAGGAAGTCGACGATATCGTGCGGCTGGAGTGGAATCAGGTGTTGTCGGCGGAGTCGCATTCGAGCGGACGCACGGTGACGAGCTTCGCGCGCCTCGACGGCAACGTCGACGGATCGCGGCTCGCGCAGGTGCTGGATGTCGAGCGCATCGTGCGCGACGTGCTGCCGGGCCAGGAATCGGACATCACGGAAGCCCGCACCGGCCGTCTGCAACTGAAGCCGGGCGCGCGCGTGCTGGCCGCGGATGATTCGGGCGTCGCGCGGGCGCTGATCGAACAGAGCCTGACCGCGATGGGCGTGCCCTTCGTCATGACGAAGACGGGTCAGGAAGCGTGGGATGTGCTCGAAGCCGCGCTGCACAAGGCGCAGAAGCACGGCACCGAGGTATCGGACGAGATCGCGCTCGTGCTCACCGATCTCGAAATGCCCGAGATGGACGGCTTCACGCTCACGCGCCGAATCAAGGCGGACAGCGGCTTGCAGCACATTCCGGTGGTGATTCACTCGTCGCTGTCGGGATCGGCGAACGAGCAGCACGTGCGCAAGGTCGGCGCGAACGCGTATGTGTCGAAGTTCGAGGCGTCGGAACTCGCCAGCGTGATGCGCGGCGCGATCGTCAACGCGTGAATCGGCGGCGCAAAAAGCATCGGCGCCCGGAGCGGAGAGACCTTGTGAGTCTGCCGCGCCGGGCGCCGAATGGGTCGCTTCAGCCTTGAGAGCCGGCGGATAAGCCGGCCAGACTGGTTCGATTAGTGACCGAAAAAGACCGAGTTGGTGCTGTTTGCTGCTTGCGTGCGGGCGCCGGACTGAGCCAGCGAGTCACGCGAACCACCGTAGGCGTTCGCATCGACGCCGTGTGCGTGCTCTTCAGCAGCGATCGCTTGGGCGCTCGGGCCTTGTTGCGACGTCGGAGCGCCGGAAGCCGGGCGATAGAAAGGAGCCGGGCCGTAGCCGCTTGCGAAAGCGGGCGCAGCGAGGGTGGCGGAAGCGGCGATAAGAAGGGTAGCGAGAAGATTGCGTTTCATGGTGATCTCCAAAGACGGTTGACGTTCAATCAGAAAGCGCCGCAGCGGTCTTGCGAGAAACTGTCTGCTACGTCGATGGAAAGCAGTGTATACCCCTACTATCGTTTTTTTATCCCGATATATTTCAATACACTTTTCAGCTAGCGCCAACAATCGGTGGCCGCACGAGCGTGCGAAACGCTGGAAAGCCCCGGCGCGTAAGGCGGGGAGCGAGACGGGCGTCGATTACGCTTTTCGCTAGGGACAGAACAATCTCGTGCCGATCGGCGTTGTCGAAGGCCGATTCGGGACGTTATCAGTGGACGAGACGCTGCATCAGATGGACGAGCGTCGCGGGAGAATTGCCCTTCTGGCAGTACGCGTCGAAGCCGGCATGCAGCCCTTTCGTGCGCACAAGTTCCTCGCCGAGCGCGGTAAACGCGATGATCCCCGCGTCGCGCGTACGAGCGATGCGCCGCAGGACACGCGCGGTCGCAAAGCCGTCGTGCTCCGGCATGCTGATATCGAGGATGACGATGTGCGGCACCCAGCCGTCGACCGCATGCAGCGCGTCGACGCCGGACAAGGCGACTCGCGTTTCGAATCCGTCGGCAGTGAGCGCCGCGGCGAGCGCCTCGGCGCTGGAAGCGTTGTCATCGACGACGAGAATCCGCCAGCACGGGAGATCGACGTCGATACTGCGGTTGGTCCAGAGAGCGCATTGGGGCGAATGCAAATTCACGGGCATGGCAAGTCGAGGTATTCATCTGACCGCCGTACCGCACGAATCGCGCCAGCCCGGACGACCGGTCAGGCGCTGGCTTCGCGCTTGCCTTTGCGCCGTTTCGCAGCGTTCTCTTCGCTTTCGCGCAGGCGCGCATTCGCCTGAACGAGCGAGGCGGCGTCGCGCTGCCGAAGCGCCAGATCCAATTCGCCGAGCGCGGCCACGAGCGCATCGCGGTCCGCTTCCTCGCACGCCAGCTCGCCGCCGGCCGCCACGCGCCGCGCTTCCTTGTCGAGCCGCTTGTAGAGCTTCGCGCCGAAGCGCGTGTCGAGCGCGCCGTCGCGAGCCAGGCCCGATATCACCGATGCGAGGCGTATCAGTCCCGCCGCGGTGGTTTGCGTCGCGCCATCCAGATCGTCACGGTCATCATCCACAACCCTTCTCCCCAAGTTTGACAGTCGGCGCGCGCCGGGACCGGCGTCTATCGTCGCGTATGCGGTGATGATACGCCGTCAATATGACAATCATTCTTACAATCATCGCCACGATGGGGCCGATCGTTTCGCGTCACGAAGCGCGCGCCAAACGCGCGTCGCGAGCCGCGACCGGTGGCACACTAGCGCCTGACCAAGCAGACCGCCAGTCTCCGACCGCACCCACCGTCCGCATGAATCCCGCTATCCCTCAAACATCGCTTTACGGTTCCGACTTCACCGGCCTCGTCTGCGGCTTCCGCTTTCGCGTCGATCAACCGGGCGAGCCCATCGATTCGGAACAGGCGAGCGACTGGGTCAGCCGCGACGACACGGCCAAAGAGTTCCTCTGGCTGCACTTCGATCTCGCCAACAGCGCATGCGAGCGATGGATCAAAACGCGGCTCGGCTTGCCCGATGCGTTCTTCGACACGCTGCATGAAGGCTCGCATTCGACGCGCATCGAGCATCAGGAAGGCGCGCTGTTCGCGGTCATCAACGACGTCATGTTCAATTTCGAGCTGACGCCCTCGGAAATCGCGACGCTCTGGGTGTACACGCAGCAAAAGCTGCTCGTCACCGCGCGCATGAAGCCGCTGCGTTCCATAGATTCGTTGCGCGAGTCTGTGCGGCGCGGCGAAGTGTTCCGCTCGCCAGCGGAACTGCTCGCGCATCTGCTGCGCGATCAGGCGGATCTGCTCGTGCAGATCGTGCGGCGGACGAGCGCGGAAGTGGACGGCATCGAAGATCGCTTTCTGTCGACGCACGCGTCCACGACCCGCTCCGATCTCGGCGCGCAGCGGCGCGTGCTCGTGAGGCTGCAACGGCTCCTCGCGCCCGAACCCGGCTCGGTGTTTCGGCTGCTCGCGCGCCCGCCGCGCTGGCTGCATGCGCAGGACATCCAGGACCTGCGCGACGCGACCGAGGAATTCTCGCTCGTCCTGAACGACCTCGCCGGACTCGTCGAGCGCATCAAGCTGCTGCAGGAAGAAATCGCGACGCGCATGGACGAGCAGAGCAACCGTACGCTTTTCACGCTGACGCTCGTGACCGTGCTCGCGCTGCCGATCAATATCGTGGCCGGTTTCTTCGGCATGAACGTCGGCGGCATACCGCTCGCCGAGAACCATCACGGCTTCTGGCTGCTCGTGGCGATCGTCGCGAGCTTCACCGTGCTCGCCGGATGGTGGGCGTTCCGCCGGCGGCGCGATATGTGAGCGTCGCTCGCCTTTCTTCGGTTAGAGCCCGAGATCGCTCAGTCCCGGGTGATCGTCGGGGCGACGCCCGAGCGGCCAGTGATACTTGCGCTCGGATTCTTTGATCGGCAGATCGTTGATCGACGCATGCCGATGCGTCATGAGCCCGGCCTCGTTGAACTGCCAGTTCTCGTTGCCATAGCTGCGGTGCCAGTTGCCCGAATCGTCATGCCATTCATATGCGAAGCGCACGGCGATGCGGTTTCCAGTGAACGCCCATAGCTCCTTGATGAGCCGATAATCGAGCTCGCGCACCCACTTGCGATGCAGAAACGCCTCGACTTCCGCGCGTCCGTTGACGAACTCCGCGCGGTTGCGCCAGCGCGTGTCCTCGGTGTACGCGAGCGCGACGCGCTTGGGATCGCGCGTGTTCCAGCCGTCTTCGGCGAGACGAACCTTCAGGGCGGCGGTTTCAGCGTCGAACGGCGGGAGAGGCGGTCTGGTTTCCATGGCATGTCCTGTTGACGTTGAGCATGGTAGACAGAGTTGTCTACCTGAAGCGCACTCTAGCGCAGGTAGACAGACCTGTCTACAATTGGTTGCATGAACATGATCGCCTCCCCTGCCGACTCCACCGAGCTTCCACCCGATGCCCGCATTCTGCGCACCGCGCACGACCTCTTCTACCGCGACGGCATCCGCGCGACGGGAATCGACCGAGTGATCGCGGAATCGGGCGTGGCGAAGAAAACGTTCTATCGATACTTCGCGAGCAAGGACGACCTCATCGTCGCGTTTCTGGAATACCGGCACGACAACTGGATGACGTGGTTCCGCGACGGCCTTTCGCGTCACGGCGGCACGCTCTCGGCGCTCGTACCGACGCTCGCGGAATGGTTCGGCGGCGAGGCCTATCGCGGTTGCGCGTTCATTAATTCGGTGGTCGAAGTCGGGGGCACGCTGCCGCAGGCCGTCGAGATCGCGCGGCGGCACAAGCGCGACATGACCGCCGCGATTCGCGCGTTGATGCCGCCGTCACGCACCGCGAAGGCCGACGCGCAGGCGCTCGCGCTCGCCGTGGATGGCGCGATCGTCGCGGCGCAATTCGCCGACGCCCCCGCCGATGCGTTGAAAGCCCTCGCGCGCGTGGTCCGGGCGGTGAAGCGCGCGGCAGCGAGCGCGGAGTAACGGGCGACGTCTAGCGCGCGTCCGCGCTCGACGTTTGCAATGCGCAGCAGAGCTTGCCGTTCAGGTCAGCGATGTCGTCGGTGCTCAAGGTAGCGACGTCCGCCTTCAACTGCAGGAACGCCACGACCGCCGCATAACGCGAACGCAGCAGATCGCGGCGGGCGGTGTACAGCGCGTCGATGGCGCGTAGCACGTCGTTGCCGGTGCGGCTTCCGATCTTGAAACCGACTTCCGTGGCATTAAGCGTATCGCGGGCGCTTTCCACGAGGTGCGAGAGCGCGTCCGTCCGCTGGCGTTCGCGCACGTATTTAGCGAAGTTGTCGCGGGCGGAAGCCTCTGCCTGATTCGAAGCAAGGTCGTAGCCCTCTTTGGCCTTGTCTTCGAGAGCTAGCGACTGCTTCATGCGCGCCTGGATCTCGCCGCCGGAATAGAGCGGAATCTGAATCTGTAGCATGCCGGTCGTGGTGGTCGTCGGGCGCGAATAACCGGAGGCAGCGCCGGCGGGCGTATAACTGCCCGTCACGCTGACAACCGGATAATGCGCCGCCCGAGCCTTCGCCGAATCGAACTTGGCAATCTCCCAGCCGAGTTGCTTGGACTGCACCTCGTAGCCGCGGGCCTTGGCTTGTTCGACCCACGTTTCCTCGCCTCCCGCGAGCGTCGGCAAGGCCGTTCCCGCCGGCAACGGGGCGAGCGCCGCGAACGGCCGCCCGGTCACCTGCTGCAACGCGCGGCGCTTCGCACTGAGTTCTTCGCGCGCATCCACCTGTTGCAGTTGCGCCTGCTCGCGCGCGGTGTCGGCTTCGCGCTGGTCGATGAGCGTCACCTCGCCCACGGCGCGCTTTCGACGCACCTGCTCCAGTTGCGCGTCGATGGCGGCGAGGTACTCCGTGCTCCGTTTCACTTCGTCCTCGGCGGCAAGCTCGTCGAAATACGCGCGCACGGCCCGCAGAATCGACGCCTGCTGCGCGCCGGCAAAATCCACCGCGCCCTGTGCGACGACGAAATCCGCCTGCCGGTAAGCGGTCCACTTGCTCCAGTCGAAGAGCGGCTGCGTCACAGTCACCATCCAGCCGTTCTGCCAGTACTTCTGACGCGGAAACCCGTCCATGTCGATGCGGTTATACGACCTTCCCCACCCGCCCGCGATCTGTGGCAAGAGCGCCGCCCGAGCGATGGGCACCGCCTGCTTCGCGGCTTCATACGCGGCCTGCGCCTGGCCGAGTTCCGCGTCGTGATCGAGCGCCTGTTGCACGATCGCGACGAGATCGTCCGCCCGTGCGGCATCGGCAAAGACGAGCGCGCACGCCAGCGCGCCCAGCGATATGCGTCGCTTAAGCATGGAGCGTCTCGTCTGCCGTGGCCGTGCTCACTGCATCGCTTTCCGGCACCAGCGCGCCCGCGGCGAACCGATAGCGTGTTGCGAACACGGAAGCGAGCGACATGTCATGCGTGATCACGACGACCGTGCGATCGAGATTGCGCAGCAGCGACGCGATGCGCCGCACCGACGCCGGATCGAGATTCGAAGTCGGTTCGTCGAGCAACAGCAGTTCGCGCTGCTGATACAGCGCGCGCGCCAGCAGCAGCCGCTGCCGCTGACCGGCCGAGATATTGGCGATGGTGTCGCTGATGACGGTGCGCGTTCGCATCGGCAAACGCATGATGTCGTCGAGGAGGCCGACATCGTCGAGTAGCGCGTGAATGCGGTCTTCGTCGGTCTCGGCGGCGAACAGCGTGACGTTATCCGCAATGGACCCGTGCAGAATGATGTCGCCCTGCCGCATATGCGCCTGATGGCGGCGGATTTCATCGACCGTCAGGTTCGGCCACGCAATGCCATTGAGCGCAATATGCCCGTGCTGCAGCGGTTCCGCCGCCGACAGCAGCTTGAACAGTGTGGACTTGCCGCTGCCCGAAGGACCAGTGATCGCGATCTTCTCGCCCCGGCGAATATGGATGCTCGCGTTCCTGAGAATCGGCTCGTCCGAAATGCCGTAGCTGAACGTCACGTCGCGCACTTCGATATCGTTGAAGGACCGTACTTCGGTGGCGCGTTGGGTATCGGCGAGCGGCGTATAACGTTCGTTCTCGCTCTCCACGATATCGTCGACGCGCGCCGTGGGCACGCTCAGCATGAAGTACTGGAACGTGGCGTTGATCCCGCTCGCGAGCCGCTCGGACATGAGCGACTTGTAGATCAGGAACGAATAGAACACGCCGACCGACACCTTTCCGCCGAGCATCAGCCGCGCGGCCAGCCACGTGATAACGATGGTATCGGCGTACGACACGAGCTTCAGCAAGCCGTCGCGCGTGCACGTGAGACGGCTGCTTTTGAGAAGCGCCGCAGCATACGCCTTGTAGATGGTCATGTAGATGGCGGTGCGCCGCGTCTCGCCTTGCGCCAGCTTCAGCAGCGAGGCCGCGCGAATGGTTTCGATCAAAGAGTCGTCGCAACGCGCGGACGTTTCCAGCACCAGTGCATGGTTGTCGCGCATGGCGGCGAACATGCTGAGCGCCAGCGCCACATAGACGGCGAAGATCAGCAATGCCACCCCCGCCAGCTGACGGCTTTGTATGAGCATCAGCACGAGCGCGAGCGCGCCGACCGTCAGGTCGATGAAGAGCGACACCGTAGTGCGCGTGGTGAAAACGCTAATCTCGTCCTGCGCCTTCACGCGCGCGAAGACATCGCCGACGTGGCGCTTCTCGAACCACGGCATCGGATTGCGCAGCAAATGCCCGAGCAGGCCCTCGGTCGAGTTGATCTGCGTGATGTTGTAGAGCAACTCGGTGAGGTACTTCTGAACGAATTCGCTCAGCGCGCCCAGCAAAAAGATGCTGGCGAAGGTCGCGACGAGCACGTTCAGCAGATTGCGGTTGTCCGCCGCCACCACGTAATCGAGCACGAGGTTGCCGAAGTACGGCGCGGCGAGAATGGCGAACTGACTGCCGAGCGCGACGAACACGATCTTGCCGATCTGCGCCTTCATCTGCGGACTGAGCGCGCGCACGCGCTTGAGCGCCGCCGGCACGCGCGATTTCGCGCGAATGCGCGGCATCTGCGGCGTGGGCGCGAACTCGAGCAAGAAGCCCGAGACGGCGGAGCGGAACGTGTCCATCGACACGCGCCGACGACCGGTAGCGGGATCGATCACGCGGACATAGCCGTGCCCCGCTTTCTCGAAAACGACGAAGTGAGCGCCGCCGAAATGCAGAATCGAGCCCTTTTTGACCGCCGAAAGGTCCGACGCATCGAAACGATACGCCTGCACCGCAAGCCCGAAGTCGATGGCGACATCGTACAGGTCCATCAGCGACAGGCCATTGGCCGAGATCGGCTTGTACGCAGACAGCTCGCGCACTTCGGTCGCGCGGCCGAGATGGGACAGCACCATCGCCAGACACGCATAGCCACATTCGGCGACTTCGTTTTGATAGATCACGCGCACATCAACCTCTCAGCATTCTGAACAGCGGCGCCAGGACCCACTCGGCGATCGTCCGGCGCTCGACGACGATGCTGGCCGTCGCGCGCATGCCCGGAAGAATCTTGAAGTGCTGCCCGTCGAAATCGAAGGTATTGCCGCGCAGCGTCGCCCAGGCCAGATAGTCGCCGTCGGACTCCTTCGTGGTTTGCGTCTCTTCGGACGGGTCGGGCGCGCCGGGCGTGCCGGGCGGCGCGACCGGGCTCGCGGGCAGCACCGTGGTGCCGGAAATCGAATCGATGCGCGCCTCGTACGTCCCGAACTTGGCATAAGGAAACGCATCGAACTTGAGGCGCACGATCTGGCCTTCGCGCACGAAGCCGCGCCGGCGCGAAGGGATGCTCAACGCCACCCGCAGCGGGCCGCTCTCTTGGGTGGAAATCACCATCGCGACATCGCCGGTCGCGAGCATGCGGCCCGCCACCAGACTGGAAAACGTGACAACGCCCCCCTTCGGTGCCGACACCGTCGAGTCCTGGCGCTCGCGCTCGAAGCGCGCGCGGACATCTTGTATGTCGCGCGCATGGCGCGCGTCGAGTTCGCGCAACTGCGCTTCGAGATCGGTCTGGCTGCTGGTCGACGCGCCCAGCTCGCCCGCCAGTTGCTGTCTGCGCGCGATGCTCTGCGCAACCGTCACCTTGCCCTGATGCACATCGGCGCGAGCCTGTTCGAGCTTGTCCGCCGTCACGTACTCGGAGACTGAACTGAGGCGCGCGAGCCGTTGCTCGAATTCGCCGACGAGCTGGGTGTTTTGCGCGATCTGGGCATCCAGCGAGCCGAGTTCCGCGCGCTTGCTGGCTTCGCTCAGCCGCGCCGTCTCGCGCTGCGCATTCAACTGAACGCGGCGCTCGCTGTACTGCTCGTCGATCGAGCGGATCTGTTCGTCGCGCATTTTCTCGTCGAAGGCTTGCCGACGCAGGCCGTCCGTGGTCAGCGAAAAGTCGCGCTGAAGACGGAACAGCGGCGTGCCCGGCTCGACATGCTCCGATGGCCGCGCGTAAATCGCCGATACCAGCCCCGCCAGGCCCTGAACCTTGACCTCGGATGCGGAAACGACCTCGCCGGTCACGTCCTGCTTGAGCTCGATCTCATGCACGAAACCGAAGGCAACCGCCGCGATGGTGAAGATCGATGTGGCGTACGCTATCCAGCGCCACGGGACATCTTTGAATTCGGGAATATCGGTCGGTTGCATGAAAGGTTGCGTGTAATACGATGCCGGTTCGCGTGAAGCGTCTATCGCGAGGGCGCGAATGCGTACATGGCGGGATGGCCAGCCGGAAGCCACTGCTCGTAGTTGTCGGCGAGCGCCGTTTCGATATAGCCAGCCAGACGTTGCCGCGATTCGGGCGCGTCGAGCGGAAGAGGATCGAACAGCCGCGCCTCGAAGCCGCCACGCGCGAAGCGGAGATAGAACGGCAGCAGCACCGCGCCGAACGTCTCACCCATGCGAAACACGCCGTTGTGTATGCGGGCGCTCTTGCCGAACATGGTGACTTCCACCGTCTCCATCGGATAACGGTGCATGGTGAACGGCGGCACATCGCTGAAGAGCACCGCCACGCCGTCGCGCTTGAGCGAACGCGCCACGCGCACGCCGAGCCCGTTGCGGTTCGCGTCGCCATAGGTGTAAAGCACCTTGATGCCGGGAATCAGCGCATGGTCGTCGCCATATTGATTACGCGGCACGCCTGAAACCACTGACATGGATTGGAGGCCGAGCAGCGACGCCATGCGCTCGACGATATATATGTTCGCGTATTGCGATACGAAGTGGAACGGCGAGATGAATACCGGCCTGTCAGGCGCTTCGCGTTTGAGTCTCTCAACGGCAGTCACCAGAATAGCGGCAATGGCATCGAGATCGGCCCACGCTTCGCGCTTGCGAATATCGCGACCGAAATAGATGCGCTGATCAATGAGTTTCTCCACCTGCGCGCCGAAGCACGCCCGCTTCGCGCGGCATTGGGGCAGCCGAAGCACCGAGCTTCCGATTTCGGCGCGAATGCGGCCATTCGCTCGGCAAGTGGCGTCGACTACGCTACGCACGCTCCACGACAATTGCGCAAGCACTTCGACGGAACGCATTGGAATTCGGCCGACCACAAAACGGCGCATGCGATGCTTCCGCACGGCGAGCCATCTTTTCAACGCGGGGCGCAGGGCAGACATGACGAACTCATTTCAGATACGGCGGGGGCGGGTCCGCGGCCCCGCCCCTCGGGCTATCCCCGCGGAAACCGCCAAGCGAGGAGGAAGCCGACTATGCGAAGCGAAGCGTGTTACTTACCCTGGATGTAAACAACCACCGTCGTGTTCGACGACGCGCGGCTGCTTGCCTTGTGGCAGCCGCCAGCCAGCGATGCTTGAGTCAGTGCATTGCGTTCGATCTTTTGCATTTCATTCCTCCTGTCAATTGCTGAATTTACGTGGTGCGAACTAATGTCAGTCCGCCCAATTACCGGCCCTTCCTACTTCTGGGCTTCGTCAGGAAACGTTTAATAATCCTGAACGCTTGATCTTAGATAGTTCCCGCATGCCGGTAAACCACGAAAACTCTGAAAGCAGCGACAAAAGGCAGTCCCCGTCGATAATTCTATTCGGAATGGCAATCTATTAAACGATTCGTAAGCTAACTGCCTCGCGATTGATGTCAGCTCTCAGACACGTGTTCATCATTGCTGTTGAATGGCAGCAAACACGCGTCACCTAGCTGCAATAAAAAAGGCCATCCTTAATGAAGGATGGCCTGCACTTAACGAAACGCCTGATCAGTGCATGCTGACTCCAACCGTGACCGTGCCTTTGTCATTCGAATTGTTGTTCGCGCCCCCGCCCCCGCCGCCTCCGCCTCCGCTCGACGCTCCTGCAATCGAAATCTTGACGTTGGTGGAAGACGACGAGCTGCTCGATGCCTTGGCGGCGCCGCCTGCCGCATCACTGTAAGTCAGGGCGTTTCGGTCAATTCTTTGCATTTCAGTTTCTCTAAGTTCCAACAAACAAGGGACGATGACGCCGTTGGTGCGCCACGCGGCCCGATTCTCCGCGCGGACCCGGCGTAATACTATAGGGGCTCGCGCGGATATTCTGCAATCCTGCCGATCAGTTATAAGCGAAGTTGACGGTGGCTGCGGCTGACACGGTGCCGCCTGTCATGGTACCGAGACGATAGAACTGAGCCACCATCGGAATCGTCAGGGTGTTGGTCGCATTCACGGTTCCTATGGTGAGTGACGAATTGAGAGTGATCGGCGAGCCGGTCGTATCGCCGGCGCTGACGGCTTTCAACAATTGCACGCCGACTTGCGCGGCCGTGCCTGTATTTTTTAGCACGCTTTGCACCGTATCCGACGTTCCGTTGACCGTCATCGCCACGTTCGTGTTGGGGGCGCAGTTGTTCAGCGTAATGTTGAAGGCCGTCGGGTTCTTCGTGTTGCCCACGGCGGCGAAGTCCGTCGTCCTCGCGGTGCCGAGCGCAATGGTCTGATTGACGGAATTCGAATCGACAGTACAGGTCGGCAGGATGATGGTGCCGGTGAAGGTCAGCGTGGCGTCGGCCGCGAACGCCGACGCAGCGCTCGTGAGCCCGAGCGCCACGAGCCCGATTTTCAGTTTCTTCATGTTCTGCTTCTCCTTGATCTCTGTTGCTGGCCGCTCGACGGCGATAGGGACACGCGCCCATGCCGCCGCCGAACGGATCACTGGTACAGCACGGTCATCGTCATGGTCGCGTTGGCTGGCCCGGCACCGAGCGCCCCCGTGCGGTAATAACGCGCTTGCATCGGTATCGTGTAGTTGCCGCCGTTCGTGCTGTCGAACCCGTTCAGCGTCACATATGTGCCGTAGGGAAACACCGCGCCCGTGTTGTCGTAGAGCTGAATGCCGACGCCCGCCGCGCTCGGCGACCCGCTCAACGCGGCGACGTTGCTGTAGCCGGACACGAGTCCGTTCGATGGATCGATCCTGTACTGGATGCTGTGAATCTGCCCAGCCAATGTTCCGCTCACCGCCGTTCCGCCCGGGCAGTTATTCAGACTCAGATTGAACGACGACACCTTGTTCGGCGCGGGCCCGATGTTCGGCAGGTCCGCCGGTCCCTGAATGCCCATGGGCACCGTGACATCGGGCGTCTGGCACGTCAGCACGGTGATCACCACGGGCGTGATATAGAAGTTGATGACCCCGGCCGACGGCACGTTCCCCGCGGGCGGAGGCGTCAGCGTCTGCCACGAGAACGCCTGCGCGACCATGCCTGTTGCGGTGCCCGGCGTGATGTCGCCGATCTTCACCAGCGCGACGATCAACTGTCCGCCGTTGTAGATCGTGCCATTCGTATTCCACTGACGGCCGAGCTTCGAGAACGTGCGCGGCCCGGCGGGCAGGCTGTTCGGAATGACATAGCCGCCCATTGCGATGCCCACGCCCGGCACGTTCGTCGGATACACCTCGAAATCGACGCCCTGGTAGTTGGCCGTGTACACCGTTGGTCCGCCGGTCGTGATGCCCGCCGTTTCGAAGTCGGTTCCCGTATAGACCTGCCCGGTGACGATGCAGGTCCAATAGTCGTTCTTCGAGGCGGAAAGCGACCATGCCGTCAGAATCGATCCATTCGGCAAATCACGCGCCACGGCCACCGACGGCGGCAGCGTCAACGTGAACGAACTGTAGTTGACCGTGCAGTTCGCCGTCGCCCATGCGGACGACGGCACGAACACCAGTGCAGCAATCCAGCACAACACACACCGCAGCAGTCCGGCTGCAAGCCGATCCATGAATTTCATTTTGATTTCCTGATTCAATGAATGTGAACGGCGCTCACTGACAGACAGCGTCCGATATGCTGATGGAGTTGGGCTTCGAGGCATCCGTCACCGCGGGCAACTGATAGCGCACCGCGCAACGCTGCTCGGGTGCTTCGCCCCACTTCACGTTCAGCGTGCCGGCGTCGGCCTTCAGCCCGGTCGCGATGATGCGGCTGCCCTGCGCCACCGTGCCGACGCTGCGATTCTCGGCGTCGAACACTTCGGAGCCGAACGGCAACGGTTGGCCATCCGCCTGCGAGACGCGCATGACCGCCGGCTTGCCCATGTTCTCCGTCTCGAACTTGAGGCGCACCACGGCACCCGCAGTCGGGGCCGTGCGCTGCACGGTCGACTTCAGCGCGATGTTGATCGGCAAGCCCTTCGGGTCCAGTTCGATGTCGTTGTTCGAATACGGCTGCATGCCGGAGACGACAGCGTGTCCCCACCGGTCCACGCGCAAGCCCGCGCCGTTGGCGAGGCGTGCTCCCGCTGCATCGCTTGCTTCGACGACCGCGACCGTATCGCCCATGTTCGGCGTGAACGCGACGCCATCGCGCCATGCCACCACGCCGCCCGACATGCCCGCGCCGACCTGCGAGAAGTTGCGGCCCGTGCTCGCGTTCGCGGTAAGCATTGCAAACGGCGCGACGTAACCGACGTTGCCGCCCGCGCTGACAGAACTGCTGGCGTGACTGCCGCCGTCGTTGATGTTCGCGTTGATGCCGTAGCTGAATGCGTTGTCGACGCCGAGCGTGCCCGTGACCGATTGCTGAATGGTCGAGCTGCGGTCGCTGGTGTCGTGCTGGAAGTCGGTCGTCGACTGCGGCGCGTGCGCCCCGAACCCGAGCGGGATGGACATGTTCAGCATGATGCGGTTGTCCCACCGGGCCGTATTCACCTGGAACTGCCGCACGAACGACGCGCCGTAGGTCATGCGCTTCCAGCTGTTGGTGTAGCCGATTTGCAGCTGCGTATCGTGACTGGAGCGGTTCCAGTACGTCTGAAACGAACCCACTGCATAGAGCGAGCCGTAGCGCGCGCCCTCGCCGATGCTCTGATTCAGCGTGAACTGCACGCGCGACTTTTGCAGCGCGGTCATGAGACCGAGTTGATGCTCGGCGTTCAGCTGACGCATCATCACCGCGTCGGGCAGCGAGAAGAAGCCGCTCGTCGAATAGCGATACGCGGCGATGGCGATATTCGTATTCGTCGGCTCGAACAGGCGCGAATAGCTGAGTCGCACGCTCGCCCCGTTGCGGGTGCCGTAGCCCTTGAAGCTCGCGCTTGCCTGCGTCACGTCGAGACCGAATGCGCCGACGCTCGTATTGAGCGCGGTGCCGATCATCGTCGAGAAGTACATGTCCGCGGCGCTCACGCCGCCGTACAGCGTCACCAGATTGCTGATGCCCCGCTGCAGCGTGAACTGCGAGACGAACGGATGAATATCGATGTTGGGATCGCGATACTCGCCGATGCTCGCGCTATAACGCGTGACGCCCGGCCGCAGCGCATTCACCGCCGCCGCGTACGGAACTGTCGAGATGTGCTGAGTGCCGTCGGCCTCGGTGACGATCACATCGAGATTGCCGCCATAGCCCGTTGGATACAGGTCGTCGATCTCGAACGCGCCCGGCGCGACCGTCGTCTCGTAGATGATGTTGCCGTTCTGCCGGACCTGCACGCGGGCATTGCTATTGGCGATGCCATGCACCACCGGCGCGTAGCCGCGCTGCGACTCCGGGAACATGCGGTCGTCGGTGCCGAGCGTGGCGCCGCGCAAGCCGAAGCTGTCGAACAGCGCGCCGTCCGTGAACGTGTCGCCAACCGTGAACTGGCTCTTGATGTCCTTGAACGCACGCTGCGCATAGGTCTGCACGCTTTGATAATGTGAGCCGCCGATGCTGTTGTGCGTAACGTTGCCCTGATAGCGGAAGCGCCACGGACCGACGTTGATGCCGCCGATCAAACCGAGGTAGGCCGAGTTGTTGTCGAAGCCGCCGGCGGAGCTGTGATACACGTTCGCGTTGTACTGAAACGTGCCCGCGTTGATGCCATCGTCCCAATACTTCGGATCGACATAGCCGCGCGCCCTGCTGTTCATCGCGATTTGCGGGACGCTCACATCGAGACGCTGCTCGCCGCCGTCGAACGTGGCGATCGCGCCCGGGATGATCTCGGGCAGCGTCAGGCACGCATTGCCGGCCGCTTCCAGCTTAGCGGCGGCTTCCGGCGAGAGCTTGCGCAAATCGACACCGAAGCGTTCGAGCAGATCCGCCGTCATGCACGGTTGCACGACCCCGGGCTGCTCCGTGGAGTCGCGCACATCGACGCTGAACTTGCCGCGCCATACGTTGTTGACGTAAGTATCGGCGCGATACGTGCCCGGCAGGACCGGCTGCCCGTGATTGAAGCGTGAGATGTCGAGCTTCTGGCCGCCGCCGGAATCGAGAAACTGCTCGTTGAATTCGACGGCTGCGGGCTGCGCCGAAGCGTCCGCCCACGCGTGACCGCTCACGCCCATTGCGGCCAATGCCTGGAGCGTGAACAGCGTGACAGGTCTTAAACGCGCGCCGGACAGGTGGGCGCTGCAGTAGTGCGTTTTCATTCAGTTATCCGAAATATACGGGCACAGCGATCCCCGGCATGCGGCAAGGGCATGCGCGCTAGTGCATCTTCACGGGGTCATTGCGGCGCGCAATGGCGCGCGGGCGTCGGGCAGCCAGCTCGTGACGGTCGCAACGCGCCGGTCAGGGAGCGAGCGTGGCGTCGCCTGCCTGCGGGCCGCCGTAGTCGTTGATCGCGGTATAGCGCACCTTCGCGCCAGCTGCGGGAAGCTCGCCCTTGAGCGGGAACGCGCGGCTTTCGCCCGGTCCGACCATGCCGCCGTCGGTGAACTGCGCCGTATGCACGCCATCCGTCAAGTCGATGCGGTCGAACGATACGTGATACTGCGTGGGGTTATCGGCCACCAGCGTGTTCTTGCCGCCTTCGCGCTTCAGATGCCACACGATGGCCTCGGGCGCGTCGCTCGCCTGCCCTTTCAGCCCCGTCGGGCGATAGAAGAACTTGATGCGCGTGCGGAATGCGAGTTGCAGCTGATTGGCGCTGGCTTCATCGCCCGTCGGCTTGGGCGGCACTTCCAGCACGTTCAGATAGAGGACGGTTTCGGCGTCGCCGGGAAGAGCCTCGCCCGTCGACATGATGCGCAGCGTCTGCGACTTGCCCGGATCGATACGCATCATCGGCGGGGTGATGGTGAACGGCACGTCGATCGTATCCGGCTTGGCGTCGGCATCGCCCTTGTCGATCCAGACCTTTGTGAGACCGGGGAGCTTGCCGTTGTTGGTCAGCTTGACGGTGACTTCTGAATCGCTCTGGTTGTACACCACGCGCGTACCGGCGATAACCACCGAAGCACGGGCCTGCGGGGCGAAGCCCTGAATCGCGGCGAGGACCACCGCGATGGATGCGAGTCGGCTAAACAATTTCATAGTGACAAAGAAGCGCCCAAGCGAAGCACGATATCAAGGAGAGGCGGACTTGCGCCCGCCCTTGCACCGGGCCAGTCGCGCATGTGGAAAGCGAATGGTCCGGTGTTACAAAACCGCTTATTGATAGTTGATGCTGTACACGACCGACGAGTTCGCCGCGCCCGCCGACGTCGCGCCGGTGGCGTAATAGCGAACGTCGTAGAACAGCGTGGCCGCGCCCGACGCGATGGAGGCCGGCTTCGAGTTCTGAAGATCACTCGAGTAGCCCGCCTTGATCTGCGTTCCGTCCTGGTTCAGCAGTTCGAGCTTGACTTTGCCCGCGCCGCCGGCAGCGACAAGCAGACGGCCATCAGCTGGATCGACCGTGGTGCCTGCTTCATAGAACACCGATGCCTTGCTCGTGCTCGTGACCGGCGAGCATGCGCTGAGCGCGATGCTGTACGAGGTGGTGCCAGCCGTCTGGCCAGCCGCGGTCAGCGTCGAGGTGGAAACGGTCGGCAGCGTGACCGTGAAGTCCTTCGACGACGTGCCGTTGCCGTTGATCGTGCAGGTCGCGGCCGTAAGCGCGCCGTTGAACGTGATGGTTCCATCGGACGCGAACGCGCCGCCGGCAGCCACGCTCAACACGCCAGCGATGAAAGCCGAGATTACGGACTTCTTCATTTTTGATACTCCAAGCAATTAGAAAAACGGGATCCCAATTCGAGCGCGGCGCTGTACCGATACGGCAATAGCGCCCGCTCCCCTTGACGCCGGACAAGTGCATTTCTCCTGTGGCCGAGCTTGCGTGAGCAAACGACGGCACGGCCCTCGGTTGTGATTTAGCCTATCCAGTTGAAAGCACCCGGGCGGAATTCTCTAATCAATCGAGTTCGAATGACACCCGAGAATTCTTAATTAATCAGTCGTCTTTAATAATTGACACGGCGCGACGGATGCTGCTTTTCGCTTGGGAAGAGTCAGCGTTGCGGATGAACGGAACAGAGAGAGAGATGGTCAGCAGCGAGTCAGGGGGAGTCGCTGCTGACCTTGGGTTATCGGCGCGCGAACGGCGCTTTGAATTATGAATTCAAGTGAATCGGCGCTTTAACCACACGCACCAATCTCCCCACAAGCGGTACAGAAATCACACCCGTCCTTGCGGATCACCGCGTTCGCACCGCACGTCGCGCATTTGCGTCCGTGCATCTGCGCGAGTCCATGCGGATCGACGGGCGCCTCAGTCACGTCGTCGTGCGCGTCCTGTTCGTCTTCAAGCTGCAACGTGCGCAGAGGCGCCGCCGCCTCGCTGCGCTTGCGCGCGAGCACGCGCGAAGGAACCTGATTGCCTTCTGCATCCAAAAAACCGCGTCGATACAGAATCTGCTGGATCGCGTAAGCCAGCGCCGCGACTTCGGAGTCGTGCCAACGTGGACTGCGATGACCGTCGAGCCGCTCGACATCGCCGAGCCGCACTTGTCCGCGATCCCACGACACCTTGCGCATGTCCTGCAACGTGCGCGCCGCGAAACCGCCACGCGCGGCGAGCGAGAGCGAACGCATCGTCGCCGTGATCCACTGCTGCGATTCGTCGCTCTGCCCTGTCGGTATAAAGAATTCAATCGGACGTTCGATGGTCACGTCCTCGCCCGCGATGCGCCCGGTCACTTCGATGAACGACACCGCGAGATACAGCGACTTCTTTCCCGCTTGCGTCAGATATTCGACCTTTTCGATGATCGCGGGCAATTCGCCGCGCGGCCGATGATCGATCGCGATGCGCAGCGGATCGAGGTCGAGTTCGGGATCGGGAGAATCGCTCGGCGTCTCTTGCGGCGTCACCGAAAGCACCGCGCCCAGCGTATCGTTCGGGCGGTAGGTGGCAAGACCTTTGAGCCCGCGCCGCCATGCTTCGAAGTAGAGGTCCTGGAACTTGTCGAACGGATAGTCGGCCGGCACGTTCACCGTCTTCGAGATGGACGTATCCACGAAAGGCTGCACCGCCGCCATCATTTCGAGGTGATCGTGCGCGGACATGTCGAGCGCGCTCACGAAGTAATCGGGCAACGCGTTCACGTCGCCGCCCATCTCGCGATAGAGACGGTACGCATGGTCTTCCACCGCGAAGCTCTGCCGCGAGCCGTCCGCCATGCGCTTGGTGCGTTGATACGTCCACGAGAAAGCAGGCTCGATGCCGTTCGACGCGTTGTCCGCGAACGCGAGGCTCACCGTGCCGGTCGGCGCGATGGAAAGCAGATGGCTGTTGCGAATGCCGTGCGCGCGAATCGCGCTAGTGATGTCGTCGGGCAGGCGCGATGCGAACGTGCCTTGTTCCAGATAGCGCCGCGCGTCGAAGAGCGGAAAAGCGCCGCGCTCGCGCGCCAGTTGCACGGATGCGCGATACGCCTCGTCGCGCATGGTGCGGGCCACGCGCGCCGCGAAGTCGCGTCCTTCCTGCGAGTCGTAGCGCAAGCCGAGCATGACGAGCGTATCGCCGAGCCCCGTGAAGCCGACGCCGATGCGCCGCTTCGCCTGCGCCTCGCGCGCCTGTTCCGGCAGCGGCCAGAGCGTCACGTCGAGCACGTCGTCGAGAAAGCGGACTTGCGTGCGCGTCGTCTGCGCGAGGCCGTCCCAATCGAAGCCCGACGCGCCGCCACGCATCTGCGCGAACGGATCGGACACGAAGCGCGTGAGATTGAGCGGCCCGAGGTTGCAGCAGCCATACGCGGGAAGCGGCTGCTCGCCGCACGGATTCGTCGCGCGAATGGCTTCGAGCGAGCGCAGATTGTTGTCGTCGTTCATGCGCGAAATGAAGACGACGCCCGGCTCCGCGACATCGTAAGTAGAACGCATGACCGTGTCCCACACCTCGCGCGCGCGCACTTCGCGATACACCCACAAGCCATCTTCACGCTGCCGGATATCGGCCGATGTGCGTTGCGCCGGCGAGGGCTCCGCCTTGTGCACGAGCTGCCAGACGGAGTCATCGGCGACGGCCTGCATGAATTCGTCCGTCACAGCGACTGATACGTTGAAGTTGTTCCAGCGCCCTTTCGTGTGCTTGGCCGCGATGAATTCGAGCAGGTCCGGATGCGTGCAGTCGAGAATGCCCATCTGCGCGCCGCGACGCGAACCCGCGCTTTCCACGGTGCGGCACGAGGCATCGAACACGTCCATGTAGCTGCACGGCCCCGATGCCGCCGATCCTGTCGAATGCACGCGCGCGCCGCGCGGACGGATTGCCGAAAAGTTATACCCCACGCCGCCGCCTCGCCGCATGGTCTCGGCGGCCTGCAACAGCGCGACGTAGATGCCCGGAAGGCCGTTGTCATCGACACCTTGTATCGCATCGCCGACCGGCTGCACGAAGCAGTTGATGAGCGTGGCATCGATGCCCGCGCCCGCCGCGCTCATGATGCGACCCGCGCCCAGTGCGCCGCGCTTGAAGTTGTCGACGAACTCGGCTTCGATCTTCGCGCGCGCTTCGGGCGGTTCCGCGAGCGCGACGCCGCGCGCCACGCGTCGATAGATATCGTCGACGCGCGTCTCGTCGCCCTTGGCGTACTTTTCGAGCATGACGTCGATGGAAAATTGCTGCGGAGCGAGAGCGGTGCTGGGATTGTCTTCAGCCATGTCATGATCCTGTGAAGTGCGCTGATGCTCGACACGTTCCACGTGCCTCGCGCGTTACGCAATGCAGCGCGGTCGATGCAAGCACGATGCCTGACGATAGCGCGATTCGGCCCGGCTCGCCACGGAGCCGCTACACTTGCCGGACCCGTTCGATGACGACAACGACACAACCATCGCATGATTTCGTCGCACCCGCCGCTTTTCGGCATTACCGGGCGCTCCGGCCAAGGCAAGACCACGTTGATCGAAGCGCTGCTGCCGTGGTTTCGCGCGCAAGGACTCACGGTCAACGTCATCAAGCATAGTCATCATTCCATCGAGCTCGAGCCGCCGGGCAAGGACAGTGCGCGCTTTCGTCGCGCGGGCGCGAGTGAAGTGCTGATCGCGTCGCCGTATCGCTATGCCATCTTTCATGAACTCAACGATGAAGCCGAGCCGCCGCTCGCGGCGCTTGCCGCGCGCCTTTCGCACGCCGACTTCGTGATCGTCGAAGGCTTCGCGCGCGAAGCCATGCCGCGGCTCGAAGTCGTGCGGCCGTCGACGGGCAAGGACCCGCTCTATCTGACCGATGTGGAGGTGCTCGCCATCGCAACGGACGACGCCGCCGCGATCGAATCGGCCTTGCCCGTGCTTGCCCTCGATGACATAGCGCGCATCGGCGCGTTCGTCTGCGCGACGCTCGGTATTGCGCTGCCTCGCTAAGCGAGCCGTTGGATCAACTCGCGATGCTGCGGATAACGCGCCGCGAGTTCATCGCAACGGGCAAGCTCGAACTCGGTGAATTCGAAGCCCGGCGCGACCGTGCAGCCGACGAGCGACGCGCCCGACGCGATGCTGCATTCGGCGGCGAACCAGTCGCCCGCTGCGACGACAGCCTGAAACACCGTGTCGGCAAGCTGCGTCATATCGCCCAGCCGGTGCGTGGTGAGCGCGCCGTGCGCATCGAGCACATGCACGAGCAGCGGATCGCCCGCATGGAAGTGCCAGACTTCGTCGGAGCGAATGCGATGCCACGCCGAATGCGCGCCTTCGCATAGCAGATAGTAGATTGCCGTCGATGCCGAACGCGTCTCGCTCGCGCCATCGCGCGTCACGCGCTGCTCTGCACGATACGTCTCACGAAAATAGCCGCCTTCGGGATGCGGCTGCAAGTCGAGGCGCGTGATGAGGGCTTTGGCGTCGAGCGGTGCGGGCATGGCAGTTCCTTTTGCAAGCGTGGTCGCGGTTCGCGTATTCTGCATGCTCATGCAACATGAGGCGCACGAAGCCATGACTCTTTCTTCGACCTTGCTGCAAGCCATCGCGCCGACAGGCGTGCTGCGCGCATCCCTCAATCTGGGCAATCCCGTTCTGGCGCACCGCGATAGGGAAGGCGAGCCCGGCGGCGTATCGGTCGATCTCGCGCGGGAACTGGCGTCTCGGCTCGGCGTGGACGTCGCGTTCGCGGCTTTCGACACCGCGGCGAAATCGGTGGAGACCGTCACGAATGAAGCGGCCGACATCGGCTTCTTCGCGATCGATCCTTCGCGCGGCGCGGGCATCGCCTTCACTGCGCCTTACGTGTTGATCGAAGGCTTCTACCTCGTGCGCAACGACTCGCCGTTGACGCGCAACGACGAAGTGGACCGCGCGGAGAATCGCATCGTGGTCGGCAAGGGCAGCGCGTATGACCTCTTTCTCACGCGCGAGATCAGGCATGCGCAGATCGTTCGGGCGGCTTCGTCGCAAGCGGTCGTCGAGACCTTTCTGCGCGACGAGCTCGAAGTGGCTGCGGGCGTCAAGCAGCAACTCGAAGCCGATGCCGCGCGCACGCCCGGCCTGCGTCTGTTGAACGAACGCTTCATGGTGATTCAGCAGGCGATGGGGCTGCCGAAATCGCGCGGCGAAGCAGCCGCCGACATGCTGCGCGAATTCGTCGAAGACGTGAAGCGTTCGGGTTTCGTCGGCGAAGCACTCGCGCGGCATGGAATCAAAGGCGCATCGGTCGCGCCGGCCGCGACCGTCTGACATGAGCGACGTAAGCGTGTCCGTCGCCGACTGGATCGACGAATCGTTCGAAGACGAAGTCGCGGGCGGGCTCGCCGCGTTCAATGCGGCGCAACTCGGGCCGAGCGGTCATCGCGATCTCGCCGTGTCGCTCTACGTGGACGACGCGTTCGTCGGCGGACTCGCGGGCTTCACCGCGTGGAACTGGCTCTTCGTCAAACGGCTCTGGATACGCGAGGACGCGCGCGGCCGCGGCCTCGCCACGCGGGCCCTCGAAGCGGCGGAAGCAGAAGCGAAAAAGCGCGGCTGCGCCGCCGCGTGGCTGGATACGCTCAATCCGCAGGCGCGCGATCTTTACGCGCGCTGCGGCTATCAGACGTTCGGCGAGTTGCCGGGCTTTCACGGCGAACGGTCGCGCTACTTCATGCAGAAGCGCTTCTAGTGCTCATGCGCTTGCATTAAGCCGTTGCGCGACGCGCTGCGTGATGTCACGCCGCGCCGCCAGCGACGCAGCCTCGTGCTGTCGCACCATCTCGACCACATCAGGGCTCGCGCGGTCAGGATCGCCCGCATCGAAGGGTGGCGCGGGCGCGTATTCCATCGCGAGCTGGATCGCCTGCGCGCCCTGCTCGCCGATGAGTTCCGCCGCGAGCGTCAACGCGAAGTCGATGCCCGCCGTAATGCCGCCGCCCGTCAGCACGTTGCCGTCGCGCACCACGCGCCCGCGCACCGGTATCGCGCCGAGTTCGGCGAGCAGCGCGTGATACGCCCAATGCGTCGTCGCGCGCTTGCCGCGCAGCAATCCAGCCGCGCCGAGCACGAGCGCGCCTGTGCACACGGACGTCACATAGCGCGCGCCCGACGCTTGCCGGCGCAGGAACGCGAGCGTCTCGTCGTCCTCCATCAGGGCGCCGACGCCTCCGCCGCCGGGCACGCACAACACGTCGAGCGCGGGGCAGCCGGCGAATGTCGTGTCCGGCGTGAGCACCATGCCCGCCGTCGATCGCACCGGCTCGCGCGTCTTCCAGATCAGGTGAACCTCGGCGCCGGGCATGTGCGCGAAGACGTCGTAGGGGCCGGTCATGTCGAGTTGCTGCACGCCCGGAAACAGCAACAGGCCGATGTGCAAGGTCATCGCTTTCTCCTTGGTCGATGGTAAGTGGACGAGCCCATGCTACCCGGCTACGCTATGGCGAAATCGACAGCCAGCCCACGTTTTCCGCCACCATGAGCCGCCCTTCCGATCCGACGCCGCGCGACGTCGACGTTCTCGCCTTTCCCGACGTGCAACTGCTCGATGTCGCCGGGCCGCTGCAAGTGTTCGCGTCGGCGAACGAATTGGCCGTGGCGGCGGGCATGCTGCGGCCGTACCGCGCGCGCGTGGTCATGCCCGGCGCGGCGGCGACGGCTTCGGCGGGCCTCGGCCTCGTCGGCCATCCGCTGCCGGCCGCCGACGCGCCGTGCGACACGCTGATCGTCGCGGGCGGCTGGGGCGTGCATGGCGCGGTGCGCGATACGGCGCTCGTCGACTGGCTGCGCGAACGCGCGAGGCATGCGCGGCGCACCGCGTCCGTGTGTACCGGCGCGTTTCTGCTCGCGGCGGCGGGCCTCTTGAACGAGCGCCGCGCCGTCACGCACTGGACCCGCTGCGACGAGCTTGCCGCGCGCTTTCCGGCCGTGCGCGTGGAATCCGATCCCATCTTCATTCGCGACGGCGCCGTCTGGACGTCGGCCGGCGTGACGGCGGGCATCGATCTCGCGCTGGCGCTCGTCGAAGAGGATCTCGGGCGCGCGCTTGCGCTCGAAGTCGCGCGTCATCTCGTCGTGTTCCTGAAGCGTCCGGGCGGGCAGGCGCAGTTCAGCGCCGCGCTGTCGCTGCAGAAAGCGGGTGACCGCTTCGGCGAGCTGCACGCGTGGATCGCCGAGAATCTGGCAGCGGATCTCTCCGTCGCGACACTCGCCGCGCGAGTCGGTATGAGCGAGCGCAGCTTCGTGCGCCATTACCGCGCGCAAACCGGCGTGACGCCCGCGCGCTCCATCGAACGCATGCGGCTGGAAGCCGCGCGGCGTCTTCTGGGGGATACCGCGCTGCCCGTCAAGCGCGTGGCGGCGCGCTGCGGCTTCGGCACGGAGGAAACCATGCGGCGGGGCTTTCTGCGCTCGCTCGGCGTGTCGCCGCAGGCCTACCGCGAACGTTTTGCGGGCAGCGGCGCGTCCGCTGGCTGACACGCTCTCGCACGATTTTTCTCGGTGAAGCTCAAGCCTGTATGCTGGCTGCCGTTAGCCCGGTAAGAGCGAATGCTCGAAAAAGAGCGGACCGCCGTCTCGGCAGTCAACGAAATCCGAATGGCCTGGAGCGCCGATGAGTGTGTTTTCCGTGTACAACGCGCCCCTTTCCACGCCCAGCGCGCCCGGCGCCCCCGGAACCGACGTGTCCGATGCCGACCCGATCGAGGCGTTGCTGCGTGACGCCGCCGCGACGGGCTGCGGGCAGGCGTGGGCGTGGTATCGCGCGGGTGAGCAGTTGCATCTCGCGCGGCGTGGCGATGCCCCGCTCGTGTGGCCGCGCAGCATCCCCGAGGAGCGCCTGGAGGGCCTGTGCGCCGCGCACGGCTGGCACCGCTGGCCGACCGGCCGCGGCGAAGGCGTGCTCGGCTGGCTGCTCGCGCCGCTCGCGCAACGCGACGACGCCCATCTCGCCGAGCTCGCGCGGCGTCTGGGCGAGCGCGTGCAGTCCGACGCGCTCGCGCGCGCGCAGCTCACGCAGCGCGTGCTGTACGAGATCGCTTATCTGGCGAGTTCGGTGCCTGACCGCGCCGGGTTTCTGCGCTGCGTGCACGAGCGCCTCGGCACGCTGATCGACGCGGAAAACTTCTATCTCGCGCTGTACGACCGCAAGACCGGCAAGATCACGTACCCGTATTACGTCGATGTGATCGACAAGGACGTCGTCGAAGCGGACAACTTCGATATTCTCGACCCCGATCATCTCTCGATGACAGGCCGCGTGCTGACGAGCGGCAAGCCGCTCTTCGTGACCACGGCGGACATCACGGCGGCCGAGCGCGAGGGCCGCTTCTACTGCCTCGGCGACCGCCCCGAGTTCTGGATGGGCGCGCCGCTGAAGAACGCGTCCGACGAAGTGTTCGGCATGCTCGCGATGCAGGTCTACGACGTGTCGCGCATCTATACGGCGGAGGACCGCGCGCTCTTTCTCGTGGTGGCACGGCATGTCGCGATGGCGCTCGACCGCATCCTGCATCGCGCGGATCTCGAAGAAAAAGTCGCGCGCCGCACCTCCGAACTGTCGCAGCTGAACGCCGCGCTGCGCCACGGCATTGCGGAGCGCGAGCGCTCCGAGCATCTGCAGGCGGCGCTCTATCAGATCGCCGAACTGTCGAGCCGGCCGGGCGACACGATGGAGTTCTTTCGCAGTCTGCACGGCATCGTCGGCGAACTGCTCTATGCGCGCAACTTCTATATCGCGCTGTACGAGAAGGAAACCGACGAGGTGTCGTTCCCGTATTACGTGGACGAGATCGTGCACGAACGCCCCGATCCGCGACGCGGCCGGCGCGGCTTGACGGAATACGTGATCCGCGAGCGTCGCCCGCGGCTGATCGATCATCAGGAAGCGGTGCGGCTCATCAGCGAAGGCGCGTTCGAGGCGGACAGCGATTCGGTGCGGCTGCGCTCGTGGCTCGGCATTCCGCTTTTCGACGGCGATGTCGTGCGCGGCGTGCTGGCCGTGCAAAGCTATTCGCCGCTCGTGCGTTACTCGCTGCGCGATCAGGAACTGCTGACCTTCGTATCGCGCCATATCGACACGGCCCTGTCGCGCCGTCGCGACGCCGAAGCGTTGCACGCCGCGAATCTCGAACTCGAAGCGCGCGTGCAGGCACGCACGCGCGAACTCGACGAAGTGAATGCGCGCCTCGTCTATGAGAATTCGCATGACTCGCTCACGGGCTTGCCCAACCGAAGCCATCTGATGCAGCGGCTTAAGGGCGCGTGGAACGACTATCAGGCGCGCGGCCACGATCTTTCGGTGATGTTCATCGACCTCGACCGCTTCAAGGTCGTGAACGACAGTCTCGGTCACCATTTCGGCGACATGCTGCTCGTCCAGGCCGCCGCGCGCCTCGGCGCCTGCGTGCGCGCGTCGGATCTGCTCGCGCGTCTCGGCGGCGACGAGTTCGCCATTCTTTCGCCGAACGCGGTCATTCAGGATGCCGTCTCCATCGCGAAACGCATTCTGGCGGCCTTCGATCTACCGTTTCATATCGAAGAGCATGTGGTGTTTTCGTCGTGCAGTATCGGCATCGTCAGCGCGGACAGTCAGTTTCATACCGAGCCCGCCGATCTCTTGCGCGACGCCGATACCGCGATGTATCGCGTGAAAAACGCGGGACGCGACAGCTTCGTCGTGTTCAATCAGGAATTGCGCCGGCAAGTGTCCGATCAGGTCGAGCGCGAAGGCGCGTTGCGCAATGCAATGAAACGCGACGATGAATTGCTGCCCTACTTCCAGCCGATCGTCGATGTGAAAAGCGGTGAAGTGGTCGCGCTCGAAGCGCTGATTCGCTGGCGGCAGGCGGATGGACGCATCGTGGGGCCGGGGGAATTTCTGCCTGCGGTGGAAGGGCTGCGACTCATCGGCCGACTCGATCTCTACATGCTCGAACGTGTCGCGGCCATTCTTTCGAACGAGCGTTTCGTGCACTGGCCGCCGGTTCACGTGAACTGTTCGAGCTATAGCATGACGCGTCCCGAGTTCGCCGACGACGTGCTCGCGCTATTGCGGCGCTATCGCGTGTCGCCGTCGCGCGTGTGCCTCGAACTGACCGAAGGCGCGCTCGTCGCCGAACCGGATCTCGCGCGGCGCACCATGCAGCGGCTGGCGGACAACGGCATGTCCGTCGTACTCGACGATTTCGGCTCGGGCTTTTCGTCGCTCAGTTACGTGCATCAGTATCAGTTCAGCGGCCTGAAGATCGACAAGTCCTTCATTCTCGAACTGACGCGCAGTCCGCGCAGCCGCGCTATCGTGCGGGCGATCGTGCGCATGGCCGAATCGCTCGACCTGACGCTCGTGGCTGAGGGCGTCGAAGATGCGGCGACCCTCGCGGTCCTGCGCGACATGGGCGCCGCGCAGGCGCAAGGCTATTTCTTCGACAAGCCATTGCCGCTCGAAGCCCTGACGCGCGAATCGCTCGCGCCGCGTTCGACGACGCACTCGCTGCTCTGATCGCGAACGGCGATCAGGGCATGCCGCCGAGCGACGGCGAAATGATGCTGCCCGGCTCGCCTTCGGCGGGTCCGCCCGTCGTCGTCGCGGCGCGCGTGGAGACAGGCGCGTGGTGGCGCGTGCAGGGATCGAGCGTGTCGCTCCCCAGGCATTGCTGGAACGCGTCTGCCCTGTCTTTGCCATCGAACGTATAGATGGTCTCTTCGACCTTAATCTCGGTATCGGAGAGTCGCTCCGCGGAAATAGTCATGCGCGTGTCCTCCTTCTGACGTTTGCTATGGGTTGCGTAGCATCAGTCGCGCCCGGGACAAGCCCGCACGGGTATGCGCGTTGCTGCCCTTTCGACGTTGCAGATCAACTGGAAAGGAGGCGCTATGTCACAACATCCCGCGCAGTCGCAAGACCAACGGCATCTGGACGAGCCGGGGCCGGACGCCATCGCGCGCGCGCTCAAGGGCGCGGAATATCCGATGCACAAGGAAAAGCTGATGGCGCTGGCGAAAAGCAACGGCGCAGACGGCGAAGTGCTGGCCGTGCTCAGGAAAATCGCCGATCGCAATTACGACAGTGACTCCGCCGTGCTGCGCGAAGCGGCGCGCGCCGAATGAATCATCGTACGAGGCAACCCAATGGCTGAAACCCCAAAAGCACCCGATACACACGACAAATCGCACGCGCCCGGCGGCAACGAGCTGAACAATATCCGGCCGGAGGATGTAGATAGGGTTATCCCGCGTCCGGGCGAAATGATGGAGCGCGACGAAGCGACCGACCCTGACAAAGTCAGTACGAACCCTGACGATTCTGGAAGCCGACCCCGGCCGCTTTGACGCCATAAATAAATTAAATGAATGCCGAGGCAATTTCCAATGATGCAGGCGGCGAAGTCGCGCTAGGATGAAAGAGCGTCGATTTGAGCGCCGCGCTGCACGCGCTCAGGAAAACAACCGCGCAACGGCTCGGCATCCGTCGGCCGCTCAATGCACAAGGAGGCTCTATGAAGTGGGAAACCCCTAGCTTCACCGATATGCGCTTTGGCTTTGAAATCACGATGTACATTGCCACGCGTTGATCGGCACATCCGCATGAAAGCAAAGCGGCCGCGATAAGCGGCCGCTTTGCATTTGCGCTTGTGTTTTTGCGCTTATACGTCGTGAATCAGTTTCCGCGCGGCGGCACGTCCTGTCCCGGCGATGCCGCGACGTCGCTGACCTGACCGCCTCGTCCCGCCGGCTCCGGACGATTGCCCGAGCCGAGCGGCACTTCCGCTGTCTGATGCGGCTGCTGATCCAGACGGCGATTCTCCGGTTCCACTTCGCCCGCATTCGGCTGACGCACGCCCTGATGCGGATCGCCGCCCGTCGCCGCGCCCGGTCCCGGAAGATTGCCGAACGAACCACCGCCGGTGGCTCCGCTGCCTGCATCGCCGAGCGGCTTGTCGGTGCTGCCTGGTCCTTCGATACGATCGTTGTTGCTCATCGCTGCCCTCCTTTGCTCAGGTACTCAGGGAATCAGCAACGGGCATTCCCACAGCTTTGCAGACGAAGGTTCGGCAATTGCTACCCGCTTCCAAAAGTCTCGGAGAACACATGCCCATGATTCCGTCTACGGCCTTGTCACCCCGCCCCTTCGCGTAAGGTCCTCATGGTCACGACCCCGCAGCCCGGCGTAGAGCCCGATCAAACACCGGACACACTCGACGCGTGTCATCGTTGCGCGCTGTACAAGGACGCAACGCAAGCGGTTCCGGGCGCCGGTCCGCGCCACGCGCCGCTGATGATCGTCGGCGAACAACCGGGCGATCAGGAAGATTTGCAAGGCAAGCCCTTCGTCGGTCCGGCTGGCGCGATGCTGGACCGCGCGCTCGAAGAAGCCGGCGTCGCGCGCAAGGAAGTCTATGTGACCAATGCCGTCAAGCACTTCAAATGGGAACCGCGCGGCAAGCGCCGCATGCACAAGACACCGGCTCAGCGCGAAATCGACGCGTGCCACTACTGGATGGACCGCGAAACGACCGACATCGACCCGAAGGTGATCGTCGCGCTGGGCGCGACCGCGCTGAAGTCAGTGCTGCGCGATTCGAAGGCCAAGCTGCAAGCGTCGATGGGCCACCCTATCGAGCACGAGGGGCGCGTGATCGTCGCCACGTATCACCCGTCGTATGTATTGCGCGCGCCCGACCCGGAGACGCGCCATGCCGCTTATCAGGCTATCGTGGATGCGCTGCGGGAAGCGCATCGGCTGATGAAACATAAACGTTAATGGAGGAACCGTCATGCCGACGGCAAGCAAGACCAAGAAGACCGGCGCTAGCGCGGGCAAGACGGGTTCGGGCAAGCGCAGCACCACGCGGCAGCGCCATACGCTCGCGAGCGATCACAAGAAATCCGGAAGCAAGAAAGCAAAGTCCGCCAATTCGACGCACCGCTGGTCGCATCATGTGATGGAAACGAGCGACGCGATGGATATTCAGCGCGATATCTTCAAGAACGGCAACGCCGAAGAAATTGCGCAGTCGCTCAAACGCTCGTCCACCGAGAGCAAACGGCGCAAGGGCACGCCGTTCCAGTCGGCCATGTCGATGCTCAATTTCTATATCAATCGAGCCGGCCGCAACTTGCCGAAGACGCGGCGCAATACGCTCGAGCAAGCGAAGCGGCACTTGCGCGAAGCATTCGGACGCAAGCCCTAAAGACGAACGCGCCGCTTGCCACGTCACCGCGGAATACTCTTTGCTTCTCGCCAAGGCATACCAACCTAGGAGACAGTCATGGCGCAAGAACCTCCTCTCAGTCCGGGCGATGAAGCAGAGCCCGGCGCACCGGGCACCGGCGAAGACATCTGTCCCGACTGCAACGGCACAGGCAAGCAAGACGGCGGCGATTGTCCCACTTGCGACGGCACGGGAAAAATCGTGCAGGGCATCGGCGGAGGCTGATGGATGGCGCTTCCTGACGCGCGCAAGTGCCTACGCGTGACGCTCGTCGCGATGCTGGCGGTCTCGTGCAGCATCGCGCTCGCGGATGACTACCCGACTGACTTCGGGCGCGATCCCGCGCTTCCCGCGCCGCGCCGCGCGTTGTTGCCGACGGTGAACATCGCGCCCGCCAAGCAGTGGGCCGAAGGACAGAAGCCCATATCGCCAGCGGGCTTCGACGTAACCGCTTTCGCGTCCGGGCTCGATCATCCGCGCTGGATCATCACGCTGCCCAACGGCGACGTGCTCGTGGCCGAGAGCAACGCCCCCGCCGAGCACGATACGAACTCGGGCATCAAGGGCGCCGTCATGAAGAAGGTGATGAAGCGCGCGGGCGCGGGCATGGCGAGTCCCGATCGCATCGTGTTGTTGCGCGATGCCGACGGCGACGGCGTCGCCGAAACGCGGACCGTATTCATCGATCATTTGCATTCGCCGTTCGGCATGGCGCTGGTCGGAGATGACCTCTATGTCGCCGATACCGATGCCGTGCTGCGCTTCAAGTATCGGACAGGCGAAACGACGATCGAATCGACGGGCGAGAAATTTATCGACCTGCCCGCGGGACCGATCAACCATCACTGGACCAAGAACATCATCGCGAGTCCGGACGGCAAGCGGCTGTACGTGACGGTCGGCTCGAACAGCAATGCCGCGGAGAACGGCATCGAGGCGGAGAACGGGCGCGCGGCCATCATGGAAGTGGATATCGCGAGTAGACAGACTCGTCTCTATGCAACGGGGCTTCGCAATCCCAACGGAATGTCGTGGCAGCCGCAAACCGGCGCGTTATGGACCGCCGTGAATGAGCGCGATGAACTCGGCAACGAGCTCGTTCCCGACTACATGACCGCAGTGAAGGACGGTGCGTTCTATGGCTGGCCTTATAGCTATTACGGCCAGCATGTCGATGATCGCGTGAAGCCGCAACGCGCGGATCTGGTCGAATCGGCCACCGTGCCTGACTATGCGCTCGGCGCGCATACGGCCTCGCTCGGTCTCGCGTTCTACGACGCAAAAGCCTTCCCGCAGCATTACTGGAACGGCGCGTTTATCGGTCAGCACGGGTCGTGGAATCGCAAGCCGAGAAGCGGTTATAAGGTCATCTTCGTTCCGTTCCAGGATGGCAAGCCTTCCGGTCCGCCTGAAGATATCCTGACCGGTTTTCTTTCGGCAGACGGGCACGCGCTGGGGCGTCCTGTCGGCGTGGCCGTGGACCACGCAGGCGGCCTGCTGGTCGCCGACGACGTCGGCAATACGGTATGGCGGGTCGCGCCCGCATCGAAATAGCATGGCCGCCCGCAAATCCGCATCGAAGGCAAGCGCTGCCCCGAAGACGAGTCTCTTCGCGCTTGCCGAACGGCAGATCGTCGGCTTATACGATGCCGGCGTGCTCTCGCCTGCGGTGCTGCAACATGTGATCGCGGCGTATGCCGGGAGCGGCATCGACTGGACGGAAGCTGGCACGCTGCATACCGTCGACGATCACACCGTGCAGGAAGCGGTCGTGCTCATCATGATGCCGGGCCGCGCGCTCAAGTCCGCGCAGAAGGACTTCGTCTCCGTCATGGAGCATCTTGCAGGCGCCGGGCAAACGACCTCCGCGGCCGCGCGAGACGACGCGGAAGCAGACGAAGAAGCCACTGACGACGAAGACCTGCTCCATCAGCTCGGCGGCAAACGCACGAATGCGCGCCGCGCGAAAGCATCGGCCGAGGAGGAAGCGCCGACAGAGAAGCGCCGGTCGTTCAATCCTCTCGTCGGCGCGCGCCCCATGCCGAAGCATAAGTAACGTCCACTCAGTGCGGCACGCCGTCCATGATGAGATCGCGCAAGTCGTCCATGTCGAAAGGCTTCGCGAGAATCGGCACGCCCAGATGCTTCGCGCGTTCGATCTCGTCCGCATAGCCCGTCATCAGCACGAGCTTTTGCGAAGGCAGCCGCTTCGTGATCTGCTCCGCGAGGTCGATGCCGTTCATCCTGCCGGGCATCTGCACGTCTGACAGCACCAGATCGAAGCTGTAGCCCTCGCCCATGAGCGCGAACGCCGCATCCGCGCTTTCCTCGTGATGCACGGTGCATCCGAAGACTTCGAGCACCGCCATGACGCCCGCCGCGACGTCGGTATTGTCTTCTACGAGCAGCACCGACATGCCTCTGAACGGATGGTCGTCGTCCGCCACTTGCTGCGGTTTGGCCAGCGGCTTCTCCTTCTCCATCTCGACGGGTTTAGCCGCAGGCGCCGTTACCGGTCCGTGATGCCTTGGCAGATAAAGCCGAACCGTGGTGCCGGCGCCCGGCACGCTCGTGATGCGCGCGCTGCCGCCCGCCTGCTCGCACGCGGCCAGCACTTGCGAGAGGCCGAGACCCGTGCCCGCGCCGCGCACTTTCGTCGTGAAGAGCGGTTCGAACGCGCGGCGCAACACGGCTTCGCTCATGCCTTCGCCGTTGTCCGTCACGGAAATGAGCACGTATTCGCCATCGGGCAGATCGGTTTCCGCGCCACGTAATCGAGCGTTCTGACAGCGGATGACGATGCGCCCGCCATGCGGCATCGCCTCGCTCGCGTTCGCGACGATGTTGACGAGCGCCAGTTCGAGTTCCACGGCATCGGCCATGATGGGCCACACGTCCGCTGAGAACTCGACCGTCAGCGAGACCGACGGATGCACCGCGCGCTTCACGATTTCGAGCATGCTTCTGATCCACGCGGCGGGATCGATGACTTCCTGCTTCAGCGGATGCTTGCGCGCGACGCTCATCAGCCGCCGCGCGAGCGACTCCGCGCCGGCGGTTGCGCGTTCGACCGCGAGCACTTCGCTCTCGACATCGTTGAAATGCTTGCGCCGTGCAAGGGCCATATTCGCCGACACGACCATCAGCAGGTTATTGAAATCGTGCGCGACGTTCGCCACCAGATTGCCGAGCGCGCCCATGCGCCGCAACTGCCGCGTCGATGCTTCGACGGACAGCCTCGTCGCGACTTCCGCCTGCCAGCGTTCCCACGCGACGCGCTCCGCATCGAGCCGGCGAATGGAGAACGCGATGAGAAGCCATACGGCCATGCATGGCAACGCCGCGATCGCTGCGACGAGCGCGAGGTTCTGCCGCCAGCGCGCGCGCACGACCGACGTCGCATAACCGGTCGCCACATAGAGCGGAAATTCGCCGACACGCCGGTACGCAAGCACGCGCTCGACGTGATCGATGGTCGATGTCATGCGCACGCGTCCGAAGAGCTCGTTGTTGCGAAACGCGTCGGTGAAGGGCGTGTTGTTCGCGGCTTGCGACGACGCGGGGCTCGGCGGATAGCGCACGAGAATGCCGCCATCGCGCCGATAAAGACCGATTACGAGCGCTGAGTCGCCCGCTGCGATCTCGCGATAGAAGTCGACGAAATAATCGCGATTCAGCGCAATCGACACGACGCCGAGAAACTGCCCGTTGTGGCTGATGCGCCCCATGGTCGTCGTGAACACGTCCGATTGCGCGACCTTGCCGCGCAACGGCAATGAGAAGTAGGTGACGGGCGCGAACGCGCGGGCCGAAAGGAAGTCGTCGCGCTCGGCAATCGACACGTCCGGCGCGGGATACCGGCGGCTATTCACAAGCAGCGCGCCGTTCGCGCCGAAGACCGAAATGGCCGCGACCTGCGCGAGCGTGCCGCTCATGTCGTCGAGCGCGCGATGCAAGGCTTCTTCGCGCAACTTGACGTCCGCGTCGCCACTGTCGCCCAGCATGTCGACGACGCGCGTCTCCAGTTGCTGATTGAGGTCCAGCACTTTGAGCGCGTGTTCGTTCGCCACGCGCGCGAGCCGCTCGGTCAGGTCGCCGGCCTCGGCGAACCGGCGCTGATAATCGTAATAGCCGTAGATGCCGAGACAGGCAAGCGGAACGGCGACAGACGCGGCCAGGACGAGCAGCAGCACGCGTCGCGTCAACGAGAAGTTGCGCGACGGAAGCGGCAAATCGAAGGACCCGGTCTCTGTAGGATTCAAGCTCTCGGCCTTGTTGGGGATCGGCCGGTATATCGTAACCGGCGCGCACTCATCGGCATAGCAAGCCGACCGCGACCGGGCCGCGATTCTCGTCAATCGGAGGTTCTGCGTCAATCAGGCAAAGCACGCGTCGCTTTGCCGGTTCGGCGCCGGTCATGTCGGAGCGGTCGCTTTCAGCGAAGCGCATGCCCGGGCCTTTTCCCCCGTCTTGCGCCGGCTCGCGGCAAGTTGCTGATCCGGGCGGCGGCGGCATGCAAAATGCCAATGCGGCGCATCTTGCATGCAATCCGGCGCTGACGGCCGGAGGGCGAACTGCGACCTCAGCCGGCCATTTCTCGATCCGGCGTCGACGAGATGCGATGGATGGCCAGGTCCGCGCCGTTGAACTCGTCCTCGCGGTCGAGGCGCAGTCCCACCGTCATCTTGATGACGCCGTAGACGGCAGCGCCGCCCGCGAGCGCGAGCAAGACCGCGCCGACGGTGCCGATGCATTGCGACCACATCGACACGCCGCCGATGCCCCCGAACGTCTTTTGCCCGAACACGCCTGCCGCGATGCCGCCCCACGCGCCGCAGAGACCATGCAGCGGCCAGACGCCGAGCACGTCGTCGATCCGCCAGCGGTTCTGCACACACGTGAACATCTGCACGAACAGCACGCCCGCCACCGCTCCGACGATCAACGCGCCGAGCGGATGCATCACGTCGGACCCTGCACATACCGCGACTAGTCCGGCTAGCGGACCGTTGTAGGCAAAGCCCGGATCGTTGCGCCCCGCGACCCACGCGGCGAGCGTGCCGCCGACCATCGCCATTAGTGAATTCACCGCAACCAGACCGCTAATTTTGTCGACCGTCTGCGCGCTCATCACGTTGAAGCCGAACCAGCCGACCGCGAGCACCCACGCACCGAGCGCGAGAAACGGAATGCTCGACGGCGGGTGCGCGGCGATGCGTCCATCCTTGTGATAACGACCGTGGCGCGGCCCGAGCAGCAGCACCGCCGGCAACGCGACCCAGCCGCCGAACGCGTGCACGACGACGGAACCGGCGAAGTCGTGAAACGGCGCACCGAAAGCCTGCGTGAGCCACGACTGCACGCCGAACCGTTCGTTCCACGCGATGCCTTCGAGTAGCGGATAAATGAACCCGACGATCACGCAGGTTGCGAACAACTGCGGGTTGAACTTCGAACGCTCGGCGATGCCTCCCGACACGATCGCCGGAACCGCCGCAGCGAACGTCAAGAGGAAGAAGAAGCGCACCAGCGCATAGCCGTTGTGCTGCGCGAGCACGTCGGCTCCGTGCATGAACTGCACGCCGTAAGCAATGTTGTAGCCGATGAAGAAGTACGCGAGGGTGGACACGGCGAAGTCCACAAGAATCTTGACGAGCGCGTTCACCTGATTCTCGCGCCTGACCGTTCCCAGTTCGAGGAACGCGAAACCGGCGTGCATGGCAAGCACCATGGCGGCGCCCAGCAATAGGAACAGGGTGTCGGTACCAGATTGAAGTGCCTGCATGTCGGCGGACGTTTTAAAAAAAACGGCGACATGTGCAATATCCGGGCCATCTGCGCATTTTGTGTGCAGCTCCGTGTGCGAAAGCTGTGCGCCCGCTTATACACAGTGCAGTCCGCAATCTGCACGCGCAGCGCTTTCGTCTCATCTTGGTGCAAATGGCCTCTTGATGCGCATCGAATGTGCATTCAGCGCACTCGATGGTGCATGCAAGATGCAAAGCGGCATCGCTGGCTTGAGCCTGTAAACCGATCAGGTACTTACAAAAACTTGTCACATTGTGTAATGATACTGATTCTCATTTAGCACCGCTGACGCGCGGATGCAGGTGAAGCAGGACGAACGGACAGCCGGTCCGTCGTCGTTCCGAATTCATTAACAAAATATCGGGGAACGATATGCTGAGGAAAACGCCGCTCGCCGCGGCCTTGGTGAGTATGGCTGCCATGCCGATGGCCGCGCCGCTCTACGCGCAAACGGCAACAGAAAGTACGCGAGCCGCCGCCTCCGTTCAGAGCGGCTCCGCAGACAGCACCAACGGCGCCGCAAGCGCGAACGCGGATTCCGCCACGGCGGCGCCTGAAACCGCCGCTCTGCCCGCCGTCAAGGTGACGGGACAAAGCGACACGTCGCGCGACTTCCAGCCCGAAGTATCGAGCGTCGGCGCAAAAGTGCCCGCCGCATTGCGCGACATCCCGCAGGCAGTCGTCGTCGTGCCGAAAGCGGTTCTGCAGTCGCAGGCGGTCAGCTCTTTCTCGGACGCGCTGCGCAACGTACCGGGCGTCACGCTCGGCGCAGCGGAAGGCGGCCAGATCGGCAATAACATCAACTTGCGCGGCTTCACCGCGCGCACCGATATCTATCTCGACGGCTTTCGCGACCGCGGCCAGTACTATCGCGATACGTTCAACCTCGAATCCATCGATGTGCTGTACGGGCCGTCGTCGTTGTACTTCGGCCGCGGCTCGACAGGCGGCGTCATCAATCAGGTCAGCAAGCAGCCGGAGCTGAAGCCGCGCGCCGATGTATCCGTGCAAGCGGGCACGCACGACCGCTACCGCACGACCGTCGACATCAATCAGCCGATGACCGAGACTTCCGCGTTTCGCATCAACGCGTTCGGTCAGGACCTGGGCTCCACTCGCGATCAGATGAAGAGCAAGGATTACGGCGTCGCGCCGGAAGTGAAGTTCGGCATCGGCACGCCGACGCAAGTGACGCTATCCGCCCTGATTCAGCACAACCGCGATCAGCCCGACTACGGCATTCCGCCGCTCAACGGACATCCGGCGCCGGTCGATACGAAGACGTTCTATGGCTTTACCGACGACCGCACGATTCAGGACGTGCAAACGCTCAACGCGCGCGTGGAGCATCGCTTCAACGATGTCTTCACGCTGCGCAATCAGACGCAATTCAGTCACTACAGCACCGAAGCGCGCGCGACGAACGCGGCCGCCGTGCTGACCGGACCGCTCAACACGTCCACTGCGTTGACCAACGGAAACTACACGACGCTGCCCCTCTCTTCGCTT
Source organism: Caballeronia sp. M1242 (assembly GCF_017220215.1). Taxonomy (NCBI): domain Bacteria; kingdom Pseudomonadati; phylum Pseudomonadota; class Betaproteobacteria; order Burkholderiales; family Burkholderiaceae; genus Caballeronia; species Caballeronia sp. M1242. The sequence goes on along the minus strand of NZ_CP071130.1, from coordinate 507,429 downwards.
TACGTGCGCCTTCAAGGCAAGGACCGCAACATCAACGACCACTCGGTGTACAACACGACCGACTTCGAAGGCAAGTTCGCGACGGGCTTTCTCAAGCACGACATGCTCGTCGGCGTCGATCTGAGCCACGAGACCTATAGCAACCAGACCTTCACTGCCACCACGCCGGGCCTGTCGTCCAATACGCTCGCTATCGTGCCGCTCGTCGATCCGACTTATACGACGCGCCCGTCGAATTATCGCGAGGTCGCCACCAATCTCGCGGAATCCAGCGCGAACGGCATCGGGCTCTATCTCAACGACACTATCTCGATCGGCGAGCATTGGAAGTGGATTGGGGGCGTGCGTTGGGACCGCTATGAAGCATCGATCCATAACTCGATCAACGCACCGCGCTATGCCACGCAGACGAACTACTTCACGAGCGTGCGCACCGGCATTGTGTGGCAACCGACCGAATGGCAGTCGTATTACGTGTCGTATGGCACGTCGTTCAATCCGTCGCTCGAAGCGCTTACGCTTACCAACAACCAGCAGAACACGCCGCCCGAGAAGAACCGTTCGTATGAGATCGGCTCGAAGTGGGACTTGCTGAACGGCGGGCTTTCGGTGACGCAGTCGCTCTTCAACATCGAGAAAACCAACGCGCGCACGCAGGTCTCCACCGGCGAATACACGCTCGATGGCGATGTGCGCGTGCGCGGCTATCAACTCGGCGTCGCGGGCCACATCACGAACAAGTGGCAGGTGTTCGGCGGCTATACGTACATGGACGGCACCGTACAGAAGGCGCTCGACGGCACCACCGGACACACGCTCGCCAACACGCCGCATCACATGCTCACGCTGTGGTCCACGTATAACGTCACGCCGAACTGGGAATTTGGCGGCGGTCCATCGTATGTGTCGTCGCGCTATGCGGCCAACAACAACCTCGTGCAGGTCGGCGGCTATACGCGATGGGATGCAATGGCCGCGTATCATCAGAAACGCTACGATATCCAGTTGAACGTGCTGAACCTGACGGACAAGAAGTACTACGATGCCCTGATCCCGTCCGACGGCGGACGCGCGGTGCCTGGTCTTGGCCGCACGTTCCTCGCGACGTTGAATTACCGCTTCCGCTGATGCACCTTTGATCTGAAGCGCGCGCCGCTCGTACTCGGCGCGCGCAGTGACTCACACCGAGCCCACGCAATGATTCTTTCGATACCGGGCGTCCTGAGCGCCGAAGACGCCGCCGCCATGCGCTCGCGCCTCGAAGCCGACACCGACTCATGGGTCGACGGCCGCGCCACCGCGGGTTATCAAGGCGCGCCCGTCAAGCGCAATCAACAGATTGCCGAAGGCTCCGCCATCGCCCGCGAAATGGGCGATGTGATCGTCGGTGCGCTCGAACGTCATCCGCTTTTCATCAGCGCGGTGCTGCCCAACCGCGTGTATCCGCCGCTTTTCAATCGCTATGAAGGTGGCATGCATTTCGGCAGTCACGTCGATGGCGCCATTCGCATCGTGCCGGGCCACGGCGCACGCGTTCGCACGGATGTATCGATCACGCTCTTTCTGTCGCGCCCTGAAGATTACGACGGTGGCGAACTCGTCATCGAAGACACGTACGGCGTGCAGGAAGTGAAGCTCCCCGCGGGCCATGCCATCGTGTATCCGGCAACGAGCCTGCATCAAGTGCGTCCAGTCACGCGCGGCGCGCGCGTGTCCAGCTTCTTTTGGGCGCAAAGCCTCGTACGCGACGATGCGCAACGCGCGCTGCTTTTCGATCTCGACAACTCGATACAGCGTCTCAATGCGACGAATGGCGACGAAGCCGCGAAGCGCTCGCTCGTCGGCTGTTATCACAACCTGCTGCGCATGTGGAGCGAAACGTGAGAATCTGAGCGGAGTCATTGCCGGCAATTGCTGCAAAGGAACGGCATCTTGAACAGTCGCGCAATGCCAAGCGACTACGAAAGCGCCAGTGAATATCAATAAGCTCGGCGGCGCTCGCAAGCCTCTGTCCGCCTCCGACGCTCACGCACTGCCGGGATAAGCCGGTCATTGCGGTTTCTACGAAACCGGCGCCGACGCGCCCGATTGTCCTATCGGGGCAAGGCGCCCGCTGTATAAAGTATGCTGCGCGACTATTACCGCGACGCACAAGCGCGCGGCGGCCATCCTCTCTATTAGCTGTAGCGGCTGTTTGCACTACATGAACGCTTCGCGCAAACCGGCGCCATGCTGCAACGCCGCAGCACGTCGGGCTGTTGAGCGTCGCGAATCGGCGCACAATGGCGCGAGCGTCGCTCGAAGCCGGGCGAACAGGAGGAAGCATCATGACCGCCATTACGTGGGTTCTTGCCGCCGACGAGCATCGCGCCCGCATCTTCGAAACGCGCGGACTCAAAGTCGATCTTCAGCAAGTCGAGGACATTAGGAACACCGCTCGGTCGCGCAATGAGGCAAGCGACAAAGACCGCGAGACATTCGCTCGATCCATTGCTTCGTATCTTGACCACGCGAGGCAGCAGCATCGCTTCAATCGATTGCGTCTTGCCGTGGACGCAAGATTCCTCGGCGTGCTGCAAGCGTGCTTGAGCAGCGAAACGCGCATGCTCGTTTATGACGACAACGGCAAGGGCGCTCTGAACGAGCAGCGCTACGTCGAACGTCGATGAACGACGCGCGCCGCTCAATCGCGCGGCGCGCCGACAGAGTTAGGCAGGCTGGATGTTCTGATTACTGCGGAACACGTTCTCCGGATCGTAACGGCGCTTCACTTCTGCGAGCCGCTCGTAGTTCGGTCCATAGGCCGCTTTCACGCGATCACCCTCGTCACCCGTCAGGAAATTCACGTAGACGCTGCCCAGCGCATGCGGCGTCAGCGCGGTAAACATGTCGCGCGCCCATTGCGTGCAGGTGTCGTCGTCCGCCGCTTCGGTCCAGCGACCGTGTATGTTGATGGTGAATACCGAATCGCGATTCGCGTAAGCGGTCGCATTCGCGGGAACGCGGTTGGTCTGGCCGGCCATCGCGCCGATGAAGATCTCGCAATGCGGCGACGGCAACGCCTTCACGGCATCCGTGAGAATGCGCAACGTCTCGTCGTCGAGCGCGGCGAAGTTGTGAGACTTCCAATAATTGCGCGCGCCCGGTGTCAGCAATGGATCGAACGCCTTCTGCCATGCGGTAAAAGGCATCGGGCCGAGATGCTCGCCGTACGGCGTGCCGAATTCACGCACGGTCTGCAACGCCTCGGCACCGCGCCCGATGTCACCGATATAGCAGCACGCAAGCGCAATGACCGGCTTGCCATGCACGTCGGCCGGCAGGAACGGTAGTGGGGGCGCCAGGCGCAGGACCGCCCATACCGTCAGGTCGTCAGGCGCGTCCGCGATGAACGCGCGATACTTCGGCAAGACCTCATCCGCCTGTTCGAGCGGATACACGACGAGCCCGCCATAAATCTGCGGCCCGACTTCGTGCAAGCGGAATTCGAACATCGTCACGATGCCGAAGTTGCCGCCGCCGCCACGCAGCGCCCAAAAAAGGTCCGGCTCGGATTCCGCGCTGACGCGGCGCCACTGGCCGTCTGCCGTCACGATGTCCGCGGCGACGAGATTGTCCACCGTCACGCCATATTTGCGGCTGATCCACCCGAAGCCGCCGCCTAACGTAAGGCCCGCCACTCCCGTCGTCGAGTTGATGCCGAGCGGCGTCGCAAGACCGAAGGCCTGTGCTTCGTGATCGAAGTCGGAGAGCAGCGCGCCCGGCTCGACATAGGCGCGTTTCGCTTGCGGATCGATACGTACCGACTTCATCGCGGACAAGTCGATCATGAGTGCATCGTCGCTCACCGCGCTGCCCGCGATATTGTGCGCGCCGCCTCGTATGGAAAGCAGCGCGCCGTGTTCGCGCGCGAAACTGAGCGCCGCGATCACGTCGGCCGTTCCCGCGCAACGCACGATGAGCGCCGGGCGCCTGTCGATGGTTGCGTTCCATACTTTGCGTGCTTCGTCGTAGTCGGAGTCGGTGGGCGAAATGACTTTGCCGCGCACGGCGGATTTGAGCGTGTCGATTGCGTCGACCGGGAAGTTGATCATGGATGACCTCGCTGCATGAGAAGCGCGCCGCGACGTGCCCGACCTGCCATCTGGAACGTGAAAGCGCAAGAATTCCGCTTCGCGCGCCACCGACGCTAAGCATCGGAGAGGAAGCGGATTGCGATGACGGACGGCTTCGTCCGCTCGTTGATTAAAGTCTTGCGATTACGAAATGTAAAGACGAGGAGCCGCAATTTCGCGCACGATATCTAGCATGCATCGGCCAAACCTTCCGAAACCGCGCGTTGTGATAGGCAGTACTCCTTTCATTGCTTCGCACGCCTTACTTCATGCGCCCTTAAGCATCCGTTGCTTACATCGGGCGGCGTCACTTAGCGCCGATCTGCGAAACATTGTTGAATGTCCTTACACCAAAGCAACAGGCGTCAACGCGTGGCCAATGGGAGCGTTTGTTTGGGCATTGCGGATCATCCGGTCCGCAATGTTCACAGTAAGGAAGTTGGACATGAAAAAGCTGTTTGCTGCTGCTCTCATCGCCTGCCTGTCGGCGGGTGCATTCGCCAAGTCACACGAAGCCGAGCGCCATCTGCGACTCGAGCGCAAGGAGCACCGCGAGCGCGTCGACGAGACACGCGAGCGCGATGCCCGCAACGAACGCGAAGCGCGTGCGGCGCGTGAAGAACATAAGCGCCAGGAAGAGATCGCCCGTCACGACGCAGCGCCGGGCAACGCGCACGTCGAATTGCACCACGACGACGCAAACGGCCTGCACGTCACGCACTGAGGCGCGTGCATTAACGAGCCGTTGATTAAACGAGCGCCTTCGGGCGCTCGTTGCATGTGCAGTGACAGATCAATAGCCGAAAGCGCCGCTTCCGGTCGGAAAATCGATCGTGCCCTGGTCGGAGAAGCGCGCGCCGCCGAACGGCCCGCCCGCAAGACGACCACGCGCGACGTACGACACCTTGGTCACCTCGTCGCCGCTCGCGAAGCCCAACGCTTGCCGCGCGACCGACCACGCCGACACCGTCACCGGCACGGACACGACGAGTTCGCCGAAACGCGGCACGGATCCGCGCTGCGGACTCACGCCGCTCGCGAAAGCGCGGCCGTTCACATCCAGATCGAGCGCGACGCCATCGAAGTCGATCGACGTATCGTTTGGATTCTGCACGCGCAGCTTGACGGCGAAGCGCATCTCGAGCCCCTGCCCTTCGAGCGGCTCGATGCCCGCCACGCTGACGCGCAACGCATCGCGGTTCAAGAAGCCCGCGCATCCGCCGAGCATGAGCGTGACCAAAACGAAGAGGACGAGAAAGATGCGGTTCCGCGCTTGATTCATATGCATGGGTCGAGGTCCGGTAGCGTGGTGAGAACTGGCAGGATTCTATTGCGATCAGACGCGCAACGCGTTGAGCAGCATGCGGCCATACGCATGATGAAACCAGACACCGTCGGCGACATAAAGTGCCGCGATCCACGCAGCGCCGACGACGATGAGGTCGCAATGCCCGCTCGTCCACAATCTCAACGAATGGCGTCCACCAATCCAGGGGACGCCGAGCGGGTTCGGCCAGTCCGCGAGCAAATGCATGATGCCGCCGCACGCGAAACCGAATGCGAACGGCACGGCGGGGTGCTTCGCGAGCAGATGCCATGACAACGCCAGAAGCGCGGCCCAGCCCACGCCCCAATGCGTAAGCGTGCGATGCGTGATCCACAGCTTGCGCTTGCGGGTCCACCACGCCACTTCGAGCCAGTCCGGCGCGGTCGCCCCGATCACGCCGCCCACAACGGCGAGCGCGCAGGCGAGATAATCGACGCCTGCCGCCTTCGTGACCAGCGCCGCCGCGATGATTCCCGCCGCCCATCCCGTCGCGTGATGGGCCTTGCTCGATGCCATGTGACCCTGCCTTGAACCGCTTGCTTAAGAAAGCGCGCATATTCGCACGGCGCATGCTTCAGTGTGCGACGCGATACACAAACTTACGCAATTGCGTGCGCTGGGGCACCATTCGCACGGCGCGGCGGCGAGCTCGCGCGTTCATGACTAAAATGATTGATGGCAGCGTTGCGCGACTACCGGCGCACGTCGACGTATCCCGCCAAGGCCCTCTACCCTCGTCAGCCGTCATGCAACACCTGAAATACCTGAGCGCCTACCCGAGCACGCTTCAGGAAAAGGTGCGCCGACTCATCGCCCAGCAGCAGCTCGGGCCGTATCTCGACGCACGCTATCCTTCGAAGCATGCCATCCAGTCGGACCGCGCGCTGTATCAGTACTGCGCCGATCTGAAGAACGAATTTCTGCGCGTAGCACCGGCCATCGACAAAGTTTGCTATGACAGCAAGCTCGACGTGCTCCGGCACGCGCTCGGCCTGCATACCGCCATCTCGCGCGTGCAAGGCGGCAAGCTCAAGGCGAAGAAGGAGATCCGCATCGCGTCGCTTTTCAAGGACACGGCGCCTGAATTTCTGCGGATGATCGTCGTGCACGAACTCGCGCATCTCAAGGAGAGCGACCACAACAAGGCGTTTTATCGCCTGTGCGAGTTGATGCAGCCGGGCTACCATCAGATCGAGTTCGATCTGCGTCTGTATCTCACGCATCGCGATCTGATGCGCAATCACACGGTCTGACGCTCACTTGGCCGACCACGCCAGCGCGGCCGCATAGCCTCGAGGCACGGCGAGCGATACTGCGCGAAACGCGCCTGCTTCATTGGACAGCGAATAGCGCGCGCCATCGCGCGGCAGGACCGAAAAGCCGTGCATCCCCAACGCCTGGCTGCCGATGCCCACGCCATGCGCCTTCAGCACCGCCTCTTTTGCGGTCCAGCATGCGAAGAAAGCGTCGGACTGATCGGCTTGCGGCAGGGCGTCGATGACGCGCTGGTCTGCAGCATGCAGAACGGTCGCTTGCAGTTCGCGCCAGTCGAATGAATGCCGCGCCTCTTCGATATCGACACCCACGCGCCGCTCGAATGACATCGCGATTAATCCAAGCGCGCCCGAATGGGCGATGTTGAGATCGGGGGCGTTGGGGATGGCGAGCGTGGGGCGGCCGTTCGCGTCCGAGACAAGCGCGAGACTCGCGGGCGAGCCACCCAGTTGAGCGGCGAGCAGGCGGCGCAGCGCCGCGCGCATCGTGGCGAAGCGGGCGGCGTCTTCATGTCGCAGGAAGCGGGCTGCGCGTTCGAGTTCGTCGGGATGCAAGACGCCGTCGCCTGCTTCCCGCAACGACGCGCTCAGATCGATGTCGACGAGCCACGCCCGGACGTCGGCGGGGGATTCGGTCGACAGCGGTGTGCATGGCGGGGTCATTTGGTCAACGTATGCAATATGTACGGGCGCGATCCAGTGAACGATGCAGAAGGCAGCGGAAGCCGGCGTTAACCAAGGATGCACTAATAGCCCTCAAAATGGCCGACTCTGTCGGTCATTGCGAGATTTGCATTCTTCATACGTCGTCGGCTTTAGATGCGAGCCTCGTGAATCGTATCAAGCGCTTCCGCCATAGGTGCGGCTCTATGCTTCGTTCGCTAGGCTTTCGGCCTTGCGTTTCCCGCTTTTGCCTGGGCGCGCATCGTAAGCGATAGCCGTCCAGCAGTCTCGCTAACGCGCCCTACCCACGCCGCACCACGCTGGGCCACCAACGCCATTCAGCGCTCGCGGATTCGGACAGCCAAGGCTGCAAATCGCTGACCGTCATTGCATGGCGTTCGCAATGGTGACCCGGTAGCGGGGACGATAGCCCCGGCGATCGCGAGTCATGTCACGTGAGCCAGGTCGCTCGACGCGGCCTCGCGGCGTCAGTAGGCGATTCTCGTACGGTCGCGGTCAGGCGCCGGGCCACCCGTGGAAGCTCGATGCAGTTTCCGCTCCGGCGCAGTCGTCTCATGCCGTTCGAGCCTGGCGGCCGCTGCTTCGTCGCCCGGCGTTGCCCGAGCGCAGCGCCAAGCGTAGCGGCCGGCCAGCGGCCCGTTGGCTGCGCTCGTGGCCTTTCGGCAGCGACGGTAGGGCTGACGCATCCCTGTGACCTTAGAACTGAGCGGTCATCTGGAAACCGACTGTCACGCGTGACGTATTCAACGTGGCTGGCTTGTAAAGCGGCGTGCCGGCGAACAGGTCGTAGCTGAAGCCGGCATACTTCGACGGTACGCCCCCTCGAATACCGATCACCGCGCCGACGAGTTGCGTCCCTGCAAGAAAGGCCGTGTTCGGTCCGAATACGTGGCCGTAGTCGATGCCCGCGTATAGCGTCTGTCCGCTCTTGCCAAGCGGCGCTTGCAGTTCGTTGCGCCAATAGAAACCCTTCTCGCCCGCCAGCATCTGCTCACCATCGAAACCGCGCACGGTGTATCGACTGCCGATGGTTATATCGTCGAGGTAGAACAGCGTGTCGTTCGTGTATTGACCGTGGAACGTCGTCACGTATCGAAGCGGTTGAGATGCGATTGCGAATGGCACGGACAGGTTCGCATCCAGCACAGCCATGTGAAACAGGTAGGTCGGACCTGTTGGCTTCGTTGCGGGCGTCGGCGCAATGTTGGCATCTGCCGGCTGCGAGGGATCCCCTGTTGCGCCGAAATCGTTAATGCCTTGCCGATACGCGAGCGTGCCGTCGAATTGCGCCCCGCCGAAGTAATGGCGATCGGTCAGCCCCGTTTCGAAGAATGTGTTGTTGCGATGCTGGAGCACGATCTCCGTATCGTCGATGAAACTTGCGCCGAAGCGCTTGGACAACTGCGCGTAGCCGCCGAAGACATCGTTCTGGCCGCGGTGTAGCACGCGCGCCAGCTTGAATCCTGCCGTCTGCGCGTTGCCGCTCGACACGAAGGTTTGGTTCACGCCCGCGATCTGCTGATAGTACGTGTTCGTGTTACCGAAGAGCGTTGCAGTCCAGTAGCCCCACGGCACCGAATACGAGCCGTTGAAGCCGTGCGAGCCGCGATCGCCCCGCTGACGGTCGCGTTCAGTGCGCCGTTCGTCGCAATCGTGCCGACGTTGTTCGACAACGAACCGCTGTTGATCGAGAGCGTGCCCGTGCCCGAACTCGTGATCTTGCCGTTGTCATTCAAAAGCGCAGCGGGCGCGAGCGACAAATCCGTGGCATTGGTCTGGATCGACCCGCCCGCGTTATCGAGCGTGCCGGTGACAGCCACCGTCGTCGCGCCCGTGCCCGTCTGGGTCACGCTGCCGTTGTGATTGACGAGATTGGTCGCCGTGAGCGCGACTTGATCGCCATTGATCGCGCCATTGCTGTTATCGAGCGTCGCGGCCTTCACGTTCACGAGCTTGCCTGCCGAAATCGCGCCGCCTGCATCGGTGAGCGTTGTGCCGGCTGTAACGGTCGCGTTGCCGTTCGCGGCCAGCGTGCCCGCGTTCGAGAGCGATTGCGTGGCGGTCGCGGCGAGATCCTGCACCGCCGTGATGGAGCCGCCATTGGCAAGCTGTCCTGCCTGCACGACGACGTTGCCGTTCCCGCCGATTGCGCCGCCTTGCGCGTTGTTGAGCAAGCCAGAGGCGGTCAGATTGAGGCCGTCGGCGTTCAGGGATGTGACGTGGCCCGCAGTGTTGTCGATACTGCCCGCCTGTACGCCGAGCGCGCCCGCCGCCTGAATCGTGCCGCTCTGGTTCTGCAGCGCGGACGCGACGCTGGCGGTCAGCGAGCCGCCCGAGATGATCTGCCCGTTGCGGTTCGAGAGTGCGCCGGCTGTGATCATCTGTGCAGCGCCGGACTTCAATGCGCCGCTGTCGTTCGTGAAGGTGCGAGCGGCGTTCGCATTGATGCCGCCGCCGGCTGTCGCGGTCGCTGACGACAGGTCGATGTCCGTGGCGGCGAGCGCGAGATTGCCGTTCGCCGTGGTCGAACTTCCGGCGAGATTGACCGACGCGCCTTGCACGACGGCGCTGCCGCCAGCTGCATTGCGCCCGGTCGCCGAAATCGCGCCGCTCGAGCTCACGTTGAGATCGCCAGATCCGCCGATCGACCCGTCGCTGTTCACGCCCGCGCCGAGCGTGCCGGTAGATGCGACGCTGCCCGCGTTGACGGTCGTGTTGTTCTGCGCGGCAAGCACGCCCGAGTTGGAAAGCGCCCCGCCGGTGGTCGCAACGACGTTCTGTTGCGCGTAGGTCGTGCCACTGTTATTGATGCCCTGCGCGGCGCTCGCATTGATAGAGCCGCTCGCGTTGGTGGTCCCGGCAAGCACGAGTTGACCGTTGGACTGAAGCGTCAGATCGCCCGCTTGCGCGGCCAGCACGTCCTTGTTCGAGACGCCGACGCCGTACTCGTTCGATACCAGATAGATCCGGTTGGCGTACATCCCGCCCAGCGCGCTGACGTCGATCGCGACGGATGGCGCGGGTCCATTGCCCGCGATGGCCGTCGCAGCCAGCGTGTTATGGTCGACCTGATTCGAACCGGCGACCACGTTCAGGTTGTTGGCATAAATCGCGGCGTTCACCTGAATCGCACGGGACAGCAAATCGACCTGATCGACGTTCGTCGCATTCAAACCCGCGCCTTGCACGGTGATGTTGCCGCCGGTGACGGTAAAGCCCGCGAGACTGCCACTCGCGCCGAAGTTCGGCGTACCGGTCGTCAGAATCGCGCGCGAGGTGTTGATGAAGCCGCCACCATTCACCACTAGGCCATTCGGATTAGCGACGACGACTTCCGCACGCTGCCCAGCCACTTCCAGATAGCCGTTCAACTGCGACGGCGAATTGCTCAACACCTGGTTGACGATGATGCCCGCGGACTGCCCCGGCGACAGATTCGGGTTCCCGTTGATGTAACCGGCCTGCTGCGTTTGAACGATGGTCGGCGAGTTATTGAGAATCGCGCCCTTTCCCGGCACGTCGAATTGCGAGTAATTGTTGAGGGAAACACCGGCAGCAGACGGCTTGGCGATGTCGACTTGCTGGAGTCCGTTCTGCGTCTGAATCACCTGGGCACCAGACCCCGGCGCTGCAACGATCTGCGCGTGCGATACCGACATAGCAGTACCGAGCAGCAACATCGCGGCGAACGCCACGGCACGGATGGGAAGGCTAGAACCGACGTTAAAAGACGATGCGACCGATGCGCGCTGCGTTGCGCTGCTGCCCTGCGCGCCTTGTCCCGTCGCAAAATCCGCGACCGCCACCATCATGTGCCGCACGCGGCTAAAGACCAGCTTGTAAATCCCGTTATTCATTATTCGATGCTTCGCTTTCTTACGGTGCGGGAGACGCTAAGGGGACCCGCGAACAGCCCGTGAGTGTTTCCGCGATTAGCATTGGGGAATATGGGAGTAATCCGAATTCGAGCGCGCTGCTACCGTTCGATCACGTGAGATCTTTCGCAGGCGTGAAGGTGGGATTTGTCGCTGCACTCTTGCTCAGTTGCGTGAGAACAACGGGTGATGCTGCGTTGGTGCAACTGCGCGTTCGGGAGGCTAGAGGCGGTCGCCATGCACGCCTATAACGCTCAGCGCGTGATCGACACAAACGGAGGTGCAGGCCGCCAACGCGCGACCTTGGTCAGTACGCGGTTGTGCTGGTCCGCTTAACGCGCTCGACACAAGCGCTCCAAGACGCGGTTCGCGCTCTGCCCGGGGTCGTCGGGGCGACCTCGCAGTTAAGCCCATGCTGGTAGCAGCGCGCGTTCAATCGCCGTGCCGCCGATGCAACCTCTGGTGCGCAGTACGCCATCGCGTCGGTCCCATCGCTCGTCATCGCGACGGCAAAATCATTCGCAGTACCGACGAAAAACGAACTGTCGTGCGGCGCATTCATGCTTTGATAGTGGCGCAGCCTCGAGCTCTGCCACCGCGTCCCTTGCCAGGATCGCTGTTGAGATGCCGCAAGCAAGCCGCAGCTGTCGGTTGTTGCCCCGGCCCACGTCGTCTTGCCGATGAAGCGCACGCCCGCCGCGCCTGCATGGCTGCCATTCGCCTCGCGCGTTGGTGAGCGAATCCGCTGTGCGCAGCGTTCGTCGGCTTCGGCAGATTAGGTACTACGCTTGGCCCAGTGAGTGCATCATTCCAGTCGGCGTTGGACGAAGCACAGCCGAGCGACGAGCCCGTCGGTCGTCGGCCCTGGTCCCAACCAGAAGCCCTGCCATCCGCAGGCGGCAACGCCGCGCCTTCCGAAAGCAGCAGATATTGAGTTCGGTCGCGAATATCGCGTGAAGAGGGAGCGACCCGCGCGGCATCAGCGAGCGCGCGCATTTGCGAGAGCACGGGACAAGAGGCCGTTCATTCCCCGCCCCAACGGCGGACGTCGCACGACACACGACGCCCTCACCCGCATCGGTGGAGCGGCATCAAAGCGCTCTACTCGGTCACCTATATCGCGGATGCAGCCGCAGTCGCGGCAACCCATCACCCAGCACGACCACGACGGCGTTTTGCTCATACGCGAGCATGAGACTATCGGCATCGGACTCAGTCGCGCCGAGCACGAACAAACTCGCCTCCGCGCTCCAGACATTCTTCGGATCCAAGCCTTCGCCGGATAACGCCATCCACCCCGCTTGCGCGATGTGCGCCTCGAGCGCCCGCTGCCTCGCGGCGTTCTGCTCGGCGCTCAGTTCGCAGCCGAATGGATTGAACGCGGTCACGAACATTGCGCTGGCAACACCGTGACGGCCCAGCAGCGCGGCGACGGACACGTTCTTCTCGCCGATCGTCATATCGATGGGCGGCTCGCCGCGTATCCGGTAGATGGCAGCGCGGTACGCTGCAAGCGTTGCGTCGGGAATCGAGAAACCGTTCATGAGCATGAACGTTACGCGACTGCGCAGGCGCGCGCAAATCGACATCGCAGCCAAAACGACGGCCTATACTGAAGTCAGCGCCTTCATGTCAGGAGGACGCCATGACACGCATGTACATCGATTGCCGCGAGTGCTCGAGCGACAGCAACTGCACGATCGCACTCGCCGCCGACTCCGATGACGAATTGATGCAAGCCGCCGTGCAACATGCGGTGAGCATGCATCAGCATCAAGATTCGCCGGAGCTGAGAACGGAACTCAGGAAGTTCTTTCACGAGGGCACGCCGCCGCTCGAAAGGCCGTCCGCATAAGACGCGGGGGCAGTTGATTGCCGCCACAGGCTAGCGTTTCCTAGAACGCTAGGCGGTGGGGCCTTGTCGTTTGATGGAAGAAGAGGAAGAAGGCAGCGACGCGCCGCGATTTCAAGAACAGCCGGTGCGCCGCTCGCTGCGGCTGAATCGTTGACGCGAACGCCAGTCTTCCGAGCGCAGCACGTGTTCGCCGTCCTCGCGGGCCTCTTCCTCGGAATCGAAGCCTTCGTCGCTATATGCGACCACCTTCATGCCGCCGCCTGCCGCGCGCTCGACGGTGATGCCCCAATGCCACCCGCCTTCCTGGTGGAAGATATGCAGCGTCGGCTTCGATGATCCGGTCAAGTCCATACATGCGGCTCCTTCAAGTTGACGTCCGTAAGGCGTGCTGCCTTGCCTAGACGAACGCCCTTGATGTCGGGCGCTTCTTTTTGCGTTGCCCGTACGCCCAATCGGCCGGGGCACTATGACTAAACGAGGGGCTTCATTGCCCGCTTAAGACAGCATACTCAATGACATGCTGCATTGCAACACGGGCTTTCCCCAGTCGTGCGCTTTGCGAGACACCGCGTCGCTGAACGAAAGGCGAATCGAAGCGGTCCGTTCATTGCAAAAGTCATCGGACTGTCACGTTGAGCGCGCGCCGGTGACATTCGGCGTTGTGTCCTAGAATGAGTAAGCCGTCATCAGCGGCGTAAGAGGGACTCATGAAAGCTACTTCCCGAATCATGCTCGGCGCGCTCGCTGCGTGCTGGGCCGCGTCTGCATTCGCGCAGCCGCTCGCCGACAATTCGTCCGCGCCCAAGACACGCGCTCAGGTTCGTTATGAACTACACGCGTGGATCGCTGCGGGCTACGATCCGAACGACTGGATCAACTATCCGGACAATGCCATGCGCGCGGGCCGCATCGTGGCGCAGCGACGAGCCGACGCGCCGCCGATGACGCACTAAAGCGGCGCGCGTGATCGCGCTCACACGGCCGGCTCGAGCAGCCGCCTCAAGCAGCCGGCTTCGGCCCGCGCAAGATGCGCCGCGCGATGCTCCAGCGATGCACTTCGGAGGGGCCGTCGTAGATCCGAAACGCGCGCATGTCCGCGAAGATTCGCGCGACCACCGTCTCGTGCGTGACGCCCTGCCCGCCCAGCACTTGCACGCATCGATCGACGACGCGCCACAGCGCCTCCGACGACACGACCTTCGCGATGCTCGATTCGTGCTTGCCGAGCACGCCCTGATCCAGCACCCACGCGCAATGCCAGATGGCGAGCCGCGTGACGTGCAGGTCCATCTCGTTGTCCGCCAGCATGAAGCCGACGCCTTCGTGCTCGCCTAGCGCCTTGCCGAAAGCCTGACGTTGCCGCGCATAATCGCTCGCGACGTCATGCGCGCGGCGAGCCGCGCCGAGCCAGCGCATGCAGTGCGTGAGACGCGCGGGCGACAAACGCACCTGCGCATAACGAAAGCCTTCGCCCGGTTCGCCGAGCACGTTCGACGCCGGCACGCGCAGGCCGTCGAAACGCACGACGCCGTGGCCGCCGGGAAAGCACGTGTCGAGCGAATCCATCGCCCGTTCGATGACGATGCCGGGACTCGACATGTCCGCGAGAAACATCGTCGCCGGGCCGTCGACGAACTTCGCCATGATGATCGCGACTGCCGCGCCCTCGGCGCCCGTGATGAACCACTTGCGGCCGTGAATCACGTACTCGTCGCCGTCGCGCGTGGCGGTGGTCTGGAGCATCGCCGGGTCCGCGCCCGCGCCGGGCGACGGCTCGGTCATGCAGAAGCACGAGCGGATCTCGCCCGCCGCGAGCGGACGCAGCCAGCGTTCCTTCTGCTCCGGCGTCGCGATGGCTTCGAGCAGATGCATGTTGCCCTCGTCCGGCGCGGCGATATTCAACGCGACAGGGCCGAGCGGCGAATAGCCCGCCTCCTCGAACAGAATCGCCTTCGCGACATGGCCGAGCCCGAGCCCGCCGAACTCCGGCGAGATATGGCTCGACAGCAAGCCCGCCTTGCGGCCCTTCGCGATCAGTTCGGCGCGTAACGCTTCGTTCGGCCCGTGCGGCGTGCAGCGCGGATCGCGCTCCATCGGCACGATTTCATCGGCGATGAACGCGCGCACCCGCGCCTGCAATTCGGTCAACTCCGGCGAAAGCGAAAAATCCATCGGCATCCTCGGTCGTTAGTGGATCATGCGAGCTTAATCGTGCGGGCTGCATTCGTCATTCATCGTATTCGCTGTATTTGCGGGCATCGCCGCGAACCTTCTCAGCCGGATACTTCGCGCGATTCAGCGCCATCTTCTCCAGCAACGCCTGATGCAGATCCACATCGAGCGCGTCGGCCAGCATCACGAGATAAGCGAGCACGTCAGCCATCTCATGACGAATGGCGCGGAGCTTCGCGTCGTCGAGCTCGGCCTTGTCGCCGGTCTGAAGCCACGTGAACGGCTCCAGCAACTCGCTCGCCTCCACGCTCAGCGCCGCCGCGAGATTCTTCGGCGCATGAAAGCGGCGCCAGTCGCGTTCGCGCACGAACTCGCGCAGCATGTCGCGCATGGCGACGAGTTCACTCGGGGATTCTTTCATCAGGTCCTCGACTCGCTGCTCATTGCGCCGGATAGAGGCCCAGCGTGCGGGCGTGCAGGCGCGCGAGGCCGAGCAGCGCGTCGGTGAATGGCGTCGGCACCTCCGTCAGCGCGCCGAGTTCGCGCACCGACGCGACGAGCGCATCCAGTTCGACGGCCTTGCCCGCTTCGACGTCCTGCAGCATCGACGTCTTCATCGCGCCCAGTTTTGCCGTGACGGCATGCCGGTCCGCTGGCTCCTGTTCGATGGGAATGCCGAAGCGCGCGCCGATCTCCTTCGCCTCCAGCATGATGCGCGTGACGAAGCCGCGCACGAGATCGTCGCCGAGAATGCGGTCCGTGGTCGCGCCGGTGATGGCGCTGATCGGGTTCATCGTCATGTTGCCCCACAGCTTGAACCACACGTCGCGCTGAATCTGCGGCGATGCGGACGCGTCGAAGCCCGCCCGCGCAAAGAGCGATACGAGCGAATCGACGCGCGCGCTCGGCTTGCCGGTCGCCTCGCCCAGAATCAGCCCGTTGCCCTGATGATGCCGGATGACGCCCGGCGCTTCCACGAAACAACTCGCGTGAACGACGCAGCCGACGGTCTGCGCGCTCGGTATCGCGGCGGCGATCGTGCCCTGCGGATCGACCGAGGCGAGTCGCTTGCCGGCGAACGCATCGCCGAGGCCCTCGCAGAACCACCACGGCACCCCGTTCATCGCAGTGAGCACCGTGGTCCGCGCGCCGAGTAACGGCGCAATGTGCGCGGCCACGGAGGCCATTGCCGGCGCTTTGACGGCGACCACCACGAGGTCTTGTTCCCCCAGTGCGTCGGGCGCGGCGCTCGCGCGAACCTGCGCCGTATGCGTCGCGTCCTTCTCCACGAGTTGCAGGCCGCGCGTGGTGAGCGCATCCAGCGTCGCGCCGCGCGCGACCACGCTGACATCGCAGCCCGCTTGCGCGAGCCGCACGCCCATCCATCCGCCGATTGCGCCCGCGCCGTAAATGCACACCTTCATCTTGTCGTCCCCGCCACTGGTTGGATCGCCCATTGTAAGAGCGGATTGAATTCGTTAGCGGCTAACGCTCAAACGGTCCAATCTATGAGTCGCAAAACGCATTTCAAGAGTCGCCGAACGAATAAAAATTGCGCTTGAAAATGCATTCCGGCTTATTGAAATGAGCGTCTCCGCACCTATTTTTCGATCCGAGGGCAGCGACGCTCGAACGCCCTGCCCACAAGGATCAACGCACTGTGCCGGCCTTCATGCGGCCGCATTCTCGGAGACTGGATCATGAGTGACTTCTACTTTGGCGGCGACGTGTTCGCGGAGCTGGATCGCATGCAGCGGCAAATGTCGACGCTGTTCGGCAACCTGCCATCGAGCATCCGGAACAGCCGCGCGGATGTCTTTCCGCAATTGAATATCGGCAGCACGGACGAGGCGGTCGAGATCGTCGCGTTCGCGCCGGGCGTGGATCCCGCATCGCTCGATGTGACCGTGGACAAAGGCACGCTCACGATCAGCGGCGAGCGCAAGGCAGAAACGCTGACCGAAGGCGCGCGCACTTATGCGAAAGAGCGCTTTACCGGCAGCTTCCGCCGCGTGATCGAACTGCCGCAGAACGCGGACATCGACAAGGTGCAGGCGCGCTATGAAAACGGCACGCTGTCCATCACGGTCGGCAAGCGCGAAGCGTCCAAGCCCCGCGCCATCACCATTCAGTAAATCAGCATTCGGGAGCTCACGATGAACGACACCACTCAACTGGCGCAGCGCAACGAAGGCGACGTGACGCGCAAGAACGAAGACAATGCGCGCCGCGCGAGCATCACGCCCGCGGTCGATATCGTCGAAGACAGCCACGGCATCACGCTGTGGGCCGACCTGCCCGGCGTGCCGCGCGAAAAGCTGGACGTGAAAGTGCATGACGCGCGGCTCTATATCGAAGCCGAAGCGGTGGTCACCGCGCAAGCCGGCTTGCGCGTGCATCACGCTGAAGTGCGCGCGCCGCGCTTCGCCCGCGCCTTCACCGTCAGCGACGACTTCGACACCACGAAGATCGACGCGAACCTGACGAACGGCGTGCTCAAGCTCACCATTCCGCGCCGTGAAGAAGCGCGTCCGCGTCGCATCGAAGTGCGCGCGAGCTAAGAGAACCTTCTGCAGCAACGCAATGCCTTAGCCGAATGGCCGCGAATTTCGCGGCCATTTTTTTAGCGCCTGCTTAACGCCTCTATAATCTTCGGCGGCAGTCCGAGAACTATTCAAACTTATCGCTAGGAAGAGACGAACGTGAAGACGCTGTTGACGGTGTTGTTGAGTTCCATGCTGGCCGTGTCTATCGGCGCCCATGCGAAAGACTGGTCCACGATCCGGTTCGGCGTCGATGCCAGTTATCCGCCCTTCGAATCCAAAGCACCGGACGGCCAGCTCGTCGGCTTCGATATCGATGTCGGCAACGAACTGTGCCGCCGTCTCGACGCAAAGTGCGTATGGGTCGAGAACGCCTTCGACGGCATGATTCCCGGCCTCAAGGCGCGCAAGTTCGACGGCGTGCTGTCCACCATGTCGATGACGCCGGCGCGCGTCAAGCAGATCGCGTTCTCCAGCAAGCTCTTCCATGTGCCGACGCGACTCGTCGCGAAGCGCGACTCGAAGATTCAGCCGACGGCGGAATCGCTCGCGGGCAAATCGGTCGGCGTCGAACAAGGGTCGATGCAGGAGAGCTACGCGAAGGCGCATTGGGGCGCCAAAGGCGTGACGGTCGTATCGTATGCAGATCAGGATCAGGTCTATGCCGACCTGCTCGCCGGACGTCTCGACGCATCGCTGCAAAACGCGGTGCAGGCCGAACGCGGCTTTCTCGACACGCCGCGCGGCAAGCCGTTCGCTTTCGCCGGCCCGGCTCTCGAGGACAGCGCGATCTTCGGCCCCGGCACCGCGATCGGTCTTCGCAAGGAGGACACCGATCTGAAAGAGAAGCTCGACGGCGCAATTGCTGCGATGATCAAGGACGGCACGTACAAACGCATCGAGCAAAAGTACTTCGACTTCGATATCTACGGCGAATAAGCATAGGAAAGAAGACGGCGCGAGCGCGCTGTAGGGCTCGCGCCAACACATGCGTTGGCGCGCCGATGGCTTTTTTTCACGCACGTCATGCTGAAAATTACACGTCGCCCCGCTGGCACGCAGGGATGCTGCGTGGTCGAAGCATCGGCATAGTGTTTGCGTGCCCGGCAATGCACAGAGAGACTGTTTTCGGGGGCATCATGCATCATTCGATCGAACCTCACGAGCTCGGCAAAGTTGATCTCGAGCACTTTCAGATCGTGCAAGTATCGGACGGCACGCATACCGTCGTGCTCTGGGAAGCGCCGGAGCCCGACACGCTCGTGCCGCTGCATGCACGAGCCGCCACGCTCACCATTCGTCTGTGCGATCCGCTCAATCCGGTGCGCAGAAAAGACGTGTGCGAGCGCTTGCAGGCGCACCTCGCGGCATCGCGTAATCGCAAGAGCGCAGCGCGGCCGCGCACGCATCTGCATCGCCTGAGCGCGAGTCCGCGCGCCGCTGCCTAGCGGTCAAAGCGACTTGCCGAGAAAAGTCCACAGCGCGTCGTCGAGCGAATACGGCACGTTGAAGCGAAACCACGCGCTCGGCGCATCGCCCGGCCGGAAATACGACCCCGGCGCGAGCCAGATGCCATGTTCGAGCGCGCGCGTCGCGACATCGCTCGCATGCGATGGATCGATCGGCAACTCCGCCCATACGAAAAGACCCGCGCGCGGACGGCGGAACAGTGTCGCGCCGAGCGCATCCATGCGCTGCTCGACGACCGCATGCGCGTCCTTCAGCTTGTCGATCACGAATTCGACGTGCCGCGCATAGCGCCCTTCGGTCAGCACCTTCTCGACGATGCGCTCCGTCGCCTCCGACGACGTGAGTCCCACCGCCATTTTGGTGCGCGCCAGTTCGCGCAGCACGTCGCGCTCGGCGACGACATAGCCACAGCGCAGCGACGGCGTAATGGTCTTGGCAAAGCCGCCGACATACACGACGCGGCTCAGACCTTCCAGCGCCGCGAGCAACGGCGCGCCGGGCGGCGCGAGTTCGCGGTTCACATCGTCTTCCACGACCCACAGGCCATGCCGCTCGGCGATCTGCATCAGGCGGAACGCCGACGCCATGCTGAATGTCGCGCCGGTCGGGTTCTGCAGCGTCGTGTTGAGAAAGACGGCCTTCGGACGATGCTCCGTCACGATGCGCTCGAACACGTCCGTGTCGATGCCCGCGACCGTGCGCGGCACGCCATGCACGTTCAGGCCGGCGAGCCTGAGAATCTGCAGCAGATTGCAGTAGCCGGGATCTTCGACGACCACGGCATCGCCCGGACGCAGCAAGGTGCGCACGATCAGGTCGAGCGCCTGCGTCGCGCCGCTCGTCAAGAGCACATTGGATGCGGCATCGACCGGCAAGCCGTGACGGTCCAGTTGCTCGGCAATGCGCTCGCGCAGGGGCGCGAAGCCGTACGGATGCCCGTAATCCGCGATGCGCGCGGCCGGCACGCGGCTCACCGCGCGCAACGCGTGGTGCAGCCCGCTTTCGTTGACCCATTCGTTCGGCAGCCAGCCGCAGCCGGATTTGATCGGCACCGAATGGTCCGCGAAGACATCGGACAGCAGCCATGTCGCCGTGAGGCTCGGCGGCTGCCATTCGACCGAGCGGGCCCGCGCGCGCGGCCCGCGCACGGCCACGCGATACCCCGAGCCGCGCCGCGCGGTGACGAGGCCCATCGACACGAGCCTGCCGTACGCTTCGGTCACGGTGAACGTGCTCAGACGCTCGCTTTCGGCCAGACGCCGCACCGAAGGCAACAGCGCGCCCGCGCGCAACGCGTCCGACTCGATGGCGGATGTGAACGCGCGCACGAGTTGCTCGACGAGCGTCGGCGCCTGCCGCGAGCCGCGTTCCAGGTTGAGTTCGATCATCGGTTCAATCGGCCAAGGTTTGCCAGCACAGTTCACCCCATTTTGCCAGCACAGTTGGCAGCGCGGTGAAGCAACTGTCTATGCCGCGCAAAATTGCGTCGACATACAGTGACCGTTCTTTCGAGGAGAGTCCTAGCCATGAACGCCCGCCCCGTCATCGACGACCTGTCGTCTTTCTGGATGCCCTTCACCGCGAATCGCCAGTTCAAGGCCGCGCCGCGGCTTCTGGAAAGCGCCAAAGGCATGTACTACCGGTCGACGGATGGCCGCGACGTGCTCGACGCCTGCGCGGGGCTGTGGTGCGTGAACGCCGGTCATTGCCGCGAGGAAATCGTCGAGGCGGTGCAGAAGGCGCTCGGCACGCTGGATTTCGCGCCGACGTTCCAGATGGCGCACCCGCTCGCGTTCGAAGCCGCAACGAAAGTGGCCGAACTGATGCCCGACGGCCTCGACCGCATCTTCTTCACGAACTCGGGCTCGGAGTCGGTCGACACGGCGCTCAAGATCGCCATCGCCTACCATCGCGCGCGCGGCGAAGGCCAGCGCACGCGGCTGATCGGGCGCGAGCGCGGCTATCACGGCGTGGGCTTCGGCGGCATTTCGGTGGGCGGCATCGCGCCGAACCGCAAGACGTTCTCGGGCGCGCTGCTGCCCTCGGTCGATCATCTGCCGCATACGCACGATCTCGCGCACAACGCGTTCTCGAAGGGCCAGCCGGCGTGGGGCGCGCATCTCGCGGACGAACTGGAGCGCATCGTCGCGCTGCACGATGCGTCGACGATCGCGGCCGTCATCGTCGAACCGGTAGCAGGCTCCACCGGCGTGCTGATTCCGCCGCAAGGCTACTTGCAGAAGCTGCGCGAAATCTGCACGAAACACGGCATTTTGCTGATTTTCGATGAGGTCATCACCGGCTTCGGGCGTCTCGGCAAGGCGACGGCGAGCGAATTCTTCGGCGTGACGCCCGACCTCATCACCATGGCCAAGGCGATCAACAACGCGTCCATTCCGATGGGCGCGGTCGCGGCGCAGCGCAAGGTGCACGACACGATCATCGATGCGGGCGCGGCAAACGCCATCGAACTTTTTCACGGCTACACGTACTCGGCGCATCCGGCCGCGACTGCCGCGGCCATCGCGACGCTCGACCTCTATGTGCGCGACAAGCTGTTCGACCGCGCGGCATCGAAGTCTCCGGCGTTCGAAAGCGCGGCGCACGCGCTGCGCGACGCGCCGCACGTCAAGGACATTCGCAATCTCGGGCTCGTCGCGGGCATCGAACTCGAACCGCGCGACGGCGCGCCCGGCGCGCGCGCCTACGAAGCGTTCGTCAAGTGCTTCGAGGCAGGCGTGCTCGTGCGCTATACCGGCGATACGCTCGCGTTCTCGCCGCCGCTCATCATCGAAGACGATCAGATCGAGCGCATCTTCACGACGGTGAGAAACGTGCTCGAGACCGTGCAATAGAAGATGAGACGATCGCGCGTTTCCTTGAGACGCGCGCGCATTCACGGCAACCCTGCTCCGGCCTACAGTTGACTCACGCCATTCAGATGGCTCACCAACGAACCGGAGCACACCATGTCACGTCTTTCTCAAGTCAACGTCAACGAAGCCACCGGCAAGACCGCGGAACTCTTCAGCGCCATCAAGAAGGCCGCGGGCCGCGTGCCGAACGCGTATGCGACCATCGGCACGCACAGCCCGGCGGCGCTCGGCGCGGCCTTATCAAACGATGCCGTGCTCGCGAAGAGCAGTCTCGACAAGGCCGATGCCGAAGCCATCAAACTCGCCGTCAGCGAACTGGCGGGTTGCGATTACTGTGCCGCTGCGCATACGGTCGTCGGCAAGATGGTCGGACTCACGCAAGACGAAACGCAGCAGATCCGCGCGGGCGACGCGACCGGCAATGCGAAGCGCGATGCCCTCGTGCGCTTCGTGCGGCACGTGGCGGATTCGCGCGGCACGGTGGACGCCCGCGTGCTCGCCGATGTGCGGGAAGCAGGCTATAGCGAGGCGCAAGTCATCGACGCGCTGTTCGCGATGAGCGTCATCAACTTCACGAACCTCGTCAACCGCGTGAACGACACGACGCTCGACTTTCCCGCGCTCGTCTAAGGGTTCGAGGACTTCGCGAACCGGTCGATCACCGCGCTGACCAGATCGACCGGGACCGGAAACACGATCGTCGAATTCTTGTCGCCGGCGATCGTGGTCAGCGTTTGTAGATAGCGCAGTTGCATCGCCTGCGGCGCCTGGGCGAGCATCTGCGCGGCCTGCAACAGCTTCTCCGATGCCTGCAATTCGCCTTCCGCATGAATGATCTTCGCGCGACGCTCGCGCTCGGCTTCGGCCTGACGGGCGATCGCGCGAATCATCGTCTCGTTGATATCGACGTCCTTGATCTCGACGTTCGACACCTTGATGCCCCACACGTCCGTCTGCGCGTCGAGCACGCGCTGGATGTCGCTGTTCAGGCGCTCGCGCTCGGACAGCAGTTCGTCGAGCTCGTGCTTGCCGAGAATCGCGCGCAGCGTCGTCTGCGAGAGCTGGCTCGTCGCGTCGAAGTAACGCGCGACCTGAATCACGGCTTTCTCCGGATCGACCACGCGAAAGTAGACGACCGCGTTCACCTTCACCGAGACGTTGTCGCGCGTGATGACGTCCTGCGGCGGCACGTCGAACACGACCGTGCGCAGGTCCATGCGCACGACCTGCTGCACGACCGGAATGATGAGCACGAGCCCCGGCCCTTTCACCTTCCAGAAGCGCCCGAGCATGAACACGACGCCGCGCTCGTACTCGCGAAAAATGCGCACCGCCGATGCCAGCAGAAAAATGACGAGCGCGAGGACGATGCCGCCAAAACCGAAAGTCAGCCCCATGTTTTTAGCCTCGTTCAAGCTGCATGGTGATGTGATTCGTCGAACGGCTCGACGGTCAGCGTGAGTCCGTCGCGCGCGGTCACGCGCACGCGCGCGCCCTGTTCCGGCAACGCAGCGGGCGATGCCGGCCGCACGCGCCAGCGTTCGCCCTGCACGCGCGCCCAGCCGACGCCCTCGCCGCCCTCCAGCATCACGCCGATGCTGCCGAGCATGGCCTCGCCGCCGCTGACGACGGGCCGCCTGCGCGCCTTCAACGCGAGCCCCGACACCGCGAACACGAAGACCGCTGAGAACAGCGCGAGCGCGGCGACGAGTCCGGGCGGAACGCCGAAGCCGGGCACGTCGGTATCCACGAGCATCAGCGCGCCGATGGCGAACGCGACGATACCGCCGACGCCGAGCGTGCCGAACGTCGGCAAGAACGCCTCCGCGACAAGACAGCCGATGCCCAGCATCAACAAGCCGAGGCCCACGTAGCTCACCGGCAGCAATTGCAGCGCGAACAGGCCGACGAGCAGGCAAATCGCACCCGCGACGCCCGGCAGCACGTAGCCCGGATTCGCGAACTCGAAGAAGAGGCCGTACATGCCGATCATCATCAGTATGAGCGCGACGCTCGGGTCCGTGATCGCCGCGAGAAAGCGGTTGCGCCAGTCTGGCTGGAACGCGACGACGCTCGCCTCGCGCGTCGTCAGCACGCGCTCGCCCTGCGCCGTGTGCACGCGGTGGCCGTCGAGTTTGGCGAGCAGATCGGGGATGTCGGTCGCGGTGAGGTCGATCACCTTCTGCGCGAGCGCCTCGTTGGCCGAGAGCGCGACGGCCTCGCGCACCGCGCGTTCGGCCCACTGCGCGTTGCGGCCGCGCAATTGCGCGAGGCCGCGGATATACGCGGCGGCGTCGTGAACCTGCTTGCGCGTTTCGGTCGATGCCCCCTCTGCCGCGCCCGACGCCGCGCGCTCCGCTGCGCCGCCGCCGAGCTGGATCGGCGTGGCCGCGCCGAGATTCGTGCCGGGCGCCATCGCGGCGAGATGGGCGGCATACACGATATACGTGCCCGCGCTTGCCGCCCGCGCGCCGCTCGGCGCGATATATGCCGCGACCGGCACCGGCGACGCGAGGATCGCCTGAATGATGGCGCGCATGGAAAGGTCGAGGCCGCCGGGCGTGTCGATCCGGAGGACGGCGAGTTGCGCGCGCTCGTCTGCGGCCCGGGCGAGCGATCGCACGACGAAATCGGCGCTCGCCGGCCCAACCGCGCCGGTCAGCGGAATCACGACGACGGGCACGGCTGCTTCGGCGTGAAGCGGGAACACGGCTAACGCCAGCACTAACAAGAGGCGTCGGACGAACGGCAGAAGCCGGTCAGCGGGCATCGTTCTCATCATCGCCAATCGCCGGCCGAGGCCGGCGTCGCGCAGGGTCTCGCTTTCAGCTTAGGCGATAGAACCGTCGTGCGGTCGATGATCTTCTCGACGTCCGCCGTCTCGCTCAAGCCCTCCACGAATCGCGTGCGGTCGAAGTCCGGCGAGACGCAGCCGTCCACGTAGACGAAGCGGCGCTGCAGCGTGAGCCACAGACTCGTCTTGTCGCGCCATTGAAGCGATGCGTTCAGCGCGTTCAGACGGCGCGTGACGCTTTCGGCGATCTCGCGGTCGTAGTCGTAACTGTTCGGCAGAAGGCAGCGGCCCGCGATCCAGCAACTGTTGCCGCGCTCGATGCGATAGTGCGCTTCGTCGAGCCATTCTGCTTCCGTTTGGAACGGGCCGCGCGGCGCGGGGCAATCGGGAACGGCGTTCGATACGTGCAGAAACGGGTCGTTGCCGCGATTGGCGAGCGTCTCGTCGGCGTGGACGGCGAACGCATGCAATGCCAGCAGTACTCCGAGCAGCGCGGTGATCTTCGGTTTGCGCATGATCGTCCGATCGTGTGAACGGCACGCGCCAAGCATAGACCATCATCGCGCGAGCCAGCCGTTACACTGGAATCCGCACTTTCCCTCGGACCGAAAACGACATGAAACAGGCACTCCACCATCTGACGCTCGCAACCGGCTCGCGCGGCCTGCACGAAGTCACGCGCGACATCGACCGCTGGATCGACTTGCAGGATATCCGCACGGGCCTGCTGACGGTGTTCTGCCGTCATACGTCGGCGTCGCTGCTGATTCAGGAAAACGCCGACCCGGACGTGCGCGCGGACCTCGAACGGTATTTCGAATCGGTCGCGCCGGAAGCGCCCGGCCGCTATATCCACGACGCCGAAGGCCCCGACGACATGCCCGCGCACCTGCGCACCGCGCTCACCACCGTTCAGCTTTCGATTCCGGTCGAAGCAGGCCGCATGGTGCTCGGCACGTGGCAGGGCATCTATGTGTTCGAGCATCGGGCCGCGCCGCATCACCGTGAACTCGTGTTGCATCTGATCGGCGAGTGACCGGTTCTGGCGCGCGGCGGCCGCCCGGCGCGAACGACATCGCCACCGACATGAACCGCGATTCGCGGCTCGTCGTCTTCCGTCAGACGGACAACGCAGCCGCGCGCATGGCACTGTTTGTGCCGTTCGATACCATCGCTGGCGTCGATCGGACGGAACGACGCGTTGTTTCAGCGCTTCGATTGCTGGGCGGGTGTGGTCACGGCTTGACGATGACGCGTCCGGCCAGCGCGCAGGTGTGATCCTGCAATTCTTCCGACGACGCGAAATCGCCCGGACCGACGTGATCGTTGAGCAGAAAGAACGCGGGCGCGCCGTCGCTGCGCTCGGCGCCCACGAGCAGCAACGTCTGATCGCCCATGGAACCGCCTTCCTGCGCGACGGTGGCGGCCAGCAGCCGGAACGGATCGGTGCGCGACAAGTCCGCGTCGTCGATGCGCAACGCGCGATACCTGTGTCCGCGAAGGCGTACGGGCAGCGGCGTCCACTGCGTGCCGATGCCCGGGCCCGCTTCGCGCAGCGCCTCTGCCACGTCGTCCGCGAGGCAGTCGATATGAATATGCAGCTGGTTCTGCGTGCGTCCGCTCGCCGAATTGACCGCGAGCGACATCTCGTCGCGCGGCAAGCCGCGGCGCAGCGCGTCGTCGACGTAATGGCGCGCGTTCCATGCATCGCGCCAGTAGTTCGGCGTGTCCGGTTCCAGGAGCGCCGGACTTTCGATGCCGCTCACGCGTGCGGTCGGAATCAGCAGATATTGCGCGACGCCGACGATGTCCTTCAGCACCGCATAGCCGCCTGCGACGTTCACCTCGGCGCAAGGCTGCCCGATGCGCGCGCCATCGGCGGCGGGCACGCAGCGGTCATGGACGATTTGCCAGAGCGCATCGGGATTGCCCGCGCGCGCGGGCGAACACGCGAGGCCGAGTGCGACGGCGGCGCTGGCGAGCAAACACTTCGTGAGGATGTGCATCGGCAATGATCCGGGACGAAGACCTTAGCGTGCCGGATTATGCTTTCAGGCGCATGAAACCTCGCTGCGGCGGCCTCGCGCGTGCCGACTGCACAGCAAAAAGCGCCGGCTGCGATAACGCGGCCGGCGCTTTCTTCACTACGTTTGCCCTGCTCCTGCTACCCGCCGCGCGCTATCCGCTGCGGGATCACAGACTCCGGCTTAGTGGCCGAAGTAGACCGAGTTGCGATCCGACATCGTGACGGCTGCACGCGCGCCCGACTGGGCGTTACCAGCGGTCGACGCGCCATACGACGTCGTTGCAACGGCACCTTGCTCCGCGTTCACGCGCGCCTGAGCGGCTTGCAGATTTTGCGGATAGTCCACGCGGTCTTGCGACGGGTTGTAGCCAGCCTTTTCCAACTGAGCGAGTTCTGCGCGAACTTCAGCGCGCGTCACGGGCGCGTTGTTTTGCGCGAAGGCGAAAGTCGGAGCGGCCAGAGCCGAAGCGATGACGAGTGCCGGAACGAATGACTTGATCATGATGACCTCCAATATCTTGTTGTGAGATCGATTGGAAACCGGAGAGCTTTTTAAGCGTTTTCTGATTTCCTTTCGCTTGGAGAGAAGTTTAGGAGGTCATCGACTTAGGGGAAACCCCGATTCTCATGAAAGATATTTGTTCAACGAGCAATAATCCAGGCATTGATCCGGGCGGGTGACGAACGCCGCAGTCAGCGCGCCGCCACATGTTCGAGCGCCACGGTCATCAATTCGCGCAGCAGCGGCTGAACGGCGCTGGCGCGGGTGTCGTCGTACGCATAGGGCGACGTTTCCTGCATGTAGGTCACCTGCGTCAGTTCAAGTTGCACCGCGTGGATGCCGCGCGCCGGCTCGCCGTAGCGCCGCGTGATGTAGCCGCCCTTGAAACGCCCATTGGCGACGCTCGTATATCGCCCGTCACGCGATACGACCTCTGCCAGCCGCTCCGCGAGTCCCGGCGCCGCCGACGCGCCGTCTGCCGTGCCGAAGTTGAAGTCGGGCAAGCGGCCCTCGAAGAAACGCGGCACGACCGAACGGATGGAATGCGCTTCCCACAGCAGCACGCGCCCGTGCGCTTCGCGCAGCGCAGCGAGCTCGCCGGCGAGCGCGTCGTGATACGGCTGCCAGTACAACGCGCGACGCGCCTCGATCTGCTCGCGCGACGGCGCGTGTCCCGGGCGGTAAAGCGGCTCTTTGTCGAACGTATCGACGGGGCAGAGACCCGTCGTGTCGCGACCGGGGTACAGATTCGCGTCGTCCGGCGGGCGGTTCAGGTCGATCACGTAGCGCGCATATTCCGGCAGCAGAATTGACGCGCCCAACTCGCGCGCGAACGCATACAGCCGCTCCAGATGCCAGTCGCAATCGTCGACGCGCCGCGCCACCGGCGTCATCTCATCGACGAGCGCCTCCGGAATGCGCGTGCCTCGATGCGGGATCGAAATCAAAAGCGGCGCGGTGCCGCGTTCCAGCGTGTAGATGGAGCAATCGTGAACGGTATCCATGTCTGCGGCTCCGGGAGTTGAACGTTACGCGAGCAGTTCGCCGAGCGCCGCGCGATAACGCGCGAGTGCCCGCTCTTCGTCGGCGTGGCGGCGGTCGGTCACGACCTTGCGGCCGCCGACGAACACGTCGCGCACCGGCGTCTGTCCATGCTCGCAGAAAACCGCGCTGGACAGCCACGCGTCGCAGGAAAGGCCGCGGATGCCGGGATGCGCTTGGTCCAGCACGATCCAGTCCGCGCGCATGCCCGCCGCGAGCGCACCGACGCGCCGCCCGGTCGCGCTCGCGCCGCCGTCGAGGGCGGCGTCGAAAAGACGGTCGGCCGGCCGCGTGTCGCCAGCCGACGCCAGCACGTTGCGCTCGCGACGCAGCAAACGCTGGCCATATTCGAGCAGCCGCAGTTCCGCGCGCCAGTCGACGCCCACGTGACTATCCGAGCCGATGCCGAAGCGCCCGCCCGCATCCAGATAGTCGCGCGCCGCGAAGAAGCCGTCGCCGAGATTCGCCTCCGTCGTGAGGCACAGGCCGGCGACCGCGCGGCTTTCGGCGAGGCGGCGACATTCGCTCGCGTCCATATGCGTGGCGTGGACGAGGCACCAGCGCGCATCCACGTCGAAGCGATCCAGCAGCCACTGCACCGGCCGCTGGCCGGTCGCGGCGACGCACGCATCGACTTCGGCAACCTGCTCGGCGATATGAATGTGCACCGGAGCGCGGTCGAAGCGGGCGTCGAAGCCTTCGAGGAGCGCCGCGAGCGACTCGCCCGAGACCGCGCGCAGCGAGTGCGGTGCGACGCCGTAACGCCGCGCGCCGTTCTCCGGCCGGGCGCGGGCTAGCGTATCGAGCATGTCGAGGAGGCTCTCGGGCGTATGCAGGAAGCGGCGCTGATCGTCGCGCGGCGCGGCCTGGCCGAAGCCGCTGTACTGATAGAGCACCGGCAGCATGGTGATGCCGATGCCCGCGCGCTCTGCGGCGTCCACCACGCGCTCGGCCAGTTCCGCGCGGTTCGCATACGGCGAGCCGTCCTGCGCGTGATGCACGTAGTGGAATTCGCAGACGGAGGTGTAGCCCGCCTTCAGCATTTCGATGTAGAGCCAATGCGCGATGTCCGCGAGCGCGTCCGGCCCGATCTTCGCGGCGAAGCGGTACATCAGGTCGCGCCAGCTCCAGAAGGTATCGGCGGCGCTCGCGCGATATTCGGTGAGCCCGGCCATCGCGCGCTGGAACGCGTGGGAATGCAGATTCGGCATGCCCGGCAACACCGGGCCTTTCGCCCGCTCGACGCCAGCGGGAGCCGCGCTGTCCGGCTCGACGCGTGTGAGCGCGCCGTCGTCGTTCCACTCGATCAGCACGTTGCGCCGCCAGCCATCGGGCAAGCGCGCGTGGTCCGCGAAATAGAGGTTCAAGCTCATCTCTCCTCGATGCCGATGCAAAGCCACGCGGCATCGCCCGCGGCTTCGACGATGCAATTGCGCTCGATGCGCGCGGTATCGCCCGGATAGAGCATTGCGCGCGTTCCGTCGGCAGACGCGATATTCAGGCTGCCGCTCGCGCAGTAGGCGAACGTCGATTCGTGCTCCTGCGCCAGTTCATGACGCCCGGCCCGCCGCACGCTCACCGACATGCGCGCGCGGTCGCGCCGCACCATCACGTTGAAGTCGCGCGTCGGGCCGTCGATGAGACTGGCGTGGATCGGCGTTTCGCCCGCAAAGCGCGCCATCGCGAGCGGTTCGTCGAGCCGATGCTCGCGGCCACCGGCTTCGGCGAGCAGCATGCCCGCGCCGTCGAGCAGGACGAGCGCGCGATCGACGCCGGTAAACGCCGAAAACGCGCCATCCGACGACACGTCCGCGACCGACAGCCGCCACGCGAACGCATCGAGCGACGCGCCCGGCGGCCCCGCCGCGATCTCGCGCGTGATGCCGCCGCCGTTCTTCCACGGCACGGCGATGAGCGAAGCCCCAGGAATGATCGTCACGTCAGAAGTGCCCGGTGAATTGATATCGGTCGCCGGGATGCCAGAGATTCGCGACCGACGCGACGGCATCCCGCGACCACGTGCGCCGATGCAGCAACAGACACGGCTCGTGCTCGCCCATCGCGAGCGCCGCGCGGATTTCGGGCGACGGCACGGACGCCTCGATCCGGTATTCCACGCGCTGCAGCGGCGCGGCGATCATCAGGTACTGGTTCGGCGTGATCGTCGTGAAATCCTGCCGCGCGTACTCCGGCGCGAGCGCCGGGTTCACGTAACGTTCTTCGAGTTGCACCGGCTCGTCGTTTTCAAAGTGCAGCACGCGCGAATGAAACACCGGGCTGCCGAGCGCGAGTTGCATCTCGCCGGCGAGCGCCTCGTCCACGATGGATGCGCCCAGATGCAGCACCTGCGCGCGATACGCATGACCGCGCGCAGCGATTTCGTCCGAGATGCTGCGAATCTCGACGAGCGTCGACGCGTACTTCGGCTGCGCGACGAAGGTTCCCGCGCCTTGCACGCGCGTCAGCACCTGTTCGGCGGTCAGTTCGCGCAGCGCGCGGTTCACGGTCATGCGCGCGACCTTGAACTCGCGCGCCAGCTCGTTCTCGGACGGCACCTGATCGCCCTCGCGCCACTCGCCAATGTGAATGCGCTGCAGGATGTAGTCCTTGATCTCCTGATACGCGGGCGTGTTCATGCGCTTGCTTCCGCCTTTTCCGCGGCTTCGGAAGCAAATGCGAACGGGCTATGCCGCGCGATCGCGCCCTGCTCGACCAGTTTGGCGATGGCCGCGATATCCGGCGCGAAGTAGCGGTCCAGGTCGTAATGCGGCACGTGCGCGCGCAGCGTGTTCATCACCTCGATGAGCGGCGCGCTCGTCTTGTGCGGCGCGCGCAGATCGACGCCCTGCGCCGCCGCCAGCAGTTCGATGGCGAGAATGTTGGCCGTGTTGCTCGCGATATCGCCGAGCTTGCGGGCGGCGAACGTGGCCATGGAAACGTGATCTTCCTGATTCGCCGACGTGGGCAACGAATCGACCGAAGCGGGATGCGCCAGCGTCTTGTTCTCGGAGGCGAGCGCCGCCGCCGTCACGTGCGCGATCATGAAGCCGGAGTTCACGCCGCCGTCGCGCACGAGGAACGGCGGCAGGCCGGAAAGCGTGGCGTCGATCAAGAGCGCGATGCGCCGCTCGGCCAGCGCGCCGATTTCAGCGGCGGCGAGCGCGAGATTATCGGCGGCGAAAGCAACCGGTTCAGCGTGGAAATTGCCGCCCGACAGCACTTCGCCGGTATCGGGGAAGATCAGCGGGTTATCGGAGACCGCGTTTGCTTCGATCAGAAGCACGTCGGCGGCGTGGCGCATCTGGTCGAGGCACGCGCCCATCACTTGCGGCTGGCAACGCAGGCTGTACGGGTCCTGCACCTTCTCGCAATCCGCGTGCGACAGATTGATGCCCGAGCCGGCGAGCAGCGCGCGATACGCCGCCGCTGCGTCGATCTGCCCGCGATGCCCGCGCAACTCATGGATGCGCGCATCGAACGGCACGACCGAGCCCGCGGCCGCATCCACCGACAGCGCGCCTGCCACGAGCCCGGTGCGGAACAGGTCCTCGATGGCGAACAGGTGATACAGCGCGAGCGCCGCCGATGCCTGCGTGCCGTTCAGCAGCGCGAGCCCTTCCTTGGCCTGGAGCGTCAACGGCTTCAGGCCGGCGACCGCGAGACCGTCGAGCGCGCTCGCGCGTTCGCCGCGAATGGTGACTTCGCCGATGCCGAGCAGCACCGTCGACATATGCGCGAGCGGCGAGAGATCGCCGGATGCGCCGACCGAGCCCTTCACCGGGATGATCGGCAGCACGTCCGCGTTGAACAGCGTGATGAGCGCCTCGATCACTTCGCGGCGGATGCCCGAATGGCCGCGTCCGAGGCTCGACAGCTTCAGCGCCATGAGCAGCCGCACGACCGGGCGCGACATCGGCTCGCCCACGCCGACCGCGTGCGACAGCACGAGATTGCGCTGCAACAGTTCGAGCTGGTCGGCGGGAATATGCGTGTTCGCGAGCCGCCCGAAGCCCGTGTTGATGCCATACGCCGGATCGCCCTTCGCGGCGATGGCCGCGACCGCGCGCGCGCTGGCGTCGATGGCGTCGAAGCTCGCGGGATCGAGCCGCAGAGAATCGGAGCCGCGCGCGATTCGGCGCAGTTGCGGCAGCGTGAGTTTTCCGGGCGTCAGCGTAATCATGTTTCATCCTGTCTATACAAGTCAGACGCCAGTCTAAACGGGCATAAACGGCGAAACAAGAGGCTTTCCGGGATTCCCCTTAGCCCGATTAGCGGATATAGGCGACGCTTGTCTATACAGAACGCGCGATGCTCACAGCACTTTCTCCATCACGAACTGCACGAACCGCTGTCCGCGCACGACGACCGCGCGTGCCAGCAGCATCGTGAACCCGCAATATTCGAAGAACGGCCGGCCTGTCGCGCTCGCGTAGGTGTGCAGCACCTGCATGCCCGCCTCGTCCGCCTCGGCTTCGATGCGCGCGAGCAGCGCGGTCGCTACGCCTTTGCGCTGGTGCTCCGGGTGGACGAACATCATGTCGATCAGGCCGTTTCGCTCCAGATCGGCGAATCCGGCAAGCTGGCCGCCGCTGAACGCCACCCACGTCGGGCGGCTCGCGCGGGCGAGCGCCCATTCGTCGGGATCGGCCTGCGCCCAGACGTCGATCTGCTTTTGGTTGTAATCCGCCGATGCTGTCTCGCGCACCGCGCGGAGAAACAGGTCGATCACGCCGTCGAGATCACTCGCCCGGTACGGTCTGATTTCGATAAGCGGGAACTCGGGCATGTCTTCACCTTCTGTGTTGCAATAAAAATCGAGCCGCTGAAAGCGCGGCGAAGTGTCGGGCGTTTGAACGCGGGAAGGATTGTAGGAAACGGGCGCGGGATAAAAGCCAAAAGGTGTCGCGAACGTGTCGCCGATCAGCTTGCGACGGCCACCGTTGCGATGCCGAGCGCGGTCATCACGAGCGACGCCCCGACGTGGATGGCGATCTCCGCCAGCGCCCAGCCGAGCCGCCCCTGCTGCAAATGCGCGACGACTTCCGCGGAGAACGTCGAAAACGTGGACAGGCCGCCCATCAACCCGGTGATGACGAAAAGCCGCCACTCGACAGAGAGATCCGGAACACGCGCGAAGAACGCAACCGCCACGCCGATGATGTAGCCCGCGATGACATTGGCCGCGAACGTGCCGAGCGGCAGGTTCGGAAAGACGGCGTTCAGGCGCAGGCCGAGCGCCCAGCGCAGCAGCGAGCCGAGGCCGCCGCCGAGTCCCACCGCGATGATCGACAGGTACATGTAGTTGTTCAGTAATCTTGATGAAAATGCGGGCGTGCCGACATCATGCTCCGCGAGCCAGCCGTTCGATCAGCGCGGCGCGGCTCGGCTCGACGATCCATCCTTGGCCGTGCCGCAGATGCGCCGTCCACGTGCCGTCGCGCCGCGCTTCCCAGCATCCGGCTTCGTGACCGTCGATGAACAGCGATCCGCGCATGACAAGCATCGGATCGGCCGGATCCAGCGCGGTGTCGTCGTTGTGTGCGAGCCTGACGTCATGCATGACACTTCGCCTGCCGGGCATTGGATGGAGCGTGCCTGCTCAAGGGCTCCATTCTAACGATACTTCCGGGCTTCACCGTAACATGAATGACATTGCCGAAAGGCAATTGAGCGTGCGAACGACATGCTCGGCGCTGGGCGCGTCGAAGGCGAGCGTGACCGCGTCGATGCGTTCCAGCGACGGCCACTGGCAGAAGAGATCGGCGAGCGCGCTCGTCTGAACGCGGAGTTCGCAGTGCCGTGTCGAAGCTTCGTGGCGCGCGCCAAAGCGCTCGTGTGCAGCGCCTTCGACGACCTCTTGCGCCGCGCGCCGGATCGCTTCGCATGCCGCAGCGGGCGTTTGCGTCACGCCGCTGGAATAGCCATGCGCCGATTTCACGCAGACGAAGCGCGCGCCTGCGAACAAGGGCAAGGTCTCGGCGCCGAAGACGTCATCGCCTGTGAGCAGCGCCACGCGCGCGCCGCGTTCTTCTGCGAGCCGGCCGTACAGCGCCGCCTCGCCGGCCTCTTCGCCGTCGACCTTCACGCGCGCGAACGCCGTGCTGTTGATCGTGTGCGCGAGAATGCCGCGGCTTTGTGCGCGCGCGTGATAGCCGACCATGAACACCAGATCGGGCGATGCTTCGAGGCCCGCCATCATGCCTAGCGTGCGTGGCTTGCCGAGTACGAGCCGCACCCGTGAATCGAACGCTTCGGGCAAGAGATTGCGAAAGCCGCCGTGCGAATCGTTCACCCATACTTCGGACGCGCCGCCTTCGAATGCGCCTTGGGCCGCCGCGTTCGCCTCATGCGTCATCCAGCGTCGCGCCTGCTCGTACTCCACGTTGCCGGGCCGCGTTTGCTCGGGATGAAACACACCCGCGATACCTTCGATGTCCGTCGAGATCAGCACTTTCATGGCGTCGGTTTCAATGCGTCCGTGAGAGATAGCCGCCGATGTCCGTCGCGGCCGGTCACGGTCTCCGCGCTGAAGAGCGCATCGAGAATCGCTTGTTCGATGCTGTCGGCAGCCGCCTGAAACAGCGGATCGAGCCGCGCGTCGGAAAGCAGAGGCGGCAGCGTGACGTATGCGGCGTCGTGCGGCACGGTGTACGCCGTCGAGAACGCGAGCGCAATGTCGCCGCTTCCGTGGCCATAGACCGAGCCCGTGCGCGCCAGGCCGGCGGCCGCGCGCATCGCCATGCGTCGCAATTGTCGCGAGTCCAAAGGCGCATCGGTCGCGAGCAGCATGATGATGCTGCCTTGCTCCGGCGTCATCTGCCCTTGCGCGGCCGCGTGCAACGCGAGGCCGACGGGCTCGCCCGCTATCGTGAGCTGGGGCAACCGCCCGAAGTTGGCGAGCACGAGCGCGCCGACAACATATGCGTTCCCGCCGCTAGCGACGATCCGCGACGCCGACCCGATGCCGCCTTTGAGTTCGAAGCACGACATGCCGCGCCCCGCGCCGACCGCACCGCGCGCGAAGTCCTTCTCGCATTCGGCGAGCGCTTCGCGGTAATGCGCCTCTTCGACGGCGAACGCCTGCAAGTCGTTCAGATAGCCGTCGTTGCACTCGAAGACGAGCGGATTGACGCTCGGCCACTCACGCCCTATGTCCCGATTTGATTCGCACGCCGAACGAATCTGCGCCGCTGCAACGGCACCGACGCCGAACGTATTCGTCAATGCAATCGGCGTTTCGAGCACGCCGAGTTCATCCACTTGCACGAGGCCGACGCTCTTGCCGAAGCCATTGATCACGCACGCGGCGGCAGGCACTTTCTCGCGATACAGATCGCCGCCGTGCGCAAGCACGACGGTCACGCCGGTCTGCACGTCGCCGGCATCGAGCGTGCAGTGCCCCACCGTGACGCCCGCGACATCCGCTATCGTTGCGCGTGCGCCCGCCCGCAATGTGCCGATATGCGGTGCTTTCATCACGGCCGGTCCAGCTTCGGATCGAGCGCGTCGCGCAAACCGTCGCCGAGCAGATTGAACGCGAGCACCGTGAGGAAGATCGCGAGGCTCGGGAAGATGGCGACGTGCGGCGCCATCGCCATGTCGGCGCGCGCTTCGTTGAGCATCGCGCCCCACTCCGGCGTCGGCGGCTGCGCGCCGAGTCCGAGAAACGAGAGGCTCGCCGCCGTGATGATCGACGTGCCGATGCGCATCGTGAAGTACACGACCACCGACGAAATCGTGCCCGGCAGAATATGTCGCACGATGATCGTCCAGTCCGACGCGCCAATGCTGCGCGCCGCCTCGATATACGTCAGGTGCTTGAGCGCGAGCGTGTTGCCGCGCACGAGCCGGGCAAACGCGGGAATGCTGAAGATGGCGACCGCGCAGACCACGTTCACCATGCCGTTGCCGAGAATCGCGACGACGCCGATCGCGAGCAAGATGCCGGGAAACGCGAACAGCACATCGGAGATGCGCATCACGATGCGGTCCCACCATCCCTCGTAATAGCCCGCGAGCAGGCCGAAAAACGTGCCGATCACCGCGCCGATCACCACCGACAGCAACCCGGCCGTCAGCGAAATGCGGCTGCCGACGAGTATGCGGCTGAGAATATCGCGCCCCAGCGAATCGACGCCGAACCAGTGCGTAGCCGATGGACCCGCGTTGAGCGCGTCGTAATCGAAGTAGTTCTCCGGATCATAAGGCGCGATATACGGCGCGATGATCGCGATCACGATCAGCAGCAGCACGAACACCGCCGCGATCATCGCGACATGCTGCTGCCTGAACTTGCGCCAGAACTCGGTCCACGGCGTGCGGACGTTCTGCTGCGTGTCGTGTGCGGCTTGCACGGTTACGCTCATGCCGTCCTCACTTGAAGCGGATAGTCGGGTTGATGACCGCGTACAGCACGTCCACCACCAGATTGATGACGATGAATTCCAGCGAAAACAACAGCACTTCCGCCTGAATCACCGGATAGTCGCGCATCTCGACGGCATCGACGAGCAGGCGTCCGAGCCCCGGCCAGTTGAACACCTTCTCGACCACGATGGAACCGCCGAGCAGGAAGCCGAACTGCAGACCCATCATGGTGACGACGGGAATCATCGCGTTGCGCAGGCAGTGCTTCACGATGACGATCGGCTCGTGCACGCCCTTCGCGCGCGCCGTGCGCACGAAGTCTTCGCCGAGTACTTCGACGAAGGAAGCGCGCGTGAAGCGCGCCATCACCGCTGCCACCGCCGCGCCGAGCGTCAGCGATGGCAGCACGTAGCTTTGCCAGGTGCCGTCGCCGACGATAGGCAGCCAGCCGAGCTTCACCGAGAAGATCTCCATCAGCAGCATGCCGAGCGCGAACGCAGGAAACGAGATGCCCGACACGGCGAGCGTCATGCCGAGCCGGTCGGGCCACCGGTTGCGCCATATCGCAGACACGATGCCGATGCTCATGCCGAACACCACGGCCCACGCCATGCTGGCGAGCGTGAGCCACAGCGTCGGCATGAAACGCTCCGCGATTTCGGTGCTGACGGGGCGCTTGCTTCGCGTCGATTTGCCGAAGTCGAAATGCGCGACCTTGCCGAAGAAGCTCGCGAGTTGCTGCGGCAGCGGCTTGTCGAGGCCGAGGTCCGCGCGAACGAGCGCAACCGTCGCTTCGTCCGCTTCGGCCCCGGCTGCGAGCCGCGCGGGATCGCCCGGCAACAGATGCACGAACATGAACACCAGCACCGCGACGATGAAGAGCGTCGGCAGCAGCCCGAGCAGACGTTTGGCAAGGAAGTTGAGCATCGCGGGTCTTTACTTGATGGCGATCTCGTCGAAATTGAACGAGCCGTCCGGCATCACATACGCGCCGGAAAGACGCTTGCTGCGCGCGTACACGACCTTCTCCGTCACGAGAAAAATCCACGGCGCGTCGGCCCAGATGCGCTTTTGCGCATCCGCATAGAGCGCGGCTTTCTCGTTGCGGTCGGTGGTGGCGAGCGCCTTCTGCAAGTCGGCATCGACATTTTCGTTCTTGTAGTACGCGGTATTCGCGAGCTTCGGCGGAAACGATGCACTGGAAAGCAGCGGCGAGATGGCCCAGTCCGCTTCGCCCGTCGACGAAGACCAGCCGATGTAGTACATGCGCACCGGAGCCGTCGCCGGGTCGGGCGCGCTGTCGACGCGCTGCACGCGCTGGCCCGCTTCCAGCGCCTCAACCGACGCTTTGACGCCCACCTGCGCGAGCTGCTGCTGCACGAACTGGATGATCTTCTGCGCGGTCGTGTGGTTATAGCCTGACCACAGCGTCGTTTCGAAACCGTTCGGATAGCCCGCTTCCTTCAACAGTTCACGCGCCTTCGCCGGATCGTATTTCCACGGGCCGGTCTTCGTCGCGTAGTCGACGCCCGGCGGAACGACGCCTTCAGCAGGCACCGCGTAGCCCGCGAACGCGACCTTGACCAGCGCTTCCTTGTTGATCGCGTAATTGAGCGCCTCGCGCACCTTCGGATTGTCGAAGGGCTTCTGCTGCATGTTCATGCTGATGTAGCGCTGGATGATGGAAGGCGCGGCGACCAAGTCCACCTTCGTGCTCGACTTCAGCGTGGCCGCCTGCTCGAACGGCACCTGGAACGCGAAGTCCGCTTCGCCCGTTTGCATGAGCGCGGCGCGCGTATTGTTATCGACGACCGGCTTCCAGTCGATCATGTCGATCTTCGGATAGCCCTTCTTCCAGTAGCCCGCGAACTTCTTCACCTTCAGGTCGTCGGTCTGTTTCCATTCGACGAACTCGAACGGCCCCGTGCCCACCGGATGAAACGCGATGTCCTTGCCGTACTTCTTGAGCGCGGTCGGCGAGATCATGACCGCGGACGGATGCGCGAGCACGTTGATGAACGCCGAGAACGGAAACTTGAGCGTGACCTTCACCGTGTACGGATCGACCACTTCGGTCTTGTCGATCTTGTTGAACAGGTTGTAACGCTTGAGCTTGTTCGCGGGATCGGTCACGCGGTCGAAGACGGCCTTCACGGCTTCCGCATTGAAGTCGGTGCCGTCATGGAACTTCACGCCCTGGCGCAGATGAATGGTGTACACCTTCGCGTCGGGACTCGCCTCGTAGCTCGTCGCGAGCACGGGCTGAATCTTCATGTCCTTGTCGAAGCCGAAAAGCCCTTGGTAGAACGACTTCGCGACCGCTTGCGAAAGCGTGTCGTTCGCATCGTACGGATCGAGCGTCGTGAAGGTCGAGGCGACCGCCATGACAGCAGTGCTTTGCGCGTACGCGGACACAGGACCGAGCGCGGCGAATGCAGCGAATCCGGCGAACGCGCCAGCGGATATGAGCGCGCGCAACGGTGAAGGACGAGAGGACGGCATCGTGAGGCTCCTTGGCTTGACGTTATGGTTCACAACGATGTGCTGCGATATCGACTCATCGCTCAATAAGCGCCGCCGACATGATGCTCGGCGACGTAATGGCCGGGCCCGACCGCGACGAGCTTCGCGACCACCGGCTCGTCGCCGAGCTTGCGAATGGGGCTCGGGATTTCGTCGGCGGCCAGCATGCGTTTCGCGTGACGGCGCGCAGGATCAGCCACGGGCACCGCGCTCATCAACTTCCTCGTGTACGGATGACGCGGCGCTTCGAATACCGCGGCGCGCGGCCCGATCTCGACGATCTGCCCCAGATACATCACCGCGACGCGATGGCTCACGCGCTCCACCACGGCCATGTCGTGCGAGATGAAAAGGTACGCGACGCCGAGTTCGCGCTGCAAATCGAGCATCAGATTCACGATCTGCGCGCGCACGGAGACGTCGAGCGCGGAGACGGATTCATCGGCGATCACCACCTTCGGGTTCAGCGCAAGCGCGCGAGCAATGGCGATGCGCTGGCGCTGGCCGCCTGAAAACTCGTGCGGATAACGCTGCGCCGCTTCGGGCGGCAAGCCTACTCTGTCGAGCAGCCAGTCGACGCGCGCCTGCGCTTCCTTGCCGCTCGCGACGCCATGCACGAGCAGCGGCTCCATCACCGAAAAGCCGACCGTGAGACGCGGGTTCAGCGATGCGAACGGGTCCTGAAAAATGAACTGGATGTTACGCCGCAACGCTTGCAGCTCGGGGCCTTGAAGCGCGCTGATGTCGCGTCCGTCGAATTCGATCGAACCGCTCTGGCTTTCCACTAAGCGCAACAGCGAGCGCCCGGTGGTCGATTTTCCGCAGCCCGATTCGCCGACGAGCGCAAGCGTTTCGCCGCGGCGCAGATCGAAGCTCACGCGTTCGACGGCATGCACCGCCGCCGTCATGCGCCCGAAGATGCCGCTTCTCACAGGAAAGCGCGTGACGAGATCGCGCACGCGCAGAATCGGCTGACTGCTTTCATCGACGGCGGGCTGCACTTCGTGCTCCACTGCCGCCGATGGCCGCAGCGCGCTCGCGTCGTCGGGGGCCACGTCTGCCGGAGCGACTTCGAGAATCGGGAACTTGGCGGGACGGTCGGTGCCGCGCATTGCGCCGAGCGTCGGCACCGCAGCGAGCAATGCCTTCGTGTATGCATGCTTCGGGCTCCGAAACAGTTCGTCGGATCGGCCCTCTTCCACTTTCTCGCCGCGATACATCACCAGCACGCGGTCCGCCACTTCCGCCACCACGCCCATGTCGTGCGTGATGAAGATCACCGCCATGTTCATCTCGTCCTGCAAGCCGCGCACGAGTTGCAGGATCTGCGCCTGAATGGTCACGTCGAGCGCGGTGGTCGGTTCGTCGGCGATCAAGAGCGCGGGCTTGCAGGAAAGCGCCATGGCGATCATCACGCGCTGGCGCATGCCGCCCGACAACTGATGCGGATAACGCGCGAATACGCGGCGCGCTTCGGGGATGCGCACGAGATCGAGCAGCCGCAACGCTTCGGCGCGCGCCTCCGCACGGCTCTTGTTCTGATGCAGTGCGATGGCCTCGGCAATCTGGTCGCCCACCGTGAACACCGGGTTGAGCGATGTCATCGGCTCCTGAAAG
Source organism: Caballeronia sp. M1242 (assembly GCF_017220215.1). Lineage (NCBI taxonomy): Bacteria > Pseudomonadati > Pseudomonadota > Betaproteobacteria > Burkholderiales > Burkholderiaceae > Caballeronia > Caballeronia sp. M1242. Next base: position 466,368 of record NZ_CP071130.1, on the reverse strand, counting down.
ATCATCGCGATATCCGCGCCGCGCACGCCGCGCATCGTGGCCGACGACGCGCGCGCGAGGTCGAGCACCTGTCCATTGCGTCGCCGGAACGCGATGCTGCCCGATGCAATGGAACCGCCGCCATGCTCGACGAGCCGCATCAATGCAAGCGACGTCACGGATTTGCCCGATCCCGATTCGCCGACGATCGCGAGCGTCTCGCCGCGATCCACGTTGAACGTGATGTTGCGCACCGCTTCCACGGTCCGCGATCGCGAGCGGAATGTGACGGACAGATCGCGCACGTCGATGACGCGCGAGTCCGGCAGTGTCGGCGTCGCGCTCATGAGCGGTAAATGGCCGTGACCGCCTGTTCGCCGACTCGCGCGAACCCGCGATACATGCCTTCGGTGTTGAACGGCAGCGTGACGTTGCCGTGCGCATCGACGGCGATAAGACCGCCGCGTCCGTCGATGCGTGGGAGCTTCTTCATTACGACGTCTTCGGCTGCGGCTTCGAGCGTCAGGCCGCAATATTCCATCTGCGCGGAGACGTCGTAGGCCGCGAGCATGCGGATGAACATCTCGCCGGTGCCGGTGGTCGATACCGCGCACGTCGCGTCGTTCGCATAGCAGCCCGCGCCGATCAACGGCGCATCGCCGACGCGGCCCGCCTGCTTGTTGGTCATGCCGCCCGTGGACGTGGCCGCCGCGAGATGGCCGCGTGCATCGAGCGCCACTGCGCCGACCGTGCCGAACTTCTTCTTCGGATCGATGGGGTCGTCCTCGCCGCTTCGCTGTGCGGCTCGTGTGGCGGCATCGTGATCCAGAAGCGTGCCGGACTTGCCGCGCGCGTCGAGCCATTGCTGATAGCGCGCATCGGTATGAAAGTACGACGGATCGACGAACTCTAGCCCTTGCGCCTGCGCGAACGCCTCGGCGCCTGCGCCCGTGAACATCACGTGTTCGCTCACGTCGAGCACGCGGCGCGCAGCAAGCACGGGGTTTTTCACGCGAGTGACGCAACTGATCGCGCCGGCGTCGAGCGTCGCGCCATCCATGATCGACGCGTCCAGTTCGTGCGTACCCGCTGCGGTGAACACCGCGCCGTGGCCCGCGTTGAAGAGCGGACAGTCTTCGAGCAGGCGCACCGCTTCGGTCACGGCATCGAGCGCGCTGCCCTCATCGGCGAGCACGCGCTGGCCCGCGAGCAGAATGTCGCCGAGCGCCGCGTGATAGCGCGCTTCGGCGTCGGTGCTCATGGCCGAGCGCAGGATCGTGCCCGCGCCGCCGTGAATGGCGATGACTGGAATGGCGCTCATGTTTCGCGCGGCTCCGTGTGAGTGGGTCGTTTGGCGGATGCGCGACGCGGCGCGCGCGCGGACGTAGCCGACTGCGTGACTGAAGGCACGGCGGTAGCGCCGTTCAACATCGGCGGCGCGACGAGCCACGGCAGCACGAATTCGGTCAAGCCCGATGCCGCTTCCACCGAGCGTTTCGCGCGATGCGCGACTGCGTCGCACAGTGCTTCGATAACGGCGAGCACCGCCGTATCGCAATTGGCGGCCAGGCGGCGCTCGGCGCGGATCGTCAGTACGAGATCGGCGATGCACGCGAGCGGCGATGCGCCGCTGTCCGTGAGCGCCACGACGCGCACGCCCCGCTGCCGCGCTTGCCGCGCGAGCGCGATGGTGTCGTCGACATAGCGCGGAAATGCGATGGCCACGAGCACGTCGTCGCGCGATGCGGTGAAGAGCCGCCGCGCCGCATGCGACGGCCCGCCGTGCAGCGCGAGCGACTGCACGTTCGCGCAGTACGGCGTGAGGCCGTGTTCCATGAGACCCGCGAGAAACGCGCTCGCGCCGTAGCCGAGCACGAACACGCGTTGCGCGCTCAGGACGGCTTCGACGAGCGCTTCGGCCTTCGCGGCATCGACCGAAGTCTGCGCGAGACGCACGTTGGCTGCGGCCTGGGCGAGCGACGATTCGAAGACTTCCGCGCCGCTCGCCGGCGATTCCAGCGACGAGCGCAAACGCTCGACCGGCGCGATGGTCGCCTCGAAGCCGCGCACGAGCGCCTCGCGGAACGCGGGATAGCCCGAGAAACCGAGCGCCCGCGCAAAGCGGTTCGCCGTCGCGATCGACGCGCCGACGGCGTCCGCCAGTTCGTCGATGCGCATGGTCGCCGAGCGGAACAGGTTCGCCAGCACGAATGCGCCCATGCGCTGATGAATCGGCGTGAGCATCGGCATGGCGGCGGCGATGCGCGTCGAAATCAGCTCATCGGCACTCGCGGGCGAAACGACCGGTGGGCGGCGGGACATACGAGGGCGGCAGGCTGCTCGAAAGTCGTGGTGAAAGTATGTTTACCCAAAACCGCCGCCAAAAAAAATTCATTTTCATCGGACTGGGGTTTTCGATAAGCCGCCTATGTGCGTCCGACGAGCCGTGCGCGTTCATGCACAATACGGGACGCATCGCTTCCTCGGCATGATCCACGCATGAATCTCGACTGGCTTCCAGACACGCTTTCACGGCATCTTCCGACGCAGCCCTGGGCGCAACTGCTGCTCGGGCTCGCCGCCCTCTTCATCATCGCCGAGTTTGCGCAATGGGTCATCGCGCGCGTGCTGCTGCGGATCGCGCATCGGCTGCTGGTGCTGGCCGGTCATGCGGCGTGGGATCAGGCGTTCATCCGGCATCGCGCGTATCACCGGCTCTGGTATGCGGCGCCGTTCGCGGTCGTCGCGCTCGGCATCGGCGAAGTCCCGCATATCGGGCACTGGGCGACGGCCGTGGCGCGCGTCGCGCACGGCGCGGCATGGGTGTGTGTGTTCCTCGCGACGGGCAGCGCGCTCTCGGCGTGGCAGGACGTCTACGCCGCGAGCAAGGAAGCGCAGACGCGCTCGATCAAGGGCTACATTCAGATCGGCAAGCTCGCGCTCGCGTTGATCTGCTTCGTGCTGGTGCTGTCCATTCTCATCGACCGTTCGCCGCTCTGGATGCTCTCCGGGCTCGGCGCGCTCTCCGCCGTGCTGCTGCTCGTGTTCAAGGACACACTGCTATCGCTGGTCGCGAGCACGCAGCTTACGTCGAACGACATGCTGCGCATCGGCGACTGGATCGAGATGCCGCAAGCGCTGGCCGACGGCGCGGTGAAAGACATCGCGCTGCATACGGTGAAGGTCCAGAACTGGGACAACACCATCACGACGGTGCCCACGTACAAGCTCTTTTCGGAGAGCTATCGCAACTATCGGCACATGTTCGAATCGGGCGCGCGGCGCATCAAACGGTCCATGCGGATCGACGCGCAATGCGTGCGCTTTCTCACCGATGAGGAGACGCAACGCATGATGCGCTTTCGCCTGCTGCACGATTATCTGCTGCAAAAGCAGACGGAAGTCGAACAGGCAAACCGCAATCTCGGCGAGCTCGCGGCGGAGCCTGCGAACCGGCGGCGGCTCACGAATATCGGCACGTTTCGCGAGTACGGGCTCGCGTACCTGAAGCATCATCCGGAGATACGGCAGGATTTGGCGATCATGGTTCGCATGATGGAGCCGGAATCGCAGGGCATTCCGGTCGAGGTTTACTGTTTCACCGCGACGACCGCATGGATGCAATACGAGCGCATTCAGGGCGACGTGTTCGATCATCTGCTCGCGATCCTGCCCGAGATGGGCCTGCGGCTGTATCAAGCGCCTTCGGGCACCGACTTCGCCGGCGTCGCCGGGCGTCTGCGCGGCGAAATGCCGACGCTCTGAGGCCTCGAGTTTTTTGCCGGAAGAATCAGGCAAGAATCGTCCAGTTTTGTGTATTCACGCATCGCGCGCCGGTCCTTACGATGTGACCATTCGCCGATGCGCCTCCGGCTTGCCGCGCGCGCATCGCCATCCATCGCGAACAAGGAAAACTCACCGTGATCGATCGCGTGCATGCCATGCGTGTCTTTACGCGTGTCGTCGATACGAACAGCTTCACGCGCGCCGCCGAATCGCTCGGCATGCCGCGTGCAAGCGTCTCGACGACCGTGCAACAACTCGAAGCGCTTGTCGGCGTGCAACTGCTCGCACGCACGACGCGGCGCCTGAACCTGACCGTCGACGGCGCCGCGTACTACGAACGCTGCGCGCAGATTCTCGCCGACATCGACGAACTCGAATCCGGCTTCGGCGCGGGTGAAGAACGGCTGCGCGGACGGCTGCGCGTCGAGATGCCGGATACAGTCGCGACGTCGATCGTCGTGCCCGCGCTGCCGGAGTTTCACGCGCGTTATCCGCAGATCGAACTGTCGATCGGCATCGGCATGCGCAATGTGGATCTCGTCGGCGAAGGCGTCGATTGCAGCATCCAGCTCGGCGAATTGCCCGATTCGGGATTGATCGCGCGGCGGCTCGGCATGCTCGAACAGGTGACGTGCGCGAGCCCCGCCTATCTGGAAAAGCACGGCACGCCCGCGACCCTCGACGAACTCGCGCAGCACGTCGCGGTGAACTGCGTGCCGGAAAAAAGCGGCCGTCCCGCTGACTTTGAATTCGACGTGGATGGCAAGCCGTTCACCGTGAGCATGCGCGGCTTCGTGCAGGTCGCCGACGAGCACGCGTACCTCGCGTGCGGGCTCGAAGGGCTCGGCCTGATCCAGCCGCTTTCCATCGCGGCGCAGCCGTATCTGCGCTCTGGCCAACTGCGGGAAGTGCTGCCGCAATGGAAATCGCCGCCGCTCAAGGTGTCGGTCGCGTTCCTGAAAAGCAGGCAGGCGACGCCGCGCGTTTCTGCTTTCGTCGACTGGCTCGCGGAACTGTTCGAGCGCTCGCAACAGATGGACGACACGCTCACGAGCCTGTATCGCGCGGCGCGGCGTCGGCCCGAGGAAACGGCGGACGCCTGAGCCCGCCGTCTCGGGTCTAGCGAACGGGCGTGGCCGCGTCCTCGCCCACCACCGTGTTCCATTTGCGCACTTCCCAGCGCTCGACCAGTTTGTTCGTCACATACGGATCGTTGCGCGCGAAGGCTTCGGCGGCGTCGGGCGAGTCACCCTGAAACAGCAGCATCGCGCGATCCGCCGGCGCGTCCAGCGCGCCCGCCAGCACGATCTCCCCGCGCTCGACAGCTTCCCACGCCAGCTTCAGATGCGCATCTCGAAATTGCGCGCGGCGCTCCAGATAGTCCGCGCACAGGTGATAAACCAGCAGATAGTGCATGTGCATGCCTCCTTGCTTGAAGTCGTGTCATAGCCCGAACGGCTATCCGATGCCTTTTTGCCCCATTTGCGGGCACATTTGAGATTCAATCAGAACCGTCTGATCGTCAATCGTTACAAGATGGCACATCATGCGCGGGTACTCGAATCAGGACCCTCCCATGTATCGCGATCAACCTCCCTGCAACACCTGCGCGAAGCACGATTGCCGCTCTTGCGCGTGGACCTCGCCGCTCGACGCATCGTATCGCAGATTCATCCACGCCCAATCCGTCTTGTCGCTGCTCGCCGTCGCTGCGCGCAATCTCGAAGCGCCCGCCGCTAAACCGTCATGGTTCGCGGTCGTGAAAACGCGTCTCGCGCGCATCTTTTCGGATTCGTCCGCGCATTCGCGCTGAAAACGAACTGTCAAGCGTTGCAAGCGCCTTCTTTAATGGAGTGGCGTGCGTGCGGCACATATGTAAAGAAATATCCCGTCATCTTTTCAGGATACCTGCACATATAGAATGCGCACGTCATTGCGCCCGCGCTCGGCGTCATAGTAAAAGGATAGGCAGTCGATGAGTATCAATCTGGTTCAGGCGGTCAACACCGCGATCTCCAGCGAGATTGCGGAACAGTTATCGCAGAAGTTCGGCATTCCTGCGCAGATCGTGCAGCAACTGGCCGCGCGCACCGCGCCGGGGCTGGTCGCCTCGGTGATGGACCGGTCGGCGCTCGCCGACGGCGCGCGTGCCGTGTATTCCGTCATCATGTCGCCCGAAGCGAACGCCTTCGTGGCCGAGCAGTTGCGAAACGTCATCACGACGACCGCCGGCCTCAAGCATCTGGAGGCGTCGGGTCATCTGCTCGCTTCGCGCGCGACGGGCCAGCGCATCGACGCGCTGACCGACGCGGTATCGGCCGAGACCGGCGTGCCCGTGCAGGCCACGTCCGCGCTCGCGGGCATGTTGTCGGCCATCATGTTCGGCATTCTCAAGCATCACTTCCTGCTTTCGCAGGCGAACTTGGCGCAGTTGCCGGGCTTGCTGCGCGACCAGATCGGCGAAATGCGCGCCTCGCTCACGCATAACGCGGCGAGCGCTATCGGCGTGGGCAACGTGGATGGCTTCGTGAGCAGCATCGGCGCGCGGCTCGACGCAGTCGGTTCGACGCTCGATATCGCCGACGAACTCCCCGTGCCGACAGCGGGCTCCGCGACCTACGCTTCGCCTGCGCCTTCGCTGGCGCGGAACACGCCGCCGGTCATCGCTCCGCCGCCTCCGCCCGCGCCTCCCGCAGCACCGGCGCCGACGATGTCCGCGCCGCTGCGCGCTCCCGTGCGCAAGCCGGCGCCGAAGCGGTCCAACAAGGCGGTGTGGCTGCTTTTCGCGGTGCTCGCCGCGATTCTCGCGCTCGTGTATTACCGCGGCTTGACGCACAACCCCAGCGTCGATCTCAGCTCGAACGCGGCAACGACGCCCGTTGCGACCATCGCGCAGCCCGCTTCGCAGGCCACCGCCCCGATCGACGCGGCGTCGACCGCTATCCCCGCTTCCGTCTCGGCCGCCACCGCCAGTTCCGCCCCGGCGAGCGAAGCAGCAGCCAGCACGCCGGTGACGGCGGCGAAGGACGCGCAGATGGTGTTTTCCGTCAGCGAAGCGGGCGTCCCTTCCATTCAGGCGACGGTCGGCACGGACGCTGAAAAGCAGCAACTCGTTGCGGCGCTCGAGCATCGTTTCGGACAAGGGTACAGCGCGGAAGTCTCGGTGGCGCCGGGTACGCCTGCGGCCCCGTGGCTTGGGCGGCTCAAGGAATTGACGCCGTTGATGGCGGTGCCGGGCGCGGAGGCGAAGGTCGTCGGTTCCAAGGTTGAGTTGAGCGGCGCCGCGGCGGACGCCAAGCTCGGCTGGACGGAACGCCTGAAGAACTCGCTCGGCGGCATGTTCCAGGTCAGTTCGTTCGACGTGGACGGCGCGGTGGCGCGCGCCACCCAGTCGTTTCGCAGCGCGATGAAGACGCTGCTGGCCACCGACGACGCCTGCTCCGGCCCGAAACTCACGGCTGTGCTCGACCTGCAGGTGGTCAACTTCGGCCGTTCGAGCGCCACGGTGCCGGAAGGCGCGGCCGCGACGCTCGGCGAAACGGCGCAGCTGCTCAAGAACTGCGCGGCGAAAGGTTCGATGGTCAACCTCGACATCGCTGGCTATTCGGACGGCGTAGGCGCCCCGCCCGCGAAGCTGGAAATGTCGAAAGAACGTGCGCAGGCCGTTCGCGCGTTCCTCGTGAAGAGCGGCGTGCCGCCGCAGTCGCTCACGGCAACGGGCTACGGCGATGCCAACCCTGTCGCCGACAACGCGACCGCCAGCGGACGCTTCGCGAACCGTCGAATCGAGTTCGTCGTCAAGTAACCGTTGCCCGCTCCAGCGCAAAGAAGAATGCCGTCACGTTCGCGTGACGGCATTTTTTTCGCGGCAAGCGCGAGCCGCTTAATTCGGCTTGGCGAAGTCGTTCTCGGCCCACCGCTCCGCGCTCGCCTTATTTAGCTTGAACGCCGGCGAGACGCGCACGTGCGCCAGTTGCGCGCCGAACGCATCGATGGCTTTCAGGTCGGCGTACGGGTCGTCGTCATCGGGAACTATATCCAGCGTGACCGTGATCTCCTCGCCGCGCACGTCGATGGTGACGTTCTTGTGCAGCATCGCGTGACGCTGTTGCTCATGGCGGCGCAGCACCTCGGAGGCCGTCTTCACGAGCGTGCGAAACGCGGCGGCGTCCAGCGGCTTGGGGTTCTTCTTGTCGCGGCCCATCGTCCACGGACCGACGAGCGCCGGTTCGGCCTCGCCCGCCTGAATCATCTCGACGGCCCAGCCGTCATCATCTTCGTTCTTGATTACGCGGGCGGTCCAGCCGTCGTCGCGCCAGAGGCGGTCTTCGTGGAGCGGCTCGTCGGTGGAAGGGAGTGCGGAGTCGGTCATCGTGCAGTGCGGTGTCTGTGCGTGAAGCAATGCAACGAATTCTACCTGCTAGATTGCGTGGCATCCCGCGTGCTACCCGCATTAGCCGAACGGTCTATGCCGTCCACGGCCGGCGCGGCCATACTCAAACGCGACCGGCCGTGCTACGTTGAAGCACCGGGCGACGCCCGGAACCTATCTGCTAACACGCAGCAATCACGTGAAGGAGCAACCGCATGCTTGCATTCATCGGTACCTTGATCGTTGGACTGGTCGTCGGTCTGATCGCCCGCGCCATCAAGCCGGGCGACGACAGCATGGGCTGGATCATGACCATCGTGCTCGGCATTGCCGGATCGCTGATCGCGGGATACGTAGGCCGGGCGCTCGGCTGGTATCAGCCGGGACAGCCTGCGGGGTGGATCGCCTCGGTCATCGGCGCGATCATTCTGCTCGTCATCTATGGGATGGTGCGCGGACGTCGCGCTTAACCACGCAATGCGCCGAAAGCGGCGCCCCGTCGCAAGTCTCGCAAGTGTCGGGGCGTCGTCTTATGCGGCGAGCGTATCCGAGGCGATCTCCTCGCCTTTTCGAACCACCCGATTCGGCAGCGCGCCGCCGAGCCAGTACGCGAGTTCCGCAGGCCGATTGATGCGCCAAGCCACGAAATCGGCCGCCTTTCCCGCCTCCAGCGAGCCGTGCGTTTCCTTCAGGCCAAGTGCGCGCGCCGCGTGAATCGTGACGCCCGCGAGCGCTTCCTCCGGCGTCAGACGAAATAGCGTGCAGCCCATGTTCAGCATCATGCGCAGCGACAGCGCGGGCGATGTGCCCGGATTCAAATCACTCGCCAGCGCGATCGGCACGCCGTGCCGGCGTAGCGCGTCGACGGGCGGGACTTGCGTTTCGCGCAGCATGTAAAACGCGCCCGGCAGCAGCACGGCGACGGTCCCGGCGTGCGCCATCGCGATAGCGTCGTCCTCCGTCATGTATTCCAGATGGTCCGCCGACAGCGCCTCGTAGCGCGCCGCCAGCGTCGCGCCGCGCAGCGACGACAACTGCTCCGCGTGCAGCTTGACCGGCACGCCGAGGTCGCGCGCCGTCCGGAACACGCGCTCGACTTGCTGCGGCGAAAACGCGAGATGCTCGCAAAAGGCATCGACGGCATCGACGAGCTTTTCATCGACAAGCGCCGGCAGCATCGTTTCACAGACGTAGGCGATGTAGTCGTCCGCGCGGCCCGTGTACTCGGGCGGCAGCGCATGCGCCGCGAGGCATGTCGCGCGCACCGTGAGCGGCAGCGCGCTCGCGAGACGCCGCGCGACGCGCAGCATCTTGCGTTCGTTCGCGAGGTCGAGGCCGTAGCCGGATTTCACTTCGATGGTCGTCACGCCGTCGCGCATCAGAGCCAGCGCGCGAGAGCGGGCCGCGTCGAACAACGCGTCTTCGCTTGCTTCGCGCGTCGCGCGAACCGTGCTCGCGATGCCGCCGCCGCGCGCCGCGATTTCCGCGTACGTCGCGCCTTCGAGACGCGCCTCGAACTCGCCGCTTCGCTCGCCGCCGAAGACGAGGTGCGTATGGCAATCGATCAGCCCGGGCGTCACCCACGCGCCGCCGAGGTCGACTCGCTCGCAGCCGCTATCGCGCGGCGCATCGGCAAGCGGCCCGATCCACTCGATGCGCCCGCCGTCCGTCAAAATCGCCGCGTCCTCGATGGTCGAATACTTGCCGCCTGTCATCGTTGCCGCGTGACAGTGATGCCAGAGCGTGCTCATCGCGAAATCATCGGCAGATCGAGATTCTTCTCGCGCGCGCATTCGATCGCGATGTCATAGCCCGCGTCCGCGTGGCGCATGACGCCGGTCGCCGGATCGTTGTGCAGCACCCGCGCGATGCGCTCGTCGGCTTCGCGGCTGCCGTCGCACACGATCACGACGCCCGCGTGCTGCGAAAAGCCCATGCCGACGCCGCCGCCGTGGTGAATCGACACCCACGTCGCGCCGCTAGCCGTGTTCAGCAGCGCATTGAGCAGCGGCCAGTCGGAGACCGCGTCGGAGCCGTCCTTCATCGCTTCCGTTTCGCGATTCGGACTCGCGACCGACCCCGAATCCAGATGATCCCGCCCGATCACCACCGGGGCCGACAGTTCGCCGTTACGCACCATTTCGTTGAACGCAAGGCCGAGCTTCGCGCGCTGGCCGAGCCCGACCCAGCAAATGCGCGCCGGCAGGCCCTGAAAGCGGATGCGCTCGCGCGCCATGTCGAGCCAGCGATGCAGATGCGCGTCGTCGGCGATCAGCTCTTTCACCTTGGCGTCCGTCTTGTAGATGTCCTCGGGATCGCCCGAGAGCGCGGCCCAGCGGAACGGCCCGACGCCGCGGCAAAACAGCGGCCGGATATATGCGGGCACGAAGCCGGGAAAGTCGAATGCGTTCTCGACGCCTTCTTCCTTCGCCATCTGGCGGATGTTGTTGCCGTAGTCGAACGTCGGCACGCCCTGTTCACGGAACGCGAGCATCGCGCGCACGTGCTCGGCCATCGACTGCTTCGCGGCCTTCACGGTCGCCGCCGGATCGCTCTGCGCGCGGTCGCGGTACTGCGTCCACGTCCAGCCTCGCGGCAGATAGCCGTTCAGCGGATCGTGCGCGCTCGTCTGATCCGTGACGAGGTCCGGCCGCACGCCGCGCCGCACGAGCTCGGGCAGCACGTCGGCGGCATTCGCGCACAACGCGACCGACACCGCGCGGCCCTCCGACGTATAGCGGCCGATTCGCGCGAGCGCATCGTCGAGATCGCTGGCTTGCTCATCGACATAGCGCGTTTTCAGACGGAAGTCGATGCGGCTCTGCTGGCATTCGATATTCAGCGAGCACGCGCCCGCAAGCGTCGCGGCGAGCGGCTGCGCGCCGCCCATGCCGCCGAGTCCCGCCGTGAGCACCCAGCGGCCTTTGAGGTTGCCGCCGTAATGCTGCCGTCCCGCTTCGACGAACGTCTCGTACGTGCCTTGCACGATGCCCTGGCTGCCGATATAGATCCAGCTTCCCGCCGTCATCTGACCGTACATGGCGAGCCCTTTCGCGTCGAGCGCGTTGAAGTGCTCCCAGTTAGCCCAATGCGGCACGAGATTCGAATTGGCGATGAGCACGCGCGGCGCGTTCTTATGCGTGCGAAAGACGCCGACCGGCTTGCCCGACTGGATCAGCAGCGTTTCATCGGATTCGAGGCGCTTGAGCGTCTCGACGATTTTGTCGTAGCAGGCCCAGTCGCGCGCCGCCCGCCCGATGCCGCCATAGACCACGAGTTCGTTTGGATTCTCCGCGACGTCCGGGTCCAGATTGTTCATCAACATGCGCAGCGGCGCTTCGGTCAGCCAGCTTTTGGCGTTGAGCTGGCTACCGCGCGGGGCGCGGATCTGGGTATCGCGAAAACGGGAGGAAGACGTCACGGTGGCTCCTGCGCACGGGCATTGAGTGGTTCACCGCATGTTCTTGTATATACAACTCGCGTTGTATTAGGGATTTCCCGGCCATGACGTAGTGTTTCTCTCGTTGTCTTGTCTAGACAGGAACCGCCCGCTATGCGCACGCCGGGGAGCCGCGCCGACTATTTCGTCCGCGTATTTTGGCCGGTTATGTTTAATGGCTTTCTTTAATGCCCGAACGAGACAAACGCGACATGAGCACACTCGAAGCATTTCACGCAGTCGTCACGGACGATAATGCGCCGCAAATCATCCGCGATCACGTTGTCGATGCGCTCCAATATGCGCTCCGAAATCACGCCGGCTATTTCACGCGAAAAGAACTGCAATGGCTCGCGCAATGGGACGACACGCGCATTCCCATTGCGGCGGAAAAGATTCTGAGTGAGATGAAAGCGGCCTGAGCACGGCCGCCGAAAACGCGCGGATTATCAGTATCAGTGCGTGCTCGCGGCGCGCGTGCGCCGCTCGAAGTCGATGGCAATGGCCTGCGCCGGTTCCGACAGACACTGCACGAAGCTGACGACCTCCGGGTCCTTGACGAAGCTCGCCGCCGAGCGGGCCGCGAGAATGGCCGAACTGTCCTGCGGCCGCGCGACCAGAAAGCCCTGCACGTAATCGACGCCGATTTCCTGCAACGCGCGCAGCGTATCGATATCTTCGACCCACTCCGCCACGCTTCGCATGCCGAGATTGCGCGCCAGCGCGACGATCGCCTCGACGATCGCGATATCCGCCGGATGTTCGCACATCGAGCGCACGAATTCGCCGTCGATCTTGAGCGCATCCGCCGAAAGCGACTTCAGGTATTTGAACGACGTATAACCCGCGCCGAAATCGTCGAGCGCGATCTTGCCGCCCATTTCGTGAACGCGCGCAATGAAACGCTGCGTGTTTTCGAGGTCGTGCAGCGCGACGCTCTCGGTAATCTCGAGGCACAGATACTGGACGACCGACTGGTGCCGCGCGAAGAGCGCGAAGATGTCCTCCATGAACTGCTCGTCGTTGAGCGAGCCGCCGGACAAGTTCACGCAGATGAACTGCGTGTTCGTCAATTCATGGCGGTGCGTCTCGATCCATTCGAGCAGCGTGGAAATCACCCAGCGGTCGATGGCCGCGATATTGCCCGATTCCTCCGCCGCCACGATGACCTTGCCCGCCGGCAGCGTGGTCCCGTCGGGCGCGCGCATGCGCAGCAGCACTTCGAAGTTCAGCGACTCGTTCGGCGCGCGCAGCGACATGATCGGCTGCATCACGAGAAAGAGGCCGGGCGGCAGCCGATTGCGCCCCAGCGTTTCGACGAGCTTCAGTTCTTCCGCGCGCTCCTCGAACGCCGCCGCGCCCTTGCGATACGTGACCAGATGCGTGTGCGCGACCTTCTTGGCTTCGCGGCACGCGCGGTCGGCGTGCGAAAGCGCGTCCTGCACGCGCACGCCCTGCGAACATTCCACGAGCCCGATCGACGCCTTCACCTGAAACGCGCGATTGCCGACCTGATACGGCGCGTCGCTCAGAATGGAGATGAGCTCGCGGCATTGCGCGATGGCGTCTTCGATCGACGTGTCGTTCATCACGCAGACGAACTCGTCGCCGCCGATACGGCCGACCGGATAGCTGCGCGCAAAATGCGCCCGGGTGCGCGCGGCGACTTGCCGCAAGACTTCGTCGCCGCTTCGGTGTCCGAAGAGGTCGTTGACGAGCTTGAAGCGGTCGAGATCGACATACGCGAGCGCCCACGGCAGCGATTCCTCGTTCTGCGCAGCGATCGCTTTCTCGACGCCGCGGCGGTTCAGCGAGCCGGTGAGCGGATCGTGCTCGGCGAGAAACCGCAGGCGCTCGACCGCTTTCGAACGTTCGGTCGTGTCCTGCAGTGAACCTTCTATCCAGCCGTTCGAGCGTATGGCCTTCAGCAAATAGCGCCGCTCGCCGGTGCCGCGTTCCACCGAACCGCTCATTTCGAGTTCGCCGTCGCTGCCCTTCGATGCAAGCGCCTGCAACGCGCCCCACGCGCCCGGCTCGAAATAGTCGTGCCAGTGACGCTGCTTGTACTCGCCCTTTTGCAAGTCGAGCATGGCGCGCAACGCGGGATTCGTGCGGACGAAGTGACCTTTCTCGTCGAGCGTGAAAAGCCCGATGGGCGTGACTTCATAGGTATTGCGCAACTCCATCTGCGCCTGCCGCCGGACGTCGCGCTCGGCGCGCATCTGCTCGGCGATGGCGAACGCGGCCATCATGCTCGACGACAGCGCGGCCATGACCGTGTTGACGCCGCTCAGGAGCAGCTTCACGCCGAACGCGGCCCCGAGCACTTCCGAGAAGGTGGCGAACAGCACGATGGCAAGCGACGCGACATACCACAGCACGGTCCGCGAACGCGCCATCCACACGAGGCGCACAAGGAAGAACACCAGCACGCAGATGCCAAAGCCCGCGATGACCCACAGCGTCGGGATGAACAGCGAATAAGGCAACGCAAGCGCCGCGACGAGCAGCACGATGCCCACGTACTGAATGACCCGCAGCAGCCACCGATACCCGACCACGCGTAGCTCGCGACGGAACAACTGCGCGAACAACGCGGCGGTGAGCAGATAGTAGGCAGCGAACGTGATCTGCCGCAGCGGCATCATGAATTCCGACGGCAGCACGCGGCCGAGCCACTGCATGTCCCAGCCCATCGCGTTCGCGCACAGACGGAGATTGCCGACGAGCCATACCGCGAAGATGACGTACGTCCACTCGCGGTTGATGAGCGCCGTGACGAAAACGAAGACGGCGAGCGTCAGAAGGCCGCCCGCGATGAGACCGGAGCTTTCCTGAAAGTCGAGCGCGGAACTGCGCAGGCCCTGCCAGTTCCACGCGAGCGCGTTGATCTGGGCCGGACCGGAGTACGTGCCGCGGCAAAGGATCGTCTCGGGTTGCGTGAGGCGCCCCGCCTGAATGAAGAAGCCGGCCTTCACCGGATGCATCGACCCGCTCGCTGAATCGCGGTCGGCTCGGCCGAGCGGGAGCAAGGTCGCTGCGTCCCAGCAGGCAAGCGTTTGCGCATGACGCGAAGGCAATTCCACCGTGGTCGTCAACTCGCCGCCCATTGGCGGCGCAGTGAACGTGAACCAGACGGGCTTTTCGGAAAGATGGGTGCTGTAACGTTGAACGGGCGCGGCGGCGCTCAGCGCAGCGAGCGCCTCGGCGGGTCGCAACTGCTCGCCTTCGTCCGCCACGACGCGCAGTGGCAGCGCAATGGCGCCGCGCGATTCGTACTGGCGCGGCAGAAAATAAAGCGTGGCGATGGTGCCGATCGCAATGAGAAACGGCACCGCGTAGACGGCGACGGCGTACAGCGCGTCGTCGATCCACGAGCCGCTTCGTTTGAATCTCGATAAGGAAGCTGGAATAACCGACGCCATACCTGGACAACCCCCGTTCACGCCGCCAGCGCCCCGTCGCGCCGGCATCGGCGAACAGCGGGACGGCACGCCGTCACCGCTGCCTTTTTGGCCAACCGGACCGCGCCGGGGTCCGGCTAATTACTTTTTACCTTCGTTGGTGCATCCCTGAAAAACGGCGGTGCCATTAACGGCCATAAGCCATCAACGGCGCCTCCGGGCATCCTACCGTTTCCCAATCAAAAGATAAATCGACAGATTGCAGATCGATGTCCGGATGATGCGTGTTCACCATATAGTTGAACAATGGATGACGCGCTTCTTCCCAACGCTGCCGCGCGACAGCCACTTCTTTCGCCAAGACTCGGTGCGGTAACCCACCGACATGCGACATCGGCAGATATTCATTCGCACCGAAAACATCTCTGAACAACATCGCCTCGTATTCACGGTCGAGCGGCGCGCGCGCGGTAATCACCATCCAGTCGATGTCGTGCAATTCGCAGAACATCCACAACGCCTTGCACAGCGCCACTTTCACGACACGGCCGACCATGCCGCCCGCGACTCCGAGCCGCGTCGCTTCGGCGAGGCGGCTCGTCGCGAGATGATCCGGCAACGTGATCGACTGCTCGACTGCGAGCGGGCCATACGCATTGGTTTGAATGCGCATGGTGCCGAGCGGCGCGCCGTCGAGTTTCGACTCCGCGAGCAGCACAGCCGTGCCGGGATCGCGGTCTGAATGCTCGACCGCCATTTTCTCGGCGAACTCCGGCAAATGCCGCCCATACGCAGAACGTCGGATGCTTACGGCTTTTTGCAGCCCGTCATCGTCGCGGACGATACGAATAGTAAACGGCATGCGCTCGGTTTTCTGAAGCGAGGGCACGACCGTAAGCGTCGGGCGAAGTGCGCTGTCGAATTGATTTGCTTGGTTGACGGCGGCGTGATTGGCAAGATCCAGACGTTCCATTTGTTAAACCCCATTTTTTCTCGGCGATTAGGATGTGCCGCGTCATGAGGGCTGATGGTAGGTAGGACCCTCAATGCGGCGTGTCGAGCCTCTCACGAAGTCAAATAACGGGGTGCGCGCTTGCCGCTGTTCAAGAGCAACTTTCGGGCTATGCCGGTGGAGGAAAGCTTCTAAAAACGAATTATCGACCGGTAGGCTTCGAGTTTCGAATAAACATGTGCCGTACGGGAATCATCGTGCACGAAAATGGTGAATTGAACGAGGGCGAGCCTGAACAAAACCCCGCGCGAGAGGCAATTCGAAGAATAGCCGTCTATGACGAAATAAGACATGAGTCTTAAGCAGTCGCGAAATAGAAAACTACCGGCGGAAACGTTGCGCGTCGAGTTCGGACCCGAAAGCTGCTGCCGAAAAAGAAAACGCGGACGCGGCTGCAGCCGCTATCCGCGTTCGCTTAGCCAAAAGAGCGGGCTTAGTCTTCTTCGTCGAGCCAGGGAATATCGACGTCTGTAATGAAAGCGACCATTGCGAGTGGCCGGCCCTCCTGACGTCCGAGGTTGCCGTCTGCCCGCTGCCATTCGCAGCGGAACACGGTACCCGGCGTGTCGGCGAGCAGCGTGACCGTGCGGATCTCGTCCGGATCGTTCTCTTCGACCGGGCCGTCGAGCGAGACGAGCAATTGCTGCGGCCAGACGCCGTCGGCGGGATCGTAGATCTTGTCGCCATCGTGGATGACGACGTGCGCCTCGACGCCGATGGTCGCCGATGCCTCGACGATCATCTTGCCGAGCGCGCGCAGCACCGCGGTGGCGCGGCCCGAGTTGGCCTGACGAATCGCAAGATCGCCGCGCGTCAGCGCCTGCTCGAGTTTGGGATTGGTTTTCTGTTGCGCCATCGATGTCTCTCTTGAAGTTCGAATGCAGCGTTCGACGAGCCGCGCGCCAGGTAGTTGCAGCGCGATCGTATCACCGCATCATCAAAGATAGGTCGCGGGACGTGCACCGGCAAATCCGGCGGCGCGCTCAAGTTCGTGTCGGGCACGCCGATAACGTGGGCATCCCATTCGAAGTTTCGTATCGCCGCCGTGCTGCCGTTCTCCGCTCTGTCCGCCGACCCGTGCGCGCCCTCGTCTGCTCTGCCTGACGACCGCTGGCCGGCGCGCGCCTGCCGCGCCTCGCGCGAACGGGTGGAAGACTGATGCGGCGCGCCGAAGTCGTCGACGGCATCACGCTCTCGACGCACGTCCAGCCCATCTTCAGCCTCTCGCATCAACGCGAAATCGGCTACGAGGCGCTGCTGCGCGGCAAGAAAGACGCGAGCGACGATGAACCGCTGATCGGTCCGTTCGATCTCTTCGGCCGCGCGATCGTGTCCGGCAAGGTCGTCGAGCTGGACCGCCTGAGCCATCTCACGCATCTGCGCAGCGCCGCCGGTTTCTTGCCCAGCGCCCAGTGGCTCTTCGTCAACATGAACCCGGCGACCTTCACCGATGCGGGCTATGCGCGCGAATTCGCGCAGCGCACGCGCGATGCCGGCCTCGCGCCCGAGCAGCTGGTTATCGAAGTGCTGGAGTCGGGCGGCATCGACGTCGAACGCATTGCCGGCGCGACGCGGGCGTTTCGCGCGGAAGGCTTTCTCGTCGCCGTCGATGACTTCGGCGCGGGGCACTCTAACGTCGACCGGCTGCTGACGATGCGCCCGGACATCGTCAAGCTCGATCGCAGTCTCATCCGCGTGCAAAACGCGCAGAAGCGCGCACATCTGAGCGACTGGGTGCTGCCGAAGCTCGTCGATCTGCTGCATCAGTCGGGCATGTTCGTGGTGGCGGAAGGCATCGAGACGCGCGAGGATCTGCTGCTCGCCGCGCGTGCCAACGTCGATTTCGTGCAGGGCTATCTCCTCGGCAAGCCAAGCGAAGGGCTGATGCCGGGCGGCGCGGCCACCGCGTTGATCGAAGAGGCATTCGACACGCTCGCGCAGACCCGCCGCACCGAGCGCCTGACGCGCGACCTTTTGCTGATGCCGTATCGCGCCGGGCTCGCGCAGGCGGCGCGACGCCTCGCGGGTGGCGCGAGCGGCGAGTCCGCGTGCGCCGAGATTCTGGCGCTGCCGAGCACCGTGAGCTGTTTCTTTCTCGACGAAGCCGGCCGCGAGTTCATGCCCGCGCTGCCCGGCGTCTGCGCGAAGCGGCGCAGCGAGCGTTTTGCGCCGATTTCGGATCCGTCGCGCGGCCGCTGGGACAATCGCTCGTATTTCGTCGATGCCTGCGCGCAGCCGCAGCAGGTCATTACGTCGGCGCCGTATCTCTCCGTGACGGGCACGTCGCTGTGCGTGACGCTCGCTATCGCGACGCGGCGCGGCGAGCGGACCATCGTCGCAGGCGTCGATCTGGACTGGCGACGGCTCGCGGAAGCGGCTCGCGCGCCGTTGCCTTGATGGCTCGTCCGGGCTCGCGATCGTCGTAAGCGCGACCCTCGGCTGGCCAGCGCTCGCCCAAATCGCGCGCACGCCGCTGCCCGATCGCTCGTCCGCACACGCCGGCAGGCCGGTGACGGGCCTCTCCCGCCATCGTCAGAAGAGTCACCCTCGACTGACTAGCGCTGGCGAAGCCGCGCGGACGCCGCCGCGTCGATCGCTCGTCCAGCCACGCTGCGGGCGGATGACGGGCCGCGCTCGCCATCGTCGCAAGCGCAACTCCCGACCTGGCGACCACTCACCGACACCGCGCGCACGTCGCTGCTTCGATCACTCCCCTGCGCTGATTACAGGCCGATACAGGGCGTCTCGCTTTGCGGCACGCCCGCGTCGACATTTGCTGCGAGCGTGACTTCGCCACAAGAGTACCCTCGGCCGGCGAGCGCACGCCGCTGCTTCGCTTACTCGCCTGCGCGCGTTCACGGGCCGGTGATGACAGCCGCGCAATCGTCGCAGACGCCCGCCCCCTCACACACCAGCAATCGCCTCCGCAAGCGCCGCCGCGCCCGCGCGCAGCGCCGCCACGTTGCCCGGCTCGAACGTCCAGTGCCCCGCGCCGCTCACGACGGCCAGTTCCGCGCCCGGCCACTGCGCCGCGAGCGCCACCGCCTGATCCGCCGGACACACCATGTCGAAGCGCCCGTGGACGATTCGGCACGGCAGATGCGCAATGCGCGCGACGCGCGGCAACAGCGCCGGCGGCGGCAACTCTTCGGCCATGTAATGACGCTCGAGCAGCGCCATGGACACCGCGGCGGCATTGGCCTCGGCGCTCGGCCGCTTGTCCTCGTCGGCGGGTTCCGTGGCCGGCTTGTTGACGACCGATAGCGTCGTCTCATACAGCGTCCACGCTCGCGCGAGCCGAGCGCCCGCCTCGTCGAAGCGCGCGAGCGGCGCCTCGGTCAGCGTCAGAATCTCCTGCGCGTTCGCCGGGCGCTGGCCGCAGGCGGCTTCGATCGCGTCGAGAAACGCGCGGTGCGCGTCCGGAAACACGCGACGCACGTCCCACAGGAACCAGTCGATATCCTCCTGGCGCGCGAGGAACACGCCGCGCAGCAGGAAGCCCGTACAACGTTCCGGATGCGCGACGCCGTACGCGAGGCCGAGCGTCGTGCCCCACGAACCGCCGAAAAGCGCCCATCGCTCGATGCCGAGCGCGACGCGCAGCTTTTCCATGTCGCCGACGAGCGCGTCGAGGCCGTTGTGCTCCAGCTTGCCGAAAGGCGTCGACTTGCCGCAGCCGCGCTGGTCGAAGAACACGACGCGCCACGCGTGAGCGCCCAGCACTTCCGCCCATTTCACGTTCATCGCGCCGCCGGGGCCGCCGTGCACGACGAGCAGCGCGGGCGCATCGCGCGGGCCCTGCGCGCGCCAGTAGATCGAATGTCCGTCGCCGACGTCGAGCATGCCCTCGTCGAAATTCACCGGCACTGCATCCATCGCGTCTTTCCCGAAAGTGTTGAACGGCGACCATTGTTGCATTCGGACGCGAGCCGCGCATGAAAGCTCCCGAAAGAGCGATACGCTATGCTTCTGCCCTTATTGCCTCCCTTCAATCCGATAGCTCCCACGCCCGATGCGCCGCACTCTCGTCAAGTGGCTATTCGCTACCTATCTGCTCGGCAGCGGCACGCTCTGGTCGATCCTGATCCTGCCGCTCTTCCCGTTCGTCGGCCGAAACGGGCGCTACTGGCTCGCGAAGCTCTGGTGCCGCGCCATGGTCGCGATGATGCGCGTCATCGCCGGCGTGACCTGCTCGGTGGAAGGGCTGGAGCATCTACCGGAAGGACCGTTCATCATCCTGAGCCGGCACGAATCGACGTGGGAGACGCTCGCGTTCATGGCGCTCTTTCCGCGCCGCATCAGCTTCGTCTTCAAACGGGAACTGATGAAGATTCCGTTCTTCGGCTGGGTCTTGCGCGGACTCGACATGGTGAGCCTCGATCGCGGCTCGATCCGGCAGGCGCATCAGGCGGTCACGCGGGAATGCGCGGCGCGGCTGAAAAAGGGCGATGCCGTCGTCATTTTTCCGGAAGGCACGCGCGTTGCCCATGATGCGCCGCTCAAGCTCGCCTCGGGCGGCGTGCGGCTCGCCTGCGCGACGAAAGTGCCCGTGGTGCCGGTCGTGCACGACGCCGGGAAGGTGTGGCCCGCCAAAGGCTGGCCGGACCGCGGCGGGCACATTCGCGTGATCGTCACGCCGCCGCTGCCGCTGGATTGCGAGATTCCGCAGGAGTTGAACCGGCTCGCGCAGCACCAGATGGACGAGGCGCTCGCCGAACTGCGTTAGTAGAGCGGGCGTTTCTTCGCGGCGCACAGCCGATTCACCGCCGAGAGCAGCGTTTCCGTATCCACCGGCTTGCGCAGATAGCCGTCGTAGCTGACGAACGCCGGCGGGTTTGGATGCCCCGAAATCATCAAAAAGGGAATGTGCGCGAGCGACGCGTCGTTCTTCATCGTCTGGCAAAGCAGCGCGCCGCCTAAGCCCGGCATCATCCAGTCGGACACGACGATGTCCACCGCCTGCTCGCCGAGGATCGATAACGCCCGGTTGCCGTCGAACGCGCTGAGGACAGTGCAATCCTCGCCCTGCATGCAAAGAGTCCAGGCTTCGATGGTGCTGGGGTCGTCGTCGACGAGAAGTACGGTCTTCATGGTGCGAACGGTGCGGGCACGGGTTGGAGGCGGGAACGAGGGCCGGGCGGCAGCGAGTGGTTGACCGTGAACGTTTGCTTTCGATGCCGCGAGCACGCCATGTCCGCCCTTTCGTCATAGTATTTTGTTCCCGCGAAATTTGCGCGGTAAATGCTGCCTGAGCAAACAGCGGGCCGCGCGCGGGCGTCGGTCATTTGCTCGCCGCGCGCGAGCGTCCCGCCTCGCGGATGGCATCCACGAGCGATTCCTCCACCGCCGTGCGCGCGGCGTCGTTGCGGCGGATGAGCCCGATGGGCTCGTCGGTGCCGGCGAACGGCATCGGCAGCGCGACCAGCAGCCCGAGCGCGATGTCGTGCTCGACCGCGCCCGCAGGCACGAACCAGACGGCGTCGTTATGAAGCGCGAGCGAGCGTCCGAGCGAAACCGACAGCGTTTCGACCAGCGCGGTCAGCGCGTGCGCGCCGAACGCGGTCAGCATGCTCTCAGCGGACTGCCGGATGAGCGTGCCGAACGGCGGCACGACAATGGCGAAGCGCGTGAGCAGCGCCGGCGTGAGCGGCGTTTCGAACACGAGCGGATGATCGCGCCGCACCGCCACCGCGAGCGGCTCGCGATAAATCTGCTCGAACGACAGCCCGTGCATGGCCTCCGGTTCCGACAGCCGCCCGACCACCAGATCGACTTCGCCGGCCTTCAGACGGTCGAGCAGCGGCGCGTTGGAATCCGTTTGCACGCTCAGCGAGACCGCCGGCCATTGCTGCCGGAAGGCGGCGAACGCGGGCGGCAGCAGTACGTTCGCGACCGTCGGCAGCACGCCGATCGACACGGCGCCCGGCACGTCCCCGCGCTCCCGCAGCAGCATGTCGACGCCCTCGCGCAGCGACGCCACACACGCGCTCGCGTGCGGCGCGAAAAGCCGGCCCTCGCGCGTGGGCACCGCGCCGCGCCGTCCGCGCTCGAAGAGCCGCACGCCTAGAATGGATTCGAGTTCGCCGATCGTTTTCGACACGGCCGGCTGCGTGATCGACAGGCTATCGGCTGCGCGCTGCACGCTGCCGAGTTGCGTCACGGCCAGGAAGCACTGCAAGTGTCGGAACTTGACGCGCGTGTTGGTGAAGTCCGTATCCATGAAGAGCCGTTATGGTTCGCCGCATAAAACGTCATTTTCCATAACTCGGCGCGTTCGATAAAGTAGTCGCCAGAAATGTCCTATTCACGTCACAACATCAGGAGACAGTGACATGACGTCCCCCATTCTCACGCCGCGCGACTGGGAATCGCATCCGCCCTACCTGTCGCCGGGCTACCGGTCGTCGGTGTCGCGCAGTCCTTCGCTGCCGCTCATCCCGCTCAAGGAGAACCTGCGCAACCGCCGCGTGCCCGTGTACGGCGCGGACGATCTCGGCATGTACGACAACGACCTCACCCGCAATGCCGCGAAGAACGGCGCGCCGCTCGGCGAGCGCATCATCGTGACTGGCCGCGTGCTCGACGAAGGCGGTCGCCCCGTGCGCAACACGCTCGTCGAAGTGTGGCAGGCGAATGCCGCCGGGCGCTACGTGCACAAGGCGGATCAGCATGACGCCCCGCTCGACCCGAACTTCCTCGGCGCGGGCCGCTGCCTGACCGACGATCAGGGCCGCTACCGCTTCATGACCATCAAGCCGGGCGCGTATCCGTGGGGCAACCATCCGAACGCATGGCGGCCGAACCACATTCACTTCTCGCTCTTCGGCGAATACTTCGGCTCGCGCCTCGTCACGCAGATGTACTTCCCCGGCGACCCGCTGCTCGAACTCGATCCGATTTTCCAGGGCATTCCGGAGCATGCGCGGAATCGGCTGGTTTCGCGCTTCTCCATCGATACGACGCAGGAAAACTACGCGCTCGGCTACGAATTCGACATCGTGCTGCGCGGCCCGGACGAGACCCCGACGGAGTGACCATGACGACCCTCAAGCAAACGCCCTCCCAGACCGTCGGACCGTACTTCGCGTACGGCCTCGTGCCCGAGCAGTACAACTTCGACCTGAAGAGCCTGTTCACCGCTTCGGCGGCGGACCGCGAAGTGCCGGGCGAGCACATCGCCGTGGTCGGCAACGTGTTCGACGCGGAAGGCAAGCCGATCGGCGATGCGCTGATCGAAGTGGCGCAGGCCGATGCGAACGGCCGCTACGTGCAGAGCGTGGAAGAAGCGCGCGCGTCGGGCTTTCGCGGCTTCGCGCGCGTCGGCACGGGCACGGACCCGAAGCTGCGCTTTATCGTCGATACGGTGAAGCCCGGCGCGACCGACGACGATTCCGCGCCGCACCTCGACGTGATCCTGTTGATGCGCGGCATGCTGCTGCATTCGTACACGCGCATCTACTTCGACGACGAAACCGAAGCGAACGCCAAGGACACCGTGCTGCAAAGCGTGCCGGCCGAGCGCCGCCACACGCTCATCGCGAAACGCGAGCCGGGCACGTCCTCGACCATTTACCGCTTCGACATTCATCTGCGCGGACCGAACGAGACCGTGTTCTTCGACCTGTAATTCGCTGTAGGCTGCAAAGAAGGCGTCCGGCACTGCGCTATAGTGTCGGACGCCTTTCGTTTTTATCGCATTCCCGCCATGACCGACGCCGCCAATCCCAGCCCGCTCTATGTGAAGCTCCTCGCCGAAACCGCGCAGATCGGCTGGTCGGAACTCGAACGTTTCTTTGCGAAGGGCGTGCTGATCTGGGTGAAGCGCGATCTCGACCTCGTCAGCGTGGCCGAAGCCGTCGCCAGCGACGACACGCAGCAGGTCACGCAATGGCTTTCGGCGGGGCTCGTCGAGCGCGTGCAGTCCGAAACAGCCGCCGACCTCGCCGCGCGTGATCCCGAGTTGTGGGCCGTGGTCGTGTCGCCGTGGGTGTGCGTGCAGGAACGCGGCGACTGACCGAACGCATGAATCAGGCGCGAACCCAGTCGGTCCACAGCACGACGAGAATCGTCATCAGCGCCGGACCGATGAAAAGCCCAAGCAGCCCGAAGGTCTCCGCGCCGCCCAGAATGCCGAACAGCACGAGCAGAAACGGCAGGCGCGTCGAACCGCCGATCAGCACCGGCCGCACGAAGTGCTCCGAGACGAACACCACGACGAGCCCGAAGATCGCCACGCCCGCCGCCGCGATCATCGAGCCTTGGGCCAGCAGCCACAGCGCGGAGCCGAGAAAGACGATCGGCGCGCAGAACGGCAGCATCGCGGCGACCGCAGTCAGCATGCCGAGCAGCGTCGCGTGCGGCACGCCCGTCACGGCGTAGGCAATGCCGAGCAACGCGCCCTCACCCAATCCCACGACGACCAGTCCGACGACCGTGCTGCGCACCGAATCGGCCATGCGCTGCAACAGCGCCGCGCCGTCCGCGCCGAGCGCGCGCCGCGAGCCCGCGATCAGTTGCCTGCCGAGCTTCGCGCCCGCCTGAAAGATGAAGAAGAGCGTCATCAGCATGAAGCCGAAGATCACGAGGCCATGCACGACGCGGCTGCCGAAATGCCGCGTCATCGCCACGAAAGTCGCGCTGTGCAGGTTCTTGACGGCCGGCGACGATTCGAGCGGCGTCGCGAGATTGGCCTGCCACCAGTGCGCGATCTGCTGTGCGCCGGTCGGCAGCCGCTCGATGAACGCGGGCATCGGAATGCCGGTGCGCAGCACGTCATGGAACCATTGCAGCATGTCGTGCGCTTCGTCCGCGGTCTGCGCCGCAACGACGGCGAACGGCACCACGAAGAGCAAGCCGACCGCAAGCGTCAGGAGCACTGCGAGCAGCGTTTGACGCTGCCGGAAGACCGGACGCCGCTCCAGCCAGCCGAACGCCGGCCACAACGCAATGGCGATCACGGCGGCCCAGACGACCGCGGGAATGAAGGTGCGCGCGGTATAAGCCGCAACCAGCACGAGAACGGTATAGAGCACCGCCGACGCCGCGCGCTGCATCCTGCGCGTGCGCTCGGCCGCTTCCGCCGCGTTGGGCGTGGTCTCGGTGCGCGATGAAATCGCCATGAAAGGGAGCCTCTGAGGGAATCGACGACAAGCGAAAGCGATAGAGCCGGGTGCATTGTAGCCGCACGATTCGTTCCACTTCGCAGCAACGATTGATGCAACGTTCTTTACAAAACTGTGCTCAGTCGTCCCTATAATCGCGGCTCGGGCATTAACGCAGGAAACTCGGAATGGTCGGCAAAGGCATACTGGCGGTGGCAGCATGTGCGTCGCTCGCGTTGTTGACGGGCTGCGGGACCAAGCTGGACCGCTCGACGGAAGAGCGTCTGAATGCGCAGTACGGCATCTCGATGCAGCAGGTGAACGGCGGCGTGGAGATGCGGCTTCCCGAAGTCGCGCTTTTCGATACCGACGAAGCGGAGATTCGCCGCGGCAGTCTGCCGGCGCTGGACCGCGCGGCAACGGTGCTCAAGCGCAGCATGCGGCCCGTGCTGATTGAAGGCCACACGGATAACGACGGCACGCTCGCCTATAACAAGACGCTTTCTCAGGCGCGCGCTGAAGCGGTCGCGCGCGCGTTGATCGCGCGGGGCGTGCCGGCCGAGCGCCTCACGACCAAAGGCATGGCGTATCTGCGGCCCATCGCCAGCAACGACACGCCGCAAGGCCGCGCGATGAACCGGCGCGTCGAGATACTCGTGCGGGCGGAGAGCGAAGAAACGCTGCTCGGCCGCCCGCCGAAGAAGAAGCGCTAGGCCGGCTGCGCTTCCAGCACAAGCAGTTGCGAGCCGTCGGCGACCTGATCGCCGACATCGAAGAGAATCTCTCCGATCTTGCCCGCCGTCGGCGCGACGATGGTGTGCTCCATCTTCATCGCTTCCATGACGATCAGCGGCGCGCCCTTTTCCACCGACGCGCCCGCTTCCACCAACACGGCAATCACCTTGCCCGGCATCGGCGCGGTCAGACGCCCTTCGTGCTCGGCGTCGCCCGCGTGCGCCATCAGGTTCTGCCACTCGAAAGCGAACGCCGCGCCTTCGTAAAAGACGTGGAACGTGTCGCCGTCCGTAAAGACGTGGCCTTTGATGAGCGCATCGTCGAGCTGAACCGTGAACGACGTTTCTCCGCGATGCGACCAGTCGAAGCGCGCGGTTTTCTCGTCCCATTGCAGGCGCTTTTCCCGACCTTTCGTGAAGACGACCTTCAGCGCCTCGTCCGTGTCGACCGCGCGCCAGTTCAGGTCCTGGCTGTAGCCGCCCGCCATGCGCCAGTGCGAGAGCGCGTCCCACGGCGAGTGGCCGTGCGCTTCGCCGCCCTCGCGCGTGAGCAGCGCGGCGCACGCAAGCGCGAGCGCCTTGCCGCGCGATACCGGCGACGGCGCGAACAGCGCATCGCGATGACGCTCGATGAGACCCGTATCCAGTTCGCCTTGCGAGAACGGCTCGCTTCTCACAATGCGTTGCAGGAACTCGACGTTCGTCTGCAAGCCGACGATCTCGCACTGCGCGAGCGCGCGCGCCATGCGAGCGAGCGCATCGCGGCGGTCGCGGCCATGCACGATCAGCTTCGCGATCATCGGGTCGTAGAACGGCGTGATGGCGTCGCCTTCGCGCACGCCGCTGTCGATGCGCACGTTGCCATCGAGCGTGAATTCGACCGCTTCCGGCAGCGCCAGATGCTTGAGCGTGCCCGTCGACGGCAAGAAGCCGCGCGACGGATTCTCGGCATAGATGCGCGCTTCGATTGCGTGACCGTTCACGCGCAACTCGTCCTGCTTCAGCGGCAGCGGCTCGCCCGCCGCCACGCGCAATTGCCATTCGACGAGATCGAGCCCCGTCACCATTTCCGTCACCGGATGCTCG
Source organism: Caballeronia sp. M1242 (assembly GCF_017220215.1). Taxonomy (NCBI): domain Bacteria; kingdom Pseudomonadati; phylum Pseudomonadota; class Betaproteobacteria; order Burkholderiales; family Burkholderiaceae; genus Caballeronia; species Caballeronia sp. M1242. The sequence goes on along the minus strand of NZ_CP071130.1, from coordinate 439,455 downwards.
ACTTGCAGCCGCGTGTTCATCTCCATGAAATAGAACTGGCCGTCCTGCGTCATGATGAACTCGACCGTGCCCGCGCCGACGTAATTCACGGCGCGGGCAGCGGCAACGGCCGCTTCGCCCATCGCGCGACGCGTTTCATCGGCGAGGCCGGGCGCGGGCGCTTCTTCCAGCACTTTCTGATGACGCCGCTGCACCGAGCAATCGCGATCGAACAGATACACCGCGTTGCCGTGCGTGTCCGCGAAGACCTGCACTTCGACGTGTCGCGGGCGCAGCAGATACTTCTCGATCAGCACGCGATCGTTGCCGAAGCTCGACGCCGCCTCGCGCTTGCACGACGCGAGCGCCTGCATGAAGTCTTCGCTGCGCTCCACCACGCGCATGCCTTTGCCGCCGCCGCCCGCGCTCGCCTTCAGCAACACCGGATAACCGATGCGGTCCGCCTCGCGTTGCAGCAGCGCCGCGTCCTGATCGTCGCCGTGATAGCCGGGCACGAGCGGCACGGATGCGGACTGCATCAGTGCCTTCGCTGCGGCTTTCGAACCCATCGCGCGAATCGCTTCCACAGGCGGTCCGATGAACATGATGCCCGCCTGTTCGCAGGCGTTGGCGAATTCTTCGTTCTCCGAAAGAAAGCCGTAGCCGGGGTGAACGGCCTGCGCGCCGGTTGCTTTCGCGGCTTCGACAATACGCTCGATGCGCAAATAGCTCTCCGACGCAGCCGATCCGCCGACGTGCACCGCTTCGTCGCAGACATCGACGTGCTTGGCTTTCGCGTCCGCATCCGAATACACGGCGACGCTCGCCACGTTCAGGCGCCTGGCCGTCGCCGCCACGCGGCATGCAATTTCGCCGCGGTTCGCAATCAGTATCTTGTTGAACATGGGCATCACATCCGGTTACATGCGGAACACGCCGAAGCGCGTGTCTTCGATAGGCGCGTTCATCGTCGCCGCGAGCCCGAGGCCGAGCACGTCGCGGGTTTGCGCCGGATCGATCACGCCGTCGTCCCACAAACGCGCGCTCGCATAGTACGGATGGCCTTGCATCTCGTACTGCTCGCGAATCGGCGCCTTGAACGCTTCCTCGTCTTCCTTCGACCACGTGCCGCCCTTCTTCTCGATGCCGTCGCGCCGCACGGTCGCCAGCACCGACGCGGCCTGCTCGCCGCCCATCACCGAGATGCGCGCGTTCGGCCACATCCACAGGAAACGCGGCGAATACGCGCGGCCGCACATGCCGTAATTGCCCGCGCCGAACGAGCCGCCGATGATGACCGTGAACTTCGGCACTTTCGCCGTTGCCACCGCCGTGACCATCTTCGCGCCGTTACGCGCAATGCCTTCGTTCTCGTACTTGCGCCCGACCATGAAGCCCGTGATGTTCTGCAAGAAGACGAGCGGAATCTTGCGCTGGCAGCATAGTTCGATGAAGTGCGCGCCCTTCAACGCGGATTCGCTAAACAGAATGCCGTTGTTCGCGACGATGCCGACCGGATGCCCCCAGATATGCGCGAAGCCGCAAACGAGCGTGGTGCCGTAACGCGCCTTGAATTCGTCGAATGCGGAATCGTCGACGATGCGCGCGATCACTTCGTGCACATCGAAGGGCTTACGCGTATCGACCGGAATCACGCCGTACACGCTCTCTGGCTCATAACGCGGCAGCAGCGGTTCCTTGAGCGCGAGCGTCGGCGCTTTCACGCGATTGAGATTGCCGACGATGCTGCGCGCGATGCCGAGCGCATGCGCGTCGTTTTGCGCGAGATGATCGACGACGCCCGAGAGCCGCGTATGAACATCGCCGCCGCCCAGGTCTTCCGCGCTGACTTCCTCGCCCGTTGCTGCTTTGACAAGCGGCGGACCGCCCAGGAAGATCGTGCCCTGATCTTTCACGATGATCGATTCGTCGCTCATCGCGGGCACATACGCGCCGCCCGCCGTGCACGATCCCATGACGACCGCGATCTGCGCGATGCCTTGCGCCGACATGTTCGCCTGGTTATAGAAGATGCGGCCGAAGTGATCGCGATCGGGAAAGACGTCGTCCTGATTCGGCAGGTTCGCGCCGCCCGAATCGACGAGATACACGCACGGCAAGCGATTCTGCTCGGCAATTTCCTGCGCGCGCAGATGCTTCTTTACCGTGACCGGATAGTACGTGCCGCCTTTCACCGTCGCGTCGTTGCAGACGATCACGCACTCCTGCCCCGCAATGCGCCCGATACCGGTGATGATGCCCGCGCCCGGCGCTTCGTCGTTGTACATGCCGTACGCCGCGAGCGGCGAGAGTTCGAGAAACGGCGTGCCGGGATCGAGCAACTGCGCGATACGATCGCGCGGCAGCAGCTTGTTGCGCGACAGATGACGGTCGCGCGCCGCCTGCCCGCCGCCTTCCGCGATCTTCGCGACCTTCGCTTTCAAGTCCGCGACGAGTGCTTCGAGCGCGGCCGCGTTGGTGCGAAACTCCTCGCTCCGCGGATTCAGCTTCGATTCGATGATGGTCATGACGCGCGCCCTTATGCCGTCTCTGCGAACAGTTCGCGCCCGATCAGCATGCGGCGGATCTCGCTCGTGCCCGCGCCGATTTCATAGAGCTTGGCATCGCGCCAGAGACGCCCGACCGGATATTCGTTGATATAGCCGTTGCCGCCGAGAATCTGGATTGCTTCGCCGGCCATCCACGTCGCTTTTTCGGCGGTATAGAGAATCACGCCTGCGCAGTCCTTGCGCACGTCGCGCACGTGGCCGGAGCCGAGCGTATCGAGCTGGCGTCCCACGGCATACAAATACGCGCGGCACGCTTGCAGCGTCGTATAAAGGTCCGCGACCTTGCCCTGAATCAGCTGAAATTCGCCGATGGCCTGCCCGAATTGCTTGCGATCGTGGATATACGGCACCACCGCATCCATGCACGCGAGCATGATGCCGGTCGGACCGCCCGCGAGCACGGCGCGTTCATAGTCGAGACCGCTCATCAGCACCTTCACGCCGCCGTTCAACGCGCCGAGGATGTTCTCTTTCGGCACTTCGACATTTTCAAACACGAGCTCGCCCGTATGCGAGCCGCGCATGCCGAGCTTGTCCAGCTTCTGCGCGACGGAGAAGCCCTTCATGCCCTTCTCGACGATGAACGCCGTAATGCCTCTCGCGCCCCCTTCGATGTCCGTCTTCGCATACACGACGAGCGTGTCGCAGTCCGGGCCGTTGGTGATCCACATCTTCGTGCCGTTGAGCACATAGTGATCGCCCTTTTCGTCGGCGCGCAGCTTCATGCTGACCACATCCGACCCGGCGTTCGGCTCGCTCATCGCCAGCGCGCCCACGTGCTCGCCGGATACGAGCTTCGGCAGATATTTGCGCTTCTGCGCTTCCGTGCCGTTGCGATGAATCTGGTTCACGCACAGATTCGAATGCGCGCCGTACGACAGCCCCACCGACGCCGACGCGCGCGAGATCTCCTCCATCGCGACCATGTGCGCGGTGTAGCCCATGTTCGCGCCGCCGTATTCTTCGGAGACCGTCATGCCGAGCACGCCCAGATCGCCGAACTTCTTCCACAGGTCCATCGGGAACTGGTCGGTACGGTCGATTTCCGCGGCGCGCGGCGCAATCTCCTTCGCTGCGAAGTTGACGAGCGTGTCGCGCAACATGTCGATGTCTTCGCCCAGCGCGAAGTTCAGGCCCGGCACGGTGCTCATGGGTGTCTCCTCGATATGCAGTAGGGTTGGCGTGCCCGAATTTGAGTTTCGCTCACAACGGGCATCAAGCCGAATGGTGGCTTATTTCACGCTCAAATCGGGTAGCCGTCAATAGGGTTTTGAGCTACGCTCACATTTGTTCCCGACACTCTTCGGCACGATCATGTCCACGCAATCCACCGGAACCGGCCGCCGCACGCCTGCCGGCGTCAAATCGCAGCAACGCGTGCGCGACATCCTGCAAGCAGGCCGCGATGTCTTCGCGGAAAAAGGCTACGACGCGGCAACCACGGCGGAAATCGCGCAGCGCGCGGGCATTTCGGAGGCGACCGTCTTTAGCTACTTCAGCGGCAAGCGGGCGCTGTGCGCGCGCGTGATCGCGGACTGGTACGACGAGATCATCGACGCGTTCGAGAGCGGGCTGCCGCGCGAGGGCTCGATCCGGCAACAGTTCGCGTTCATCGTGCGGACGCATTTGCGGCTGATGCTCGTCAACGGCACCGGCTTATGTTCGCTGGTGCTGTCGGAAGGCCGCACGAAACAGCACGATCTGTCGGATACGCTGACTGAATTGCAGCGCCGCTACACCGCGCCGTTGATGGACGTGCTCGCGCGCGGGCAAGCGCTCGGGCACGTACGCGCGGACGTGTCGCTGCGTCTCTTGCGCTCGCTCGTTTTCGGGCCGATGGAGCATGTGCTGTGGGACGCGACGCTGGCGAAGCGCCGCCTGAGTCAGGCTCAGATCGAGACGACGGCGGATGAACTGGTGGACGTGTTGTGGGCCGCGCTGCAACCGCCGGATGCGCAGCTCGCGGCGCTGGCACGGTTCAGGCAGGACGTGGAGGATGCGTCGCGGCGGTATGAGGAGCGGGCCAAAGTACCCGGAGCGAGCTCGGCTACTTGACAAACCGCCGCGCCAGCCGCGCGAGCATCGGCACCGTGGTCGGCCGCAGCAGCCGCGCGTCGTAGCCCGCCATGCGGCGCTCGTTCTCGACGAGACACAGATCGATCAACGCGCCCACCGACACGTTCCCGGCCACCGAATCCCCGACATTTGCCGGGAAATTCGCGTCCTGCGCCGCGCCGCTCTTGTCGAAACCCCGCGCGAGCGAAATGCGATCGCGGATCAGCGAAAGCCACACGCCCGCGGTCTTCAGCAGGAAGCCGGGCTTGCGATACCACGGCAAGCTGCGCCGATACCACGCCACCCAGTTCGCAAAGAACAGAATGTGCCGCGCCTCTTCCTGAATCACCGGCTCGAACGTCTCGACGAGCGCTTCCGGAAAATAGCCGGACTGGCGCGCCGCCTCGAAAAGACCGAAGGCGAAGAAACTGTCGATGCACTCGCTGTAGCCCGTGAGCATCCACGCGCGCAGGGCGTCGTCGGGCGCGGGATACGGCGGCTCGGGCGCGAGTTCGATGCCGTACGCCTCGACGAGCTTCGACAGCACGAGCTTGTGCCGCGCCTCCTCGCCGCCGTTCATGCAGAGCGCTTCGTTGAGCAGCGGGTCGGACACGCTCGCCGCATACGTCGCCACGCGAATCGACGCGCGGCCTTCGGTCTGCACCGCGATATCCCAGATGGGCAGCGACGTGACGCGCCTGAGCGCCGCCGGGTCCAGCTTCGGCCACTCGATGACGGCAGGCTTATAAGGGTTGTGCGTCGTCAGCAGCATCTCGCAGAACATGCGCTTGTGCAGCTCGGAACCGATCCGAATCCGGCCTTCGGATCGATAGATCCAGTTGCGCATCGCATGATCTGCTTCGACTGGGGTGAGCGTGTCGGACATATTCGAATTGTTGGCTTTAACAAGGAACGTTCTGCGGATTCTGGCATACAGAACGCCCACACGCAGCAATCGGCACGCCGTCGCCTCTCAATGCGAGATCTTCTCGAGCGCCATGTCGCGCGTTCGCGGCCCCATCAGCCCGATCGCCGCCATCACGATCAGCATGGCACCCGCGATGAACACGAACACGCCCGTCGTGCCGAAACCCTTCAGCACGCCCGCGATGATGAACGACGTGAAGATCGCGGAAAATCGGCTCCACGAATAGACAAAGCCGACCGCGCGCGCCCGGATGCTCGTCGGAAAAAGCTCGGCCTGATAAGCGTGAAAGCTGTACGACATGATGTTCGAGGACAGCGTGAGTCCGACGCCCATCGCAATCAAAAACGCGGCATTCGACGACTGACTGAATATCAGCCCGCACACGATATTGGCCGCCGCCATCGCGACGATGGCCGTCTTGCGCTCGATCTTGTCGGCAATCGCGAGGCCGATCATCGGGCCGATCGGCGCGGCGATCGCGATGATGCTCGAATACATCAGGCTCGACGTCACCGTGATGCCCTGCTTGATGAGCAGCGTCGGCACCCAGTTCGCGAAACCGTAGAAGCCGACGGTCTGAAACACGTTGAAGATGATCATCATCGTCGCGCGCTTGCCATAGGGCGCGCGCCACATGCCGGCGAACGAGCCGCCTTTCGCGCGCTCGGCGTCCAGAACCGGCTCCGGCTCGGCGGGCGGCGGCAGCGGCTTGCCGTATTCGCGCTGCACCTGCGCTTCGAGCGCGGACATCACGCGGTCGGCTTCGTCGAGCCGCCCCTTCTGCGCGAGCCAGCGCGGGCTCTCGGGCAAGCGGCGGCGAATCCACCAGACGAAAAGCGCGCCATGCGCGCCGATCACGACGACCCAGCGCCAGCCGTCGATGTGAAACGGCGCGCGCGGCACGAGCAGATACGCGAGGAACGCGACCACCGGCACCGCCATGAAGCCCACCGCCTGCTCGCACGCGAACGCGCGGCCGCGAATGTGCTTCGGCGCGAGTTCGGAGATATACGTGCCGATGGTCACGAGTTCCACGCCGATGCCCACGCCCGCCATGAAGCGCCAGAAGTTGAGGCCCGTCGCGGTCTCCTGAAACGCCATCACGACGTTGGCTGCCGTGTACCACAGCAGCGAATACGTGAACACCGCGCGACGCCCGAAGCGGTCGGCGAGCCAGCCGCACGCGACCGTGCCGATAAAGAGCCCCGCGAACAGCGACGCGATGAAGCTCGCCACGCCCGTCATGCCGAAGAAGCCGTTCGTAGTGGGCGTCAGAATGCCGCTTCGCACGAGACCCGGCGCGACATAGCCCGAATACAGCAAGTCGTAAAGCTCGAAGAAGAAGCCGAGACTCAGCAGCACGACGAGCGTCCATACCGTGCGCGTGGCGGGCAGCCGGTCGAGGCGCGCGGAAATCATGCCGGCGGACAGCGCGGGCGGCGCGGCATCGGCGGATGCGCGGCTGGAAGTCGCCGCGGGTGAGGTGGGCATCGGTGTCGTCTCCTGATTCATGTCGGGCTGTTATCTGGCGATGCGCGGCGTTCGACTTCGAGGCGCGCAAAGCGAAGGCCGCATCTTAACCGGATGGATCATCCTCGCGGCGCGGCGGGTTCGGGGACGGCCGGCGCGCTCGAAAGCGGATGCCGAAAGGAGGAAAAGCTCTATTCGGGGTTTCACTAGGTTCCGAACTATTTTGGCTTGGTAACCTTCTGCCGATTCTGCACGGACACGATCCGCGGAATGCGCGCCTTCCGGCCTGTTTCAGGCGACCGCCCGCCTCGCCGGACGGCACCGGAACGAGACCTTCCGGGCCGAACTGACCACCTTCTGGAGTTAAAACAGTGAAGAAACTGCTTGCCGCCTTGTCGATGTCCCTTCTCGCCGTCACGTCGTTCACCGCCGTCACGGCCCATGCCAAGGACTATTCGACGATCCGCTTCGGCGTCGACGCAAGCTATCCCCCGTTCGAATCGAAGGGTTCGGATGGCAAGCTGGTCGGTTTCGACATCGATCTCGGCAATGAAATCTGCGCGCGCCTGAAGGCCAAGTGCGTGTGGGTGGAGAACGATTTCGACGGCATGATCCCCGCGCTGAAGGCGAAGAAGTTCGACGGCGTGCTGTCGTCGATGTCCATGACGCCGCAACGCGCCGAGCAGATCGCTTTCTCCAGCAAACTCTTCAATACGCCGACGCGCCTCGTCGCGAAGAAAGGCAGCGGCATTCTGCCGACGGCTGAGAGCCTGAAGGGCAAGAATGTGGGCGTCGAGCAGGGCACGATTCAGGAAACCTACGCCAAGACGTACTGGGCGCCGAAGGGCGTGACCGTCACGCCGTACCAGAACCAGGACCAGGTCTACGCCGACCTGACCTCGGGCCGTCTGGACGCCGCGCTGCAAGACGCAGTGCAGGCCGACATCGGCTTTCTGAAGACGCCCCGCGGCGCGGGCTACGATTTCGCGGGCAAGGATATCGTCGACGAGAAGATTCTCGGCAATGGCGCCGGTATCGGTCTGCGCAAGGAAGACACCGACCTGAAGACGAAGATCGACAAGGCGATCGCCGACATCATCAAGGACGGCACGTACAAGAAGATCGAGAAGAAGTACTTCGACTTCGACGTGTACGGCGGCTAATTCTCCGGAAGCAGCCAAAGAACGAACGGGCTCCGCGGAGCCCGTTTTTTATTGCGCGCCGTTCGGCCCGTGCCGACAAGCCGGCCGCCCGCCGCGCCGATTTCGGCTAAGATCGAACGTCTGAGGCGGCGCCGGCGGACGGAGACACCGCGGCGCCCCACTCGCCCCGCATCGGAGCGCCTCAGCCCGTCCAGCAACCATCGAGGCAAGACCTCGCGCACTCGCGTGCGCGCGAACACTATGCAGACCAGAACTCACCAGCTCATCTCGCCGACGCTCGGCACCTCACGCAGCATCGCCAGTTTCCATTACGGTCCGGGTGACGGACAGAAGATCTACATTCAGTCGTCGCTGCACGCGGACGAACTCCCGGGCATGCTGGTCGCGTGGAAGCTGCGCCGCCAGCTCGCCGCTTTCGAAGCCGCCGGCAAGCTGCGCGGCGAAGTGGTGATCGTGCCGGTGCCGAATCCCATCGGCCTCAATCAATTCCTGCACGGCAATCTGCTCGGCCGGTTCGATACCAACAGCGGTCACAACTTCAACCGCAATTTCCACGATCTCGCCGCGCTGATCGCGCCGCGCATCGAAGCGCGCCTGACCAACGACGCGGATGCGAACCGCCTCGCCGTGCGCGCCGCGATGAAAGAGGCGCTCGACGAACAGACGCCGCGCACCGAGCTCGAATCGCAACGCCTGGCGCTGCAAAAGCTGTCCTACGACGCGGACGTCGTGCTCGACCTGCACTGCGACCTTGACGCCGCGCTGCATCTGTACACGAACCCGGACATCTGGGAAGAAGTGGAATCGCTCGCGCGTTATCTGGACTCGAAGGCATCGCTGCTCGCGCTGAATTCGGTCGGCAATCCGTTCGACGAGATTCACAGCTTCTGCTGGTCGGATCTGCGCGCGCGTTACGGCGACCGCTTCCCGATTCCGAACGGCGGCATCTCCGTGACGGTGGAATTGCGCAGCCAGCATGACGTGTCGCACGAACTCGCGGACAAGGACGCGCAGGCAATCGTCAACTACCTGATTCACCGCGGCGTGATCGATGCGCCGCAAGCGCCGCTGCCCGCGCTCGCGTTCCCCGCGACGCCGCTCGCAGGCGCGGAGCCGATTGTCGCGCCCGTGTCGGGCGTGCTCGTGTTTCGCGCGCAAGTGGGCGCGTTCATCGACGCGGGCGAAGCGATCGCCGATATCGTCGATCCGCTGACCGACACGGTGACCACGGTCAAGTGCAGCACGTCGGGCGTCATGTACGCGCGGCATATCACGCGCTTCGCGACGGCGGGTCTCGAAGTCGCGCGCATCGCGGGCGCGAAGGCGTATCGCACGGGCTCGCTGCTGTCGGCCTAATCGTTCTTTAGTTTCTAGAAAGCCATGAGACCGCATTGCGCCGCGACCACGCGCCAGGCGCCTGCGGTCTCGCCCCAAGTCCGCGTATAGCGCAGGCTGCCCGTGAACGGGGCGCCGCCGAACGTGCCGGATATCGTCACGCGCGTCACCGTAATCGCAAACGCGCCGTACACGCGGATGCTTTGCTCCTCGATCCTCAGCGTGTCGATGCGCTGCATGCCATAGCGATGCCCGTTCAGGTCGTCGGCCTTCGTCCAGACCTTGCCGGTTGCGTCGACGAAGCTCAGGTCGTCGGCGAGAAGCGCATCGAGCGCTTTCACGTCCGAGGCGATCATCGCCTGCCTCAGCCGTTCCTCCAGTTCGCGGATTCCCTGTTCGTCCATGTCTATGCGCTCGCGGTGATGACCCGCCCAGCATAGCGCGGCCACGCGTGCGCGCGTTGGCACACCCGAGCGCGATGCGCCAGCCCCGTTGCACGGGCGAGACACGCGAGGTCGAGGTAAACCCTGTCACATTTCTTTCTTCAGTCATCGCTAAATTTGCGCCCGTCGCCGCCACGCGCCGGACAGAGCGCGACGCGCCGCCGACAGGCGCTGCCCTTGCAGCGCGACCACACACCGCGAACCAACTCACGGAGCACGTTTTGAAGAAGAATCTTTTGGCTATTGCCGCCCTCGCCGCTTTCGCCACCCTCGCCACGTCCGCTCATGCACAGAGCAGCGTGACGCTGTACGGCATCATCGACGCCGGCATCAGCTATGTGAACAACAGTTCGACCAGCACGACGCGCGCCGGCAAGTCGCTCGTGAAGTACGACGACGGCGTGGCTCAGGCCAGCCGTTGGGGCATGCGTGGCGCCGAAGACCTGGGCGGCGGCCTCAAGGCGATCTTCACGTTGGAGAACGGCTTCAACAGCGGCACGGGCACGCTTGGTCAGGGCGGCGCGGAATTCGGCCGTCAGGCTTATGTGGGTATCTCGAAGAACGACGTCGGCTCGCTGACGTTCGGTCGTCAATACAGCTTCAGCACCGACTATCTCGGCTCCGCGTATTCCATCGGCGGCCAGACCGTCGCCGGCAACTACGGGTACCACATGAACGACTTCGACCAGTTGACGTCGAGCCGGATCAACAACGCGGTCAAGTTCTCGAGCGCGAACTTCTACGGCTTCACGTTCGGCGCGTTGTATGGCTTCTCGAACACGGCGGGCGCGTTCGCGGGCACGCCCAACACGACCGTCGGCACCACGACCACTCAGGGCTCCTCGCGCGCCTACAGCTTCGGCCTGAACTACAAGGCCGGTCCGCTCGGCATCGGCGCGGCGTACACGGACATTCACTATCCGACGGCTGCGACGCCTGCATTCAGCTCGACGATCGCCAACATCAACACCACCGGCACGACCAACAACGCGAAGGACCTGCGCTCGTTCGGCGTCGGCGCGACTTACGCGTTCGGCGCGGCGACCGTCTTCGGCCTGTGGACGAACACGCGCTTCGAGCCGATCGTCGGTTCGAGCTCGCGTATCAATGCGTTCGATATCGGCGGCAAGTACGCCATTACGCCCGTGATGACGGCGGGTCTCGGCTACACCTACATGGACCTGTACGACAACCTGAAGGGCCACTGGCACCAGATCGACGCGAGCTTCGACTATGCGTTGAGCAAGCGCACCGACGTGTACCTGCTCGCCATCTATCAGAAAGCCTCGGGTTCGAACAACGGCGTGGAGAATCAGGCGTCGATCGGTTCCTCGTCGTCGAGCTACTTCGGCACGTCGGGCGCGGGCGAGAACAATCAACTGGCGTTCCGCATCGCCATGCGCCACAAGTTCTAAGCGTCGCGCCAGATGGCTTGGACAATCGGGCCGCCTTGCGCGGCCCGATTGTCTTCTACTTGCCTTTCTTGCCGTTCTGCGCCTGATATTGCGCGACGTGCTCATCGAGCATCTTGCGAATCGCGCGGCCAATCTGCATGTAGTCGCTTTCGTTGAGATTGGCGAGCGACACGCGTCCCGAAGGATGCTGCGTGCCGAAGCCGCGCCCCGGCAACAGCACGACGCGCGCTTCCTGCGCGAGCCTGAAGAGCAGCTCTGTCGGCTTCGTGTTCTTCATGACCCAGTCGACATAGTCGCGGCCATACATGCGCTCGCCGAGGTATTCCATATCCAGAATGGTGTAGTAATCGACGAGATTCTTGTCGTCGTCTTCCAGCGGAATACCGATCTCGCGATAGAGCGCCTGCTTGCGATTGCGAATGAGCCGCTTGAGCGCGTTCTTGTACGCGTCGGGCGTGTCCATCAGCGAGAAGAGCGAGAACAGCACCATCTGCACTTGTTGCGGCGTAGACAGCCCCGCCGTGTGATTCAGCGCCACGGTACGGCTATCGGCCACCAGCCGGTCGATGAACTTGAGCTTGTCCGGCTCCGTCGTGATGGATTCGTAACGCTCGTGCAAGATCGCCTTCTGCTCTTTCGGCAACGCGGCGAGTTGTTCATCGAAGATATTCTCGCGGTGCGTGGCGATGGTCCCGAGCCGCCAGCCCGTCGCGCCGAAGTACTTCGAATACGAGTACACGAGAATCGTATTCTTTGGACACAGTGCGAAGAGCGACACGAAGTCGTCGGCGAAGGTGCCATACACGTCGTCGGTCAGAAGAATGAGATCGGGCCGCTCTTTCACGATCTCCGCGATATACCTCAGGCTCTCGTCGTCCATCTTCACGGAAGGCGGATTGCTCGGATTGACGAGGAAGAACGCCTTGATCTTCGGATCGCGCAGCTTGTCCAGTTCCTCTTTCGAATATTGCCAGCCTTGCGCGACGTCCGCATTGAGATTCACGACTTCGAGCTTGTAGTCGTTGAGTTTCGGAATCTCGATGTACGGCGTGAAAATCGGCATGCCGAGCGCAATGGTGTCCCCTTGCTTGATGAGGAAGTTCTCGCGCATCGTGTTGAAGATGTACGTCATCGCGGCGGTGCCGCCCTCGACCGCGAAGATGTCGAAGTCGCCGACGAACGGATGCTTGCCGATCATCTCGCGCCGCAGATATTGCCCGACGATGACCTCCGACAACTTGAGCATGCGGTCCGGAACCGGATAGTTCGAAGCGAGAATGCCTTCGCACATCTCATAGAGGAAGTCGCCTGCGTTCAGGCCGAGCTGATCTCGCACATACGACACCGCGCCCGTCAGGAACGCGATACCCGGCGTGCCCTTGTTCTCGCGCGCAAAGATTTCGAAGCGTTCTTCGAGACCTTCATGCTTCGGAAAACCGCCGATGCCTTCGGGCATGTACGCGAAGGAACGCTCCGATTCGCGCATCGCGAAGAGACCGAGTTGCCAGAAGCCGTGGCGCGGAATGGTCGCGAGGAAATTCGGATTGCCGCGGCCCGCGTTGAGCATCGCGACGTTCGCGGGACGCTCCACCACGCCGCCGCCCGCTGCCTTGATGAGTTCGTCCTTGAGTTCGAACGGGCTGAGCGAGGCCATCGCTGCACGATCGTCGGAACCGGACTTCGAGGACTTTGACATCCAACACCCCCAGTAAAAGAGCAATCAGGTACAGGAAAAAACGATGAGACACGCAGCGTCCGCGTTCACGTCATCAGCATCACCATGACCATCCCCCAGATGGTGAGCAGCGTATTGCCGACCGCATACGTGACCGTGTAGCCCAGGCCCGGCACCTGGCTCTTGGCCGCATCGCAGATCATGCCGAGCGCGGCCGTCGTCGTGCGCGCGCCCGCGCAGATGCCGAGCAGAATCGCCGGATGGAACTTGAAGACGTACTTCGCGATATACATGCCGATGATGAGCGGCACCGACGACGCGAAAATGCCCCATAGAAACAGGCTCACGCCGAGCTTTTGCAGGCCCGCGACGAAGCCGGGGCCCGCCGATATGCCGACGACCGCGATGAATACATTCAGTCCTACTGAATTCATGAACCAGATGGTCGGCGACGGAATGCGCCCGAACGTCGGATGGATCGCGCGCAGCCAGCCGAAGATGATGCCCGCGATCAGCGCGCCGCCCGCCGTCGAGAGTGTGATAGGCACCGCGCCGAAGCGGATCACGATTGCGCCGATGAGCGCGCCGAGCGTGATGGCGAGACCGACGAACGCCATGTCAGCCATGTCGCTCGGGCGGTCGATGACGCCTACTGCGTTCGCCACCGCAGTCGTATCCTGCGTGCGTCCGACGAGCGTCACGGTGTCGCCGCGATACAGCTTGGTGCTCGGCAGCACGGGAATCAGCGTCTCCGTCGCGCCGCGCTTGATGCGCCGGATGAACACGCCGCGCGCGCCCGGCGTTTGCCCGAGTTCGGCGAGCGTGCGCCCTTCGACGTTCTTGCTGGTGATATAGACGTCGACGCCTTCAACCGGCACCGCGAGCAGTTCGGCGTCATCCACTTCGGTCGCCGTGCCGCCGAGCAAATCGACAAGATGCTCGCGCCGCCCGACGACCGCGACCACATCGCCCGGCTGAAGCACATCGTCGAGCTTCGCTTCCTGAATCTTGCCCTCGCGCCGGATGCGTTCGATGAAAAGGCGCGCGCCGGCGGGCCGCAGCGCCTCCAGCTGGCTCACGCTCATGCCGGCTGCGCGGCCCTGATCAGCGACGCGATACGCGCGCAGCGAGAACTGGTGCCATCCGCTGCCCGGCCCGCCGAGTTCGGCCGTTCCGCCGAGCTGTTGCTCGTACTCTTTGCACGCGGCAACGAGATCGATGTTGAGCAGCTTCGGCCCGAGCATCGCGAGAATGATCGCCGAGCCGATGGTGCCGTAGATGTACGTGACGGCGTACGCGGTCGGCATCGCGTCGAGCAATGCCTTGGTCTCGGTGGCGGGCAGGCCCAGGCGATTAATCGCGTCCGTGGCGAGGCCCATCGACGCCGAGATGGTCTGCGATCCCGCGAAGAGTCCGGCCGCCGATCCGACGTCATAGCCCGCGATCTTCGCCGCTGCATACGGCGCCGCGAGACAGAGCACGCACTGGATGACGGAGAAAAGCGCCTGCGGCAAGCCGTCTTTTGCGATGCCGCGCACGAATTGCGGGCCGACGCCATAGCCGACCGCGAACAGAAACATCAGAAAGAAGACGGCCTTTACATTCGACGAAATGGTGATGCCGAGTTGCCCGATGGCGATGGCGGCGAGCAGCGTCGCGGTCACCGCACCGAGGCTGAATCCTTTGAACGACTTTCCGCCGACCCAGTACCCGACGCCGAGCGAGAGAAAGATGGCAATCTCCGGGTAACTGCGCAGCGTTTGCGTAAGCCACGACATATGCGCTCCTTTGCGGGACGAACCCGCGACCGTTAGATGCCCGACGGGCACGGGAGAAACGTAAGGAATGAGCGGTGTCTTCAATCGTTCATGAGAGGAATCGCGGCATGCACCTGGTTGGTGTCGTTCCGGCGCGGGTGCGCGTGGTTGAGAACGGCCGGCAGAGAGTCAAACGCACCAATACACTATTTTCGCGGTGCGGTTGAGGGCGAAAGCGATAATTTCGCAGTGCGTTTGAAGCGATCAGATCGTTGCACTGTGCATGGCAGCGCATGTAACCGATGTTTGGGCGAAAAAAAACAGCGGCCGAAGCCGCTGTTCTCGAAACATGCTCGAAGCGTGCGTTGCTTATTCCGCCGTCTCCAGCAATGGGTAATCCGTGTAGCCCTTCGGACCCGGCGCGTAGAACGTCGTGGTATCCGGCTGGTTCAGCGGCGCGTCGATTTCGAAGCGGCGCACGAGGTCCGCGTTCGCGATGAACGGCTTGCCCCACGCCACGGCGTCGGCATCGCCACGCTCGATGATGGCTTCCGCGCTTTGCTTGGTGAAGCCTTCGTTGGCGATATACACGCCGCCGAATGCCTTCTTCAGTTGCGGTCCGAGGCTGTCCGGGCCTTCTGCCTCGCGCGCCGCGATGAACGCGATCTTGCGCTTGCCGAGCTCACGCGCCACATAGCCGAAGGTGGCTGCGCGGTCGCTGTCGCCCATGGTATGCGAATCGGCGCGCGGCGCGAGATGCACGCCCACGCGATCCGCGCCCCACACGGCGATGCACTCGTCGACCACTTCGAGCATCAGGCGCGCGCGGTTTTCGATCGGGCCGCCGTATTCGTCGGTGCGCTTGTTGGTGCTGTCCTGCAGGAACTGGTCGAGCAGATAACCGTTCGCGCCGTGCACTTCCACGCCGTCGAAGCCCGCGCGCTTCGCGTTCTCCGCGCCCTTGCGATAAGCCGCGACCACGCCCGCGATTTCATCCAGTTCCAGCGCGCGCGGCGTGACGTAGGGACGCTGCGGACGCACGAGACTCACGTGTCCGCTCGCTGCGATCGCGCTCGGCGCAACCGGCAGTTCGCCGTTCAGGAAGATCGGGTCCGAAATACGGCCCACGTGCCACAGTTGCAGGAAGATTTTGCCGCCTGCTTCGTGCACGGCGCGCGTCACGAGCTTCCAGCCTTCCACTTGCTCGTCCGACCAGATGCCCGGCGTATCGGCATAACCGACGCCCTGCGGCGTGACGGAGGTCGCTTCGCTGAGAATGAGACCGGCCGATGCGCGATCGGCGTAGTACTGCGCCATCATTGCGTTCGGCACGCGTTCGACGCCTGCGCGCTGGCGCGTGAGCGGCGCCATGATGATGCGGTTCTTGAGCGTGATTGCGCCTACCTGAAGCGGATCGAAAAGAGTCGGCATAACGATAAGAAATCCTAAGTTAATTGAAATGATGCTGTCACCTGGAAGCGCATCCGGACGCTCAAAGATTCTCGATGGAATCGCGAAACGCCTGAATGACCGCTTCGTCGCGCTTGAAGAACACCCACTGCCCTACGCGCTTGGTGGTGACGAGCCCGGCTTTATGCAAAGTGGCAAGGTGCGCGGAAACGGTGGACTGCGACATGCCGCAGCGCCCATCGATCTGACCCGCGCAGACGCCATGCGACAGCGGCAGTTCCTGATCAGGGAAATGTCGCTCCGGCTCCTTCAGCCATTCGAGAATCTCGCGGCGAAGGGGGTTGGCGAGGGCCTTATGAATTGCGTCGATGTCCATTTCGTTGCTCGTGCGTCTGACGGCCGACACATGCGGCAGTGAGCACGCACGTTTCGAATCGTCTTGAGGCGAATTATATATCGTTATTTTCCGATATGCAAGTACGCGCGTCAGTCGCGTCCAAAGCGGGTAATAGAGCACACGAGTACACAGTCACGACCATCGTTTCAAAAAGGGACACGGCGGTGAGGAAAGATAATAAGCAATCCCTACATTCGCTAACTGCGGTGATTCATCTGCGTTTAGCATGACGCGCGCCGAGGTCCTCCGGCGATGTCACCAAACTTTTTATAGCGTTTTGGATCGTCTTCGTTTATTACTGGACTCATCGACACGTCACGCCTGACGGTGGAGAGCCGACCTTTCGGGCGCTTTGCACCGTTACGATCGGAGTCCGCTAACACATCACAAGTATCAGGCTCGCGCTCATTGACGTCGCTTGGCCGTTCGGTTGTATCGATGACGTCGCTCGGAAAGCCACGGCTTTTGCGGCACGCCGTCGTTTAGCACGCAGTCGCCAATTGCATCGCGCGAGCATGCCGTGGCGAGCACGCGTCAGCGCGTTCGCTCCCGACTATCGGCCATCCCAGGGGGGAGGCGCTCATGGCGTTCATGTGCAAACAGATGCTCGACTGCAAGCGGTTCCACGAACTGCCGCGCCGGATGCTCGCACTGCGCTTGCGTTGCTCTGCCTCGATCGTGCTGCTCGCGCTCGCTGCGTGCAACAAGCCGCCTCCCGAAGCGCCGCGGCCGGCCGTCGATGTCACCGTCGTCACTGTCACGTCGAAGTCCACGCCAGTCGACTTCGAGTTCACCGCGCAAACACAGAGTTCGCGCGAAGTGGAAATACGCGCACGCGTCGACGGCTTCCTCGAGAAGCGCATGTACACCGAAGGCGCGCTGGTGGAAGCCGGACAGGTGATGTTCCTCATGGACAAGCGTCCCTTCGAGGCCGCGTTGCAAACGGCCAAGGGCGCGCTCGCGCAGCAGCAGGCGCGGCTTTACGTGACCAAGCAGAACCTCGCGCGCGTGGTGCCTCTCGCCGCGATGAACGCGTTGAGCAAGAAGGATCTCGACGACGCCACCGGTAATGAAAAGCAGGCCGAGGCCGCCGTCATCGCCGCGCAGGGCGAAGTGCAGACCGCGCAACTGAACCTGAGCTATACGACGATCCGTTCGCCGCTCAAGGGCTTGTCGAGTTTTGCGCGCGTGCAGGAAGGCAGCTACGTCACGCCGACGCAATCGGGCTTGCTCACCTACATCTATCAGTTAGACCCGATGTGGGTGAACTTCAGCATCTCGGAGAACGAGTTGCTGAGATGGCGCGAAGAGATCAGCAAGAACGAACTCCACTTTCCGCCCGGAAACAAGTTCGACGTGACTGTCATTCAGGCAGACGGATCTGTCTACCCGCAGACCGGCCACATCGACTTCACGAATCCGGCGTTCAGCACGGAGACGGGCACGTTCCTCGTGCGCGCGGTGTTCGCGAATCCGCGCGGCACGTTGCGTCCTGGCCAGTTCGTCAAAGCGCGCGTGGCGGGCGCCGTCCGCCCCAACGCGATTCTGGTGCCGCAGCGCGCGATTCTGCAGGGCGCGAAAAGTCATTTCGTCTGGGTGCTCGATGATCAATCCAAGCCGCGTCAGCGCGTGGTCGAAGTCGGCGAATGGCATGGCGACGACTGGTTCGTGACGAGCGGACTGAAGGCCGGCGAGCGCGTGATCGTGGACGGCGCGGTGCGCGTCGGAGCCGATTCTCAAGTGCGCGTGGTAAGCGCGCCGACGCCGGGCGCGGCACCGGCAACCGCGCCAGCCGCGACGTCCGCTCCCGGCGCGCAGGCGTCCCTGACCCAAACGAAAAGCGAAGGCGGCGGCACCGAGAAGTGATGTGAAGAGTCGACTATCGGAAGCATCGGAAGCACGTCGCGCGGAAGAGGCCAATGAACATCTCACATTTCTGCATTGACCGCCCGATTTTTGCCTCGGTCATTTCCATCGTCATCACGCTGGGCGGCGCGCTCGCGATGCTCGCGCTGCCGACCGCGCAGTATCCGGACATCACGCCGCCGCAAATCACCATCTCCGCGACCTATCCGGGCGCGAGCGCCGATGTCGTCGCGAACAACGTGGCCGCGCCGATCGAGCAGCAGGTCAATGGCGCCGACCGGATGATCTACATGAGCTCGTCGAGTTCCTCGACGGGCAACCTGACCATCAACGCGTACTTCGAGATCGGCACGAACCCGGAGCTGGCGCAAGTGGACGTGCAGAACCGCGTCAATCTCGCGTTGCCGCAACTGCCGCAGTCGGTCACGGCGCAAGGCGTGCAGGTGCAGAAGAAGTCGCAGGCGTTCATGATGGTGATTGCCATCTATTCGCCCGACGAGCGTTACGACGCCACGTATATCGCCAACTACGCGAACGTCTACGTGCTGGATGCGCTCAAGCGCATTCCCGGCGCGAATCAGGCGAGCATTTTCGGCACGCCCGATTACGCCATGCGCATCTGGCTCAAACCCGACCGCATGGCGCAACTCGGCGTCACGGCCGCCGATGTGCAGACGGCCGTCGCCAATCAGAACCAGCAGTTCGCGGTGGGACGTCTCGGGCAATCGCCGACGGGCGCGCCCGTCGAGCAGTCGTTCGCGGTGACGACATCGGGGCGGCTCACGGAGCCGTCGCAGTTCGAGAACATCATCATCCGGGCGGAGTCGGGCGGCGCGGCTATCGTGCGTCTGAAGGACGTGGGTCGCGCGGAGCTCGGCCAGAAAGACTATTCCATTCGCAGCCGCTTTCAGGGCAAGTCCGCGACCGTGCTCGCGGTGTATCAACAGCCGGGCGCGAACGCGCTCGACGTGTCGAAGCAGGTGCGCGCGCGTCTCGCAGAAATGAAGAAGTCGTTCCCGGAAGGCATCGACTACCAGATCGCGATGGATACGACCGAGTTCACGCGGGCCTCCATCTCCGATGTCGTGCACACGTTCTTCGAAGCGGTCGTGCTCGTGGTGATCGTCGTGTTCGTGTTCCTGCAAAGCCTGCGGGCCACGCTGATTCCGGTGCTCGCAGTGCCGGTGTCCATCGTCGGCACGTTCATGGGCATGTCGGCGCTCGGCTTCTCGATCAACATGCTGACGCTGTTCGGCATGGTGCTGGCTATCGGCATTGTCGTGGACGATGCGATCGTCGTGATTGAAAACGTCGAGCGCAACATGACGGTGCACAAGCTCGATCCGAAGGCGGCCGCGAAGCTCGCGATGGACGAAGTGGCCGGGCCGGTGGTCGCCATCGTACTCGTGCTGTGCGCCGTGTTCGTGCCGGTGGCGTTTCTCGGCGGCATCACGGGGCAGATGTACAAGCAGTTCGCCATTACCATCGCGATATCGGTCATCATATCGGGCATCGTCGCGCTGACCTTGTCGCCTGCCCTCGCCTCGCTGCTGCTCAAGCCGGGGCATCACGAGAAGAAAGGCTTCTTCCGCTGGTTCGACCGCCAGTTCGCGCGCATGACGGCGGGCTACACGAGCGTCGTGCGGCTCGTTATCAAACGCTTCGTGATCGCGTTGCTGCTCTTTGCCGGATTGATCGCGCTGGCTGTGGTGATGATGCGCGACATTCCCACCGCGTTCCTGCCGCCGGAGGACCAGGGCTATCTGCTCGGCGCGGTCATCATGCCGGACGCGGCGTCGCTCGACAGAACCGGACAAGTGTCGGACCGCGTCACCGAGTATTTCATGAAGCAGCCGGCCGTCGGCAGCATCACGACGGTCGACGGCTTCAGTCTTCTCGACAGTCAGAACAAGAACAACGCTTCCACGTTCTTCGTGGGCTTCAAGAGCTTCGAGGAGCGATACAAGTCCGCGAACATCCGCACCCAAAACGCGCGGTCCGTGCTGGTCAACGCTTACAAGTCGCTCTCGGAGATCAGGGAAGGCATCGTGGTGCCGCTCAATCCTCCGTCCATACCGGGCCTCGGCACCACGGGCGGCACCGAAATGTGGGTTCAGAGCAAGGGCGATGCACCCATCTCGCAGTTCGCGGCGATCGTCGACGACTTCGTGGCGAAGGCCAAGCGTCGGCCCGAACTGACCGGCGTGACGTCCACCTTCAACGCGGCTTCGCAGCAGTTGCTCGCCGACGTGGATCGCGACAAGGCCGAGACGCTCGGCGTGCCCGTCGAAGACGTGTATAGCGCGATGCAGACGATGTTCGGCTCGCTCTACGTGTCGCAATTCAACCGCTCGAGCCGCCTCTGGCAAGTGATCCTGCAGGCCGAGCCTTCGTATCGGCTACGGCCCGACGATCTCACGCAGATCTTCGTGAAGAGCAAGAGCGGCAGCATGGTGCCGCTCAAGTCGGTGGTCAACACGCGCTATGTCACCGGGCCTGATCTCATCACGCGCTTCAACAACTTCCCGGCAGTCAAGATCACGGCGAACGCCGCGCCCGGCTATGCGTCCGGGCAGGTCATTCAGGCGCTCGAAGAAGTGGCAGCGGGATTGCCGTCCGATTACGGCATTGCGTGGAGCGGCGAGGCGTTCGAAGCGAAACAGTCGGGCAGTTCGTCGGCACTCGTTTTCATATTCGGGCTCGTGATGGTGTTCCTGATCCTCGCCGCCCAGTACGAGAAGTGGAGCCTGCCGTTCGGCGTGTTGATGGCCGTGCCGTTCGCCATCTTCGGCGCGCTGCTCGCCATTCTGCTGCGCGGGCTCAACAACGACGTGTATTTCCAGATCGGCCTCACGATGCTGGTCGCGCTGGCCGCCAAGAACGCGATTCTCATCTTCGAGTTCGCCGTGATCAACCGCGAGTCGGGCAAATCCGTGTTCGATGCCACGATGACCGCCGCCGAAGAACGTCTGCGGCCGATCGTCATGACATCGCTCGCATTCATTCTCGGCTGCGTGCCGCTCGCCATCGCGACGGGCGCATCGGCGAACAGCCGGCATTCCATCGGCACCGGCGTGATCGGCGGGATGCTCGGCGCGACGGTCATCGCCGTGTTCTTCATTCCGATGTTCTTCTACGTGCTCGAAACGATGTCCTCGCGTTCGAGCAAGAAAAGCGGACACGCCCCGCCCGCTTCCGACGCTACGCAGGCTCACGGCGCATCGGGCGGCGGCGCCGACGCGCGGCCTTCCGCTCCCAACGAGGGGAACTGACATGCGGCGCGCCCGGCTCCTTCTTTCGCTCGCAGGTATCGTCGGCGTCGTGTCGCTGAACGGCTGCCTGCTCGGGCCGAACTATTCGCGCGAGCCCGTGCCGACGCCCGCGACGTTTCGCTTCGCCGCCACCGAGGTCGCCGATACCGCGAACACCGAATGGTGGAAGCAGTTTCAGGACCCCGTTCTCGACGACCTCATTGCCACCGCGCTCGCGAACAACAAGGACGTGAAGATCGCGGCGGCGCGCGTCGAACAGTTCATGGGCCAATTCGTCACGACGCGCTCGGCGCTCTTCCCGCAGATCTCGGCAGGCGCGACGGCGGGACGGCAGCGCATCTCGCAGGCGGGACCGCAGCCTACGCTGCCGGGCGTCGGACCGGTCTATAACAGCTTCGAGCTTTCGGTGTCGGCGGCGTGGGAGATCGACGTCTTCGGCCGCGTCCGCAGGCTGACGGAAGCGGCGCGCGCGAACCTGCTGTCGAGCGAGGAAGCCCGCCGCGCGACGATCTTGTCGCTCGTGGCGTCGGTCGCGTCGTCGTATCTGAACCTGCGCAGCCTCGATCAGCAGCTTGCCATCGCGAAGGCGACCACCGAAAGCCGCGCGGAGTCGGTCCATGTGTTCACGCTGCGCTTCGAAGGCGGCGAGGTATCGCAACTGGAACTGGCGCAAAGTCAGTCGGAGTACGAAGCCTCGCTCGCCACGATTCCGCAACTGGAAACGCAAATCGCGCAGCAGGAAGACGCGCTCTCCATACTTCTTGGCGACAACCCGCGGCCGATCGTGCGCGGCCGCGAACTCGGCGCGCTCGCTACGCCCGTGATTCCGGCGGGACTGCCTTCCGATCTGCTCGAGCGCCGGCCCGACCTGCTGCAAGCCGAGCAGGACCTGGTCGCGGCGAATGCGCTCATCGGCGCGGCGCGGGCGCTGTATTTCCCGCAGATCTCCATCACCGGCTTGTTAGGCACGGCGAGCGGCCAGTTCTCGTCGCTCTTCACCGGGCCGTCGCGCGTGTGGTCGTTCGCGGGCGCAGTGACGCAGCCCATCTTCACGGCGGGCAACATCTCCGGTCAGGTGCAGACGGCCGAAGCGCAACAGCGGGCTGCGCTGCTGTCGTATCAGAAAGCCATACAGGTCGCCTTTCAGGAAGTCGACGACGCGCTCATCGCCTCCGAGAAACTGCACACGCAGCTCGAAGTGCAAGGCCGGCAGGTCGCCGCGCTCGCCACCTATGCGCGGCTTGCGCGGGCGCGCTACGAGGGCGGCTATACGAGCTACATCGAAGTGCTCGATGCCGAGCGCAGTCTCTTCGACGCGCAACTCGCGCAGACGCAGACGCAGGCGGCCGCGCTCTCGTCTTTCGTCACGCTGTACAAGGTGATGGGCGGCGGCTGGGTCGTCGAGGCGGACAAGATGACCGGACAGGCGAGCGCGGGCACGAACGCTCCCGCCGGGACAGCTCAGGCGCTGCAATGAGCACGCTGCCATCCGCGTCGGCCGCCTCGCGCGGCGCTCGTCCGCTGATCGCGTGCCACGAATGCGATCTCATTCAGCGGGAAAATCCGGTGCCGCCCGGCGGCGCGCTGACCTGCTGCCGATGCGGCGCCGTGCTCTACCGGCGTCGTCGAAAGGGATTCGACCGCGCGCTCGCCTATGCGCTCACGGCGTGCGTGCTGTGGATCATCTCGAACGCGTTTCCGATCGTGGGCCTTTCCGTCAGCGGCTCGCTCGTGCAGACCACGCTCATGGGCGCGGCGCGCGTGTTGTATCGCGACGGCATGTGGCCGCTCGCCGGGCTCGTCTTCTTCACGACGGTTCTCATGCCCGGCTTGCAGGCGCTCGGCATGGTCTGGCTGCTGCTGCCGCTGCACCTGAATCGCAGGCCGTGGCGCGCGTATGCGGTGTTTCGCCTGCTGCGCGTCGCGCGCGAATGGGGCATGACCGAAGTGCTGATGCTCGGCCTCCTCGTCGCCGTCGTGAAGCTCGCGCATATCGCGTCGGTGGTGACGGGTCCGGCGCTGTGGTCGCTCGCGGCGTTGATGCTGCTGCTCGTCGCGGCATCGTCGGCATTCGACGAGCGGGCCATGTGGGCGCGCATCGAAGGCGCGCCGCCCGGCATGCCGCCCGACACGCCGCTACGGGGCGCGACCGCCGCCGCCAACGGCATCTTCATCTGTCACGACTGCGGCCTGTGCACGCGAGGCGCGCGCCGGCACGCTCACTTGTGCTGTCCGCGCTGCGGCGCGCGCGTGCATCTGCGCAAGCCTGCAAGCCTGTCGCGCACATGGGCTTATCTGAGCGCGGCGGCGGTCCTCTACATTCCCGCCAACACGCTGCCGGTGATGAACACGAGCTCGCTCTTCGGCGCGCAGAAGGACACGATTCTGAGCGGCGTCGCCTATTTGTGGCAGTCGGGATCGTGGCCGCTCGCGATCATCGTATTCATCGCGAGCATCGCGGTGCCGATGCTCAAGATTCTCGCCATCGGCTATCTCGCCGCGAGCGCCAACCTGCGCATGACCCAGCGCAACGCACAGCGCGCTCGTATCTACCGGATAGTCGAACTGGTGGGCCGCTGGTCGATGCTCGATATCTACGTGATCGCGGTGCTCGTCGCGCTCGTGCAGTTCAGCGCGGTGGCGACCATCGAGGCCGGTCCCGCGTCGATTGCGTTCGGCGCGGTCGTCGTGCTGACCATGCTCGCCGCCATGTCGTTCGATCCGCGCCTCATCTGGGACACCGCGACGCCGCGCAAGGAGGCACGATGAGCACGCCGGACGAGACGCCCGACGCCGAGGTCGTGCCCAGACGCCGCTTCCGCATTCCGTGGGTGTGGATCGTGCCGGCCATCGCTGTGGCGATCGGCATCTGGCTCGCGGCACAGGCCGTGCTCGCACAAGGGCCGACCGTCACCATCAGCTTCCGAACCGGCGAAGGGCTCGAAGCGGGCAAGACGAAGATCAAGTTCAAGGACGTGGAGATCGGGCTCGTCAAGTCGGTGGCGCTTTCGAAGGACTATTCGCGCGTCGTCGCCACGGCGGAGCTGACGCGCGATGCCAGCAAGATGCTCGTCGACGACACGCGCTTCTGGGTCGTGCGGCCGCGCGTGGCCGGCGGCTCGGTATC
Organism: Caballeronia sp. M1242; assembly: GCF_017220215.1. Classification (NCBI taxonomy): domain Bacteria; kingdom Pseudomonadati; phylum Pseudomonadota; class Betaproteobacteria; order Burkholderiales; family Burkholderiaceae; genus Caballeronia; species Caballeronia sp. M1242. The sequence goes on along the minus strand of NZ_CP071130.1, from coordinate 414,593 downwards.
GGGCATCAGCACGCTGCTCTCGGGCGCGTATATCGGCATGGACATCGGCCGCACGAAGCGCGAGCGGCGCGACTACGTGGGCCTCGAAACGCCGCCCGTCTTCTCGAACGACGTTCCGGGGCGGCAATTCATCCTCAAAGCGGCCGATCTCGGCTCGATCGATGTCGGCGCGCCGATCTACTTCCGTCGCCTGCAAGTGGGCCAGGTGACGTCGTTCGAACTGGATCAGGACGGCAGCGGCGTCACCCTTCACGTGTTCGTGAACGCGCCCTACGACCGCTATGTGAACGCGGATTCGCGCTTCTGGCAGGCAAGCGGCATCGACCTCACGCTCAGCACCGACGGGCTCAAGCTCAACACGCAGTCTCTGGTTTCGATGGTGATCGGCGGCCTCGCGTTCGAGACGCCCGCAGCATCGCTCGACTGGGCCGAGGCGCCCGCGAACACGACGTTCGCGCTTTTTCCGACGCGCGCCGACGCGCTGCGCGTGCAGGAGCGCATCGTCGAGACCTACGCGTTCGACTTTCACGGCTCGGTGCGCGGGCTCGCCGTCGGCGCGCCGGTGGATTTCCGGGGCATCACCATCGGCGAGGTATCGGCCATCTACACGAGCTTCGATCCGGCGACGCGGCAGATCAGCATTCCCGTCGAAGTGAAGCTCTATCCGGAGCGATTCACCTCCCGTTTCGCCAGTGGCGCGAAGGGCGGCCGGATGGTGAGCGACCCGCGCGCGCTCGCGGAACTGCTCGTGGCTCGCGGCTTACGCGGGCAGTTGCGAACGGGCAGTCTGCTCACCGGACAACTGTACGTGGCGCTCGACTTCTTCCCGACTGCGAAGAAGGCGAGCATCGACTGGAACCGCACGCCGCCGCTTCTGCCCACCACGCCGAGCGGTCTCGCGTCGTTGCAGGATTCGGTCAACCGCATCATGACGCGCATCGACAAGTTGCCGATCGAGGAACTCACGGCGAGCGCGAAGCAGACGCTCGACAACACGAGCCAGCTGATGAGCAACCTGAACACGCAAATCGTCCCGCAAGCCGCGACGACGCTCGCGGCCGCCCGCGCCGCGCTCGATGCCGCGCATTCCACGCTCATGCCCGATTCCGGCCTGCAGCAGGACACGGCCGAAGCGGTCCGCGAACTGACGCGCACGGCGGCCTCGTTCCGCAGTCTCGCGGACTATCTGCAGGAGCATCCTGAAGCGCTGTTGCGCGGCAAGCCGGAGGACAAGAAGTGATGCGCGCCGCTCTCGTGTCCGTCGTTTTGTCCGTCGCTTTTTTCGCCGCGATCTGCGCGGGCTGCGCGTCGCCGCGCGCGAGCTTCTACCGGCTGAGCGCGGAACCGTCGCTTACCGCGACGACCCGTTTCGAACCGGGCCAGCCGCTGATCGTCGGCCCCGTAACGGTGCCGGAACTGGTCGATCGTCCGCAGATCGTCACGCGCGATTCGGCCAACCAGGTCACGCTCAACGAATACGCGCGTTGGGGCGCGCCGCTCAAGAGCAGCATCGCCGATGCCATCGCCGGGGATCTCACGCTGTTGCTCGGCTCCGACCGCGTGGCGGTGGCGTCGCGCGCGGTGGCGGACTCGCAGGCGTGGCGCGTGCGCGTCGATATCCAGCAGTTCGAATCCGTTCCCGGCGAAACCGTCATGATCGATGCTCACTGGACCGTGCGCAGTGTCGGCGGCGATACGGCGCTAAGCGGCCGCTCGGTCGTGCGCGAACCGGTGACGGGAACCGACTTCGATGCGCTCGTCGCCGCGCATAGCCGCGCGCTCGCGAGCGTGAGCCGCGACATCGCGGCGGGAATCGGCCGCAGCGCAGGCCCGTGAGGCGCGATGCCCACGAACCCGGCTGCGCGTGGATGCGTCGAACCGTCTCGGCGCTAGTGGATCGAATAGCCGCGCCCCTGCATGCAGGCGGCCCACGCGCGGTAGTAAGTGTCCATCGCGCCCTGGCTTTGCGCCTGCGCGTTCGCCTGCTGCGCGCGCCGGTTCTGGCGGGCTCTCGCGCCGCCTGCCATCGTGCCGGCTGCCGCGCCGATGGCCGCGCCCTTGCCTGCATCGCCCGTTATGGCGCCGATCACCGCGCCGCCCGCCGCGCCCCGCGCCGCGCCGCCCACGCGTTCGCCGCCGCCTACTGCTGGACCGGAGGGCGGCGGCGGCGCGGTGGACGCCGTCGCGGGATCGATGCCGGTGTTGCTCTTGGCCCAGCTATAGCACGCGCCGTCGTCGCTCTGCTGTTGCTGCGGACTCTGCCCCTTCGACGGATATGCGATCGGCTTGCTTTGCGCCGCGACGTTCTGCGCCAGCGCGGCGATCACGACCGCACTGACCGCGCGCCCTCTCATTGCATTCATGGCTTCTCCTTGTCCTCGTCGACCACGTCCGAGCACTGCATGCAATACAGTCAATCACGCGCTGAACAATCGCAGGCGTCAAATGAAGTGCCGCATGCCATGCGGGAACGGGCACACGTACCCGCTCGTCGCGCGGATACACGATCATTAGAGGCGCTTTGCGCCGCTCAGTCCAGCGATGTTTGCGCATCACGGCTCGAACGGATGCGGCATGAACGAAGTGCCAACAACATGCGCACAATGTTTCGGCATCCGAATGAATATGCCGGAGAAACGCTCCGAACGATACTTTCGGAAAGAAGCTCGCCGGCTGTCAGATTTCGACAGCCGGAGTCGGGCGGCCACTTACAATCGCTCTCGTTCGCGACTTCTTCGCTCGAGCGCGACGTCTGGTAATCTGCCCGGTCTCTTGCCGTCAATACTGAATCGAACCGCTTATGGATACACCCTTCAACGAACGCGGCGTGACGCTCTCGCGCGCCGGCCTTTCCGCTTCCGGACAGATGATTCCGCTGCGCGAATTGCGCGCGGCGCGGGTCGTGAAGATCGAGCGCAAGAAGCCGCTGCCGATCATCATCGCGCTGATCGGGCTGGCCGTGCTCGGCGCCGGCGTGGCAACCGGCACGGGCGCGGCGCTCGTGCTCGGCGTCATGATCGTCGTGGTCGGCTATCTGTCGTGGATCACGCAGGACGTGATCTATCAGCTGATGGTCTCGACGCCCGATGGCGAGCGCGAACTGCTGATCACCAAAGATCAGGCATTCGCGGACCGCGTGGCGGCGCTCGTGGGCGAGGCCGTGGCGAAGCACGCGGCGCGGCCGCAGGCGTGACTTTTCGCTGGCCGCGCGCTCGCGGCCAGCTTTTACCGCCGGTCAATCGAAGCTCAACGGCTCCACGTGCCAGATTTCGCGCGCGTACTCGGCAATCGTGCGGTCCGAAGAGAAAATGCCCATTCCCGCGACGTTTTCTATGGCGCTTCTCGTCCACGCGTCCTTGTCCCGGAACTTGATATCGACCTCGGTTTGCGTCTTGTCGAAGCTCTCGAAGTCCGCGAGCACCATGTAATGATCGCCCCAGTCCACGAGCGTGTGGAAGATGTCATAGAAGCGATGCGGCTCGTCCGGCGAAAAATGCCCAAGGCGAATCTGGTCGAGCGCGAGCTTCAACTCCGGATTCTCTTCATAGATCAGCCGCGGCCGATACCCCGCCGCGCGCAGCGATTCGATTTCGTCGGTCGTATTGCCGAAGATGAAGATGTTCTCGCGCCCGACCGCTTCGCATATTTCGATGTTGGCGCCGTCAAGCGTTCCGATGGTCAGCGCGCCATTCAGCGCGAGCTTCATATTGCCGGTGCCGGACGCTTCGGTGCCAGCCATCGAAATCTGCTGTGACAGATCCGCTGCCGGAATGATGAGTTCCGCGACGCTCACGCCGTAGTTCGGAATGAAGCCCACCTTCAGCCGGTCGCCGACGAGCGGGTCCGCATTGATCTTGCGCGCGACCTCGTTGATGAGCTTGATGATGTTCTTCGCCATCTTGTAGGCCGACGCCGCCTTGCCGGCGAACATCACCACGCGCGGCGTCCAGTCGCGTTCGGGATTCTCGCGAATGCGGTTGTAGCGCACGATCACGTACAGAATGTTGAGCAACTGCCGCTTGTATTCGTGGATGCGCTTGACCTGCAAGTCGAACAGCGCCTCGGGATTGATGATCGCGTTGGCTTCGCGCCGCGCGCGTTCCACGAGACGCAGCTTGTTGGCGAACTTCGCGTCGTGAAATGCCTTGCGGAACTCGGGATCGTCGCGCCATTCACGCAGGCGTCCGAGCTCGAAGAGGTCCGTGCGCCAGCGCGGCCCGATGCGCTTGTCGATGAGCGACGACAGCGACGGGCTCGCCTGCGCGAGCCAGCGTCGCGGCGTGATGCCGTTCGTCACGTTCGTGAAGCGGTCCGGGTACATGCGCGCGAAGTCGGAGAAGATGTTCTGCACCATCAGCTGCGAATGCAGCTTCGAGACGCCGTTCACCTTCTGACTCGCGACAATGGCAAGATGCGCCATGCGCACGCGGCGCTGGCCGAATTCATCGACGAGCGAGATACGGCGGATCAGTTCGACATCGCGCCCGAACTTCTCCGTGACCTGTTTCAAGAACTGCGCGTTGATCTCGAAGATGATCTCCAGATGCCGCGGCAACAGGCGCGCGAGCATCTCCACGTCCCACGTTTCGAGCGCTTCGGGCATCAACGTGTGATTCGTGTACGAGAACATCTGCTGCACGAGCTTCCACGCCTTGTCCCACGGCACGCGATGCGTATCGACGAGCAGGCGCATCAGTTCGGGAATGGCCAGCACCGGATGCGTGTCGTTCAGGTGCACGGCGACCTTCTCCGCGAGCCGGCCGAAATGCGTGTGCGTGCGCTGATAGCGGCGAATCAGGTCCTGCATCGTCGCGGACACGAAGAAATATTCCTGGCGCAGACGCAATTCGCGGCCGGCCTGCGTCGAATCGTCGGGATACAGAAGACGCGACACGTGCTCGGACGTGTTCTTCGCTTCCACCGCGCGGCGGTAGTCGCCCTGATTGAACGCGGAGAGATCGAATTCGTCGGTCGCGCGCGCGGACCAGAGGCGCAGCGTGTTCGTGGCGGTGGTCGCGAAACCGGGAATGACCGTGTCGTAGGCCATCGCGTTGACGTGCTCGGTGTCGATCCAGTCGATGCGGTCGTCGTGCTGCACCGTCCGCCCGCCGAAATGCACGGTGTACACCACTTCCGGCCGCGGAAATTCCCACGGGTTGCCCGCGCGCAGCCAGTAATCGGGCATTTCGACCTGATTGCCGTCCACGATCGTCTGCCGGAACATGCCATATTCGTAGCGGATGCCGTAGCCGAAGCCCGGCACGCCGACCGTCGCCATCGAATCCAGAAAGCAGGCCGCGAGCCGCCCGAGACCGCCGTTGCCGAGCGCGGCGTCGGGTTCGAGGTCCTCCAGCGTGGCCAGATCGACGCCGAGACTCGCGAGCGCGTCGCGCACTTCGTCGTGAATGCCGAGCGCGAGCAGCGCGTTGGTGAAGGTGCGGCCGATGAGAAACTCCATCGACAGGTAATAGACGCGCTTCACGTCCTGTTCGTATTGCTGGCGCGTCGTGCGCATCCAGCGGGCGACGAGCCGGTCGCGCACGGCGAGTTCCGCCGCATGCAGCCAGTCGCGCGGCTGCGCGGTCGCCGCGTCCTTGCCTACGCCGTACATCAGGCGGTTCGAGATGGAGCGCCGCAGCGCCTCGACGGTGCTATTGAGCTGGTCGAATTCCAGGTCGACGGATGTCATCGAAACCTCCGGTGTTTTCAACTTATGCAACGACAGCGACGGGCGCCGCGAGTTCGGCCGGATTTCGCATGACCGACTGATTTCGCGCACAGACGCGCGGACGCGGTCGCCCGAAAAAGGCAGGTTACGCCAGTTTTATTTTTTTTGGTATGACGAGCGGCGCGAAGGTTCCAGCCTTTGTGGCGTAAAAACCCGGTAAATTTTATTTCGGACGTCGAACGATTTAGCCTTGACGACGCGGCGCGCGGCCCGCGATCACGAAGAGCGCGGCCAGCGAAACGGCCAGCAGAATGAAAGACAGCGCCGACGCGGGCAGATAGTAGCCGCGATTGACCTGCCCGACCACGACGATAGGCACGGTCGCGAAGCCCGGCGGATACACGGTGAGCGTCGCGCCGAGTTCGCCGAGCGACAGCGCGAAGCCGAGCGCGAGGCTCGCGCGCACGGCGGGCAGCAGTTGCGGCAGCACCACGCGCGAGAACACCATGCGCGGCGGCGCGCCGAGACTCGCGGCGGCTTCGCGCAACGTGGTCAGTTCCGGGCGCAGCGCGGCGGCGGCGCAGCGGTAACAGAACGGCAGCACGAGCGCGAGCTGCACGAGAATGACGATGGCCGCCGACCCGGACAAATCGACTGGCCGCTTGTGATACGCGATCAGCACCGCGAGCCCCAGCACGACGCTCGGCACGCCGCTGCCCGCCATCGCCACGGCATCAACGAGCGCGCCGAGCCCGCGACGGTCGCGCCCTTCGAGCGCGAGCGCAAGCCACAAGCCGAGCGCGGTGCCGAGCACGGCGACGGCGAAGCCGGTCGTCAGACTCGTCGTGAGCGCGTCGAATTCGCTGGAGCCGAGCCGCGCAAACCAGCGCGTGCTGAAGCCGTCAGGAAGAATCGTGCCCGACCAGTGCGACGCCACGCTCGACAGCGCCACTACGATCACCGGCAGCACGAAGAGCCAGAAGCAGACGAGCGCGACAACAGACATCGTCATCATGCGCAACAGCGAGACCGGTTTGTAGGATGCCGAAAGCTGCATGTCAGCGACCCTTCGCGCGCGCATCGACGCGGCGATACAGCGCGTAGAGCGAAAGCGACATCAGCAGCATGACGACCGAGCCCGCCGCCGCCGCGCGCAGGTCGAGATCGACGGTGGCGGCGCTATAGATCGCAATGGGCAGAGTAATCAGATGCGCGCTGCCAAGCACGAGCAGAATGCCGAATTCGTTCAACGTCAGCAGAAAGCACAGAATGGTCCCCGCCGCGATGCCCGGCCACGCGATCGGCAGCACGACTTTCGTCGCGACCATCCAGCCATCGGCGCCGAGGCTTTTCGCGGCTTCGACGAGACGCATGTCGAGCGTGGCGTAGGAAGCGAGCGTCGGACGCACGACGAACGGCGCATAGAACACGACTTCCGCCAGAATCACGCCGCCGATGCCGAACAGGAAATCGAGCGGCGGCGCTTCCAGCGAGAACATGCGCTTCAATCCGATGCTCACCGCGCCCTGCGATCCATACAGAAAGATCAGCGTGAACGCGACGAGAAACGACGGGAACGCGACAAAGAGTTCGAGAAAGCGCGTGAGCAGCTTCGCGCCCGGAAACGGCCGGAAGAACAGCATCGAAGCCAGCGCGACGCCCAGCAGCGACGCAATCGACGCGCTCGCGAAGAGAACGCCGAACGTCGTGCCGATCACGCCGCGCGTCTCCGGGTTGCCGAAGAACGCGGTGTACGCATCGAACGTGAGGCCGTGCGGACCCGTTGCACTCAGCCACACGAGGCGCGCGAGCGGATACACGACAAGCGGCCCGAGCACCACGACGAGAAGAAAGAGCAACTGCCACTGAGCGCGCTTTTCGCGACGCTGCGCCGCCGCCCGATGCGCGGCGAAGTCGCCAGCGTTCGCTGCCGTTTGCGCGACGCTGTCAGGGACGAACAAGGACGACATCGTCAGCCTCGAAGCGAAGAGAAACGCGCGAGCCCTTTTCGGGCATGCGCGCGTGGCCGCGCTGCATCGTGACGAGGACGGGCTCGCCGGGCAGCGCATCGAGCGCGACAGCAATGGACAGCGCCGCGCCGTACCAGTCCACCGATGCAATCGTGCCGTGCAGCGGCCCTTCGCCGAGCGGCGCAATCGCGAAACGCTCGGGACGGATGCACGCAAGACGCTCGCGCTCGTCGTGACGCGCATCGCCGACCGGATACACCACGCGCGGCGGCAGCAGATTCGCCGCGCCGAGATAGCGCGCGACGAAGCCGTCGTTGGGCGCGTCGTACAGCTCGCGCGGCGAGCCGAGTTGCGCGATGCGGCCATCGCGCATCAGAAGCGTGCGATCGGACAGCACGAGGGCGTCGTCCTGATCGTGCGTCACGCAGACGATAGTCAGGTTCGGCAGACGCTCGTGCAGCGCCTTCAGTTCGCTGCGCACGGACGCGCGCAGATTCGCGTCGAGCGCGGAGAGCGGTTCGTCGAGCAAGAGCACGTCCGGCTCGATGACGAGCGCGCGCGCCAGCGCCACGCGCTGCTGCATGCCGCCGGAAAGCTGCGCGGGCATCACGTGCCCAGCGTCGGCGAGTTGCACGAGCTTGAGTGCATCGGCGACGCGCCGCGCGATTTCCGCCGCGTTGAGCTTGCGCGCGCGCAACCCGAAGGCGACGTTATCGAATACGGACAAATGCGGGAAGAGCGCGTAATTCTGAAACAGCAGGCCGAGATTGCGGCGATGCGCGGCCACGTGCGTCAGATCGCGCCCGGCGATGCTGAGCGTGCCCGCGAGCGCGTCCGCGTTGACGAATCCCGCGATGAAGCGCAGAAGCGTGGTCTTGCCGCAGCCGCTTCGGCCGAGCACGGTCAGGAACTCGCCGCGCTCGATGTTGAACGTGAGGTCGTCCAGCACCGTGCGCGCGCCGAAGCGCACGGTCAGGCGCTCGATGCGCACGCCGGAGGTCGCGGCGAGCGAGCGTTCCTCGCGCGGGACCGGCGACAGTGCAAGCGTGCTCACGACTTCGGCTTCACGACTTCGGTCTGCTTGCCCGAATTGCCGATGACTTCGTTCTTCCATCGGTCGTTCCAGCCGGCCTTCTTCTGCATCACTTGATTCCAGTCCACCGGAATCAGCTTGACGCCGGAGATTGCCTGCTTGACCGTGTCGCCGTTCTTGCCCGCGAGCGGCACGTCGGTGCGCGCCGGGATGCCGTAGATGTCCGGCACTTTCGCCTGCACGTCGGCCGACATCAGATAGTCGATCAGCTTCTTGCCTTCCGCCTGATTCGGCCCGCCCTTGATGAGACCGATGGCGTACGGAAGCTGGAACGTGGTCGGCGCTTCGCCCGCGGCATGCGAGAGAAAGAGCGGCTTGATCGACAAACCGCCGTTCGCGGCATCGTCGAGATCCATTTGCAGGTCGCCGTTCGCGAACGCGATTTCGTTACGCGAGAGCAGCACGTCGAGATAACCTGTGCCCTTCGTGTGGAACTTGGCGCTTTGTTCGAGCGACTTCAGGTAGTCGAACGCCTTGTCCTCGCCCATCAGCGCGGACGTGAGGATGATGACCGCCATGCCGTCGCCGGCGGTGGCCGGATTCGAATACGCCACCTTGCCCGCGTAGTTCGGATGCAGAAGGTCCGCGAACGTCTTCGGCGCGGTCTTCGTGACTTCCGGATTGATCGCGAACGAGAAGTAGTTGTTCACGAACGTGGCCCACGCGCCATCCGGCGCCTTCGCGATGGCCGGCACGTTTTTGTAGTTCACGCTCTGATAGTTTTGCAAAAGCCCGCTTTGCGCGGCCTGCTGGATGAACGGCGGCAGCGTGACAAGGACATCGGCCTTCGGCGAGTCCTTCTCGACGGTCGCTCGGTTTACCACTTCGCCGCTTCCCGCCGTCACGATATTGATCTTCACGCCTTCTTTCTTTTCGAAGGCAGGCAGCACGTCCTTATAGAGATTTTCGAGGCCGTCGGCGGTGTACAGGACGACCGCGTCGGCGGCCAGCGCGGGCTTCGCCGCGAAAGAAGCCAGTGCAGCCAGTGCAATCGATGCGCACGCGCCGGGCAGCAGCCGGCGCGCGAGGGATGAATCGCGGGTCATGTAGGGTCTCGTGGCTGGATGACAGAGGACGGTAGAGCCGAAGCATTGCAGAGCTCTGTGACATCGGCGTGACTGCGCGGCGCTGTCATGTGCGCCTTGGGCAGTGCACGGTTGAACAAGACGGCACGCGCGATTGCGTCGATACTGCTGCCTTTTTGGTCTGCCACACTCGCTCATGCTCTCCTTGCTCATCGCGCCCGTATTCGTGTTTCTATGGTCGACGGGCTTTATCGTCGCGCGGGCGATCACGCCTTACGTCGACCCGAATCTGTATCTGCTCGCGCGCTTTTGCGGCACGGCGCTGCTGTTCGTCGTGCTGGCGCTCGCCGCTCGCGTGGCATGGCCGAATGCACGCGATGCCGCGCGGCATCTCTTCGCGGGCGCGCTGCTGCAAGGCGTGTATCTCGGCGCGGGCTACTGGGCGGTGGCGCAAGGTCTGGGCGTCGGCGTGATGGCGTTGCTGGGCGCGCTTCAGCCGCTTCTCACAGCGGCTATCGCGGCGCGCGTGTTCGGCGAGCGGCTTTCAGCGCGATCGTGGAGCGGGCTGCTCGTGGGTCTCGCGGGCGTCGCGCTCGTTCTCGCGCCGAAGCTCGCGCAAAGCGGCGCGCCGGCGGCGCATATCGCGAACGCCGCGCCGCAATGGCTCGTCGTGACGGTCGCGGTGGTCTCCGTTTTCGCGATCACCGCGGGCACGCTGTATCAGAAGACATCGCTTGCGAGCGCCGACATCCGTAGCGCGAGCGCGCTGCAAAACGCGGGCGCGGCCATCGTCGCGGCGGTGCTCGCGCTGGCGCTCGGCGAACACCGCTTCATTCCGACGATAACGACGTGGGCGTGCATCGCGTGGGGCGTGCTCATGCTCTCGGGCGTTGCGACGACGCTGCTCGTGTGGATGGTCCGGCGTGGGGACGCGTCGCGCGCGACGGCCCTGCTCTTTCTCGCGCCGCCGCTCGCCGCGCTGATGAGCTATCTCGCGTTCGGCGAGACGCTCGGCGCGCTGCAATTGGCAGGGTTCGCCGTCGCGTTGGCGGGCGTGGTGCTCGCGCGGTCGAAGTAGCGTTCGCCGCGTTCAGTCGACGGAATTCGCGCCCACCGGCGTACGTGCCCGCGCCGCCTTGCCCGGTCCGGGCGCCCACGCGGGCCGCGCCTTCGCGCCGCTATCGACGACGACGAGGTAATGCCCCGCCCACGGCGTCGTCTGCCGCGTGGACCTCAACACCCACATGGATTCCCCTTCGGCCGCGCGCGCTTCGTACTGCGCATCGAGGATGCCGTGGTGATCGAAAAACGTGTTGAGCGTCGACGGAATGCGCACGCAGCCTTTTGAATGCTGCATGCCAAGTAGCGGCTCGAGCTTTTCCGGATCGGTGGCGTGCATCTGGAAGCGCATCGGCGAGACGCCGCCTTTGCCCCAGCCGCGTTCGCCATCGGCCCAGCCGAAGTCGTAGATGCGCATGTCTCGCGCGCCGTAGCCGCGAATTTTGTATTCGTTCTGCGTGCCTTCGGCGCGGAAGTCCATGTTGCCGGGGACGTGCTGGAACACGCCGAGCGGCGTCAGAAAGTGGTCGTATGTGCCGGGCCGTCCGGTCGATACGGGCGATGCGCCGATCATCGACCAGGCATCGCCCGGCTTCGCGCGAAAGTAGACGAAGAGCGCCTGTACGTTCTCACCGCGATCGACGAGCACGACGAACTCCTTCGCGAGATCGCCGTGGCCGTGTTCGTCGAGCGCGTTTTGCAGGAGGCGTGCATAGGCCTGCTGTGCGGCGAGCGGCACGTTCAGGCGGCGATCGACTTCTCTCGCGAACGTCTGACGCATCGCGTACGCGCCCGTCGCCGGAAGGCCGGTGCGCTGCGCGACGTTCGGCTCGGGCGGCTCGGGCGGAAGCGGGACTTCGGGCGCGGCGGCTTCGGATGCGGCTTCGGCGGCGGAGGCGGCTTCGGCTGATGATGCTGCGGAGGCAGCGGAGGCTTCGCTTGCTGCGGATGCTTCGCTTGCCGCTGATGCCCCGCTTGCTGCCGATGCACCGCTAATCGCTGACGGTCCGCTTTCAGCCGATGCTTTGCGTGCCATTGATGCCTTGTTTGCTGACGATGCCCAGCTTGCTGCCGATGCTCCGCGTTCGGCTGATGCCCCGCTTGCTGCCGATGCACTCGATCGGGCTAACGCCGCCGATGCTCCTTGCGGTGTCATTGGGACCGGCATCGCGGGCAACGCGCGAGGCGGCGCGCTCGCGGCCTGTGGCGCACTGGCGCCACGCAGAAAAGGCGGCGCGGGCGGTACTGGCGCAGGCGCGACCCGCCCTTGCACAACCGACCCCGACGACGCGCTTTCCGCGCGAGCTTGCGGCATGCAGGCGAATAGTGCGATCAGTGCCGCGACCCCGATGATTCGTGCGCCCATTGGCGTCTCGTTGTTTCCTTCGTGCCGCATAAATGATCCGCTTGAGTCTCGACCACGGACGGTTTGCCGGACCGTCCACCGCACGAACGCGCATCGACAAAAAAGCCGGTGTTTGGGATGGCACCGGCTTCGCTGTGATGTTTAGTTCGTCCCATCGAAGGAGCAAGGTCTGTTCCGGCGGTAGCTGCGCGATTGGAGAAATGCGCGATGGCGGAGTGCAAGTGCGGCAATGCACGGCTCGCAGTGCACGGCTACCGGCTCGCGGTTCTCGGTTCTCGGTTCTCGGCGCGCGGCTCACGGACCGCTCGCGGTTCTTGGTTCTTGGTTCTTGGTTCTTGGTTCTTGGTTCTTGGTTCTTGGTTCTTGGTTCTTGGTTCTTGGTTCTTGGTTCTTGGTTCTTGGTTCTTGGTTCTTGGTTCTTGGTTCTTGGTTCTTGGTTCTTGGTTCTTGGTTCTTGGTTCTTGGTTCTTGGTTCTTGGTTCTTGGTTCTTGGTTCTTGGTTCTTGGTTCTTGGTTCTTGGTTCTTGGTTCTTGGTTCGTGGTTCGTGGTTCGTGGTTCGTGGTTCGTGGTTCGTGGTTTGTGGTTCGTGGTTGTCGGCTAGCAACTGGCCATGCGCGTCGCGCTCGCCGTTAAATGAGTGGCGGGTGGTGCCCGCGTGCGCGATCTTGCATTCGGCGTTTTGCATTGCATTTGGCACTCCGCCTTTTGCCTTTTGCCTTTTGCCTTTTGCCTTTTGCCTTTTGCCTTTTGCCTTTTGCCTTTTGCCTTTTGCCTTTTGCCTTTTGCCTTTTGCCTTTTGCCTTTTTTTGCCTTTTGCCTTTTGCGTTTTGCGTTTTGCGTTTTGCGTTTTGCGTTTTGCGTTTGCGTTTGCGTTCAGCGTTTTGCGTTCAGCGCTTTGCGTTCAGCGTTTTGCGTTCAGCGTTTTGCGTTCAGCGTTTTGCGTTCAGCGTTTTGCGTTCAGCGTTTTGCGTTCAGCGTTCAGCGTTCAGCGTTCAGCGTTCAGCGTTCAGCGTTCAGCGTTCAGCGTTCAGCGTTTGGCGTTTGGCGTTCAGCGTTCAGCGTTTGGCGTTTGGCGTTTGGCGTTTGGCGTTTGGCGTTTGGCGTTTTGCGTTTTGCGTTTTGCGTTTGGCGTTTGGCGTTTGGCGTTTGGCGTTTGGCGTTTGGCGTTTGGCGTTTTGCGTTTTGCGTTTGGCGTTTGGCGTTTGGCGTTTGGCGTTTGGCGTTTGGCGTTTGGCGTTTGGCGTTTGGCGTTTGGCGTTTGGCGTTTGGCGTTTGGCGTTTGGCGTGCTCCTTTCGCGTTCGGCAGTCGGCAGTCGGCAGTCGGCAGTCGCAGTCGGCAGTCGGCAGTCGGCAGTCGGAAGGCGGAAGGCGGAAGTCGGCAGTCGACGTTTGGCCCTTCGGCCTTCCGCCTTTGGCCTTTGGCCTTTGGCCTTTGGCCTTTGGCCTTTGGTTTGGCCTTTGGCGTTTGGCCTTTGGCGTTTGGCGTTTGGCGTTTGGCGTTTCCGCGTCCGGCCTTCAGCGTCCTGTGTCCTGTGTCCTGCGTTCCGCGCTCTGCGCGCCCCGCGCTCCTCCTACCTCGTCAAAACCCCTGACACGACATACTAGAAAGATTCGGAAAGAGATTCGCCCAATCCCCCGCCATAGCCGACTGCGCGGCCTTGAGCGTCATATCGCCGGTACACACGCAACGCTTGAGATAAACCGCGAGCCGCTCCTTGCGACGCTGGCCGTCGCGCCCTTCCCACCGGCGCACATCCAGATTGGCGGGCGAATTCGGCGAGCCGCCGAGCAGAACCGGCATCCGATGATCGAGCGCATACTCCGACGCGAAGGAAGCGTCGATGCTTCGCTGCTTTAAGAGCCGTTCCTTCTGGCGCATCTGCGTCTCGAAGGACGGCAACACGCGATCGACATAACCGGGCACGCAGATGGTATCGACGATGGTGGCCTGCGTGACGTGCGGGTCGAGCCAGTTCGGCTGCTGCGCGCGCGCCGCATCGGTGCGAAACATCGCGGACGTGGCGATGAGCGCGAGAAGCACGAAGGCCGCCGCCCGCACCATGCAGCGCGAACGACGACGGATTGCATATGTATCCCTTCGATTCATGCCTCGTTCGCGCAAGCTGATCGTGCGGCCAACGCATGGCCGCTAATTCGAGATGAACGGAGGCTCAATTAGAACACACGACCGACAAGCGGCGCGCCAAGCGCATCGTCACACCGAAGGCCGCGCGACGGCGGCGTCGAGGGCGGCATCGAGCGTCAGGGCGGCATGCTCGAAGGCGGCGAACGATGCATCGATGGAGGCATCGTCCTCGCCGTTGCGATCTTCGTCGATGGCGCGATCGCAGTCCCGCTGAAGCGCGACGCACGTCTCTTTGAACCGCGCCGCGCCGATGACCGCCGCCGCGCCCTTCATCCGATGCGCGATCTCGCGCAGGCGTTCATGGTCGCACGCGTTTCGCGCCGCATGAGCCTCTTCGAGATCCTGCGCGTTGGCCGATCGGAGCGTTTCGAGCAGCGTCGCGGCCTGATCGCCGAAGGTGGCGAGCGTGGCGGAATCGAAAGGCGGCGTGGTGTCGGTGTTGCCTGTGGCATCGCGGGTCGGTTGCGGGGGCGTCGGCTGCGTTGTCGTGGCTTGTGTGGGCTCGAACATCACGGGCGCGGTCGGCCTGACCCCACCTCGCTCGCTTTCAGCGATATGTCCTGTCTGCCCAAATCCAGCTTCCTGCTCGGCCGCGCTTCCCGCGGCCGCCGCCGCATGCATCCCCGTCGCAGCCGCCAGCGCATCGCGCAGCGCATCCAGCCCGATCGGCTTCACGAGGCACATCGTCATGCCCGCCGCCACTGCCCGCCGGGCCGCTTCGGGCTGCGCATTCGCCGTCAGTCCGACAATCGGCGTCGCGCGTGCGCCGAACGCGTGCGTCGCCTCGTCGGCGCGGATGGCTTCGGCCAGTTCCTCGCCGCTCATCTCGGGCATCGAGCAGTCGGTGAGAATCACGTCGAACGCGCCCGGATGGTCGCGCCAGCGCGCGAACGCGCTGCGGCCGTCCACCGCCAGCTCGGTCGAACCGCCGAGCAGCCGGATCTGTCCGTCGAGCACCATGCGGTTTGCCGGATGATCGTCCACGACGAGCACGCGCAAGCCCCTGAGCGCGCACGCGGCCTCGGGCGCCGAATCGCGCGTTTCGGATGCCTGTGGCTGCGCCGTCTCCTGCGCTTCGGGAAACGCGGCGCGCACCGTAAAGCGGGTTCCCTGTCCGGGCGTGCTGGCAAACGCGATGCTGCCGCCCATCATCGACACGAGCCGCTTGCAGATGGTGAGTCCGAGGCCCGTGCCGCCGAAGCGCCGCGCGCCGCCGTCGTGGGCCTGCACGAACGGCGTGAAGAGCGACGCCTGCCGCTCCGGCGCAATGCCGACGCCCGTATCGGACACGACCAGCGTGACCGCGCGCTTGCCGTCGCGCGGCGGCGCGACATCGCAGGCCAGCGTGACCGCGCCGGCATCGGTGAACTTGATCGCGTTGGACAGCAGGTTGCCGACGATCTGCCGCAGCCGCTGCGCGTCGGCCACGATCCACGCCGGGCCGTCGCGCTCGCCGTGCCGCTCGACGACGAGCGCGATGCCCTTCGCCCGCGCCGCCGGCTCGTAGATGGCCGCGACGCTCGCGATCCACGCAAATAGCTCGACAGGCGCAGGCGCCAGCACCAGCCGCTCGGCTTCGATCTTCGCGACATCGAGCAGATCGTCGATCATGCCGAGCAGATCGCGCGCCGCATGATGCGCCGTGCGCAGCGACCGCTCGGTTGCGTCGCGGTTGCCGGGCGCGCGCAGTTCCAGTTCGATGAGGCCGAGCACCGCATTCATCGGCGTGCGGATTTCGTGGCTCATCGTCGCGAGGAAGGTGGACTTCGCGCGGTTCGCGGTCTCGGCTTCCTCCTTGGCGGCCCGCATCGCGTTCTCGGCGGCGATGCGTCGCACGATCTGCGCGCGCAGCGACACCGCCCACGCGGCCAGCACGAGCACGAGCGCCCCGCCGAGCGCCGCGCCCAGTTCCACGCGCGGACGCCTTTGCTCCCACAACGTTTCGGGATGCTCAGTAAGCTGCCAGCGCGCGCGAATGGCTTCGAGTTCGTGCGGCGGCAATGCCGCGATCGCGCGATTCAGAATGTCGAGCAACACCGGCTGATTGCGCGCGACGAGAAACACGTGCGGCGACGGTTTCGACGACAACACGCCGGTGATCGCGAGCCTGCCGCGATACGGATTGCCGATCGCGTAATTGGCGAGCTTCATATCGAGGACGGTCGCGTCGGCCTTGCCGTTCGCGACGGCGGCGAGCTGGCCGTCGCCCGGACTGGCATCGACGATGCGCGCCGCCGGCGCTTGTTCGCGCAACGACGGCCCCGCCGGGTATCCGGACGGCAGCGCGACGCGCTTGCCGGCGAGCGCGGCGGCATCGGCGAGCTGCGGCGCGCCCGACCGCGTGACGATAGCAACGAGCCCTTCCCCGAACGGCACGGACGCGACGAAGTCCGGGTCGTCGGGATCGCGCGGCACGCTGATCGGCAGGAATGCGGATTCGCCCGTCTTCACGTCGCGTTCGATCCGCGCGATATCGCGACGCTGGCGTGCCTCGAAGCGCAGCCCTGTCATGCGCGAGACGGCCGCGAGCAGGTCCGGCGCGAGACCGGCGGGCTGACCGCGCGCGTCGCGGAACATGAGCGGCGGCGCGTGCGAGAGCATCGAGTAATAGACGACCGGATGCGCCGCGATCCACGCCTTCTGCTCGGGCGTAAGTTCGAGCGTGCCCTCTGCCGAAACTGCGGTCATCGCCACTTCCCAACGAGCGCGGGCCACGATCATAAAGCGCGGCGGCAGGCGCGCCAGCGCGGCATCGACCCGCTGCGCCAGCGCCTGTGCGTCCGGTCGGCCGGCTGCGAACGCGAAGCTGTAGCCGCTCTCGTCGAAGGGCGCGAAGCCCGTGACCGCGAGACCGGGCAAATCGAGGTGTCCGATGCAGTACGCAGCGGCGGTCACGTCGCCGGCGAACGCATCGGCCTGACCGAGCGAAACCGCGAGCAATGCCGAAACGGTGTCGGGGTAAGCTGCGGGCGTCATCGACGGATACGCGGCCGCAAGCCGCGCAGGCGATGTCTGCGTCTCCACGTACGCCATGCGATGCGTCGCCGCGTGCTTCGCGAGCGGCTCGACGATCACCGTCTTGATCGGCAGATAAGGGCGCGACAGCAGCAGCGGGCCGCCGAGGTCGCCGCCGGTCGCGCCGGTGGCCATGTCGATTTCGCCGCGCGAGAGCGCCTCGATGAGCGCGGCGCGATTCGGATAGCGCCGCCATTGCGGCGTCATGCCGAGCGATTCGGCCACCGCCTGCGCGAACTCGACGGAGACGCCGCGCGGCGCGGCGTCTGCGTCCACGTCCGGGCCTGCGGCGACATCGAGCGGAGGAACCATGCCCGGCACTGCGCCGATCACGAGCCGCGCGGCGGCATGGGAAGCGCCCGCCGTCAGCGCCGCGAGGAGCCATGCGACAGCGAGCAGAAAGCGCAACGCGCGTTGCGGCCTCGAAGAATGAGACACGCTGCACCCCCAATCCGAGCGGTGCAGCTAGTGTGTCAGAAAGCGCAGGACGCGCCAATCGGACAGCTAACGAGCCTTTGACACGTTCGCGCGTGCCGTTGCGATACCCGAAACGGCACGCGCCGCCTTACTGCGCGTTCTCCGGCGAAAGCGCCTTGCCCGCCTTGTCCGCCGTGACCTTCTGCAGCGCGATGATCCGGCTCATCGCCGCATGGTTCGACGTCGCTTCGCTGTACATCTTCGCGAGATCCGCCTTCAGCTGCGTGCGTGATCCGCCGTCCAGATAGACCATGTGTCCGGACGGATAGAACGTCGCCGAGAGGTTCTGCCGCACGGTCTTGTCGATGAGCGGCATCTGCTGAAGATCGAGGATGGTCTGGTAGAACGGCGTCACGAAGTCGTACATGCCGTTTGCTGCCAGCACCTTCAGATCCACGTTCAGCGCCATCACCGCAGCCAGATCACCCGCCGTGTACAGCACGACGTTGCCCTTCGCGTCGACGCCCTTTTCCTCGCCGGTCGGATCGGTGTGCTTGAAGTCCCAGTTGATGAACGCCTGATCGTTGAGGTCCGTGAACGAAGACGTGGACGTGAACTTCAACTGCTCGTTCAGGTAACTGTTCCACATCGCCGTGTACACGCCGCTCACCGCCGTCATGGTCGGGTCGTTGCCGCCGCTGTTCGGATCGATCTTGCCCGCGATGCCCGTCGATACCGCCGTCACGCGGCCATCGTAAGAGCCGAGCGACTCGCCTTTCGACTTGAGCAGCGTCGTCAGGAACAGCGAGTTGCCGCGGCTGTCGTAAGCGGCGATGTCGAGGCTCCACGCGAGTAGCGTCACCTTGTCGATGCCCGTGTATTCCGCGAGCTTTTCGACCACTTCGTCGTCCGTCTGCGGGAACTTGCGCAGCGCGTTCAGGTAGTCCGTGCGCGCGAATTCGGCCACTTCCTCCGTGAAGTTGAGCAGGTTCGTCGGTGTCGGATGGACGCCGAGCTTCTTGTGATACCACGCATCGGCGGCGGCCGTCGGCAACGCGCCCACCGGATTGCCCGCCTGCCGATAGTCGAGAATCGACGATTGCAGCGTGATGCCGTTCAGATCGACGCCGTCTTCGTGCAGCCGGTACGCGAGCACGCAACTGCGCGCCGTGCCGTACGATTCGCCGAACAGAAACTTCGGCGAATTCCAGCGGTTGTTCTTCGTCAGATAACGCTTGATGAACTGCTTGATCGAATCGGCGTCCTGATCGACGCCCCAGAAGTCGCGGTTCTTGTTCGGCGCGATCGCCGCGGAATAGCCGGTGCCGACCGGGTTGATGAAGATCAGGTCGCTCTTGTCGAGCAGGCTGTCCGGGTTGTCCTCCATCTCGTACGGCGCGGGCGGCGTGAAGCTCGGCATGGCCGTCTTGATGCGGCGCGGCCCGAACGAGCCGAGCAGCACGAACACCGACGACGAGCCCGGCCCGCCGTTATAGAAGAACGTAAGCGGGCGCTCTTCCTCCTTCGCACCGTCCTTCGTGAACGCGACGTAGAACATCTTCGCGTCCGGCTTCGAGCTGCTCGGGTCCACCGTCACCAGATGGCCGACGGTCGCGGTGTACGCGATCTTCTCGCCGCCGATGGTCACCGTGTGATGCGTGATCGCGGCGTTTTCGTCGGCTTCGGTAGCTTCCACCGAATCGTCGGGGCCGTTGCCGTAGGCGACCGGATCGAAATACGGCTGGTCCTTCTTGCCCGCGCTCTTGGCGGGCGCTTTGGCGGGCGCCTTCGCCGCGTGCTCCTGCGCCGCGGGCTCGCTCGCCTCGTCCGGCCGGGGCGCGATGGCGCCCGCATCGGGCGCGACGCCCGTGCCGGTGTGGCCGTGAATCGTCTTCGTTGTCAGTGGATCGGAGTTCATCGTGGTCGCTCCAGAATCGTCGTCGTGGTTGTTGTTCACTGTTGTCCCTCAACTCTTGCTCGACTGCCGTGTCTGACCGCTCGCGGGCGTGAGCGCGGCGGCGATCTTGCCGCCGTTGGGGCTGCCTAAACCCGTGCATGCATCCCATCCCGCCGATGCCGCAAAGCTGCCGTTGTTGCCCTGCGTGATATCGCGAAACGCGGTCTTCGCCTTGTACAGCTTCGGATTGACGAAGCCGCACGGCGCGCCATTGATGGCGTTGATCCGCGCGATCAGCGCGGCCCACAGCGGCGCCACCGCGCTCGTGCCGCCGACGACGGTTTCCTCGCCGTCGATCACGACTTCGTAGCCGGTTTGCGGCGATGCGTCGCCGGCCACGTCGGGCACGCCGCGCTTCGAGAGCGGCGTGTGCTTGCCGCCCGTGTGCGCGACGCTCAGGCCCTTCTGCCACACGGGTAGCGCGAAGACCGCGCTGACGCCGCCGCCGCCCGAGCCGCCCTGATCGCCGTCGTTCCACACCACTTCATGCGTGATGGACTGCGCCGACGCCGCGAGGCTCGTGCCGCCGCAGCCGAGCACATACGGGCTGGACGCCGGGAAATCGACGTGATTCGAGCCGTCGCCCACGCCGTCCGACGATCCGCTGTCGCCCGCGGCCGCGCACACTGTCACGCCGAGCGCGGCGGCGCTTTGCAGCACGTCGTTGAACGCGTTGATGGATTGCGAAGTCCAGTTGGCCTCCGGCCCGCCCCAGCTGATCGACACGACGGACGGCTTGTTCGTGTTGTCGTGGATCGCGCGGTTGACGGCATCGACGAAACCGGCGTCGCTGTTCGGCGCGAAGTACACCGCGATGCGCGCGCCGGGCGCGATGGCTCCCGCGATCTCGATATCGAGCGTCACTTCGCCGTCCGGCCCGTTCGGATTGCCGGTCGGCGCGTTCTTCGCGTTGTCGACGCTCACCGACACGACTTTCGGCGACTTCACGCCGAGCTTCGAGAAGTACGCCGAAAGATCCGTGTCGCGATAGCCGCCGCCGAGTTCGATGATCGCAATGCACTGGCCCGCGCCGTCGCCTTCGGGGAAGTCGTAAAGAGCGGCGAGATCGACGGGCGAAAACGATGCCGGCGTGACGCCGCGCGCCGGCTTGAACGGCGGCCGGAAGCGGAAATGCGGGCGCGCCTGCGGCCGGCTGTCGAGGCCGAGCACGGCGGTGACGGCGTCGTGGATATCGTCCGGCACGTTCACCGGGCCGCTGCGCCCGCGATACTCGCCGATGTTGTGATGCTGGAAGCGTTCGAGCTTCACGTCGAACGCCTTCTGGAACTGCTCGATGCTGCCCTTGAGCACGACGCTGCGCGTGCTCCGCTCGGCGCGCACGACGGTCAGGCCGTTCTCTGCGGCAAACTTCTTGATTTTTTCGACATCGTCCTGGGATGCGCCGAAGCGCTTGTCGAATTCGTCTCGCGTGACGGACTGCGCGGGGGCATCGCCCGAGTCGATGCGCGCCATCATCTGGCGAAAGCCCGCTTCGTCCTTGCGCCGCAGCATGACGATGACTTCGATCTGCTCGCCGAGGTCGCACGCGCCGACGCACTTCGCGCCCTCGGGATGGGTTTTGTCGCTGCCGCTAACCGGTTGCTTCGCCATGGTATCGATGCTCCTCGTAGGCTTTGAAGGTCAAAGGTTCTCGATCCTGCCGCTTGTCGCGCATCCGGCGCGCGTGCTTCGCTCATCGCTTTTTCAACGCTTTTTCTTCCGCGCGAAGCCCGCCGCTTATCGTCTTATTTTCCTGACGCGAATGCAATCGATGCAGTGGGTCGGACCGTTGAGTGAAGAATGCAGTTCCGGCGGGACAATCCGTGTCCCGTTCGATTCGGACACGAAATAGCCCGATGCGGCCGGCTTACAGTTCGCTTCAGCCGCCGCTTTCCGGTTTCACGCCGAGACGTTCCATCAAGCGACGGGCATCGAAAGGCGCTTGCACTTTCTGGTCGTTGTCGAAGTAGCAGTACACGTCGCGCGATGCGCGGCGGCGCGCCGCCGCCGTCGAAATGAGCCGCGCGTCCTCGACCTGCCCGCCCGCCGCCCATCGCTGGATGCGCCGCGTCCAGCCGTCGAGCGCGTCGTCGGAATAGGCGCCGCCGTACAGCGTTTCCGTGCCGTGCAGCCGCAGATACATGAAGTCGGACGTGAGGTCTTCGGCATACGGCCAGTCCGCCACCGAGTCCGATACGACGAGCGCCGCGCCATGCTTGCGCAGGAGCCGCACGAAGGCATCGGTGCAGAAGCTCGGATGGCGGATTTCGATGGCATGGCGCAGCGCCCGCTTGCGCCGCGCCTCGAACCACGGCTCTTTCACGCGCGTGTCGTGCTGCTGGGCGAGCGCGGCGGCGGCTTGCGTGTCCTTCGGCAAGAGTTCGAGAAACCGTTCGAACGATTCGGGCTTGAAACTGAAGTTCGGCGGAAACTGCCACAGGAAAGGCCCGAGTTTCTCGTCGAGCGCGAGCACGCCCGAAGCGAAGAAATTGGCGATGGCGGGAATGGCCGTTTCATCGCGAAAGCGCAGCATGTGGGTCAGATAGCGCGGTCCTTTCACGCTGAAAACGAAGCCGTCCGGCGTGGCTTCATGCCAGGCGCGCCAGCTGGAGAGACTTTGCAGCGAATAATGCGATCCGTTGATCTCGACCGTCTGCACCGCGCGCGACGCGAATTCGAGTTCGCGCGCCTGCGCGAGCTTCTTCGGGTAGAACACGCCGCGCCAGCCGGCATAACGCCAGCCCGAAATGCCGATGCGAATGTGTCCCTCGCGTCCGGGCATGGCGCTCACCTTTCGGGACGCAAGCAGCGGCGGCGCGCGATCATGCCGTCCGTTCCTCGGCGTATTCCGAGCGCGCGCCACTCGGCAGCCACGGCTCGCGGTGCACGCACCAAAGCTCGTAGCTCGGCTCGAAGAGGCCGGTTTCATCGAATGCGCCGAGCGGCAGATCCACCTCCGGGCGGCTCACGAACTCCATATACGCCACCGATCCGCAGACCGGACAGAAATGCCGCCGCCCGTCTTCCGAGCTTTCCCACGTTTTGAGCGCGCCGCTCATCTCCACTCGATCGCGAGGAAAGATCGCGTAGGCGCCGAACGCCGAGCCGTGCACGCGCCGGCAGGTCATGCAGTGACACAGCGCGACGCGCCGCGGCGTGCCCTTCGCGCGAAAGCGAAACGCGCCGCACGCGCAACCGCCTTCGTGAATCTCGCTGTTCATCGCGTTTCTCCACCACCGAGTCGAAGTGTCGAGCGAGAAGCACGTCCTGCGCCCGCTCTCCTGAAGTGGCACGGTTTGTTACGATAGCCGTTCACGATCGGAGACGGCACTCATGAGCACATCGGGCATCATCGACTTACCTCTTCTGAAGCTGCTTCCCGGGCCGGGTTCGGAATTCGGTCCCGCCGCGTCCGACCTCGCCGCGCATGTCCTGTCCCACACCCGTTTCGACCCGGCGGCCAACGCGCCGCTGCCGCGCGAGACCTTCGTCTCCGTCACCGTGGACGAAGCGATGTCGGACGAGTACGTGTTCCCGCTCGGCGATACCGGACAGTCGGTCGTGCTGACGGGCTACCGGATCGCGGCGGGCTTCATCGCCGAGCGCGCCGCGGACGAGTGGCTCGAACTGGCGCACAAGGCGCGCGTCGCGCAAGGATTGCCCGCCACGCCGCAAGCCGACGAACCGCCGCTCGCGCCCGATCCCGCCGAAGCCGATCAGTTGCTCGACCGCGCGCTCGAATGCGCCCAGCGCATCCTCGATCCGGTCGCGAGCCAGCCGGTGGCGTCGCTGTTCGAGGCGCATTACCGTGGCGGACGCGAATTCCTGCGCCTTTCGTGGGAAGGGCTGCCGGAAGATCTCGTGCCGGAATCGCGCCGGCCGCTCGCCGCGCTCGCGTCATCGCTGGAAAGCGGCGAGCGCCGCGAAAAGCGGGACTACGACCCGTACGGCCTGCAAGGCACCGACGACTACGACGTGGACCGCCCGCTCGCGTATCGCGAGAAAATCGGCCCGCTGCTCTTCACGATGACGTATCGCCACGAGTATCCGCAAGTCGACGACGAGCGGCTCGGCACCGCGTTCGCCGTCTTTCACGAAGCGGGCAGCGATATCGTCGCGGCCGCGGTCGAACTGAAGCTCGTGAAGGTGCCGCCGCTCACGAAGAGCGCCGACCTCGTCTACACGCTCGACACCTATTCGGGCGAAATGCTCTCGCTCGCGCTGGCATCGACGGAAGCGCTCGGGCACGAGCGGCTCTGCGAAATCTACAGCACGCACCGCGTGATCTACATCAGCAAGTGGGAAGTGCGTAAGCCGTGGCGTGGCGAAGGGCTCGGGGTCGCGCTGTTGCATCAGGCGCTGGAGCGCCTTCCCGCCGATGTCGAGGGCCGCCCGAACGCGCTGTGCGTCGCGCCCGAGCCGTATCAAACGGACATGCGCCACTTCGAGAAGCTGCCGCCGGTGCTGCGCGAGGAACTGCGGGCGCCCGCGCGGCGGCTGGAAGCGCATCTGACGAGCTGGCTCGAAACGTCGAAGCTGCCGATCGCCACGCATTTCTTCGTGCCGATGGCCAAGCACGCGGGCATCGGATCGGCGGGCGAGAACGCGCGGTGGATTGACCGGATCATGGAGAGCGAGGCGTGACGCCTTCCGGGCGCCGCCATTCGGCGATTGCATCGGCGACGCGCTCGATCACCTCGATCCACTGACCCGGCGCGCGCTGGCGGAAAAGCCGCGCGGTTGGGTACCACGGCGAGTCGGCGCGGTCCTCGAGCCAGCGCCAGCAAGCGTTCGCGTTGAGCAGTATCCACACCGGCTTGCCGAGCGCGCCGGCCAGATGCGCGACCGCCGTATCCACGGAAATCACGAGGTCCAGTGACGCGATGATCGCGGCCGTATCGGCGAAATCGGCGACATCGTTCATCAGATCGAGCGGGCGCAGCGGGCCGGGCAGCGCGGCAAGCTGGGCGCGCGCGGTCGGCCCTTTTTGCAGGCTCACGAACGTCACGCCGGGCGTGCCGAAAAGCGGCTCGCACAGGCGCGCGTCGAGCCAGCGGCGGCTGAGCGCGCCGAACGAGTCCGGCATCCACGGGCGGGGCTCGCCCGACCATGCGATGCCGATCTTCGGCATATCCGGCAAGCGGCGCTTCCAATACTCGATGCGCGATGCGCTCGCGTGCAGATACGGCGTCGCGCGGGGAATCGTGTCCAGCGTCGTGCCGGCGCGCGCGGGCAGGCTCATCAGAAAGCACCAGTAGTCGTGCGGCGGCAGCGCGGCGAGCGCATCGGGGGTTACGCATTGCACGACGCCATCGGCGGATTCGAGCAGCGCCGCGAGCGTCGGCGGGCACACGACCGTCAGCTTTGCCGCGCCTTGCGCCTTAAGCATCGGCAGATAGCGAATGAACTGGATGCTGTCGCCGAAACCCTGCTCTGTGACCACGAGCAGCGATTTGCCCGCGAGTGGTTCGCCGCGCCATCGCGGATACGGAACGTCCGGCGGATGAACCGAACGCTGCGAGAGACGCGCGTCGTAGCGGGCTTCGAAGCAAGCCCATCCTTGCTCGAAGTCTCCCGCGCGCAGGAGCGTCGTCGCGAGATTGAGCCGCGCATCGGCCGATTCGGGATCGACGCGCAGGGCCTCGCGGAACACGGCCTGCGCCTCCGCCGAACGCGCGTTGTCCTCGCGCAGCAGATTGCCGAGATTGATCAACGCGGCGCCAAAGCCCGGCCGAAGCGCCAGCGCGCGGCGATACGACGCTTCGGCTTCCGCCAATCGCTCGCGACGGCCGAGCGCGACATCGCGATAAATCACGTTCGCCAGATTGCAGTGCGCGTCCGCCGAATCCGGCTCGATGGCAAGCACCCGCCGATACGCCGCTTCGGCGTCCTTCAGGCAGCCGAGCGCGTCCAGCACGCCGCCGAGATTGTTCAACGCGGCGGCGAAATCCGGACGCAGCGCGAGGGCGTTCCGGTAGGCGCTGCGGGCATCGCCGAGCGATCCTTGCGCGTTGTGCGCGTTGCCGAGATTGAAATGCGCGTCCGCCCAGTCCGGACGAGCGGCGACGGCCTGCCGAAGGTGCGCCACGGCTTCATCGAACCGGCCGGCGTCTTTCAGCAGATTGCCGAGGTTGTTGTGCGCTTCCGCGTAGCCGGGCCGCGCGGCCAGCGCCTGCCGATACGCCGCCTCCGCTTCGGGCAGGCGGCGCGCGTGCGCGAGTAGCACCGCGAGGTTCAGATGCGCTTCCGCGAACTCCGGTTTCAGGCGCAGCGCCTCTCGGAAGGACGCTTCGGCTTCGTCGTTATGGCCGAGTTTCTGCGACACGTTCGCGAGGTTGTAATGCGCTTCGACGAAATCCGGCCGCAGTTCGATCGCCCGGCGATAGAGCGCCTGCGCGTCGCTCAGGCGGCCGCGCGCCGTCAG
Organism: Caballeronia sp. M1242; assembly: GCF_017220215.1. NCBI lineage: Bacteria > Pseudomonadati > Pseudomonadota > Betaproteobacteria > Burkholderiales > Burkholderiaceae > Caballeronia > Caballeronia sp. M1242. Next base: position 388,452 of record NZ_CP071130.1, on the reverse strand, counting down.
CGCGCTCGCGAAGTTGCTGTACGAACCCGCGTCGTTCGGGTGCTCCTCCATCGCACGTTGCCAATAAGCATCGGCGAGTTCATGACGATCGGCACGGAACGCGCACATCGCCGCGAGGTTCAGCACTTCGCTCGTCGCGGGACAGCGCGCAAGCATCGACGCGAGCAGCGCGAGCGCGTCGTCGAAGCGGGCGTTCGAATAGTGGGAAAAGGCGGCGTGATAGCGATCGGCGTCGGCTGTCATGGACGAATTCGGAGCGGACTTCACGCGATTGTGCGACGTGCGCAGCCGAGAAAACGTCACAAAGTGCGGCCTCGTTCCTGACAAATACCGAAACGATGGCAAGCGCGAGGCGAACGCGGATTTACTCGCCGATGCAGGATTTACGCGCGGCGCTCGGACCAATCCACGACAGAACGCCCGCGCGACAAGCCGTGGCACCCGACTTGCATAACCATGCGGTCGCGAATTGCCGAACGTTCGGTCGCCTTACAGTCGACTGCGCATCGGCTCGCAGACACCTTGCGCCGCGCGGACCCGGGCACCGGCGCTCATCGGCCGAAAGTCGCGTCGGCCGCGAGCGATCAGCCTACGAAGACCCGAGCCGGACGACGCCCTTCCGAACGAGCGAGGAGCCTTCTTTCGCCATGTCTCCAGTCAATAAAGCTTCACCTCCCGTCGACGACGCGGTGCAAAAGCCGTCGCGCAGGCGTTTTCTTCAATCGGCCGCGGCGGCAGCGGCCGTGACCGCGACGCCGCTTGCGCACGCGCAGCAAGCCGGCTCGCAGCAAGCGGACGCGCAGGCAACCACGCCGATGCCGCCATCCGCCGCGCCGGTCATGCCGGTCAAGCTGACCATCAACGGTCATCCGTACGAATTGCAAGTCGAAGCGCGCACCACGCTGCTCGACGCGTTGCGTGAATACGCGGGCCTCACCGGCACGAAGAAAGGCTGCGACCGCGGACAGTGCGGCGCGTGCACGGTCATCGTCGGCGGCAGGCGGATCAATTCGTGTCTCACGCTCGCCGTCATGCACGAGGGCGAAAGCGTGACGACCGTCGAAGGCCTTGCGCCCGCCGCCGACAGCCTGAGTCCGCTGCAACAGGCGTTCATCGAAAAAGACGCCTTCCAGTGCGGCTACTGCACGCCGGGTCAGTTGTGTTCGGCGACGGCGCTGATCGACGAATACCGCAATGGCGACGCGAGCGCCGCCACCGCCGACGTGCGCTTTCGCCCGCCGCAACTCTCGGACGACGAAATCCGCGAGCGCATGAGCGGCAACATCTGCCGCTGCGGCGCGTACCCGAACATCGTCGCGGCGGTGAAGACCGTCGCTTCGACGCGCAGTTAAGGAGACGACATGGACGCGATCTCCTATCAGCGCGCCGCCGACATCGGCTCGGCGGTGAAGGCGGGCGGCCAGCCGGGTACGGTGTTCATCGGCGGCGGCACGAACCTGCTCGATCTCATGAAAAACGGCGTCGCGCGCCCGGCGCGGCTCGTCGATATCACGCATATCGACGGCCTCGGCGGCGTGACGCCGTTGCCGGACGGCGGCCTGCGCATCGGCGCGCTCGTGCGCAACAGCGACGCCGCCAATCACACGTGGGTGCGCGAGCGGTATCCGCTGCTGTCGCAGGCGCTGCTCGCGGGCGCGTCGGCGCAACTGCGCAACATGGCGACCGTCGGCGGCAATCTGATGCAGCGCACGCGCTGCTATTACTTCTACGACACCGGCTTTCCCCAGTGCAACAAGCGCGCGCCGGGCAGCGGATGCGCCGCGCTCGACGGCAACACGCGCATTCACGCGATTCTCGGCGCGAGCAATCAGTGCATCGCGACGAATCCGTCGGACATGAGCGTGGCGCTCGCCGCGCTCGATGCCGCCGTGCGCGTGACCGGCCCGAACGGCGAGCGAGTCATTCCGTTCGCGGAGTTTCATCGGCTGCCGGGCGACCGGCCCGACCTCGATACGACGCTGACACCGGGCGAGCTGATCACCGCCGTCGATCTGCCGCCGCCGCTCTTCGCCGACCACTCGAAGTATCTGAAGATCCGCGATCGGGCGAGCTACGCGTTTGCGCTCGTCTCGGTGGCGGCCGCGTTGCAGATGGACGGCAACACGGTCAGGACCGCGCGCATCGCGCTCGGCGGCGTCGCGCACAAGCCGTGGCGCGCGAGCGAGACCGAGGCGGCGCTCGTCGGCAAGACGCTCGAGGCCGCCACGCTGCAAAGCGCCGCCGCGCTTGCGGTGCAGGGCGCGCAACCGCGACGCGACAACGCGTTCAAGGTGACGCTCGCGCAGCGGGCGATCGTACGCGCCGTTCAACAAGCAGGAAACGTCGCAGGAGGTGTCGCATGAGTGTCATCGGTCAACCGATGGATCGCACGGACGGCGTGCTGAAGGTCACGGGTCAGGCGCGCTACAGCGGCGACAACAGCGAGGCCAAGCTCGCGCACGCGGTGCTCATCACGAGCACGGTGGCGAAAGGCCGCATTGCGTCGATCGACGCGAGCCGCGCGCAGTCCATGCCCGGCGTGCTCTTCGTGATGACGTACCGCAACGCGATGCGCCTGCCGCACAGCGGCAAGCCCGACGCGCAGCCGCCCGCAATTCGCGGCCTGTCGCTTCTGCAAACCAACGACGTGCGCTACAGCAACGAGCCGGTGGCCGTCGTCGTCGCGGATACGCTCGAACATGCGCAGGGCGCGGCGCGTTTCGTCGATATTCGCTATGACGCCGCCACGCCGAACGCCGATTTCGACCGCGCGAGGCCCACGGCGTATCAGCCGCAAAAGATGATGGGCCGCGCGATCACGACGCAGCGCGGCGACGTGGACGCCGGCCTGCGTCAGGGTCCGACGCGGCTGAACACGGTCTACACGACGCCTATCGAGCATCACAATCCGATGGAGCCGCACGCGACGCTCGCGCGCTGGGACGGCCCGAAGCTCACGCTCTACGACACGACGCAAGGCGTCTCCGGCGCGCGCAGTTCGGTGGCGAAGTTCTTCGGCATTCCGGAGGACGACGTGCGCGTGATCTGCCCGTTCGTCGGCGGCGGCTTCGGCTGCAAGGGCTCGGTGTGGTCGCATGTCGTGCTGGCGGCAATGGCCGCGAAGCAGACGGGGCGGCCGGTCAAGCTCGTGCTCGATCGCACGCAGATGTTCGGCATGGTCGGCAACCGGCCGTTCACCGAGCAGCGCATCGCGGTCAGCGCGCGCGAGGACGGCACGATGACCGGCATGCGCCACGACGTCATTTCGACGACATCGACATTCGAGGACTGGACCGAAAGCTCGGCGATCGTCACGCGCATGTCGTACGCGGTGCCGAATCTTTCCACGTCGCACAAGCTCGTGAAGCTGGATGTCGGCACGCCGACCTTCATGCGCGCGCCGGGCGAAATGAGCGGGTCGTTCGCGCTGGAAACGGCGATGGACGAAATGGCGTACCAGCTCGCGATGGACCCGCTCGCGCTGCGCATCAAGAACTACGCGAACATGGAGCCGCAGGAAAAGAAGCCGTGGTCCAGCAAGGCGCTGATGGAGTGCTATCAGGAAGGCGCGCAGAAGTTCGGCTGGTCGAAGCGCCGCGCCGCGCCGCGGTCGATGCGCGAAGGCAATACGCTCATCGGCTGGGGCGTGGCGACGGCGACGTATCCGGCCAATCGCAGCGAATCGTCCGCGATCGCGCGCATTCTGCCCGACGGCACCGCGATGGTCGCCGCCGGCACGCAGGATCTCGGCACCGGCACGTACACGGTGATGACGCAAGTGGCGGCGGACGCGCTCGGCTTTCCGCCCGCCTACGTCAATTTCGCGCTCGGCGATTCGTCGCTGCCGAAGGCGCCCGGCTCGGGCGGCTCGCAGTCGGTCGCGAGCGTGTCGCCGGCGGTGCAGGCGGCCTCCAGACAGGCGCGCGATCAGCTCATCGCGATGGCGCTTGCCGACCGCGGCTCGCCCGTCGCGGGACTGTCGCGCGACGACGTGACCGTGGCCAACGGCTGGGTCGTGAGCCGCTCGAACCCGGACAAGCGCGATCCGGCGGCGGCCGTGATCGCGCGCAACGGCGGCAAGCCGATCGAAGCCATCGCGACGACGAAGCCCGGCGACGAGAAGAAGGAGTACGCGTTCCACTCGTTCGGCGCGGTGTTCGCGGAAGTGCACGTCGATGCGGAGTTGGGCACGATTCGCGTGCCGCGCATCGTCGGCGTGTACGACGTCGGCAATCTGCTCAACGAAAAGACTGCGCATAGCCAGTTGATGGGCGGCATCGTGTGGGGCGTCGGCTCGGCGCTGATGGAAAAGAGCGATCTCGATCCGCGCTATGGCCGCTACACCAACGCCAATCTCGCGGAGTACCACGTGCCGGTGAACGCGGATATCGGACAGATCGACATCGCGTTCGTCGGCAAGCCCGATCCGTTCATCAATCCGCTGGGCGTGCGGGGAATCGGCGAGATCGGCATCACGGGCGTAGCCGGGGCGATCGGCAATGCGGTGTATCACGCGACCGGCGTGCGCGTGCGGGATCTGCCGATCACGCTCGACAAAGTGATGCCACGCACCGCCTGAACGGCGCATCACGGCGGGGTCAGGCGCGGCATTTCTTCGCGCTTGCCCCGCCTCTCGTCGCACTGCACAATCGGCTTTCCTTGTCCTTCGAGCCGCGCGATGACCTACTCGTCCACTGCGACCGGCATCCTGCTGGCGGCGGGCCTCGGCACCCGCTTCGATCCTTCCGGCCTGCAAAACAAGCTCCTCGCGACGTTGCCCGGCGGCACGCCGGTCGTGTTCCAGTCCGCGCGGCGGCTGCTTTCCGTTGCGTCCGAGGTGATCGCGGTCGTGCGGCCGGGCGCCGAGAAGCTCGCGGACGTGCTGAACGAAGCCGGCTGCGACGTGATCTTCAGCGCGGACGCCGCGCGCGGCATGGGCGCGACGCTCGCCGCCGCCGTGCGCGCGACGTCCGAAGCGGAAGGATGGATCGTCGCGCTCGGCGACATGCCGTGGATCGAGCCCGCGACGATCGAAGCCGTCGCGCGGCCGCTGGATGCGGGCGCGGCGCTCGTCGCGCCGATGTATCGCGGGCAGCGCGGGCATCCGGTCGGCTTCGGCCTGGCGCACCGCGCGACGCTCGCCGCCTTGGACGGCGACGCCGGAGCGCGGGCCATTTTCGCGACAGCGGCGCCGCTTCTGGTGGAAGTCGACGATCCGAACGTGTTGCGCGACGTCGATCAGCCGGGCGATTTGCCGCAAGGCTAACTGCACGCGGTCCGCAGCGTCAAAAGGGCACGACCATCTTAAAAAGGTTGCCTACCGGCCGGAGCCGTCGCTAGAATTACTGTATGGATATACAGTACTTTTCGGCTTTTTCTGGTTCCGGTTTCCGATGAAAAGCGTCACTCTTGATCCCTCGTTCGCTGCATGGCGCACCGTCGCGCGCTCGCTCGTCATGGAGGGCGTGCCGCCGGAAGACGTGCTGTGGCGGGAATCGAGCGCATCGGCCACCGTGTTCGGCACCGTCGGTGCGGCGTGCGGCCCGGCGAACCCGAATGCGCCGAAGCCCGTGAAAATCGCCCGCGAATTTCTCGCCATGCTGGAAACGGCGGCGTGTTACCGCGCGCCGGACCGCTGGCCGTTTCTGTACAAGGTGCTGTGGCGCTGGACGCAGGGCGATCGCGCGGTGGCATCGCCGGAAGACGAGGACGGGCAGCGGCTCCTTCGAATGATCGAAATCGTGGAGGCGGAAGAAACCAGAATGCGCAAGACGCTGCGCTTCAGGCACCGGGATTCGTCGCTCGGGCCGCCGGAGTTCATCAGTTGGTGCGAGCCGGTGCACGACCTGCTGGAGCACGCCGCCATGTATTTCGCCACGCGCATGGGCAGCGCCACGTGGATGATCGCCACGCCGCACGGCGCGGCGTTCTGGGACGGCGCCCTGCTGCGCGTGGACCGCACGAGCGAGCCGGAGGAAAAGCCCATGGACTTCGGCGTGGGCCCGGACGCCATGAGCGGCGAGGCCGTGAGCGGCGATGCCATCGAGGCATTGTGGCTCGCGTATTACGAGAGCACCTTCACGCCGGCGCAGGAAAATGCCGCCGAAATGGCGTCGCACATGCCGGTGCGCTACTGGAAGAACTCGGACAACAAGCGCGCCGATCCCGCGCTGATCGCCCGCGCCGATCCTTACACGCGGCGCGACCGCCATCCGTGCAACGTGCCGGCGGACATGGAAGTCGCGCTGAATACGGATCTCGAGCCGCTCAACGGCACGTCGCTGAAGGAGCCGCCCTCGCTTGACGCGTGCAAACGCTGCTCGCTCTGGCGCAACGCGACGCAGGCCGTGCCGGGCGCGGGTCCGGCGGGTGCGCGCGTCATGCTGGTCGGCGAGCAGCCGGGCGATCACGAAGACCGCGAGGGCAAGCCGTTCGTCGGTCCGGCGGGGAAACTGCTCGACGAGGCCATCCGCGAGGCGCAGCTCGAACGCGAATCGCTTTATATGACCAACGCGGTGAAGCATTTCAAGTGGGACGCGCACGGAAAGGACAACGAGCGGCTGCACGTCACGCCGTCGCAACGCGAGCGCGAAGCCTGCCGCCACTGGCTCGACGAAGAACTGACGCGCATCGGGCCGAAGGTGGTCGTCGCGCTCGGGGCCACGGCGCTCAAGGCGCTGACCGGGCATCGCACGGCGCTTTCCGAGTATCTCGGCAAGACGATCGAGCACAAGGGGCGCATTGTCGTGCCGACCTATCATCCGTCGTATCTGCTGCGCCTGACCGACGACACAATCCGCGCGGAAGTGTTCGGAACCATTGTCGAAGCGCTCGTGTTCGCGCAGCAAATCGCCGACGGCACCGCTACCGTGCGCACGCCGGTCAAGGACCCGACGCGCTGACGTCAATTGCAACAACCGGAAACAGAGCGCAACAAGACGAAAGCATCGTCAACGGTCGTGTAAGCAAAGCGTTATACCGGTGTCGCGCCGCTTGGGCGCTTTCTTCAAGACACTTTTATGGCCGCTCTTCCGCTCGACGCCTTGCAGCAGCAAATCTCCGTGACCGCGCTCGTGCCGAAGTCGGCGAGACAGTTGCACACCGAACGCGAGCGCATCGTCGCCCGCGCCGGCTGGCTGCTCAATGCGACCATCGCGCTGGCGGTCGTAGGCGCGGCGCTCGTCGCGTGGCTGCCGTTTTCGCCGCTGCCGCGCGAAATCCGCTTCGGCGTGCAGGAAGTGCTGGGCGTCGCGGCGTTCGCGTCGTGCCTGTTCCTGCTTCACGAGCGCGCCGAACTCATGCTCGGCCTCTACGATTACGAGCCCGTCGAGCAGACGACGCAGGGCGAATTGCGCGCGCTCTTGCATCGCGTGCCGGAAGGCGCGTCCTATCAGCAGGCGCTCGCCGCCGACAACCGCACCTTCGTGACCGGCGAAATCGACGGCATCCGCCGCCGCGCCGACGCCTTCACGCCGCAAACCTTGCCCGCCGAGGACGGTCCTACCGAGACTTGAGCCTTCTGGCATCCTCCGGCAACGAAAACCGCCGCTCTCGCTTAACGCGAAGCGGCGGTTTTACTTTGGCTTTGCGCCTTACCGCACGGTCAGCTGGGCATGCGACGTGCTGGAACTACTCCCGCAGTCCGCTTACGCGGCCACGCCCTTTGCAGGAGTCAGAATGCGAGCCCATCCCTTTTCCGAACTGACCGACGTGCTCTCACCGGATCTCGCGCTCGTTCCCGATGCGCCGAGCGCCGGACCGCGCGCGCCGTCGGGCGACATGTCGGACGCGGAATACGACGAACTCGTCGCGTTTCACGGCATCGAACGCGAGCGGCTGGTGCTGATTCATCCGGGCAGCCATATGTCCACGCCCGCGTGGAGCGCCGAGCAATACGCCGATGTCGCCGATCAGCTCGCCGCCGATGGCTGGCAGATCGCGATTGTCGGCGACGCGCCCGAGCCCGAGCGCACCGCCGGCGTGCTCGGCGCGATGCAGACGGCGGCGCTCTTTCTGGCGGGCGCGGTCGGGCCGCGCACGCTGCCGCGCCTGATCGCGGATGCACAGCTTCTCCTCTCCGACGACGCCGCCGCGCCCTCGCCCGTCGCGGTCGCGCGCGCGCTCGGCACGCCGCATATCGTGCTCGCCGAGCAGCCGCGCGCCGTCGGCAGCGATACGATCACGCGACGCGCGCGCGCCGAACTATCCGATGTCGAGCACGCGCATCCGGGCCGTCCGTTCACGCTGCACATGCCAGCCGTGTACGATGCCTCGTGACCTTCTTTCGGGGACCATCATGAAATTCGACTTGCAGACCAGTCCCGTTCCGGACCCGATTGCGGACCCGAACCGTGATCCGGAAGCCGATCCGCTCACGCCGCCCTCGCCGGGGCATCGCCCGGAAGAGCCGCAGCATCCGGACGCGCCGCCCGACAAGGACCCGATCCGGCGCTTCTGAGCCGCCGCGCGAGCCTCGCTTTACGGGTATCCCCGCCCTTCAACCGCCGCATCGCCTGCCGTAAAGCAGACGAGCGGCGGCGCGCGCCGTCGCTTCGTGGAAGACACGTTAATCCAACGAAGACATCGCGGGCGCACCTATGAACAAAATGACGTTGAACAAGAAGCTCGGCTCGCTGATCGCCGTGCTGTGGATCGGGCTGATCGCCATCGGCGTGATCGGCGCGTGGCAGAACCGCGCGTCGATGATCGATGACCGCAAGGAGCAGCTGAAGTCGCTCGTCGGCGAGGCGCATGCGATCGTGTCGCACTACGCCGCGCTCGCCGCCAACAAGACCCTGACCGACGACGAAGCCAAGAAACAGGCGCTGTCGGTTGTCGCCGCGATCCGTTACGGCAAGGACGGCTATCTGTCGATCAACGACTCGCACCCGACCATGGTCATGCATCCGATCAAGCCCGCGATGATCGGCCAGGACATGTCGAATTACACCGATCCGGCGGGCACGCGGCTCTTTGTCGATATCGTCAAGGCAGGCGACCAGCCGGGCGGCGGCTTCGTCAACTATCTCTGGTCGAAGCCGGGCAACGACAAGCCGGTCGCCAAGCTCTCGTATTCGCAACGGTTTGCGCCGTGGGACTGGTACATCGTGACCGGCATGTACATGGACGACGTGCAAAGCGCGTTCTATGCGAGCGCCCTGCGCTGGCTGCTCGTCACGGTGCTTCTGGGCGCGGCGGCGACCGCGGCGATGCTCGTCGTCGTGCGCAGCATCAAGCGCAATCTCGGCGGCGAACTGGAATTGGCAGTGGGCGCCGCGCACCGCATGGCGGAGGGCGACCTGACGACCGCCGTGACCGTGCATCCGGACGACACGACGAGCCTGCTCCACGCCCTTTCGACGATGCAGCGCGGACTCGTCGAGACCGTTTCGCGCGTGCGCAACGGAACCGAGAACATCAACGTGGGCGCCTCCGAAATCGCCGCGGGCAACACCGACCTTTCGCAGCGCACCGAAGAACAGGCGGCCGCGCTCGTACAGACGGCGTCGAGCATGGACGAGATGACCGCCAATGTGAAGAACAACGCGCAAAGCGCAGCGCAGGCGGCGCAGCTCGCGGGGCAGGCGGCAGACGTGGCGACGCGCGGCAGCGGCGTGGTCAGCGAAGTCATCGACACGATGACGCGCATCACCGCGAGTTCGCAGCAGATCGGCGACATCATCGGCGTGATCGACGGCATCGCGTTCCAGACGAACATTCTGGCGCTGAACGCCGCGGTGGAAGCGGCGCGCGCGGGCGAACAGGGCCGCGGCTTCGCGGTGGTCGCGGCGGAAGTGCGCAGCCTCGCGCAACGCTCCGCAACGGCGGCCAAGGAGATCAAGGCGCTGATCGAGACGTCGACGCAGACGGTGCAGCAAGGCGCGTCGCTCGTTTCGAACGCGGGCGCGACGATGGGCGAAATCGTGCAGTCGGTGCGCCGCGTGAACGAGATTCTCGACGAAATCAGCGATGCCTCGCGCGAGCAGAGCGCGGGCATCGAACAGGTGAATCGCGCGGTCGTCGAAATGGACCAGGTGACGCAGCAGAACGCGGCGCTCGTCGAGCAAGCCGCGGCCGCCGCGCATTCGCTGAAGGATCAGGTGGATGTGCTGCGCGAGGCGATCGGCAGTTTCAAGCTGCCCGCGTAGCTGTCACACAGCCGGGCGGCTCACGCTTCCAGAAATCGCTCGACGAGCCGCGCCCAGTACGCCGCGCCGACCGGCAGATTCTTGTCGTTGAAGTCGTAATGCGGGTTGTGGACCATGCAGCCGTCCTCGCCCGCACCGTTGCCGATGCGCAGGAACGTGCCCGGCCGCTCCTGCAACATGAATGCGAAATCCTCGCTGCCCATTAGCAGATCCGCGTGCGCGACGACGTTTTCCTCGCCGACCAGTTCGCGCGCCACTTGCGTCGCGAACTCGGTCTGCGCGTCCGAATTGACGACGACCGGATAGCCTTCGAGATACTTCACCGTCGCTTTTGCGCCGTAGCTCGCCGCCTGCGACTCCACCAGTTCCTGAATGCGGCGCTTGAGCAGCGCGCGCACTTCCGGGCTGAACGAGCGCACCGACAGTTCGAGCGTCGCGCGGTTCGGAATCACGTTGTTGACCGTCCCCGCGTGCATGGAGCCGACCGTCACGACGGCGGGCTGCGCCGGGTCGACGTTGCGCGCGACGATCGTCTGAAGCGCCATGACGATGCTCGCCGCGACGACCACCGGATCGACCGACAGATGCGGCCGCGCCGCATGACCGCCGACGCCTTCGATCACGATCGACACCTGATCGCCCGCCGCCATGAACGGCCCCTTGCGGAAGAGGAACGTGCCCGGCTGCGCGCCCGGATGGTTGTGCACGCCGAACACGGCGTCGCAATGAAAGCGGTCGAAGAGGCCCTCCTCGATCATCTTTTGCGCGCCGCTCGGCACGCCATGCTCTTCCGCCGGCTGAAAATACAGGTGCACCGTGCCGTTGAAGCGCCGCGTGCGCGCCAGATGGCGCGCCGCGCCGAGCAGCATGGTCGTGTGGCCGTCGTGACCGCACGCGTGCATTTTGCCGGGCGTTTCGCTCGCGTACGGTTTGCCGGATTGCTCGAGAATCGGCAGCGCGTCCATGTCCGCGCGCAAACCGATGCTCTTCGTCCCGTCGCCCGCCTTCAGCGTGCCGACGACGCCCGTGCCGCCGATGCCGCGCGTCACCTGCCAGCCCCACTCTTCCAGCTTCGCGGCGACGAGCGCGGCGGTGCGCGTCTCTTCGTACGACAACTCCGGATGCCGGTGGATGTCGTGGCGAATCTCGCGCAGCGAGAGCGCGTCGTCGGCGAGATCGGCGATTTCGGTGTAGCGGTGGTGGGACGAAACGGTCGTCATGGAAGAAGCCCTTGCTAAAGATGAGTCTGGCGGCGCGCCGCAAAGCGCTGAAGCCGCGCAGCCGCGAAAGCAGAAAGGCGCACATCTTCCTCCAGTCGGCCGATGCTTGCCAGTTTCGCGTGACGCGCTGTGCGTTTTTTGCACGGTGGCTGCGCGTGGGCGGCGCGGACTGGCTTTCTCAGAGGCTGGCGAAACGTTTGGAATCGAAGCCGCAATTCCGCGCGATGCGGATATGAGGCCGCACGAGCGTCTGCCGCGTGGCGGAAATGCTGAGACACGGCACGGTCGCATCCACGCCGGAACGCGCTTCGCGTAGAAGTCTGGCGCTTCGCGCCGCTGCGTCTACTGCCCGGCGCTGGTCGCGCTGGCAGGCGTCACCTTCACCGCCGCCGCCGATACGAACACGGCGTGAACCGTATCGCCCTTTCTCAGCTTCTGCTCTTCGAGCGCCGGCGAGATGTCCAGCGTCTCCGTGCGCCACGGGCCGCGCAGCGTAATCGTGTGCCGTTTGTTATCGATATGTTCGACGGTCGCGAGAATCTCCACCCGCCTCGACGACTCAAAACCGCTCGCGCCGCCCGGCCCGGACGCGGGCGCGATCGACTGCGTGTCGACGCGCGTGCGCACGCCCTTGCCCCGTCCGTTCACTTTCTCGGCCGTCACGAGAAGAGCGTTCTTATAGAGCACGTCCACCTTGTCGCCGACGTGGAGCTGGTCGAAATTCGTCACCTCCTTGCTGACGATGAACGAAGCATCGCCACGCGGACCGTGAACCGTCACCATGCGGCTTGCGGGATCGATGCCGGTGATCGTCGCCTGAATGTGGACCGGCTGCGCAGAAGCGATGACTTCCTGCGCCTCCTTGCTCAACGCGTCGTCGGCTTGCGCGAATACCGCGCCGGGCGTTGCGACGATGATTGCGAACGAGGCCGAGGCCATCGTCGCGAGAAATGGAAACACGCGCCGTTTCGTCTTCATGTGCGTAGGCTCCTTGCCGAAGGGTTCAGTGCCTGCCATTCAATATCACGTTGCTCGGGCGGCTGAAATCGAATCGCTCTATGCGTTGCGGCGGCACCAAAGAATCGTCTAATCGAATGTCAAACATCGTCGATTCGACGATCATCTGCACCGACTTCGACCCCTCAAGGCGGATTTCCCGGCGAACCGGTAGAATCGGCTGCCTGATGGCGACCGTCTGCGTCGCGTCTTGTGAATCCACACCAACCTTCTTTCATGGGGCGGAGCGCAGCGCAACGAGCGCCGACCCGGCCCGACAGGGGCGCTATGCGACGTTCCGCATTCTTCATCCGGTTCATCGGTGTCGGTGTTCTGTTTCACGTCTATGTCGGCTGGCGGCTCATTCCGGCAGCGCCCGTCGGCATGCCGGTCAAGGTGCTCGCGGCTGCGTGGCTTGTCGCGTCGCTGATTCTGATTCCGCTCGGGATGATGGCGCGCAACATCGAGGCGCAGCCGCTTTCCGACCGTCTCGCGTGGTGCGGCCTCACCGCGATGGGCTTCTTCTCGTCGCTGCTGTTGTTGACGTTCGCACGCGATGTCCTGCTCTTGTGCGTTCATCTCGCCGACTGGTTGCGCGGCGCGCCCATCGGTTCGCCCTCGCTCGTCGCCGAGAGCGCGCTCGCCGTGCCGATTCTGGCCATCCTGCTATCCGCGATCGGCTTCTACAACGCCCGCAAGCGCGCGCCGATCGTCACCGTCGACGTGCCGATCGCCAATCTGCCCGCCGCGCTCGACGGCTTCACCATCGTGCAGATCAGCGACATCCACGTCGGCCCGACGATCAAGCGGCCTTACGTGGAGCGCATCGTCGCAGCGGTGAACGGCCTCGCGCCGGACGTTATCGCGGTGACGGGCGATGTCGTCGACGGCGCCGTGGCGCATCTCGCGGATCACACGCGCCCGCTCGCCGGCTTGAGCGCGCGGCACGGCGCATTTCTCGTGACGGGCAACCACGAGTATTACTCGGGCGCGGACAAGTGGATCGCGGAGTTTCGTCGGCTCGGGCTGAAGGTGCTGCTGAATCAGCATGTGGTGGTGGATCATGATGGCGCGCAGGCCGTAATCGCGGGCGTCACCGATTACAGCGCGGGCAGCTTCGACCCGGCGCACCGCAGCGATCCGGCGAAGGCACTCGACGGCGCACCGGCCGATGCGCTCGTGCGCGTCTTGCTCGCGCACCAGCCGCGTACCGCGCCGGCGGCGGCGGAAGCGGGCTTCACGTTGCAGCTTTCGGGACACACGCACGGCGGCCAGTTCCTGCCGTGGAACTTCTTCGTGCGCCTCCAGCAACCGTTCGTCGCTGGACTCGTGAAGTTCAACGGGCTCTGGGTCTATACGAGTCGCGGGACGGGATACTGGGGCCCGCCGAAACGGCTCGGCGCGCCGTCCGAGATCACGCGCGTGCGGCTGGTGCCCGCGACCGCGTAGATGGGAGGAAGTGGACGCGCGTCGATGTCGCGCGTCCGGCGCTCAGGGAAAGCGCGACGTCCGGACACGGGAACGAACGGACGCCCTCCGTCGGCGAGCGGGATCCCTGCCGACGAAGTAGCGACAACGTAAAGAAGTGCCGGATCATCGGCCACTCGATATTTCTTAATATGCCGACCGGCGCGCGGCGGCTCTTGTCGATTGTCAGGGAGTGCGAACTTTTTTTGCCCCGGGTGGCGAAGCAACGCATAGGCACAACAAGACACGCCTCGCGATTGCCGCCGACAACATCTCACGTCGCCTGAAAGACGAGCGCCGCGCCGTTGATGCAATAGCGCAAGCCTGTTGGATTCGGGCCGTCGTCGAACACATGGCCCAGGTGACCGCCGCAACGCCGGCAATGCACTTCGTTCGGCAACGGTATCGACGCGGTGCTCGCATGCGTCGCCACCGCGCCGTCCAGCGGCACCCAGAAGCTCGGCCAGCCGGTTCCGCTTTCGAATTTCGTCTCAGACGAAAAGAGCGGCAATCCGCAGCCCGCGCACGCGAACGTTCCCCTGCGGCTTTCTTCGAGAAGCGGACTCGAAAACGGCGGCTCGGTCGCCCCACGCCGCAACACGCGATACTGCCGCGCGGACAAGCGCCGGCGCCAGTGCGTGCGGCTGTGCTCGACCTCGAACTCAGGAATGCCGCTGGCCCGCGTGGCGGCCATCCCCTGCCGCCACGGCGCAATGCCGCCCGCCAGCGTCGCGGCCATCGCGCCAAGGAAATTTCGTTTCGTGCGTCTGATGATTTTCATCGAATGAACGCCTCCTCCTTTCCCGTCGCGTGGCGCCGCTCTTTGCTACGCCTTCAGTCGATACCCGGTCTTGAAGATCCACGCGACGATGGCGATGAAGATTGCCAGGAACACGAGCGTCATCGCAAGGCTTGTGCCGACTTGCACGTCCGCGAGGCCATAGAAGCTCCAGCGGAATCCGCTGATGAGATAGACGACGGGATTGAACAGCGCGACCGTCTTCCAGAACGGCGGAAGGATATTGATCGAATAGAAGCTGCCGCCGAGAAACGTGAGCGGCGTCACGATCAGAAGTGGAATGATCTGTAGTTTCTCGAAGCCGTCGGCCCATATTCCGATGATGAAACCGAGCAGGCTGAAAGTCACCGAGGTCAGCAACAGGAACAAAATCATCCATATTGGATGATCGATGCGCAGCGGCACGAAAAGCCGAGCCGTGGCAAGAATGATGAGGCCGAGAATGATCGACTTCGTGGCCGCCGCGCCGACGTAGCTGATGACCAGCTCCATATACGACACCGGCGCGGACAGCAGTTCGTAGATGGTGCCGGTAAAGCGCGGAAAGTAGATGCCGAACGACGCATTCGCGATGCTCTGCGTGAGCAGCGACAACATGACGAGCCCCGGCACGATGAACGCGCCGTAGCTGATGCCGTCCACTTCCGGAATGCGAGTGCCGATGGCAGCGCCGAACACGACGAAGTAAAGCGATGTGGAGATGACCGGCGACACGATGCTTTGCATCAACGTGCGTCCGGCGCGCGCCATCTCGAAGCGGTAGATTGCACGAACTGCGTGTAGATTCATTTGGCGTCCCTGACGAGGCTCACGAAGATATCTTCCAGCGAGCTTTGCGTCGTTTGCAGATCCCTGAAGCGCACGCCGGCTTCGTCGACATGGCGCAAGAGCGCGATAATGCGCCCCGGCTCGTCGTGCGCGTCATACGTATAAGTGAGTTCCGTGCCGCTCGCCGACAGCGTGAGACCGTACGGCGCGAGCGGCGCGGGAACGGCGGCGAGCGGTTGCTCCAGTTGCAGCGTGAGATTCTTCTGCCCGAGCTTGCGCATCAGTTCGGCTTTTTCTTCGACGAGCACGATCTCGCCGCGATTGATGACGCCGATGCGGTCGGCCATCTCCTCCGCTTCCTCGATGTAATGCGTCGTCAGAATGATGGTGACGCCCTTCTCCTTCAGCGCCCGCACGAGATTCCACATATCGCGGCGCAGTTCGACGTCCACGCCGGCTGTCGGCTCGTCGAGAAAGAGAATGTCCGGCTCGTGCGAGAGCGCCTTGGCAATCAGCACGCGCCGTTTCATGCCGCCGGAGAGCGTCATGATCTTGTTGTCCTTCTTGCTCCACAGCGACAGTGACTTCAAGACACGCTCGATGTGCGCGGGATTCGGCGCGCGCCCGAACAGTCCTCGGCTGAACGATACGGTGGCCCACACGGTCTCGAACGCGTCGGTCGTGAGTTCTTGCGGCACGAGCCCGATCATCGCGCGGGCGGCGCGGTAGTCGGTGACGATATCGTGACCCGCGACGGTGACCTGCCCCTGGCTCGCTCTCACAATGCCGCAGACGGTGGAGATGAGCGTCGTCTTGCCTGCCCCGTTCGGACCGAGCAGCGCAAAAATTTCGCCGCGCCGGATCTCCAGGTTCACGTCCTTGAGCGCAGAAAATCCCGACGCGTAGGTCTTGGAGAGATTGGAAATAGTGATGATGTTCGGCATGGCGTGGACGATAGCAGATACCGCGCGATTCGGCATGAACCAAGGGGTCGTCCGAATGGCCGATGTTCGGCGCGCCGGGCGATGCCTACAATGTGTCCGCCAAAGCCAGGGAGCCGACATGTTTTTCGAACAGATTGAGACCGCCTGCCTCAACGACGCGGACGTGCCGTGGGTGCCGTTCACGCCCTACAGCGAGCATGTGATGGTGAAGTACTTCAAGCTGGACGCGATTCGCGGCGAGACCATCGCGCTATTGAAAGCGCCGGCCAAAGGCGAGATGCCGCGCCACCGGCATACCGGCACGGTCATCGTCTATACGGTGCAAGGACGCTGGAAGTATCGCGAGCACGACTGGGTCGCCGAGACAGGCAGCATCGTGTATGAAACCGCCGGATCGAGTCACACGCCGGAAGCCGTCGCGCCGCAGCCGGGCGCGCCGGACATCATCACGCTGAACATCATTCACGGCGAACTCGTGTTCGTCGACGAGAACGGGCGCGCGCTCGCCACGGAGAACTGGCGCAGCGGCTGGGATCGATACGTGGGCTATTGCCGCGCGCATGGCCTGACGCCGAAAGATTTGACGGCGTTCGGCTAGCGCGCGGGCCGTTGCATCAAGGCTTCGCGAAGAGCGCGTCGAGCGCGTCCGAATAGGCGCGCACGTTGGCTTCGTGCAGCGGGTCGAGCGTCCGCAGAAACGCCTGCGCGGTCGCGCGGTAAGCATCGAGATTCGCGTCGTGTTGCTCGAACGCCGTGCGCAACGCGCGGCCGCCGTCTTCGCAGTCGAAACCGTGATAGCGGTAGCCGCACGCCCCGATGAGATGCGAGTTGTGAATCAGCGGATAGCCGCCGTGAAGCGCCTCGTAATACAGATAATTCTGCGCGTTCTCCCAGTGATGACTGACCACCGCATCGACTTCACGCGGCACGATCTGCGCAAACGGAAAGCGCGCTTCGAATGAAGCGAGGTTATGCCTGACCACGTCGAGACTGCGCGCGAACTCGACGAACGTCGGCTGCTCTTTCAGCTTCGCGGTGCCGTAGACGCGCACGGCGTCGATTACGTTCGGATCGGCGCGATGTGCGCACTCGCAACTGAGCAGCGGCACGTAGCTCGTCTTCACCATCGAGACATTCGGTTCGAAGATGCCGATGCGCCAGCGCCGCTTGCCCGGCTGATAACCGAACGCGAGGCCATCGGGCAGATTGCGCGCGTCCTGTTCGAGAAGCATCGGGCTCCAGATGTGCGGCACGATGGTGACCGGCGCGCGGCCGAGCGCCTGAAAGTACGGTTTGCACGACTTCTCGTACTCGGGCAGCGTCCACACGGCATCGTAGGGCACTTGCGGCACGAGTCCCGCTGGCGGCAACGAGAAGATCATGCGCTCGATATCGAGCACGTAGTCATTGCCGACGCGCATCGACACGATCTTCCCGCCGCGCTCGCGAAACCTGAGCACCCAGTCGCGCTGAAGCTGCGCGTGCAGCTCGATCATGACATCGAGACGACCGAGCGCCGATTCCGGCTCGATGATCGGCGCGGGCGCATCGGCCATGAAGCGTTTCGCGTCCTCGCGCGTGCCGTCCCCGCTCGCGACGATGTACACCGCGTCCACGCGCGGCGAGCGTGCCAGCAGTTGAATGAGGAACAGCGCGTTCTGCGCGATGCCGCTCTCGAACATGGACTGTCCGCCTGCGCGGACATACACGGACACGCCTACGCGCAGGCGGCGCGGCGTTTTTTTGCTGGCGGTGTTGATGGAGCTCATCGCGCGCCGCTCCGGTTCGGTCGGTTCCAAAGATGCATCAGACGATGCGCGTAAGCGTCGAGATTGGCCGGATTGAACGGATTCACGGCGTCGATCACGCGATTCGCGCGCGCCCGGTATTCGTCGAGCGCGGCGTCGTGCTCGCGCAGCGCGCGCAACAACTGACGCGCGCCTTCCTGAACGTCGAAGTCGGGATAGTAGTAGCCCGCGTCTGCAAGCCACGGCGAGTTGTGGATCAGCGGATAGCCGCCGTACAGCGCATCGAGGTAAAGATAATTCTGGTCGTTGGCCCATTGATGCGACACGATCGCGTCGCCGTGCATCGCCATGAAGCTCACGACATCGTGCCGGCCCTCGAAAAGCGCGCGATGATCCCGCACGAGGTCGAGCGAATTCGCCATGTGCAGAAGCGTCGGGTGTTCCTTCATGTGGACGGTGTTGAGCGCGATCATGGACGCGACACTACCGCTCTCGGCGCGATACGCCTCTTCGCAGATCAGCATGGGAATGGCCGAGGCTTTCTGCACCGAGATGTTCGGTTCGAGGATTCCGACGCGCAGCCCCTGCGCGCCCGCCTCCGCCCGCGTGCGGTAACCGTAGTCGTAGCCGTGTTGCGCGACATGCGCGATGCGCGCCTGCAAGAACTGCGGATGCCAGATATAGGGCACCTCGAACACGTCGCAGCGATGCACCGTGCGCATGATCGGCGCGGACGGCGCGTCCTTCGACAGCAGCCAGACTTCGTCGCAGCGGTCGGGGCGCGACATGTGGCTCGGCTTCTCGAACACGGCGGGTTCGACGAGTCCGAGATACGGCTGACCCACCACATAAAACACGACCTTGCGCCCGCGCGCGCGCATCAGGTCGAGCCAGCCGACATCGAGCGCGCCGCCCAGCTCGATCACAACATCGACGGCATCGGTGGCCTCGCGAGTGCCGATCACGCGCAGCTTCTTGCCGGCCACGTCGACGTCCTGCGGCATGGCCGACAGCGCGCCGACATCGATCAGGACGACGGACGAAACGAACGGCAGACGCTGAAACAGTTCCGCGAGAAAGACGATGTTCTGGCCCATCCCGTTGGACCAAATGCTTTGTCCTTCGTAACTCGCCATCGAAATGCCGATTCTCATTGACACCACTTTCAAGACTCCGAAAAGACGCTGCCGGACGTCCGGCGAGGCAAGCACGACACAGCGCCGTTGCGCAAGACCGGCGCGGCTTCGAAAGTTGATTCAGGACAATGACCGAAACGCGGAAAAAATCGAAGCGACGCGACGGGGCGAATCAAGGGCCGCGCATTCTATCAACTGCTCCGCGGCCGTCGTTTGATGAACTGAGTGTAGGTCAAAGATTAGGAAATATCGCATGGTCAAGGCGTGGCTCGACGCTGCTGTTTAGAATCAGCGTGGGCGCACGAATCAACTATCCCAACGCATCACGAACAGGAGAAATGCAGGATGAACATTCAGACCGTCGGTATCGTCGGGGCAGGAACGATGGGCAACGGCATCGCGCAGGTCGCGGCCGTCGCGGGCTTCGACGTCGTGATGATCGACGTCACCGACGCGGCGCTCGCCAAGGGCGTCGCCACGCTGACCGCGAGCCTCGAACGCCTCGTCGCGAAGGACAAGCTCGACGCCGCCACGCGCGACGCGGCCATCGCGCGCATCGAGACGTCCACGGACTATGCGCGGCTTTCTAAAGCGGACATCGTGATCGAAGCAGCGACCGAGAACGTCGAGCTCAAGCATCGCATTCTCGGACAAATCGAGGCGGCGGCGCGCCCGGACGCGATCATCGCATCGAACACGTCGTCCATTTCGATTACCGCGCTCGCCGCGACGCTCGCGCATCCGGAGCGCTTCATCGGCATGCACTTCTTTAATCCGGTGCCGCTCCTGCAACTGGTGGAAGTGATCCGCGGCGTGCAGACGAGCGACGAAACGGTGGCCGCCGTGCGCGAACTCACCGAGAAGCTCGACAAGTCGCCGATCGGCGTGCGTAATTCGCCCGGCTTCGTCGTCAATCGCGTGCTCGTGCCGATGATCAACGAGGCGTTTTTCGTGCTGTACGAAGGCGTGGCAACGGCCGAGGAGATCGACACCGGCATGAAACTCGGCGCGAATCACCCGATCGGCCCGCTCGCGCTCGCGGATTTGATCGGCCTCGACGTGTGCCTCTCCGTGATGGACGTCTTCCTGAAAGACTTCGGCGATTCCAAGTACCGCGCGTGCCCGTTGCTGCGCGAACTCGTCGCCGCGGGGCATCTCGGACGCAAGACCAAGCGCGGCGTGTACCGCTACGACTGAGCGGTCGGGCGGCGGCGCGCCATGCATCGGATACCGTATGATCGCGGTCTTCCGCTGCAAGGCGCTTGCTTGCGCCACCGCTTTGGCTTATTCCTTAGCGGATGCGCCAATCCCGCGCTCTCGAATCGTCCCGACACCTACGCATCATGCAAATCTCTCCCAACGGGCAGCCGAACCTGAATCCGCGACAGCCGGTCGACATCGCCCGCATTCTGCTCGTGATCGCTATTCTTTCGGCGCTCGCGGCCGGCAGCCTTTTCATTCTGCGTCCGTTTCTGCCGGGTCTCATCTGGGCGACCACGATCGTCGTCGCCACGTGGCCGCTGATGCTCGCGGTGCAGCGTCGCTGCGGCAATCGCCGCTGGATTGCGACCACGGTCATGCTGCTCGGGCTGCTGATCGTGATCGTGCTGCCGCTCTATCAGGCGATCAGCACGCTCGCGCTGCATGGCGGCGAGATCATGTCCGCGATCAAGAGCCTGCCGACGTACGCGCTGCCGCCGCCGCCCGCCTGGGTCCACGACGTTCCGCTCGTCGGGCAGCGCGTCTCGACCGAATGGCAATCGCTTTCCGACGCCGGCCCCGGCGGCATGCTCGCGAAGCTCGAGCCTTACGTGACCATCGCGGCGCGCTGGATGCTCTCGCACGCGGCGGTCGTCGGCGTGTTCGTCATGCACATGGTCATCACCATCATCATCGCCGGGATTCTGTACACGCGCGGCGAGGCGGCGGGCAGCTTCGTGGTGCGCTTAGCGACGCGCGTCGCGGCGCAGCGCGGCGCCGAGGCCGTCAAGCTCGCGGGGCTCGCCGTGCGGGCGGTGGCACTCGGCATTGTGGTGACGGCGGTCACGCAGTCGGCGCTCGGCGGAATCGGTCTGTGGATCGCCGGGGTGCCGGCCGCCGGCGTGATCACGGCGGTCATGCTCATGCTCTGTCTCGCGCAAATCGGCCCGCTTCTGCCGCTGCTCGGCGGCGTCGCATGGCTTTTCTGGCACGGCTCGCACGTCGCGGCGGCTTTGTTACTGGTGTGGTCGCTCATGATCGCGATGCTCGACAACTTCCTGCGTCCGCTGCTGATTCAGCGCGGCGTCAATCTGTCGATGCTGCTCATTCTGTCCGGCGTACTGGGCGGCATGTTCGCATTCGGAATAGTCGGATTATTCATCGGGCCCGTTATTCTTGCGGTGACGTCCACCATTTTGAATGCGTGGATTAACGAACAGCCGTCCATGCCTCAAGTCGACGCAATCGCCAACGAAGATATCGCCCGCGCCGCGCCGGAAAAGGGTTTGCCGGACGCGTCGCGGCCGCGCCCGTGATTATCTCAAAACATGTCTTTTTACAGAATCAGACAGAAGTATCGGATTAATTCCAAATGTGTCTTAGGAGTGTGACTAAAAACGCTGTTGCGCCTTACAGCACACGGCGTTTCGCGCGGAATCGACGGCACACATCCGTTACAATGCGGGTCTTTGATACTTGCCCGCTGAAGGGCGTAGGGGAATGACCATGTCTTTGCGCGACGTGGACGCCATCGATTACATCGGAATCAATATTCTGTTCAAGCAGGTATATGTTGGCCTTTTCGACGAACTCGACTGGCAAGACGAAGAACTGCATCAGGATTTACTGACGAAGAAAATCGACCGCTACACCCGATATATCCGGTCGGGTAAATTACTACTGAATTATCCGAAAGTCCGGGGTTATGAAATCGTGATCGAATACGTTTCGATGCACGCCATGCCCCCGTCCGCCGCCGCGTTCTGGAGAACGCGCGAGAGCCTTATTCGCAGCGCGGGCTTCGCCGTCCGCACGCGTGGCGTCGATGTGCGCCGTTCGCTCGGGCTCAAAGCCGAGGAACCGGCGCAAGTCGTGGTGGCAGAAGAGGTCGAAGAACTCGTCGAGCCGCCTGCGCTGGAAGTCCTCGACCCGGAGCCGCGCATGCATCTGGCGGAAAGCGCCGAAATCGCTTTTTTGCCGCCGCTGGTATCGCAGCAGCGTCGCGCGCATACGCTGCCGATTCTCACCCGCTTGTCGCTGCGGCGTTCGGCTTCGATGTAGTCATCGAAAACAGCGAACTAAAGAAATGAAAAGGCGAGGCCCCGTGCCTCGCCTTTTTTCGTTCGCGATACCGCCGCTTATTTGCCCATGCCGAGCGCGGAACTCGCAATGGACGGCACCGAGATGCCGTTCGTCTTGGCGTACTGCACCGCCTGCGTCAACGTTTGCACGAGCGATTGCAGTTGCCCCGGCGCCGACTGCGCGATGTAACTGGCCGCCTGCGCCGTCGCCGGGTTCGATCCCGCCTGCAGTAGCGACGACACATTCATCGTGTCCTTCACCGCGCCCAGGTCCGACTGAAGACCCGCATACTGCTTCACGCCCTGGCCGAGCGACGCCAGTCCGTCCGTGAACGTCTGCTTGCTCGCAGCGGTCGGCGGCGTTGCCGACTTGTTCGCGAACGCCTGCATCAGCGATTGCGACACTCTCTGCTGCGTGCCGCCGAGCTGCGACAACATGCTGGTGCTCGGCGCGCCACCACTCGTCGCGCTCGACAACATGCCGGCCGCCGACTGCGCCTGACTCGCGACGCTCGCCATGCCCATCGCCGATGCGAGGCTCGACTGCCCGCTCAGCACTTGCTGATTCGCGCCGAGATAGTTCTGCACAACCGAGCCGAGCGCGGACGGCTGCGCCCCGCTATCGCCGGCCTGTCCCGACGACTCCGTCTTGTTGCCGAAGCCGAACTGCTGGAGATTGATTTGTGCGTAAGACGCGGCCGGCGTCGCGAGCGCGCCTGCGAGAGCCGTTGCAAAAAGCGCGATCCGTAGCGACCGATTCGACATGATCGGGTTCCTCCTTCAATGTTCCGACGTGAATGAGCCGTTTCGACCAGCGGCCTTCCCGACGGTTCGCGGCGCGCTGCCCCGCGTTACATTTGCTTGCCAATTCCTCCGACCGAGGATGCAACGCCCCGCCCGATCATTTCGCGGCATCGGGCACGCCCGACTGTCGCAGTTCGGGGAAATCGTCCTCCCAGAATTCGAATGGGCCGCGCGTGCCGTCCTGCGCGCGGGCCGCTTCCTGTCGCCGCAAATCGACGCGCCGGATCTTGCCGGAAATCGTCTTCGGCAATTCGGCGAATTCGATGCGCCGGATGCGCTTGTACGGCGCCAGCCGCTCGCGCGAGAACGCGAAGACGCTGCGCGCGAGGTCCGGGCCCATCGTGAAGCCGTGTCGCAGCGTGACGAACGCTTTCGGCACCGAAAGCCGCAGCGGATCGGGACTCGGCACGACGGCGGCCTCGGCAATCGCTTCGTGTTCGATCAGCACGCTCTCCAGTTCGAACGGGCTCAGACGGTAATCGGAAGACTTGAACACGTCGTCGGCGCGGCCGACATACGTGAAATAGCCGTCCGGGCCGCGTGCCGCGACGTCCGACGTGCGATAGAAGCCGCCGCGCATCGCGTTCTCGGTGGCGGCGGGGTTGTCCGCGTAACCGGTCATCAGACCGAGCGGCGGCGGATCGAGCGAAAGCGCAATCTCGCCTTCGTCGGCGCGATTGCCCTCCGGATCGAGCAGCACCACGCGATACCCCGGCAGCGGACGCCCCATCGACCCGGGCACGAGCCGCTGGCCCGGCGAGTTGGCGATCTGCGCGGTGGTCTCCGTCTGCCCGTAGCCATCGCGGATCGGCACGCCCCACGCCGCTTGCACGCGCTCGACGACCTCGGGATTCAACGGCTCGCCCGCCCCGACGATCTCGCGCAGCTTCACCTTGTACGACGCCAGCGGTTCCTGCACGAGCATGCGCCACACGGTCGGCGGCGCGCAGAGCGTGGTGACGTCGTGCGTCACCAGCACGTTCAGCGTGCGCGCGGCGTCGAAGCGGCTGAAGTTGTAGATGAACACGCACGCCTGCGCATTCCACGGCGCGAAGAAGCAGCTCCACGCGTGCTTCGCCCAGCCGGGCGAGCTGATGTTCCAGTGCACGTCGCCGGGTTGCAGGCCGATCCAGTACATCGTCGAAAGGTGGCCGACCGGATAGCTTTCGTGCGTATGCGCGACGAGCTTCGGCTTCGACGTGGTGCCCGATGTGAAGTACAGGAGATACGGATCGCTCGCCTTGGTTTCGCCGTCCGCGTGGAATTCGGGCGATGCATCGTACCCCGCGTCGTAGCCGAGCCAGCCGTCGCGCGCGCCGCCGACGGACATCCGCAGTCCGCGCAAGTCGATGCCGTCGAACTTGTGCGTGTCGTTCGCATCCACGATGACGTGATCCACGCGCCCGAGCGCGATGCGATCGCGCAGGTCGGCGCTCGCGAGTTGCGTCGTTGCGGGCAGCACGACTGCGCCCAGCTTCATCGCGGCGAGCATCGTTTCCCACAACTCGACGCGATTGGGCAGCATCAGCAGAATGCGCTCGCCGCGCTTCACGCCGATTGCGCGCAGGTGATTCGCGACGCGCGCCGACCGCTCGCTTATCTCCGGGAAGCTGAGGCGCGTTTCATCGCCGCTTTCGTCCACGATGCGAAGCGCAGGCGCGTCGTTGCCGCGCGCCATCGGATCGAAATAATCGAGCGCCCAGTTGAAGCGGTCGAGCACGGGCCACTTGAACTCGCGGTACGCGGTGTCGTAGTCGGTACGGTGACGCAGCAGAAAGTCTCTCGCTTCGATGAACGGCCGGGCTCGATTCATGGCGTCTCCTTTTATATGCCGCTAGACATTGCGCGCAATCACCATGCGCTGGACTTCGCTCGTGCCTTCGTAAATCTGTGTGATGCGCGCATCGCGATAATGCCGCTCCACCGGGTAGTCCTGAAGATAGCCGTAGCCGCCGTGAATCTGGATCGCGTCCGAGCACACGCGCTCGGCCATCTCGGATGCGAACAGCTTCGCCTGCGACGCCTCCGACAGACACGGCACGCCCTCCGTGCGCATGCGCGCCGCGTGCAGCACCAGAAGCCGCGCGGCGTTGATCTGCGTCTGCATGTCGGCGAGCATGTTGGCGACCGACTGATGCTCGCGGATCGGCTTGCCGAACTGCACGCGATCGCGTGAGTAGGCGCGGGCTGTGTCGAAGGCCGCGCGCGCGATGCCGAGCGCCTGCGCCGCAATTCCGATGCGTCCGCCTTCCAGATTCGACAGCGCGATCTTGAGCCCCTCGCCGCGCGCGCCGAGCAGATTCGCGGCGGGAATCGCGCAGTCGTCGAAGGTGATCGGACAGGTATCGGATGCGCGGATGCCGAGCTTGTGCTCGGGCGGTCCGACATTGAAGCCCGGCGTGTTCTTCGGCACGATGAACGCCGAAATGCCGCGCTTGCCCGCTTCCGGGTCCGTCACGGCAAACACGATGGCCACGCCCGCGCGCCGACCGTTTGTCACGAACTGCTTGCTGCCCGAGATGATCCACTGCCCGTCGCGCTCGACCGCGCGCACGCGCAGGTTGTTCGCCTCGGAGCCGGCTTGCGGCTCGGTCAGGCAGAACGCGCCGATCACTTCGCCGCTCGCGAGCTTCGGCAGCCATTCGGCCTTTTGCGCGTCGGTGCCGTACGCGAGAATCGGCCCGCAGCCGACGGAGTTGTGCACGCTCATCATCGTCGCGCACGAGGCGCAGCCGGCAGCGATTTCCTCCATCGCGAGCGCGTAGGCGGTGTAGTCGCTGTAGGTGCCGCCGAGTTCCGCCGGCACGATCATGCCGAGCAGGCCGAGTTCGCCCAACTGCCGCACGACGGCGTCGGGAATCGCGCCGTCTTTGTCCCACTGGCCCGCGTTCGGCGCGAGCACTTCAGCCGAAAACTGGCGCGCCGCATCGCGGATCATGCGCTGCTCTTCGGTGAGAAAACTGTCGATCATGGTTGAACTCGCAAATGGCCTCGTCAGTCGTTCGGATACACTGGCTCGCCGGTCAGCGGCGGGCGCTTCGCCAGTCTAGGCAATCGTCCGCGCCCGGCCGATGACCAGAACGATCACGCTAACTGAACGCTTTCGCCACCTAGTGACAACCCCAATCCGCAGAAGAGAATTCGAGCGCGATTCGATCGCCGTCAGTCTCGTCGATGCGGCGCTGCGGTGCGCCGAAGCGCGCGGCGTGGCGCGCGCGACGCTGCTCGATGCAGCGGGCATCGCGCCCGCGATGCTGGATTCGCCGCGCGCCCGCGTTTCGCCCGCGCAGTACGGCCGGCTGTGGCACGCGATAGCCGACGCGCTCGACGACGAATTCTTCGGCCAGGACCCGCACCCGATGCGGCGCGGCAGCTTCGTGCTGATGTCGCAGGCGGCGCTCGGCGCGCGCGACGGCGCGCAGGCGCTCGGACGCATCGCAACCTTCATGCGGCTCGTGCTCGACGAGTTGACGTTCGAGCCGCACGTCGACGAGAAACGCGTGCGGATCATGCTGCGCGACGCGCACGCGCCGAAGACGATGTTCGCGTACGCGACGGGCTTCATCCTCGTGTATGGCTTGCTGTGCTGGCTCGTCGGGCGGCGTATTCCGGTGCTTGCCGCGAACCTTCGCTGCGCCGAGCCGGACGACAGCGACGAGTACCGCCTGATGTTCTGCGACGCGATGCGCTTCGATCAGCCGCAAAGCTATGTCGATCTCGCGCCCGAGTGCGCGGCGCTTGCCGTGGTGCAGACGGCATCGACACTGAAGACGTTTCTGCGCGACGCGCCCGCGAACTTCATCGTGAAGTATCGCAATCCCGAGTCGCTCGCGGCGCGCATCCGCAAGCGCCTGCGCGAGACTGCGCCAGCGGACTGGCCGGACGCCGATTGCATGGCGGTATCGCTGAATATGGCCGAAGCCACGCTGCGGCGGCGTCTGAAACAGGAAGGGCTGACGCTTCAGGCGATCAAGGATGCGCTGCGCCGCGACCTCGCCATCTCGCGCCTCGCGGACACCAACGAGACCATTCCGGAGATCGCCGCCGCGCTCGGCTTCTCGGAACCGAGCGCGTTCCGGCGCGCGTTTCGCAAATGGACAGGCGTGCGCCCGGCGGACTACCGGTGGGCGCGCTGATGGCGCGACTGCTATATTGAGACGTCCGATTCACATCGCGGAGCGCGCCATGACCCAGCCACGCCAGACCGAAGCGACGAAAGAGCAGAACCCGGCGAACGAGGAGGACTTGCTCGACGAAGCCCTCGAAGAGACGTTCCCGGCCAGCGATCCGATCGCGGTGCATCCTGAGCCGGAATCGCAAGCCGAAGACAAGCGAGGGAAGAAGTAAATCAGCTGTCGTTCGGACCCGGCTCGTCCGGCGTCGAAAGCAGCGCGACCAGTTTCTCGACGTGTTGATGCAACAGCTTCACGTGTTTGTCGATCTGTTCGAGCCGTCCGGACAGATCGGCCTTTGCCGCTTCGCTCATGCGGTCCGAGGCGATGAGTTCGTCGGCTCGCGGCAGCATCGGTTCCACTTGCAACAGTCCGAGCTGGCGCTCCAGCCGGCGCAAATCCTGTGACAGCAGTTCGCGATTCTTCCTGAAAAGCAGATCGCGCCGGTTGACTTCCGCCTGTTGCATCGCGAGATCGGCGACGCGCCGCGTAGCTTCCGTCTGCGAGAGAAGCGGCTCCGGGCCGCGCAGCACGGACCGCTTCGGCGCGGGGTGCGCCGTGCCGCGAAAGACGGCGAAGGGCCTCTCTTCGTCGAGCGCGCGCTTGACTTCGGCGGGCACGTCGGCGGCGCTGCGGCGCTCGTCCATCCAGTGCGGCGGCAGGCCGGACACGAGTTCGATGCCGCGCACGAACTCCTCGTTGAAGTCCCGTTGACCCGCGACGATGAGCTTCATGAATGACGGCGAGAAGTTCATCATGCGCGCCAGACGCGCCGCGCCGCCCGGCGAACCGACCAGAACGTTCAGGTTCGATCGCCAGACGACAAACAACGTTTCGTCGAAATCTTCCATGGACAGGCTCCCTGCAGACCGGGACGCAGCACGCCGCGCCTCGCTGTAGCGCGCGATCCGGCCGCGCGCATGCTTATCCTGTTTCCAATTGCCACCGCGCGCCGGGCCCGGCGCGTCGTCTACCGATACATACCGCATAAAACACCATACTACCGACATCGGCAAGCCGGGCGGACTTCGATATCCGCGCCGGGCGCGCCGGATTGAGAATGCCGCGCCGGTCCGGACGCGGCAGAAAGCTTACGGTTCGTTGCGCAGGTAGCCTTCCTTGCTCGGGTCCATCATTCTCCACGAGACCAGGAGCGAGATAGCGCACATCACCGTCACATACCAGTAAAAGCCGGACTCCATGCCCTCCGTCTTGAACTTGAGCGCGACGTATTCCGCCGATCCGCCGAACACCGCGTTTGCCACCGCATACGAAAGCCCTACGCCCAGCGCGCGCACTTCCGGCGGAAACATCTCGGCCTTGATGAGACCGCTGATCGACGTATAGAAGCTCACGATGGCGAGCGCCGCGACGACGAGCACGAACGCCATGACCGGGCTCGTCACGTCGCGCAGCGCGTGCAGCAGCGGCACGGTGCACAGCGTGGCGAGCGCGCCGAACCACAGCATCGACTGGCGGCGGCCGATGCGGTCCGACAGCGCGCCGAACACCGGTTGCAACAGCATATAGACGAGGAGCGCGACCGTCATCACGTTGCTCGCGGTCTTCGCGTGCATGCCCGCCGTATTGACCAGATACTTCTGCATGTACGTGGTGAACGTGTAGAAGATGAGCGAGCCGCCCGCCGTGAAGCCGACCACGGTCATGAAGGCGCCCTTGTGCTGCATCAGCCCGGCGAGCGTGCCGGCTTCCTTGCGCTCGCGGATTTCGGCGGTCGTGGTTTCATTGAGCGATCGGCGCAGATACAGCGACACGAGCGCCGCGCACGCGCCGACGAAAAACGGAATGCGCCAGCCCCACGCCTTCAGTTCTTCCGTCGACAGAAAAAACTGGAGGATGACGAGCACGAGCAGCGCGGCGAGCTGCCCGCCGATCAGCGTGACGTACTGGAAGGACGCGAAGAATCCGCGCCGGCCGCGCAGCGCCACTTCGCTCATATACGTGGCGCTGGTGCCGTATTCGCCGCCCACCGACAAGCCCTGAAACAGCCGCGCGATCAGAAGCAGGAGCGGCGCCCATGCGCCGATGCTCGCGTAAGTCGGCAGAAAGGTGATGACGAGCGAGCCGCCGCACATCATCAGCACGGAGATCATCATTGCGTTGCGGCGGCCGTGCTTGTCGGCGATGCGGCCGAACAGCCAGCCGCCGATCGGTCGCATCAGAAAGCCCGCCGCGAACACGCCCGCCGTGTTGAGCAATTGCACGGTCGGATTGCTTCCGGGGAAGAACGCGGCCGAGAAGTACAGCGCAAGGAACGAATAGATATAAAAGTCGAACCATTCGACGAGATTGCCCGACGATGCGCCGACGATGGCGAAAACGCGTCGCCGGGTGTCCTCTGCGGTGTATTGGGGAAGATCGGTCATGTGTGCTGAACTCTTTTGTCTCTGTCGGATGGCAAGTCCGGCGCTTAGGTCCGGGACCGAACGCTCTTTCGGCGTTCGGGCGCAAGTTTAAACGACGCGTCGGCGCGTCGGCGCGCGAAAGCGCGTGTCGTGGGATCGGCGCGAAGCCCTTTCTTGCAGCTTGCAACGAGTGTAGGCACGGCGGGCGGCGGACGAGCGGCGTTCTTCTCGCACACGGCTAGGTGATTTCCCCAATGCGAGACTTTATCAAGCATTTATCGATAAAGTCTCGGTTCAGGCCGCATCGGATAACGGAAACGCGAGGTTTGCATGGACAAGCAGAAACCGGTCACGCTCGACGCCGCGCTCGCGTCGAAATTCGCGCAAGTGGCGCTCGGCCATTTGACGCGCGAGTACCCCAACAAGCTCGATCACGTCTTGGCGAGCGATGCCGACGCGCAAAGCCCGCGCGCGCTGCATCCGATCTTCTATGGCAGCTTCGACTGGCATTCGTGCGTGCACGGTTACTGGCTGATCGCGCGCCTCTTCGATCGCTTTCCCGGCCTGGCCGAAGCCGGGCGCATTCGCGCGGTCATCGACGAGCATTTCACCGAGGCGAATGTCGCCGCCGAAGCCGCTTATCTGCAGCGCCCCGCGTCGCGTGGTTTCGAGCGGCCGTACGGCTGGGCGTGGCTGCTGGCGCTCGCGGGCCAGTTGCACGCGATGCAATCGGACGACGGCGCGCGCTGGGCGCGCACGCTGCAACCGCTCGCGGATGCGTTCGTCGATCGTTTCACGGAGTTCCTGCCGAAGTCGACGTATCCGCTGCGCGCGGGCACGCATTTCAACATGGCGTTCGCGCTGACGCTCTCGCTCGGCTACGCGCGCACGGTTGGCAATGCGTCGTTCGAAGGGCTGCTCGTGGAAACCGCGAGGCGGTGGTTCGAGAACGACGCGGGGTGTCAGGCGTGGGAGCCGGCGGGCGACGAGTTTCTGTCGCCTTCGCTGATGGAAGCGGTGCTCATGCGCCACGTTCTGCCCGACGCACGCTTCGCCGGCTGGCTCGATGCCTTCCTGCCGCGTCTCGCCGACCGGGAACCGGCGACGCTCTTCGTGCCCGCCACCGTCACGGACCGCAGCGACGGCAAGCTCGCGCACCTCGACGGCCTGAATTTGAGCCGCGCGTGGTGCCAGCGCACGATCGCGCGGGCGCTGCCGCCCGGCGATGCGCGCGTCGCCGTGCTCGAGGCGAGCGCCGCCGAGCATCTCGCGTCCGGCATCGAACACGTCGCGGGGGATTACA
The DNA here is from genome assembly GCF_017220215.1 of Caballeronia sp. M1242. Lineage (NCBI taxonomy): Bacteria > Pseudomonadati > Pseudomonadota > Betaproteobacteria > Burkholderiales > Burkholderiaceae > Caballeronia > Caballeronia sp. M1242. The sequence goes on along the minus strand of NZ_CP071130.1, from coordinate 357,300 downwards.
TGGGCGAGCACTGGCTCGCGACCTTCGCGCTGCTCGCGCTCGAAGCGTGATGCGTTATGCGTAATGCGTAATGCGTTATGCGTTATGCGTAATGCGAACGTGACGCGTCAACGCGGCTGAAACGCGATCAGGCACATGCCGACGAGCGCGATCGCCGCGCCTGCCACATCCCACGCGCTCGGCCGGATGCGCTCGACCGCCCACAGCCACGCAATCGCCACGCCGATATAGACGCCGCCATACGCCGCGTAGACGCGTCCGGCGGCGGCATCGTGCAAGGTCAAGAGCCACGCGAAAAGCGCGAGCGACAGCGCGCCGGGCACGATCAGCCACGGCGAGCCGCCGCCTTTGAGCCATCGATACGGGAAATAGCAGCCCGCGATTTCGGCTACGGCGGTCGCGACATACAGCAGGAATGTTCTCATCGAAGGGCGAAGGCGCTGACTGGATTCCCATTATCGGCTGCGTGCGCGACCGTTGCGCCGTCGCCGCGCGCTGACGACAATGTCGCGTTTCCCACCGACGCCCTTCGAACCCGATTTGACCGCTCCCGACGATTCCTCGCAACGCGCCGCCCTGCCCACGCACTGGCATCGCCGCGTCCTGACGCTCGCCTTTCCCATCGTCCTCGCGAATCTGACGCAGCCGATTCTCGGCGCGGTCGATACCGCCGTCGCCGGCCATCTCGACGGTCCGCAGTATCTGGGCGGCGTGGCGCTGGGCGGGCTCGTCTTCAGCTTCGTGTTCTGGGGCTTCGGTTTCCTGCGCATGGGCACGACCGGGCTCGTGGCGCAGGCGTTCGGCGCGCGCGATGCCGCCGCGCTGCGCGCGCACGTGCTGCGCGCGCTGATGCTGGCGGTCGCGATCGGCGTGGCCGTGCTCGCGCTGCAAGCGCCGATCATCCGCTACGCGCTCGCCGCGCTCGGCGGCAGCGCCGCCGTGCAACAGACGGCGAGCGCGTATTGCCATGCGCGCATCTGGGCCGCGCCGTTCGCGCTCGGCAACTACGCGGTGCTCGGCTATCTGCTGGGCTGCCAGCGCGTGCGGCTCGCGCTCGCGACGCAGGTGTTCATCAACGCGGTGAACATCGTCGCGGTGCTGCTCTTCGTGTATCGGTTCGGCTGGGGCATCGCGGGCATCGGCGCGGCAACCGCCTTCGCAGACTTCTGCGGCTTCGCGTTCGGCCTCGCGATTCTCTGGCGTCTGCGCGAACGAGGCTTGCCGCCACTCGCGTTCCACAGTTTGATCGATGCACGCGCGATCAGGCGCCTCGTTGCCCTCAATCGCGATATTTTCGTGCGCACGCTGTGTCTGCTCGGCGCGTTCGGCTGGTTCGCGCACGTCGGCGCGCGTCAGGGCGACACGATTCTGGCCGCGAACGCGCTTCTGCTGAATTTCCAAACGTTCATGGCATTCGGGCTCGACGGCTTCGCGCACGCCGCCGAAGCGCTGGTCGGCGCGGCCGCCGGTGCACGCGACCGTCACGCGTTCCGTCAGGCCGTCAAGGTGACGATGTTGTGGTCTGCCATCGGCGCGGCGGGCTTTTCCGTCGTCTATTGGTTGGGCGGCGAATGGATCATCGGACGGCTGACGGATCAGGCCGCCGTGCGCGCGGCGGCGCTGCGCTTCCTGCCGTGGGCGGCGATACTGCCGCTCGTGTCCGTCGCCGGCTTTCAGCTCGACGGCGTGTTCATCGGCGCGACCGGCACGCGGGAACTGATGCGCGCGATGGCCGCATCGGCCGCGATCTTTCTGCTCGCTGCTTGGCTCTTCACGGGGGCGCTCGGCAATCACGGGCTATGGCTCGCGCTCACCGTTTTCATGGTCGCGCGAGGCGTCACGCTGCTGGTTCAGCTGCCGTCGATCGAGCGGGCGTCGTGCGCGGGCGATTCGCGCTGAAGCGTCATTCGGCTTTCGGATGCAGCGCCGCGAGGCCATCGAGTAGCGCCTTATGAAACACCGCCGGCTCCTGCATCTGCGGCGCGTGCCCGGCGTCCGGAAACTCGACGAGCGTTGCGTTCGGAATCCGCTCCTTCGCCAGTTTCGCCAATTCGGGATAACGCCCGAGCGTCGGGCGAATCTCGGGCGGCGCGAAGTCCTTGCCGATGGCCGTCGTGTCTTTGTCGCCGATCAGGAGCAGCGTCGGCGTCTTGATGTGGTCGAATTCGTAGACGACGGGTTGCGTATAAATCATGTCGTACAGCAGCGCCGAATTCCACGCGACGATATCCTTCCCCGGCCCGCGATACATGCCCGCGAGCATCTGCACCCACGGCTCGTAGTCGTCGCGCCACTGACCCGCGTAATACGTGTTTTTCTCGTAATTGCGAATGCCCTCGGCGCTCGTCTTGAGCTCGCGCGCATACCAGTCGTCGATGGAAATGGACGGCACGCCCTTCGCCTTCCAGTCCTCCAGCCCGATCGGATTGACGAGCGCGAGTTGCTCGGTCTCCTGCGGATACATGAGCGCGTACCGAACGGCGATCATGCCGCCCGTCGAATGCGCAATCAGCGTCGCGCGATTCACGCCGAGCGCGCCGAGCAGCGCGTGCGTGTTGCGCGCCAGTTGCTGGAAGCTGTACTGATACCGCTCGGGCTTCGTCGACTTGCAAAAGCCGATCTGATCCGGCGCAATCACGCGATAGCCCGCATCGGACAACGTTTCGATGGTCTGTTTCCACGTCGCCGCGCAGAAGTTCTTGCCGTGCAGCAGCACCGCAGTGCGTCCGTTGGGGTGCGCCGGATGCACGTCCATATACGCCATGCGCAGCACCTGCCGCTGCGACGTAAACGCAAAGCGGGCGACCGGATACGGATAGTCGAAGCCCTGCAACTCGGGACCGTACGCGGGTTCATCGGCGGATGCGGGCGCTGCAGTCATCGACGAAACACAGCAAGCGAAAGCAAGCAGCAAAGACCGCGCGAAGAGAGGCATCGATTTCATGGGCTGTTTTTATCGAGATGAATGGCCCGAGCGATTCTAGCGCGCGGCAAGCCCTTATACTGTGCCGCCCTCGCTGGCCGCGCGTCGAATCGAGCGCAGCCGGGGGCGTTTCAGGGCATCGCAATCAGTCGGGATTTTCAAAGCATGCAAGCAAGGTTCAAGGCACTCGTCGCCGCGCTTCTCGGCGCCGCGTGCATCAGCGCGGTCGCGAACGACTGCCCGCAGTTCAGCCCGTCCGGGCGCGAACCCGTCGTGACGAACGCGAAGATGCGCGCGTCCACGCAGGAAATCTGCTACTCGGATTTCGCGCTCCTGCACTCGGGCGTCACGCACGGGCCGCTGTGGTCGGCGGAACATCTCACGGCGCAGAGCGTCGATGAGGCGAAGGACAACACGCGCACCAATCGCTTTTTCGTCGACAAGCGGCTGCCGCGCGGCGACAGCGCGCAACTCGACGACTACAAGCGCAGCGGTTACGACCGCGGCCACATGAGCCCGGCGGGCGACCGCGCGAGCAAGCAGGGCATGGCCGAATCGTTCTCGCTCGCGAACATCGTGCCGCAGGACCCGTCGAACAACCGGCGCATCTGGTCGCGCATCGAGCAGGCGGTGCGCCGGCTCACGGAGGAATCGGGCGAGGCGTACGTCGTCACCGGGCCGCTGTTCTCGGGCCGGCAGTTGCAAACGATCGGCGAGTCGCGCGTGTTCGTGCCGACGCAGTTGTACAAGGTCGTGTATTTGCCGCAGCGCCAGATTGCGTTCGCGGTGGTCGTCGAGAACACGCCGACGAATACCTATACGATGAAGACCGTGCGCGAACTCGAAGCCATGAGCGGTCTCGCGTTTCCCGGCATTCCGGACGCGCTCAAGGACAAACGAATTGGAGGATTGAGAGGTGTTTAAGCCCTTTGCCAACGATACCGACGCCCTGAACATCGCGGGCGACGCCATAAACATCGTCAACGGCAAGACGCGCGTGACGATCAGCGGCGATCTGACGATTGCGCGGGACCAGGCCGGCCTCGCCGCCGCGAAGGCGCTGCACGACGCGCTCGGCGCAATCGTCGAGTCGCTCGCGAAGGACGCGCATCTGCCGGCAAAACTGCCGGACGAGCCGCCCGCTCCCACCGGCACGGCCGACAATCCGTTCATCTGACGGCAACGGCGCGTCTCGCGAGCGCAGCGTGATCGAATGCCACGTCGGCCCGAGTCCGCTCGGCCCGATCCTGTATCGCGCCGAGGACGCGTGTCTGACCGGCCTCTTTTTCGTCGGGCAAAAGCACTTCCCCGCCGGGCTGCCGCCGCACGCAATTGTCCACGACGGCCGGCCCGCGCCGCGCGTGATCGAAGCCGCATGCGATGAGATCGCCCAATATTTTGCCGGGGAGCGGCTGACGTTTTCAGTGCCGGTCAGGCTGCGCGGCACGCCGTTTCAGCAGCAGGTCTGGGACCTTTTGCGTCAGATTCCTTTCGGCGATGCGTGGACTTACGGCGATCTCGCGCGGCGGCTCGGCTTGCCGCCCGGCGCATCGCGGGCCGTGGGCGGCGCGAACGGGCGCAATCCGGTGGCGATCATCGTGCCGTGTCATCGCGTGATCGGCGGCGACGGCGAGCTGACGGGCTATGCCGGCGGCGTAGACCGGAAACGATCGCTCCTGACGCTCGAAGGCGGCCGCGGACGCGCGCAACTCGCCCTCTTCTGAGCGTCGCGACGACGAAAAAAAACTCGCGGACCGTGCGGTCCGCGAGCTTTTTTCTGACTACGACGCCTAAGCGCGTTATTGCGTCAGCACGACTTCCACGCGACGATTCTCGGCGCGGCCGACGCTCGTCGCGTTAGATGCGATGGGATGCGACTCGCCGTAAGCCTTCGTCGCGAAGTCCTGCGCTTGCAGGCCGTGGGTCTTGAGGTATTCGAGCACGGCGCGCGCGCGGCGCTGGGACAATGCGACGTTGTACGACGCCGAACCGATGGAGTCCGTATAACCCTGCACCACGACCGACGAGAACGTCACGCCGCGACCATCGGCGATGAGCTTGTCGAGAATGGCGCGGGCTTTCGGCGTGAGTTGCGCGCTATCGAACGCGAAGTTGGTCTTCTCGTCGAGCGTGAGCTTGCGCACCGGCGCGATAACCGGCGTCGCGGCGACCACAGGCTGCGGTTCGGCTTGCTGAACGGGCGTCTGCGCAACCGGTGCTTGCTGCGGCATGCCGCATGTGAAGACGACTTCGCCCGCATTGCCCGGCGCATTCGTGCCTTCGACGTTTTGCAGCACATTCACAGGCTGATTCCCGCAGATTTTCTGCGCGGCTTGCATGCACGCACTTCCGTTTTGGAATACGCCGTAGCATTCGGAGCGGAACGCCTTCTGCCCGCTCGATGTCTGGATTTCATTGACATTGAACGTGGGCCCGGATGTTGTGGAGCAACCGGCGAGCACAGCGGCGGCAGCGATAACGGCGGCAACGGTTTTTCTAAGCATCTTTAATTCGATTGGAAAACGCGAGATCTGGATTCAGGCACGCCGTGCAATACGGCATGACGCCTGATTTTTCCCGGCTTGGATGGAAGCGGGCGTTTTGAAGCGTTGCGATTCTAGCAACGCGTTTTGCCTCTCCCGCAGAGATAAATCCCAATTTCTCGAACTTTTCCGATGCCGCGATTGAGGCGCTTATTTTCCCGTTGCGGGAAGATCGCCGTCGGCCTGCTTCTGCAACTCCTGCACGCGCAGTTGCAGCGCGCGAAGCTGCGCCTGCGCCGCCGCCTGCTCGGTGCGCAATTGGCGAATGGCGTCCTGCTCCGCTTGCTGATGACTCGCCACTTCGCTCTGCTGCGTGTGTGCGACATCGAGATCAGCCTGCAAGCGATTGGCCCGTTCCTGTTGCGCGGCGATCTGCCGCTGGGCGTAAGCCGTTTCCGCTTCGAGCTTGATGCGGCGAATCTCCGCATCGGCCAGCGTCACCGATGATTTGGCGAAATCCGAATATGCCGATTCGGCGCGCGCCTCGTTTTGCGTCTTCAATACGCGCCAGAATTTGTCGAGTTGAAACAACGCCGCGTAATACGTCATTTGCTCGCGATAAGACGCAAGGCTCGCGCCATAACTGCCGTTCACGGTTTTTCGCAAGATGATGATCTTGCCGTCGCGGGCCAACGCTTCTAATTCCGCGACGTCGCCGTTTGAGGATGACGCATTGCCCGGCGTATCGGGCGCGCGGGCGGATTGCACTTCGCCGGGCGCAGCGCAAACGCTCATCGACAGCGCGCAGAAGCCCGCGATCAGCGCCACTTTCGAAACAGCCATGCGTTTCATTGCAATATTCCCGGGCCATCGACATTGAGATTAGCCCGGATTATGACGAGACGCCGCGATTAATGCGAGCCGGTTTTGAACCGGCGTTATGCGATTTTCCGATGCTTCAATCGCCCTTCCGATAATTCCACCGCATCGCGGCCAACCGGCGTTTGGAGCGGAGAAAATATGCGCGAGTCCGTCGGTGAGGCGGGCATCCGCGAGAAAATGCCGCGATCCGAGCTGAACGCAAACGGCGCGGCGGAAAGAATATGCGCGTCGGGCAACGGCTCGGCGGCTCGCGAAGGTGTAGCCAAGGAAATCAGATAAGAAGTCAAACAAGCGGCGAGCGCGACGGCGCTCCAGACCGAGTGCGAACGGTTCATGGCGAGAGAAAGCAGAGGCTGGCGCGACGCGCCGGGAAGCGGAGCCGGAGAACGCGCGGCTCCACGACATCGAGGAGCGTATTTGACCAGCGACGAAGTCCGCCGCCCATGAGACAGTTCTCAAACTGCCGTTGTCCGCGACAAATCGGCAGCCGAGCGACATAGGCTCGGATTATGCAAGGGCCGAAACGCCAACGCCCTGGCGAGACCGCTCGCGGCAGCGGCGCGGACGCTTCACTGAGCCTCCCGCTCAAGGCCCGCGCAGGAATGCGAGCGATTCAAACGGCGACACGTTGCCGATAGTCAGCCATAATTCGCGTTCTTACGAGCCGGCCGCCGGGTAAAAACGAAAATTTCATGAGCCAAGACGACAATCTCCCCTCCGAACCTTCACCCGAGCGCGCCGCGAACGACGACAACGTTACCACCGGCGTCCCGGGCCTGGACGAAATACTCGGCGGCGGCTTTGTCGGTGGCGGGCTCTACATGATCGAAGGCATGGCGGGCGCGGGCAAAACGATTCTCTCGTCGCAAATCGGCTTTCATCGCGTCGCGCAGGGCGACAAGGTGCTGTACATCACGCTCATCGCGGAATCGCACACCAAGCTGCTCTCGCATTTGCGCGCCCTGTCCTTCTACGACGCGAACGCCATTTCCGGCCGCATGCTCTTTGTGAGCGGCTACCACGAACTCATGCGCGACGGCCTTTCCGGCTTTCTCGCGCTGATCGCGTCCACGATCAAGTCGAGCCGCCCGCGCTTCATGGTGATCGACGGCTTTCGCAGCGCGCGCGAGTTTAGCTCGACGGAGCTGGAACTCTCGCAGTTCATCCACGAGCTTTCGGCGTTCGTGAGCGCGGCGCGTTGCACCACGCTGATTCTCGCGCCGCTCTCGGGCAACGAGCCGCATCCGGAGCACACGCTCGTCGACGGACTGATCGAACTGAACCGCTTCAGCACGGGCATGCGCCGCGCCCGCGAGATAGAGGTGCATAAGCTGCGCGCCCGCGATCATCTGCTCGGCAAGCATTTCTTCAGCATCTCGAATAGCGGCCTCATCGCGTATCCGCGTCTGGAGGCTTCGCGCGCGAATCAGAACGCGCCGCGCCACTACGACTCCAAGCTGGCGTTCGGTTTCCCCGAATTCGACCGCATGATGGGCGGCGGCGTGGCGCGCGGCTCGACGACGACGCTCGTCGGGCCGTCGGGCGTCGGCAAGACGCTGCTCGGGCTCAAGTTTCTGCAGGCGGGCGTCGAACGGGGCGAGCGTTGCGTTTATTTCGGCCTGTACGAATCGCCGGACCGGCTGATCGCGAAGGCGCGGTCGGTGAATATCGATCTGACCGACGCGGTGAACGACGGGCGGCTCACGATCGAGTGGCATTCGGCGGTCGAACTGTCCATCGACGAACTCGCCGCGCAACTGATGGCCGTTGTCGCGCGCACGGATGCTTCGCGGCTCGTGGTGGACGGCATCGACGGCTTTCAGCAGTCGGCCAACCGCGCGGAGCGTTTCGGACTCTTTCTGAACGCGCTCACGCTGCGCCTGCGCGACGCCGGCGTCACGACGATCGTCACGGAGGAACTGCCGCTCTACGGCGAATCCGCGCCGCCCAGCACCATGCGCGCGTCGGCGATGACCGAAAACATCGTCCTCATGCGCTACGTTGAGGCGAATTCCGCGCTCTACCGCATGGTGTCCGTCGTCAAGCAGCGTGAAAGCGCGCACGATTCCGGCATTCGCCGCCTGACCATCGATGCGCGCGGCCTGCATATCACGGAGAGCTTCATCGGGCCGACAGGCATCCTGTCCGGGCATCCGTCGCTCTCGCCTGCGCTGTCCGTGACGGATCCCGGCCCGCGCACATGAAAAAAATCCTTGTCGTCGACGACGAATTCGACATTCTGACCACCTGGCGGCTCGTGCTGGAGATGGAAGGCTACGAGGTGACGACGGCCTCCAACGGGCGCACAGCGCTCGATGCCGCTAACATGAACGCGCCGGACGTCATCATCACCGACTGGATGATGCCGCACATGGACGGCGTCGAGCTGATCCGCAGCCTCGCGGCAAGCGATACGCTCAACAAGGTGCCGGTCATTCTGATGAGCGCCGCCGCGAACGCGCCGCAACTCGATCATCCCGACGCGCGGTTTCGCAGAAAGCCGCTTTCCATCGACGATTTGCTCGTGCTGGTGGCGGATCTGGTGAATCGCAGATGACTCAGCGGCGCGGTGGGCACGAAGCGTGCTCTATCGTCCGTTCCGGCGCTGCCGGTTGAATCGAAGCAGTAACGGGGCAATACCAACGCAAACCGCTTCAACGAGAATGGGAGGCACCATGGTGCAAGATCAAGTGGAAGGCACGGCTCAAAACGTGGTCGGCAAGGTGCAAGACGCGGTCGGCGCGCTGACGGGCGATTCGGGCACGCAGGTCGAGGGCAAGGCGCGTCAGGCGCTCGGCTCGCTGCAGCAGACGTACGGGCAGACGCTCGACAACGTTCGCAGTGCCGTCTCGGATCAGCCGATCAACGGCGTTCTGATCGCCGCGGCCGTCGGGTTCCTGCTGGGCGCGTTGTGGAATCGCGATCGGTAAAGGAAGGGGCGACGCGCTGCCTGTCACGGCGGCGCGCACGCGTTTGAGCGACAAAGCCGGCGTCTCGCGCGCCGGCTTTGTCGTTTTTGGCGGTCTTATACGCTACGCGGCGAGCACATTCGACAAGGTGCCGATCCCCGCGATCGACACATCGACACGCGCGCCGTCCTTGATCGACCCGACGCCGATGGACGTTCCGCACGCGATCACGTCGCCTGGCGCGAGCGACATGTCGTGTGAGATCAGGCTGACCTGCTCGGCGGGCGAGAAAATCATGTCGTCGAGCGGGTAGTTCTGGCGCTCGACGCCTTCCACCGTGGTCACGACATTCGCGTTGCGCCAGTCGAAACCGCTGACGATTCCCGGCCCAAGGCACGTGAACGTGTCGAAGCCCTTCGAGCGGCACCACTGCGCGAAGTTGGGATCTTCCTGAAGCAGTTCGATGGCGGTGACGTCGTTCACGCAGGTAAAACCGAAAATCGCATCCTCGGCTTCTTCCACCGACGCGCACGACACCGCCTTGCCGATCACGATACCTAGCTCGCCCTCGTAGGCAATCTTGCCGTGATAATTCTTCGGCCGGCGAATCGACTCGTTCGGCCCGATGACCGACATCGGCGGCTTGATCAGAAAGAGCGGATGCTGCGGCGGCGCCTTGTCGAGCTTCTGCGAGAGCGCGTAGTAGTTGTTCCACAGCGCGATGACCTTGCTCGGCTCGCACGGCGCGAGCAGCGTGAGGTCGTCCACGGGAAAGGAGATGTCGGTCGGGCGCGGCTGATCGAACAGCGCGCCGTCGTGCTGCACCACGCGGCCCGAGCGCTCGTCGAGCGTGCCGAAGCCGATATGCCCGTCGGCATCGCGAAAACGTATCCAGGTGGTCACGGGAGTCCTTTTCTAATTGGCGCGAGCCGCGGCCCGCGCCCGTTTTCTTGGCTCAGATCAGGCCCGCGCCGCGCGCCCACTTGTATTTCGCGCCGAGCACCGCGACGGGCAACTCGGTCGAATACGCGTAGGCCGGCACGCCGTGTTCGTACAGATACTCGGCGGCCTCCTCCACCTGCACGTCGCCGGCCAGCGACGCGACGATCGGCTTTTCGATGCCGCGCGCCTTCATCTCCTCCTTCACCTCGATCACGAGCTTGGCGAAGACCATCGGCGGCGTGATGATCGTGTGCCAGTAGCCGAGAATGATCGAATGGATGCGGTCGTCTTCCAGCCCGAGCTTGATCGTGTTCTTGTACGTGGTCGGCGGCTCGCCGCCCGTGATATCGACGGGATTGCCCGCCGCGCCGAACGGCGGAATGAACTTGCGGAACGCGGCGTCGAGATCGTCGGGCATGGTCATCAGCGAAAGGCCGTTGTCCACGCAGGCGTCCGAGAGCAGCACGCCCGAGCCGCCCGCGCCCGTGATGATGACGGTGTTCTCGCCCTTCGGCGTCGGCAGCTTCGGAATGCCGCGCGCGAATTCGAGCAGATCGCGCAGCGACCGCGCGCGGATCACGCCGCATTGCGCGAACACGTCCTCGTAGATCTTGTCGTTGCCCGCGAGCGCGCCCGTGTGCGAACTCGCCGCGCGCGCCCCGAGGCTCGTTCTGCCCGCCTTCAGTACGACGACCGGCTTCTTCCTCGACACGCGCCGCGCGGCTTCGGCGAAAGAGCGACCGTCCTTCAGATCTTCGCAGTGCTGCGCGATGATTTCCGTGTTGTCGTCCTGCTCGAAGAACGTGAGCAGATCGTCTTCATCGATATCGCTCTTGTTGCCGAGGCCGACGATGGCCGACACGCCCATCTTCGCCGAGCGCGAAAAGCCGATGATCGCCATGCCGATGCCGCCCGATTGCGACGAGAGCGCGGCCTTGCCCTTCACGTCATACGGCGTGCAGAACGTCGCGCACAGATTCTTCGGCGTGTAGTAGAAGCCGTAGATGTTCGGGCCCATCATGCGGATATCGTACTGACGCGCGATGCGCACGAGTTCTTCCTGTCCCTCCTGATTGCCCGTTTCGGCGAAGCCGGACGGAATCAGCACCGCGCCGGGAATCTGCTTTTCGCCCACCTCCACCAGCGCCTGCGCGACGAACTTGGCGGGAATCGCGAACACGGCCACGTCGATCACGCCGGGCACGTCTTTCACGCTCTTGTACGCCTTGCGGCCCATGATCTCGTCGGCCTTCGGGTGGATCGGGTAGATGGTCCCCTGGTAGCCGCCGTTGATCAGGTTCTTCATGACGGAGTTGCCGATCTTGCCGTCCTCGTTCGACGCGCCGATCACCGCGACCGCATCCGGCTTCATGATGCGGTTCATCTGCCTGACGATCTGCTCCTGCGTCGGGCGATAACGCGGCTCGACCGGCTCGAAGTCCATCACGATGCGCACGTCCGCCGCCACCGCGCCGTTCGGGCTCGCGAAGACCGGGTTCAGGTCCATCTCGGAGATTTGCGGGAAGTCGTCGACGAGGCGCGACACGCGCTCGATCAGCGTCACGAGCGCCTCGCGATTCACGGCCTCCGAACCGCGCACGCCGCGCAGGACATCGGCGGCCTGAATGCCGTCGAGCATCGACGCGGCTTCTTCGCGCGTGACGGGCGCCAGGCGGAACGTCACGTCCTTCAGCACTTCGACGAGCACGCCGCCGAGCCCGAACGCGATCAGCTTGCCGAACGACGGGTCCGTGACCGCGCCGATGATGACTTCCTGGCCCGCGCCGACCATCTGCTGAACCTGCACGCCGACGATGGTCGCGTTCGCGTCGTACTTCTTCGCGTTCTCGATGATGGTCGCGAAGCCCGCCTTTACGTCCGCTTCGCTCTTCACGCCGACGAGCACGCCGCCCGCCTCCGTCTTGTGCAGAATCTCCGGCGAGACGATCTTCAGCACCACCGGAAAGCCGATGAAGGACGCGAGCTTGGCCGCGTCGTCGGCGCTGGTCGCGACGCCTTCCTGCGGCACCGAGATACCGTAGGCGTCGCAGACGAGCTTGCCTTCCGGCGCGGTCAGCGACGCGCGCCCCTCGGCCTTCACACGCTCGAAGATTTCCGCGACGCGGCGCTTGGCGTCGGCCGCATGCAGCGGCACGACGTTCGATGCCGGCGTGGAAGATTGGACTGTTTCGCTGCGTTCCTGGACGACCGTGCTGTTCATGTTGGCGTGTCTCCGTGTATTCGAGGACGAGTCTGGACCGCGCGCCGCCCGTTGCGGGCAGCGCGCGAAGGGCGCATCGGGAGTGAAGGCTCAGATCGCGCCGAGGCTCTTCAGCGTGGCGATCTGGTCGGGCGTGTAGCCGAGCTCGGCCATGACTTCATCGGTATGCTCGCCGAGCAGCGGCGAGCGCACGACTTCGGTCGGGCTGTCCGAGAGCTTGATCGGGTTGCCGACCGTCAGGTATTTGCCGCGCACCGGATGGTCCACTTCCACGACCGTGCCGGTCTTTCTCAGCGACGGTTCTTCGGCGATCTCTTTCATTGAGAGAATCGGGCCGCAGGGAATGTCGTGTTTGTTCAGGATCTCCATGGCCTGGAACTTGGTTTTCGACATGGTCCAGCGCTCGATTTCCGCGAAGATTTCTTTCAGACGCGGCAGGCGAGCGTTCGGCGTCTTGTAATCCGGATGCTCGATCCACTCTTCCTTGCCGATGACCTTGCAGATCTCGCCCCACACCGGCGCCTGCGTGATGAAGTAGATGTACGCGTTCGGATCGGTTTCCCAGCCCTTGCACTTCAGGATCCAGCCCGGCTGGCCGCCGCCCGACGCGTTGCCCGCGCGCGGCACCGCGTCGCCGAATTTGCCGTTCGGATACTGCGGGTACTCCTTCATGACGCCGGTGCGTTCCAGCCGCTGCTGGTCGCGCAATTTCACGCGGCACAGATTGAGCACGCCGTCCTGCATGGCCGCGAGCACTTTCTGCCCGCGCCCCGTGCGGTTGCGCTGATAGAGCGCCGTCACGATGCCGAGCGCGAGATGCAGCCCCGTGCCGGAATCGCCGATCTGCGCGCCGGTGACGGTCGGCGGGCCGTCGTCGAACCCCGTGGTCGATGCCGCGCCGCCCGCGCACTGCGCGACGTTCTCGTAGACCTTGCAGTCTTCGTACGGCCCCGGCCCGAAGCCCTTGACGGACGCCACGATCATCGCCGGGTTCAGTTCCTGGATGCGCTCCCACGTGAAGCCCATGCGGTCGAGCGCGCCCGGCGCGAAGTTCTCGACGAGCACGTCGCACTTCTTGACGAGCGTTTCGAGTACTTTCTTGCCCTCGGGATTCTTCGTGTCGATGGTGATCGACCGCTTGTTGTGGTTGAGCATCGTGAAGTAGAGGCTGTCCGCGTCGGGGATATCGCGCAGTTGCTCCCGCGTGATGTCGCCCGCGCCGGCGCGCTCCACCTTGATGACGTCCGCGCCGAACCACGCCAGCAACTGCGTGCAGGTCGGACCCGATTGAACGTGCGTGAAATCGAGGATGCGTACGCCATCCAGTGCCTTGCCCGAGGTGTTCATGGCTGTCTCCCTGTGTCTTCGATCGCGTTCTTTATTTGTACATCGTCTGGGCCATCGTGCCAGGCGCGTAAACCGTAGGATCGACCCAAATATTGATGACCGCGCTCTTGCCCGTTTTCGCGATCGACTCGCGCGCCCGCTGCAACGCGCCCGCGATCTTCGACGCTTCGTACACTTCCTCGCCGTAGCCGCCGAGCATTTCGGCGAAGCGGCCATACGGCACGTCCGAGAGCAGATTGCCGACGTTGCCGCGCTCCTCGCCGTATTTCGCGAGTTGGCCGTAGCGAATCTGGTTCATCGCCGAGTTGTTGCCGATGACCGCGATATACGGCACGCCGAAGCGATTGGCCGTTTCCATGTCGAACGAGGTCATGGAGAACGCACCGTCGCCGTAGTAGCAGAGCACTTCCTTCTCCGGATTCGCGAGCCCCGCCGCGATGGCGAAGCCCGTGCCGACGCCGAGCGAGCCGAGCGCGCCCGGGTCCATCCACTGGCCGGGGCGGCGCGGACGCACGGCTTGCGCCGAGATCGTCACGACGTCGCCGCCATCGCCGATATAAATGGTGTCGTCGGAGAGGAACTGGTTGATCTCGTGCGCGACGCGGTACGGATGAATCGGGCTCGCGTCCGACGTGAAGAGCGGCATGAGCTTGGCGGTCGCCGTTTCTTCCGCCGCCGCGAGTTCGCGCATCCACGCCTGGCGCGACTGGCGCTTGTCGTTCTTCAGCCGGCCGCTCGCGGCTTGCAGCACCGCGCCGAGAATCGCGCCCGGATCGCCGACGAGCCCGAGGTCGATATCGCGATTCTTGCCGACCGTGCGGTAATCCATGTCGATCTGCACCAGCTTCAGCTCTTTGCTGATGCGCTTGCCGTAACCCATGCGGAAATCGAACGGCGTGCCGACGATCACGATCAGATCCGCCTTCGCGAAAGCCTGCGAGCGCGTGCGGTCGAAGTGATGCGGATCGCCCGGCGGCAAGAGGCCGCGGCTCGCGCCGTTGAAGTAGCCGGGAATGTCGAGGCCGCGCAGCAGCGCGATGGCTTCTTCGTGGCCGCGCGCCGTCCACACTTGCTGACCGTAAAGGATCGCCGGGCGCTCGGAGTTCACGAGCAGATCGGCGAGCTTTTCGATGTCCTTCGGATCGCCGACCGATTTCGTCGATGCGCGATAGCGTCCGGGCTGCGGAATCACGGCCTTGCTGACGTCGATTTCACGGTCGAGCACGTCGCGCGGAATTTCCAGATACGCCGGGCCGGGCGCGCCGTTGAAGGCTTCGCGCGCGGCCATCGAAACCATGTCGGCGACGCGCTCGGTGCTCGGCACGGTCGCCGCGAACTTGGTGATGGGCGACATCATGTCGACGTGCGGCAGGTCTTGCAGCGAGCCCATCTTGTGCTGCGTGAGCGCGCCCTGCCCGCCGATATGGATGATCGGGCTTTCCGAGCGAAACGCCGTGGCGACGCCCGTGACCGCGTTCGTGCAGCCGGGGCCGGCCGTCGTCACGACGCAGCCGAGCTTGCCCGTCTGACGCGCGTAGCCATCGGCGGCGTGAGCGGCGACCTGCTCGTGGCGCACGTCGATGATGCGGATGCCTTCATCGACGCAGCCGTCGTAGATATCGATGATGTGGCCGCCGCACAGCGTGAAGATGGTATCGACGCCCTCGTTTTTGAGGGCGCGCGCAACGAGATGGCCGCCCGAGACGACGCCTGCGCCGCGCGTCTTTTGCTTGAGCGTGTCATCGGCGGTGGTGGTGGCTGGAGCGACTTCCGGACGGCTGCTGACGACTTCGGACATGTGTTGTCTCCTCCTCGAATGGGGTGATGTTCTTTCGCTCAGGACCTCGCGCTGTTGTCCTGTTGCTGTGATATACAATATTCCACACACAGTATTAGTCAACGATGTTCTGATTGGAACAAACCCTGTGATGCAGTGCATGACCGGCGCTTCCTGCTGCTGCATCTGCTTTTCGCTTTATTCTTGCTGCGAGGCACAACGACGCCCTGATATCCGCGTGATAGTGATATGTGATATATCTCATATCAGCGCGGACCGCTGCATTCGTCACGCGCATCCACGACAACGACCGGAGCGCTCGCTGTCAGCACGCGCCGGACGAAACAGGAGACGCAATGAACATTCACGAATACCAAGCGAAGGCGCTGCTGCGAAAGTACGGCGTCGCGGTGCCGCAAGGCCGCGTCGCCTTCACGGCGCAGGAGGCCGCCGATGCCGCGAACGCGCTCGGCGGCCCGGTCTGGGTCGTCAAGTCGCAGATTCATGCGGGGGGACGTGGCGCGGGCCGGTTTGCCAACGATCCCGATGGCAAAGGCGGCGTGCGCGTGGTGAAGTCAGTGGAAGACGTGCGCGAGAACGCTGAAAAGATGCTGTCGTCCGTGCTCGTGACGAAGCAGACCGGACCGGTCGGCAAGGAAGTAAAGCGCCTCTATATCGAGGAAGGCTGCGACATCGCGCGCGAGCTGTATCTCGGCATGCTGGTCGACCGGGCGAGCTCGCGCATCACGATCATGGCGTCGACCGAAGGCGGCATGGAAATCGAGGAAGTCGCGCATCGCACGCCCGAGAAGATCCTCAAGGTCGCGATCGATCCCGCGACCGGCCTCCAGCCTTTTCATACGCGGCAGGTCGCGTTCGGGCTGGGGCTCACTGGCAATCAGGTGAAAGCGGCGTCGAAGTTCATCGCCGCGCTGTATCAGGCCTTCGTCGATCTGGATGCTTCCGTGGTCGAGGTCAATCCGCTTGTCGTGACCGGTTCCGGCGACGTCATGGCGCTCGACGCGAAGCTCAATTTCGACGACAACGCGCTGTATCGCCATCCGGACGTCGAAGCCCTGCGCGACGAAGACGAAGAAGACCCCGCCGAAATCGAAGCCGCGAAGCACGGGCTCAACTACGTGAAGCTCGACGGCAGCATCGGCTGCATGGTGAACGGCGCGGGCCTCGCGATGGCCACCATGGACATCATCAAGCTGTACGGCGGCGAGCCGGCGAACTTTCTGGACGTGGGCGGCGGCGCGACGCAGGAACGCGTCGCGACCGCCTTCAAGCTGATTCTGCGCGATCCGAAGGTGCAAGGCATCCTCGTCAACATCTTCGGCGGCATCATGCGCTGCGACGTGATCGCACAAGGCGTCGTCGCGGCGGCGCGCGAAGTCGACCTGCGCGTGCCGCTCGTCGTCCGTCTGGCCGGCACGAACGTCGATGCAGGCCGCGACATTCTGCGCACGTCCGGTCTCACCATCATCTCCGCCGAAAACCTCGCCGATGCCGCCGACAAGATCGTCAGCGCCGTCCACCACTGAAAGGAAGCCCCCATGAGCGTCTTGATCGACAAGAACACGAAGGTGATCTGCCAGGGCTTCACCGGCGCGCAAGGCACCTTTCACTCCGAGCAGGCGATTGCTTACGGCACGCGAATGGTCGGCGGCGTCACGCCCGGCAAGGGCGGCACGACGCACCTCGACCTGCCGGTCTTTGACACGGTGGCCGATGCGGTCGCGAAAACGGGCGCCGACGCGTCCGTGATCTACGTGCCGCCGCCCTTCGCCGCCGATGCGATTCTCGAAGCCGTCGACTCCGAAGTGCCGCTGATCGTCTGCATCACGGAAGGCATCCCGGTGCTCGACATGCTGCGCGTGAAGCGCGCGCTCGCTGGGTCGGCGAGCCGGCTCGTCGGGCCGAACTGTCCGGGCGTCATCACGCCGGGCGCGTGCAAGATCGGCATCATGCCGGGACACATTCATCAGCCGGGGAAGATCGGCGTGGTGTCGCGCTCGGGCACGCTGACTTACGAGGCCGTCGCGCAGACGACCGCCGCCGGACTCGGGCAGACGACGTGCATCGGCATTGGCGGCGATCCGGTGAACGGGACGAACTTCATCGACTGCCTCTCGCTTTTTCTCGCCGACGACGCGACGGAAGGCATCATCATGATCGGCGAGATCGGCGGATCAGCGGAGGAAGAAGCGGCGCAATTCCTGAAGGACGCGAACACGAAAAAGCCAGTGGTCGGCTTCATTGCCGGGACGACCGCGCCGCCGGGACGCCGCATGGGCCACGCGGGCGCAATCATCTCGGGCGGCTCGGGCACGGCGAGCGCGAAGATCGACGCGATGAAATCGGCGGGCATTCACGTCGCCGATTCCCCGGCGGCGCTCGGCGAAACGATGCTGCGGGCGATGCGCTAGCGCATTTTGCGCGCGCGTGAAAAAGGCCGCACGGCGATTGCCGTGCGGCCTTCTGCTTACTGCTCGCGCTGCGCGAAACTCAGTCCAGAAAATCGCAGTTCGCCTCGACGAACGCCGCGAGATCCAGCGAATGCTGCCTCACGAGCCGCTCGACGAGCTCGGTGTCGCGCTTCTCCAGCGCCTCGATGATGCGCATGTGATCGACGATCGAGCGCGACGCGCGGTCGCTCTGCGAGATCGTCATCTTCCGGATGGCGCGCACGTGCACGAAGATGTTCTTGATCGTGTCGAAGATGATCTGCGACTTCGACAGCCGCACGATGGCCTGATGAAACGCGATATTCGCTTCCGAATACTCGTCGATATGCTCGGCCGGCGTGCTGTCGCGGAAATTGTCGAACATGTGGCGAAGCTGGGCGATTTCCTCGTCCGTCGCGCGCTGCGTGGCAAGGCGCGCCGCCATGCTTTCGAGCGCCGCCCACATGTGGATCATCTCGACGATCTCGCGCTTGGTCTTGCGCAGGATATACACCCCGCGGCGCGGCACCGTGCGCAGAAAGCCTTCCTGCTCCAGAAGCGTCATGGCCTCGCGGATAGGCGTTCGCGAGACGCCCAACGCTTCCGTTAGCTCTTTCTCGTCCAGACGGATTTCTTCCCGCGAACGGTAGATGTCCGCCTCCGCGATGGCCTGCCGCAGTTTCGCGTACGCCTGATCGCGCAGCGAAACCGTGGCGTTGATCGGCTCCAGCGAAAGCGTCAGCCCGTTCGGGCGAACTTCCGGCCTGTCTACGGATTGAGTATCAGATGGCATTGATGGCTTGGTTTCCCATTTGCGGACGGTCCGCGACGACGCGCTTGCCCGATCCGCCGTTCTGGTCGTCCGCCGCGAGTCCGGCGAACCGACCGTGTTCCTGTGCGCGCTGCAGCATGTCCTGCGGCACCGCCGACGCAATGATAAACGTAACGCCCACACCCATGGCAACCAGCGCGATTCCAACGACTACCAACAAGGCGATGCTCATTTCAGGCTCCGGTCAAATCACTCAAGAGCCTCTAGTATATGTTGCGTCGCAGCAGGACGCAACATATTTTGCATCTTGTATATCAGAAACAACGCGGGTTTCTTCGATCCAGTTTAGGCCGCTTTTTGCGTTTGCGGCGGCGCTGGCGCCCGCGCGGTTCCCTGATTCACCGCTTCGCGCAGCTTGATCAATGCGAGGACTGCATCGATCATCGGCGTTTCCACGTGCACCAGGCGGCCGATTTCCTGCACAACCGTGATGAGCGGATCGATCTCCATCGGCCGGCCCGCTTCGCAGTCCATCAGCATCGACGTCTTGTGCGCGCCGACCGCCCCAGCGCCGTTGATGCGCCGCTCCACGTCCACGCGGAAGTTGACGCCGATCTTGTCGCCGATCGCCTTCGCCTCCAGCATCATCGCCTTTGAGAGCGCGCGCGTGCCGGGGTCGCTCGTGAGCACATCGAGCGTCGCGTGCGTGAGCGCGCTGATCGGATTGAAGCAAAGGTTGCCCCAGAGCTTCAGCCAGATTTCATCGCGGATGTTGTCGCGCATCGGCGCTTCCATGTCGGCGGCCGCCATGATGTCGTGCAGTGCCTGAAGGCGCGGCGTGATCTCCCCGCTCGGCTCGCCGATGGGAAACTTCTTGCCGTAGTGATGCTCGATGACGCCCGGCTCCGCGATTTCCGCCGCCGGCAGCAGCACGCAGCCGATGGCACGCTCCGGCCCGAAGACGCTCCATTGCCTGCCGCCCGGATCGATGCTTTGCAGCGTCGTGCCGGCGAGCGCGCCGCCGTGCTGATAGAAGTACCAATAGGGCAAGCCGTTGACCGCTGTGACGATGGCCGTGTCCGGGCCGAGCAGCGGCGGCATCAGGTCGACCACGCCGGGCACCGAATGCGCCTTCAACGCGATGATCACGTAGTCCTGCGGCCCGAGTTCAGCGGGGTTATTCGTGCAGCGCACTTTCACCGTGTGCTCTTCCCCGTCGATTCTGAGCCGCACGCCGTTCGCCTGCATCGCCGCGAGGTGCGGCCCGCGCGCCACGAAGCTGACGTCCGCTCCGGCCCGCGCGAGTTGCGCGCCCATGTAACCGCCGATGGCTCCGGCGCCATACACGCAGATCTTCATGCTCGTCTCCTAGAGTCGTAGTCTTGCAGGCTTCTGATATACAAGATACTACATTCCACGTTCACGCAGGACAAGGCGATTCGTGCGACGGCAGACGAGCGAAAACCCGCATGCGGCGGCGGCCTTGCGGTGTCGTCGGGATGAACGGACGCGTCCCTTAGGCCTCGATGGCCTGTGACGTGTTGAGAGTATGCGTCGAGGAGGCGATGAATTGCGACCAGACGTGCGCCGCGCCCTCGCGCAGCGCGCGACCACGGCGACGCACGATCATGACCGCGCGAGCGGCGTCGGGCGCGAGGGGAATGAAGCGCGTGCGGGCGGTTTCGCAGGCGAGACGGGCGTGCATCGGCAAAACGCCGACGCCGAGACCGGCCTCCGCCATGCGCGCCACCGCCACCGGCTGCGTCAGCCGCTGTCGCACTGCGCCCGCCACCGCGTGGCGCGCGAGCGCGGCTTCGACGGCGGCGAGGCTGCCAGTGTCGTCGTCGAGCAGAAGGAGCGGCGTGCCGCGCAACTGGGTCCACTCCAGACGCGCGGCGTCCGCCAGCCGATGCGACGCGCCGACCACCGCTGCGAAACCATCGGCGAATAGCGGCTCGAAGGCGAGTTCGTCGAGATTGTCTGGCGCAATCACGACGCCGATTTCCGCCTCCCCCGAGCGCACGAGTTGCAGCACGGCGCTCTGCGGCCGGTCGATCACGGTGATCGACAGATCCGGCAGCCGCTCTTTGCACGACGCGAGCAGCGCGGGAAGCACGCTCGCCGTCAGGCCGCAACTGCTCGCCACGTGGACAATGCCCTGCCCTTGACTGTCGGCGCGCGGCCGCAGCGTCGCTTCCAGTTCCTCGACGAGCTGCGCAATGCGCGCCAGAAGCTTGCGCCCGGTGTCGGTCAGCGTGACCTGGCGCGTGGTCCGGTCGAAAAGCCGCAGCGCGATTTCGTCTTCGAGTTCTCGGATGCTGCGGCTCACCGCCGATTGCGTGATGCCGAATTCGTCGCCGGCGCGAGTGAAGCTGCGGTGTCGCGCAAGCGTCACGAAAACCCGCAACTGATGCAGCGAAACGGAAAGCGCATGCGCGGGAGCGGCCGGGCGTTCGCGCATGCGCTTGCTTCCTTATTGAACCGACGTCTTGCCCGGCGCTTCCGGCCAGCCCGCCTGAAACGACGCGTTGATCGACGAATCGCCCGAGGTGGCGGCGACCGTGTTCTCGATCCAGCGCTTTCTCATCGGCGCGAGCACGAATTTCGCGCACAGTCCCGCACAAATCGACGTCGTCGCGGCCGTGATGAACACCGCATTCCACGATCCGACCGACGCGAGCACCGAGGCGAGCGGCACCAGCATGGAGGCCGTGCCCTTCGCGGTGTACAACGTGCCCGCGTTGGCGGCGGCGTATTTGCTGCCGAAGGTGTCCGCGCATGTGGCCGGGAAGATCGAGAAGATTTCGCCCCAGCACAGGAACGTCATCGCGGCGAACAGCATGAAGAGATACGGATGATGACCGAACTGCATCAGCCCGAGCAGCGCCACGCCCTCGCCCAGGAAGATGATGAACATCGTGTTCTCCCGGCCGATCTTGTCCGAGATGAAGCCGCACAGCGGACGGGTGAAGCCGTTGCAGAGATTGTCGATGGAAAGCGTCATCGCGAGCAGTGGCAGCGTGATGCCGAACAGGTTCACCGGCATCTTCGCGAAACCGTATTCCTTCGCGATCGGCCCGAACTGCGCGGTGGCGATCACGCCGCCCGCCGCGACGAACACGAACATCAGGTAGAGCACCCAGAAGAGCGGCGAGCGCACCATCTGTCCGGTCGTGTAGTCGATTTTGGTGGACACGATCCGCTTGGCCGGCGCGACGTGCACCGGAGGCTTCGGACGCACGAGCATCAGCGCGAGCAGGAAGATGCACACGCCCTGGAAGATGCCGAAGAACATGAACGCGTGCTCGTAGCCCGAGGACTGGATCATGTTCGAGATCGGGATGACCGTGACCGCCGCGCCGGCGCCGAAGCCCGCCGCCGTCAGACCCGCCGCGAGACCGCGCTTGTCCGGGAACCACTTCAGCGCCGTGCCGACGCACGTGCCATACACGCATCCCGCGCCGATGCCCGCGATGACCGCCGCGATGTAGAGGTGGACGAGGCTCGTCGCGTGCGCGTCGATCACCCAGCCGATGGCCGCGCACACCGATCCGCCGATCACGACCGGACGCGGCCCGAACTTGTCGACGAGCCAGCCTTCGACCGGCACGAGCCAGGTTTCCGTGACGATGAAGATGGTAAACGCCGTCTGAATGGCCGCTTGACCCCAATGGTGCTTGGCATCCATCGGCACGACGAAAAGGGTCCAGGCGTACTGGAGATTGGCGACGAGGCCCATGCATAGAATGCCGATCGCCAGCTGAATCCAACGGTTGTGATGACGCCCGTGCGACTGCCCGGACACCACCGTGTCTGCGCTTGCCATGTCTGTCTCCGATATCTGTCTCTGCGCTCGTGCGGCGCTTGGTGTACAGCGAGATCACCGGCGCGGGGCCGGCGGGCGTTGCGGTCGGTCAGGGAAGGTGCTCCGGCCAGGCGGCGCGGGCGTGGCGTCGCGTGTCCAGAAGGGCGATGGGTTCGCCGTGGGGGCCAACATCCGCGTCAGGCGATCGAAGAATCATCTCGAGCGATTCCCAAGAAGTCCGGATGGTCGATGCAGCCCTGTCGGGCTCGATGCTGCGTGCTCTTCCGCGCTCTTGCGTCGGCTGAAAACTGGCTTACAACTGCGGGGCACGTGAAAGCATCGTGGGGGACAAAAATGATTAAGGAAAGTTAAAAAAAATTATTGTATAAGTTAGCTATCGTGAATGGATGAGGGCCTGCCGTGCTGCGAAATGCCACTCTGCGCCAACTCAAAATCTTCGAAACGGTCGCGCGACGCCTGAGTTTTTCGCGGGCGGCGGAAGAGCTCTATCTCACGCAGCCGGCCGTCTCCACGCAGGTCAAGCAACTCGAAGAGCACGCCGGCCTGCCTCTTTTCGAGCAGCTCGGCAAGAAAATCTATCTCACTCCGGCCGGGAACGAAATGCTCCATTACAGCAGGGCGATCCTCGAGCAATTCCGCGAAGCCGACGACGCAATGGCGCGTCTCAAGGGTATTTCCGGAGGCACGCTTAACGTCGCCGTGATCAGCGCGGGCGATTACTTCTTTCCTCGTCTGCTGGCCGAATTCACTAAACGTAATACGGATGTCCGCCTCAATCTCGCCGTGCATAACCGCGAGGAACTGCTGCATCAACTGTCCGACAATTTGACGGATCTCGCCGTCATGGTGCGTCCGCCGCGCGATATGGATACGGTCAATGTGTCGTTTGCGCCGCATCCTTATGTGATCGTCGCGCCGCCGGACCATCCGCTCGTCGGACAAAGCGATATCCCGCTGGAGTCGCTTGCCGATGAACCTTTCATCGTGCGCGAGCGTGGCTCCGATACGTGGAATTCAATGGAAGAAGGCTTCGCCGGCAGGCTCACGAATTTGAATGTCGCGATGGAGATCACGAGCACGGAGACCATTAAGCAGGCCGTGATCGCCGGAATGGGACTGAGTTTTTTATCCGCGCATACCATCAGCATGGAATTGCAGGTCGGCAAACTGGCGGTGCTGGATATCGAAGGCTTTCCCGTGATGCTCAACTGGTTTGTCGTACATCGCAACAACAAGCGCTTGCCGCCGGTGGCGCTCGCGTTCAAACAGTTTCTGATCGAAGAAGGCGCCGCGCAGATCGAAGCGATCACGCATATCGTCGCCAAGACGGGTAAACCCGATTCATAACTGAAGCTAAATGGTTAGCCGAAGAAACTTTGACTGTCCTGTATGAATGGCTTTTTCTATCCTGCGTGTATGCCCTGCGGCCACTGAGGAGACGATCATGAGCCAAGCCATGCACAGCGACGACCGTGAAGTTCAGGCGCAAGTCTGCGCGTTCAATACCGCTTTCGAAGAACTCGACCTGATGTTCCGCTGGGACGCGGACATGTATCGCTCGCTGGCATCGGCGGACAGCGACTACGGAAAGATCGCGCAGTACATCGGAACGCAGTGTCCGCATTTGCTCAAGGCGTATAGCGCGGAGTTTCTCTGCCAGGCGATCGTCGAGCGCAAGAACATGACGATCGAGGCGTGCCGGCAGAACACCGTTCAGTACGAAGACAGCACGCAGCGCGCTCGGCTTTGGCGGGCGCGCGACCAGGAAGGCGCGCAGGCGCGCGTTTAAGTCTTTCTTCGGCGATGAACTCAGGGCGGCTTCGGCCGCCCTTCTCGCATTGTTCAAGCGCTGCCGCGCGTGTTCGGCGCGCGGCGCTCATCGGTCGCTCAAGGCGTCAGCGATACCCACACCGCCTTCGGCTCCGTGAAGTTCTCGATGGCCACGTCGCCATGCTCGCGGCCGAAGCCCGAATCGCCCGAACCGCCCCACGGCAGCCGCACGTCCGTGTAGCCGTAGGTATTGACCCAGACAGTGCCCGCCTTGAGTTCTGCCGCCATGCGATGCACCCGCCCGATGTCCGCGCTCCACACGCCGGCCGCGAGACTGTAAGCGGTGCCGTTCGCGATGCGCAGCGCGTCCGCTTCGTCGTCGAAAGGAATGACGCTCGCCACCGGACCGAAGATCTCTTCCTGCGAGATGCGCATTTCGTGCTCGACGTTCGCGAACACCGTCGGCTCGACGAAGTAGCCGCGCTCGCCCGAGCGCCGCCCGCCCGTCACCAGCGACGCGCCCTCGCCTTTGCCGATATCCACGTAATCGAGCACGGTCTTCATCTGCTTAGCCGAGATGAGCGGTCCCATGTTCGTCTCGCGCTTCGATGGATCGCCGAGTTTGATGGTTTGCGCGCGCTGGGAAAGGCGCTCGACCACGTCGTCATAGGCGGCGCGCTGCACCAGCACGCGCGAGCCCGCCGAGCACACCTGTCCCGCGTTGAAGAAGATGCCCGATGCTGCGGCGCGCACCGCGGTGTCGATGTTCGCATCGGCGAAGATGATGTTGGCCGACTTGCCGCCCAACTCCAGCGTCACGCGCTTAAAGTTGCCCGCCGCGCCCTGCAGAATGCCTCGCCCGACCGAAGGCGAACCCGTGAAGGTGATCTTGTCGATGCCCGGATGCGCGACCATCGAATCCCCGACCACCGAGCCCTTGCCCGTGACGATGTTCAGCACGCCCGGCGGCACGCCCGCTTCGAGCGCGAGGCGGCCGACCATCAGCGCGGAGAGCGGCGTGATTTCGGCGGGCTTCACGATCAGCGTGCAACCGCAGGCGAGCGCCGGCGCGATCTTCCACATGCCGATCATCAGCGGGAAATTCCACGGAACGATGGCGCCGACCACGCCCACCGGCTCGCGCACCGTGTACGTCAGCGCATCGGGCCGCGCCGGCACGACCTGACCGTTGATCTTGTCGCACCAGCCGGCGTAGTACGCGAGCGTATCGATGGCGGCGGGCACGTCCTGGCGCTGGACCCCGGCAATGGGCTTGCCCGCATCGAGGCTTTCGAGCGCAGCGAGTTCTTCCTGATTCTCGCGGAGCAGTTCGGCAAGCCGCATCAGGATGCGGCCGCGCTCGGCGGCGCGAATGGCGTTCCAGGGTTTCAATGCGGCGCGCGCCGCCTGCACGGCGCGGTCTACATCGGCCGACGTGCCCTGCGCGACATACGCGATGGGCTCTTCGGTCGCGGGATCGAGATTGGTCGAATATTCGCCGCCGCTCGGCGCGACGAATTCGCCGCCTATCAATAACTCATAGCGCTTCAAATCCGCTCTGCTTTCCATGTCTCGCTCCATGCTTTATTAAATCGTTTCATGGTGAGCCAGAAAGCCGCTCGACGATAGAAAAACATTTTTATTGTTCTCATTCAGCGTCATGTATGGGCAGATATGACATCGCGACGCCAAGACTCGTTCGAGTTCGCCGCCGGACGCGGGTAATGCGCGTAATGCGCGTAATGCGCGTAATGCGCGTAATGCGAAGTAAGCGTTGCTTACACAATCTCACGCCATCGCGCCGCCCCGCAACGTAGAGTGACCGCCTGTTCGCGCAAAGAGCAAAAGGCTCTGGCAGGCGATCAATCATTACTCTATGAGGAGAAACGTTTCATGAAAAAACGAATCATTGTTGCGCTGCTGTCGGCTGGTCTCGGACTTTCTGCGGGCGCGAGTTTCGCGCAGCAATGGCATGGCCCGGATGAGAATCACGGCCCTGGCGCCGACCGCGCGCCGATGATGCACGGCCACGACGCACGCGACAGCCACGACGCGCCCCGCCCGCCGGAGCATGCCGAGCGCGACCGCGGACATCCGGACTGGCACAAGGGCGATCGCCTTTCGAGCGAATATCGCGACCACCAGTATGTGGTCGACGATTGGCGCGGCCACGGCCTGCGTCAGCCGCCGCGCGGATACCAGTGGGTCGGCGTCGGCGCGGACTATGTGCTCGTCGCGGCAGCGACGGGGCTGATCGCCCAAGTCGTGTTGGCGCGGTAATACGACGCGCGAGCGCGCAGAATCGGCTTACGCAGAGCCTTCAGCCAACTGCGCGCTTCAGTCTTCGTCTGCGAAAAGCGACGCCTGCGAGGCCTGCCGCGACGACAGGCTCGCGGATCCTTCCACCAAAAACGCGTCTCGATCCTTGCCCGCGATCCATTGCGGCGCGCGACCGCGCCCGCTCCACGTCGCACCGCTTTCTGGATCGCGATACTTGATGGCCACGTCCGGCGCCGCGTGCTGCGTGCCGGGCTTACGGCCCATCAGTTCGTTCAACGTGATGCCGTATTGACGCATCTTCTGGACGATCTCGATCAGCGCGAGGCGTTCTTCTTTGCGCCGCGCTTCGGCCAGTTCTTTCTCCAGCGACTCCCTTTGCGCCATCAACTCGGCGACTTGCGGACTTCTGTACGTCATGTTCGTGATGTGCGATTGAATATGGACAGCGGCCGATGCCCCGCCGCCGCGACAAAAACGAGAGGCTAACATGATCGGGCTCGGCGCGAGCAGTCGGCGCCGATCGCTTCCTATGAGCATTTTTTTCTTGGCGGTCACGAATCGTCATATTTTTATAGATACTTCGTCATGCGAAGTATGTTAGAGCGCGGTGAGCGTCTTGTTTCTCAATGCATGCGCCGTTGTGTGTACGCATCGAATGTTATTACGTAGTCCGTATTTTCGAGCCGAATCCCACATGATGGACAGGCAATAATTCGCGCTGAAGGTTTACATCGAAGCGAGAACGAAGTAATCTTTCGCCGCTGCCTCGGTTCCCGGCAACGCTTGCCTGTCTGCTGCATCGCTTCGCACAAAACGGGTAAATCTGACTGCTCATCGTTGATGCGGCGGATTGGAGACAGCGTGGATCGACTGCGCTGCGTGCAAGCTGCGCCGCGTATCCGCATCAAATGCGCGATGAGTCGCGCATGAACGAACGCATCGGCGATCCTCGGGTCGCCCTCAATTGCCCTGCTATTGGTCTATTGGCCGGCAATGCGTTTCAACCATCGGTTTCATCCTTTCGTGGGTTGACGTGCGCCGCGATGCTTTCCGCGCGGCCTGCTTCCCTTTCCGTCCGAGCCATCCAAGACGATGAAGGCACACTGTCATCGCACACGACACGGCACGCCATTTAGTACGACTAAACACCATGAAGAATTCGACTCGACCCTGCTCATTCGTTACCCGGCCTTTCACGTCGCTTAAGCGCGGCGCGGCAGTCAGCGCGATCATGACGAGCCTGTTGCTTGCAGCCTGCGGCGGTGATAGCAGAAGCGCCGTCGACGCAGCCACCGCCAAGAGCAGCACGCTCGCAGCGACGGTGAAAAGCGCGAGCACGAACGGCTCGATCTTCTATGGCATGAACGGCCATAACAACAGCGGCGGCGCATACGACATCTCCAGCCCTCAGACGCAGCTTGCTCAACTCCACGATCTTGGCGCGACGATCTACCGGAACGAGGTCTATAACCAGGCCTCGGCGAATAAACTCGCGGGCATTGCACAGACCATGGCGCAGGGCGGCGTGACCGTCTATCCCGTCATGTTGCTGGGCCTTGGCTATAGCAACGAGGACGATGCGTATAACGCGGGCTACAGGCTCGGCAAACAAACGGCGAGTGCGTACCACTACAAGTATTACGAGGTGGGCAACGAACTCGAGGCGAAGACGCTCAACGGAAACGTCGACGGCGTCTACTGGCAACACTACAACAACCACCAGTATCAGATTGCGCGAGGCATCATTCGCGGCCTGATCGCGGGCGTCCGATCGGAGGATACGGACGGAAAGATCGTTCTTGGCGGGACGTGGCTGCACTATGCGTTCTATCAGATGCTTGCCGACGGTTCGCAGCCTGACGGCTCATGGGGCCATCCGACCGTGAGCTGGGACATCACGGCATGGCACTGGTACTCGAACGAAGGCGACATCACGAACGCTTGCGGCGGTACGGGCTGCCACGATGTGCTGGCGGTGCTGCATCAGATGGGCAAGCCGATCTGGATCAACGAATTCGGCGTGCGCCCGAGCCTGGGATCGCTCCTGCAGATCGCGACGTATCTCACTGGCGGCGACATGATGTCCCAGTATGTGAATGTCGCGTCGAAGTACAACATCCAGTCGATTCAGGCCTACGAACTGTACGACGATGCGGAAGGCGCGTACGGAATGATCCGGGGCGACGGGCATACGCAGAAGCCCGCTTATTCGTCTTTTCGGGACTTTGTGCGTAATCATCCGCGGTGATTCTGTTCGGTAATAGATAGCGTCGGGTGGCGGGGCGTCGTTGGTGTCTTCATGAGCTATGAGCGGAAGGGGCCACGACGCCGCGATTATGGTTTGATCAGGGCATTCTGTCTGCTCATCCGAACGATCGCGCGGATTGTTGGGGGCCCGCATAGACTTCGGACCGTGCGGGTCGCATTTGGGCTGTCGAGCGCACGGGGCCGTGGTCGTGTTGCTGTTTTTGTCTTGATGTCCGGCTTTAGTTTCTTTTGGCTTCAACGGTCGCCAGCAGTTCGTTGCGGACCCTGAAGCCAGCTTCCTCTCGCCACTCGTTACCAGGGCGTTTTCCAGCACTCGCGCGCGCCGCTCTCTTCGCTTCAACTGCCAGTTCTTGGCGGCTCCCAATGAAGATCTAACATACTCTTCTACGGTATATCGAAGATGATTTGCCCCGGACAAAGTACGCCTATACCGGGAAAAAAGGCGCATCCATGCATAGCTATTTAGCGCACTTCAGCCGAAGACATTTTCGTGTCGATTACTCAATGGACCTGTAAGTCGAATGCGCGCGGCGATAGCCAACTTGAAACATTTTGGCACACTGAAACCGATCGGTGTAGTCCACATGTAAAGTCCCGCTAATCAGGCCCTGGCATTTAGCAAGTTGTTAGGGGAAGTCAAAAGTCGCTCTGCAACGAGGCCTGACGCTCCATATAACCAATAACAAGCGCAGCATGATTCGTTCGATTCGCAGACTTCCCATCCTCTTGGCGTTCCTCAGCGCCGCCATCGCCCAAGCCGCTCCGGCACCCATTCAGGTCTTGAGCGCAACGGTCAGAGATCAGAAGATCTCAGGCGCCGCCGTCTTCGTACAGAACGACGGCGCACAGTCGATCCGGACAGAAACAGATGCACAAGGCGCTGCTCCGCTTCCCGACGATGTCGCGGACAGCGGCAGTGCCATGTTGATTATCAAGAAGACCGGCTATTCCGATCTAGTCGTCAAGTGTCCTTGCGCCGGCCTCACTTATGCGATGAGCCCCGTCATGAAGAATCTTGATGGAATGCGGGTCGTACTAACGTGGGGCGCGACGCCGCGCGACCTGGACCTGCACGTGTCATACCCGCGAAATCACGTGTATTACGCGCGCCAGCAAGGAACCGATGCCAACCTCGACATCGATCACACGGACAGCTTCGGGCCGGAAACCATCACGCTCGAACGCAGGCATCAGGGCGAAACGTACGTGTTCGCGGTGCACGATTTCAGCGATCAATCGCTCCCGCACTCCTCAACTCTCTCGAACAGTCAGGCGAAAGTGTACGTGTATGTCGGCCAATCGCTCGTGCGCACGTTCTCCGTGCCGCGCGAAGCTGGCAATCTCTGGACGGTGTTTCGCCTGAGTGCCGATGGAGAGATCCAGGACATCAACAGCATGCGTGGAGTGACCGTCGATGCCTCCAACGTGCTCGGAAGCATTGAAATCTATAACGATCAACAGATGGCAGTCCAGCCGGCGAACGAGGGTTATGTAAATCCGGTCCGCGCATCGGATTTGAACAAGCGAGGCGAGGCGGCCTATCGATCCGGCGACATCGATACCGCTATCGCCCTGTACACGGAGGCGATCGGCTTCCAGCCCGAATTTGGTCAAGCCTACAGCAACCTGGGTCTGGCGTTCCAGAAAGCTGGACGTCCAGCAGAAGCGATGTGGGCCAATCGCAAGGCTATCGCACTGGCAAGCGGCCCCACCGCCGCGACCGTACGCGCAAGCTCGCATTACAACATTGGCCGGATTTTCGAAGATGCCGGTCAATATGCGGATGCCTTGACCCAATATCGCGCGGCCAAGAACAGCAAGGCCAATGCGGCCTACGACGCTTCCATTGCGCGCGTCGGCAACCGATAAGACCTTCTGAAAATCACCCAGCTTCCTGCCGGGTGCATCGAATCAATATGGTTGAAAGAGCTCTTCTGGCGTTGCTGCTTGCAACGGCCAGTGCCTTGGCGCATGCAAACGGCCCGTCTTCCGTGGCAATCAGTGATCGAGCAATATGGCCTCGGCCACTAAATTCACCCGAGAGTTTCGACACGGCGTCGCGCGCAGAGATACTCGCTTTCGGCAATGCATTGGCCGACTCGGAACAGATGAGCGATGCCGATATGCAGGCGCGCCTGAGGACCAAATCGTTCGACCATGCTTCGGTCGAGCGCGTTCGCGCCAAGTACTGGCAGCGACTCACGGCTGGGTATCTCGCCGCATCTGCTCATTGCGCGAATGGCGCGGCCTTCTGTATGAAGGTCGACAATCAGGCTGATTTCGTCAAGGCTGCGAGGACGTTCTCTGTCGGGTTGGACAGTGAGTATCGAAACTGGTTCGTGCATGCCGGCGCGTTTCATCGAACGTATCTGAATGAACTGCTCCGGCTTGCTGCGTTGTTCCCGCGAGTCAGCAGCGAAGTCGATACTTACTCCTCGCGGGAGATCGACGGAAGTGCGTTGCCCGACCGCACCTTCCTTCTTACTTTCGATGACGGGCCCTCCGCGCCCGGCAGCACGACAGACCAGCTCGTGCAAACCCTACGCGCGTCACATCTGAGTGGCACGTTCTTCACGCTTGGTCCGCAATTGCAATCGCGCTTGCAGCATTCGGGCTCATCCGCCATTGCCGACACATACCGAGGGATGTGCGTCGGCGCGCACGGTTGGCAGCACCGTTCGCACGCGACGTGGGCGGATTGGGAAGACTCGGTGACGCGCAGCATCGGGCTCGTGCGCGCGAATGTCCCGCCCAGCTTCGTGCCCCTCTTTCGGCCGCCATACGGGGAGCGCAGAGCCGATAGCGGCTCATTCTTCGACTCGCACGGCCTCTATGTGACGCTCTGGAATATCGACTCGCAAGACTGGAACGAGAAGGTCAACGCCGATCAAGTGAAGCAGCGCGTTCTGACGCTCACGTTGCTGTGGAGGCGCGGCATCATTCTGTTTCACGACATCCATCCCAAAGCGCAAGTCGCCGTACCTTGGCTGCATGATCAGTTGAATGCAAGCGGCATTCAATGGATGGACTGCAAAGCGTTGATTCCATGAATGCAGCGGTCGCCCGCATCCCGGTGGTCTCGACCGATGCGAAATCAGTGAGTGAGTACGACAAAGAACTATGAAAAGAAGATCCTTCCTGACCTTAGCGGCGATGACGCCGCTCCTATTAAGTGGTTGCGTGACGTCTGAACTGATCGAAACGGCCAACTCGGACGACAGGTTTCAATACACTGAGACGATTGACAGTGTGCTCATTTCGGCTGATCGAAACAAGCTCGTGTTTCTCGGCGCGGACTATCACTACATCTTCGATGCGCCGACGCATTTTGCCGACGTTCTCTCGTCGGCGGTCCATCCACTGATACACGCAGAGGTCACCACGTTCGATGTTGGACCGGATGGAAAGGCGTCAGGTGCATTCGACCTGAAGATCTCGGATGCTTCTAAGCTGACGCCTGAGGCCAAGGCGCAATTGATTGATTTTGGCTTCTCCGAGAGAAACTGGACCCGGCGGATCTTGCTCAATGGAACGCGGTACAGTGCCAAGCACTTCGACCGATCGAAGCTGAGTCCAACGGTATTGAACCAGTCGTATCAAGTGACGGTGTATGAGACGCGCCATTCGAACATGAAGAAAGTCGCACTGTTATTGACTCCGGTCACCGTAGCGCTAGATGGAGCGTTGATGATTCTCTCTATTCCGCTCATTCCGGTAGCGGTCGTTATGTTGTCCAAGATGCGTATTATGTGACCCGTCACGTTCGGCTCGGCGACACTTTCTCGGGAAGTTTGGTCTTGCGACGCTCGATTGCGCGTCTCACGTGGCCATCACTTGCCGTTTCCTTGTGATCGTGTTCGACGCGACAATCGATGGAAGGGCGCATTTTCGGTCTGTGCATTGCCCGGCGAATGCCGGGTCGAAAACGGTGCCAGTGTTATCGCTTGGCCACCGTCCGAGCGACTATGGTTTGGTCTTGTTGGCTCGACCATAGAGTCGGGTGAACTGTCCGCGTGGCGTCGTCGTCGTTCGTCGTCGCACTTGCACTGCGCATAGTCATCTAGCGACCACGGTATTTCGTCCGCTGATGTAGCGTCGAATGCGACGACGCTAATTCGTCAATTTGGACCGTGCAACGCACTGTGTAATGACACTTCACCCCGTTGAGACAACTGGCACGAAACGAAACAACGATGCGAGCGTAAACAAAGGTGAACTGGTGCGCATTTGAACCAACCAAGAAAAACTTTTGAAGAATATGAGACAGAGCAAGTCCCAACTTCTGGCGCAAGAAAGCGCCGAATGGCATCATCGCGGCCTGATAAGTGCCGCCGTGTCGGCGCAATTGGGTCGTCGCTATGACCGAGAGAGCGCGAGCTATTCGGGGCTCATCTCCTGGCTCGCTCTGAGCGCGATGTGCTTGCTCGGCTTCGCGGTCCTTGCCATCATCGTTCTTAGCTCCCAGTCCGCGACTCTCGGCGGAGGTATTCTCGGCGCAGCCGCAGTCGCGCTCTGGTATCGCGGGATTCGGATGACATCTGATCCGCTTAAGCGTCACCCGGTCACCGGCAGTGCATTGGTCACGGTCGGGTTGGCCGCTGCCTATGGCGCCATGACGCTGCTCACGCTTCCCATTGGCGACAGCTTCAACGATACGAGATTTTCGGTTCTGCTGACTGTCACCGCTGCCCTCAGCATGGCGACGGCATACCAGTATCACCTTCGCTGGCCACTTTTACTATCGCTCTTATGCCTCTTTCACGGACTTGGTGCTTGGCATGAATATGCGGGGAACGGCGACTACATAGCTAACATTCAGGACCCACGGACCATGGCGGTGATCGCGGCACTATGCGCCAACTTCGGCCTGTGGCATCAGCATGCAGAAGAAGGCCGGCTGAGGCACCTTGTCGGCTTTGGCAGACTCTACGTCATCTTTGGTTTGCTATATCTCGACTGCTCGCTGTGGTTCTTGAGCCTCGCTTCCTACGGCGAAGACCATGTCTTGCGCTGGGTTTTACTCTTCTCCGCGATATGCGTTGCGCAGATCATCGCTGGCGCGCGTCTGAAAGAGGGCAAGCTGACCGGCTTCGGAATTGTTTTTCTGAGCATCGATCTCTACACGCGATTCTTCGAGCACTTTTGGGGCCGTCTTTCCCTCGGCTTGTTCTTGCTAATCGCAGGCTTAAGTGCCGTGGTGCTCGGTTGGCTATTCGAAAGGCACGCAGGAGCGGCAACAGCATGAAACGCAACGCAGCAATGCTGAATCTCCGTTCATTAGATGGACAGGCATGGACTAGATGAAAGCGTGCCCACCACACGCGCGCTGGAGTGTGCAAACGTGTCAAACCATGCGCCTGCCGCTCAGAGCGTGCAATGACTCGATGAGGAAGGAACGACGCGTGCAGCAGCAGACCGTCGTTGTGGTCATCGGGTCTCGTGGTAGGCCCAGTGGGCCACGCAACCCACCAGCGTCCCCGAATTGCCCTCAGAGTGTCCCTGAAGGCAACCGTCAGGGACCAAAATCCCACTAACCTGTGCCGTTAGGGAAAAGGCTTCCGCGAATTAAAGCATAAGCTGTCCGTTCAGTGGGCTCTCGTGGCCCTCTAAGACTTCGGCGTAAAGCATAAATTGGCCTATCGAACGGAATTAAAGCAAAAGCTGTCTAATCGAACATCTGCCTGCACCACAAGCACTTTTTCACCGCCCGGTGCCCATATCGCGCTTGCGATCGACACTCGCTTCTTGGGCTGGAAAATCTCGACTGCGACACACGTCAGTACCTTCTTGCCTCGGGCGCGCCCTGCGGTCAACCTCCGCTCAGGACCACCGATGTATGTTTCCATCCACCTCGACCTTGCCCCGCAGCAGTTCCCGACCGGGACGAACCAACGCGGATCGCAATCGATGCAGCATGGCCCAAGCCGCCTGGCACGAGCCATTCTGCAAAGTCCGCTTCGGACTTAGTGCCGAAATTCCGTCCTTGCCGCTGGCGAAGTTCCCGGCGAACCATACTGTAAGTGGCGTACGGGTTCGGTCGAAGATAGTCCCCGCCATCACGGATGTTGCATCGTCACAGTCCGCGCACGTGAATCGCCCGTCTTTCAGCCGCCATCCGCAGGCGTGGGCGCATTACGGACAGACAAAAGCGGACGGCCAGCGCAGCCACCCAAGGTAGTCCAAGCAGTCGGCGTCGGACTGCAGCCGCGCCCGAAACACGCCGAAGGAGCGAGGGTCGTCGATTCCTGCGACTGGTCTGTACGTGCCGAAAGTATGCGGCCAGATCCGCTTAAAGGGACCCCATAGGGGGTCGGGGCGAATTCGCGCGACCGCCTCGAGTGCCCATCGAATCATCTCGGTAGAAGGCTCGCGCGCCCCGGAGCCAAACGACCCTACCCCGAAAGGACAGCCAATGCAGCACACACCGTTGCATCCCCGTGCCGAATCGTGCGAGCCGAGCAAAATGATTTCTTCCGAGAAAACTTCACAAATCGCTGGACAAGCTGTGAAGTCACGCGCATAATAGCTTCATGATCTTTACTGGGAAAACGTCATGAGTCACCTTTCGGCTGACACTGAAGCATCTCCGACTGGGCGATGGGAGCTGAATGCGCGGTCAATTGACGAGCAGCAATTGCAGTGGCTGTTTAGCGACTTGCTTGTGCATCTGCTGAAAACGTTAGATAGCATCTTCGGCGCGACCCAACTGGACAAACATCTCCTGGGCTTCCCCTTACCAGATCTCCGTCCGGCCCACCTCGGTGCGGGGCTCGATATGGACACGAAACAGCAAGTCCAGCAGCAACTATCAAGGATGGACGCGTGGAAATGCATTAAGGCGGTGTATGACTTCGGAGTGAAGGGCATTCCCGATGAGACGGGAGTAAGCATCTACGAAATCAATAAGTTTGCCCGCAGGATTACTGCACTGTTCAATGCAGTCTATCCAGATAAAACGAAGCTGTTCAATGAACTAGTTTTTCTTTCGGAAGCCCGCGTTGAGCTCCAGCGCCCTTTCGGTCACATCACGGTCGAGGCGTTGGTGGCCCTTGGTGGAGTTGACGCTCGGACGGTTCGGAATGCGATGGCGGCGGGCGACATCGTGTTCAAAAAGGTCGGAAGTCTAGTTGAATTCGACCCTGCGTCGGCACGCCGGTGGCTCACGGGCAGACGCGGATTTGTCCCGACAAAGCCATCAGTGCGCGGCATCGATGTAGAGAACGTAAAGACGCCTGCGGAATTCGCTCAGTTCGTAAAGGCTGTTAGAGCGAAGCTCACGGCGGACGGTGCCGATGCGGAGCCACCGGTGGACGCTTCTGCGATGGCTGATCTGGAGAGCGGGCTCTTTAGGCTACCTTTAGATTTGGCGTTCTCGCTGGCAGACTATTTCGGGCTTCAGCGAGAGCGCTTCCTCAAGTGTGTGATGCGAGTTTTCTTTCCTGCGCAGTACGCATTGCTGTCGTCGTAATCGTTGCCTCCTTCAAAAAACCTTCCCCTCTTACCCACGAATCGGAGTAGCTATGTTAAAGGACAACTTGAAGGGCACTTCCAACGTCGTGCGTCAATTTTCCGAATATGCAAAGCTTCGGGAGGCATATTCGACGCAGACAGCGAACGAACTGACGGTCGGAAGCCTCGCTAGGCA
This sequence comes from Caballeronia sp. M1242, assembly GCF_017220215.1. Lineage (NCBI taxonomy): Bacteria > Pseudomonadati > Pseudomonadota > Betaproteobacteria > Burkholderiales > Burkholderiaceae > Caballeronia > Caballeronia sp. M1242. The sequence continues at coordinate 320,805 of NZ_CP071130.1, read as the reverse complement.
TGGAGTAAAGGCGACCCCATCAGAGGTCGGCGCTTGGCATAAGCTGAACATGGCTGCCGCTCATGGAAAAATGGAAATTGAGGCCATACGTCGCGATGCGGAATCTTCTGCGCGCGTTGTTGCCACGGCCATGATTGCTTCGGCACGAAACGCCTGCGGATCGCAATTGACCTTAGAGAGTGACTTGAACGAAGACGACGCAAACGAAACCGGTGATGGTATCGACGACGAAGAAGAGCGGCTGACGATCGACGAAATCTACGGGCACGACGATCCCGAAGCAAATGCTGACGCGGCGCTCGACGATGTGCTGAAACTAAAGTAACGCGCAGAGTAATCCCGAGCAACGATGACGTGGCCATGTTGACGGAGCTTCCATAAGAAGCGAACCGGACCAGAACACTGCTTCCACAGGCGCTGGTTGTATTAAAGCATGCACACCGGCCTTGGACGACCACCGCCTGCTGCAGATCACGTGAAGGAATGCCGTGCACGTTTGTTCAGCGGCACGAAAACCAATGACATATCGGAGCGCTCTTGTCGCTTCGCTATGGATTCGGTCAGTGTTATAGCCTGAGCGAACCGCGGATCATTCGAGATGCCTTCGAAGATTGATACCTTTTCAAGCTTTTTTACTGTTCATGACGCTACCACCTGACTCACAACTCGACCTTCTAGATCTACTTGAGTCACATCAAATTCTGGCGCCGAGATTCAAGTACTCTATAGCGTTAGCTGAAGATGGACCGGAAGGCCTTTTGTTCATGGAGGCGTTCACTCACTCTCAAGTGGATCCTACGAAGTGGGCCTCAATGGCGACAGAGAAGTGGCCGCTAGTTGCAACGCTGACGGCCGGCTACGTGCGCATGTATCCCGCCTTTTCAAATCCGCACGCACAGCGTTACTTGACGCCGAAGCATCATCCCTTGCGCTACGTAGAATACCGAGACGGCGACGGTCATGAAATTCCGTCCACTGCTGACGAAGCGATCGAAGAAATTACGTCGCGACTCCCGTGGGGGATATTTAAGCGGCCGGAGGAAGGGCTCGGCTTCGCGAAGGAGCTCGAGCATGTGGTCCGCACTATAGGACGATTGCCAAATATCCAAGCGATGATTGTCGTGAGCGACGGAAGTTCACGCCTTGCCGAGAGCGAAGTATTCGTTTCTGAAGATGATATGGATTCTCTCAGAAGAGCTATGAATAGAATAGACCGACGCAAACGAGAGGGAATAAGCCGCGAGAAGTCGAGCTTTGTCTTCAACCATCTCCTCGTCAAGCTGGATCCGGCGCACTTTGGCCGCATCGGCTATCTTCCGGCTGATTCTGCTCCACGCAGCGCGAGCGGAGCGTTCTCTCGCCAGGCAACTAGGCTTCGACGGCAAGCAGATGCGGCTGCTGTCGCCCGCGTACGCGACAGCCTGCCGTCTCTCGCGGCCGAAAGTCCGGCTGTGCTCATGCAGCTTCGAGCAGAGATTGAAAAGGTCACCCTCTCAGAAATGATCGAGAAGTTTGACCGACTACTCAATGAAGATCTGCCCGAATCGCGCTGGCAGGCCTTCTTTGAGGCACATCAGTTCATCCTCGAGATGGTGTTCGCGCGCCCCGTGCAACTGGTAGCCACACAGTTTCATGCGCAAGTAGCTTCGCTCACAGGCTCCGGAGCACAGATTGGAGATTTCCTATTTCGACGCACAGGACGAGGGTTGGCGATCGTTGAGATCAAAAAACCCGCGACGCAGTTGGTATCGACTACGCCCTACCGGAACATGACGGTCTTTGCGCCATCGAAAGAATTGAGCGGCGCGGTCATACAGGTCTTGTATCAACAGAGTGCGATACGGACGAACTGGCTAGCTCACCAGAGCACCAGCAACTTGCGCAATGCTAGTCCAGACGCCATCTCGTGCATTATCATAGCTGGGCGCCTTCCGACCGAGGAAAACCAACAACGAAGCTTTGATGTTTTTCGTAACGCCTGCAAAGATGTGGAAGTATTAACTTTCGACGAAATGCTCGCGAAACTGCGACACGTTCGCGACCAGCTAGGAGGCTCGAGTTCCGTTGCCGGAAGCGCAGGCGTCTAACGTAGCCGCGCGCGTCATAAGCGGAAGGTGACCTGTTTGTCCTGTCTGAAGCGTCAACAGATTGGAGGGTCTCTTCTGGCGGCGAATGCAAACAGGTCTGGCATTTCGACGAACCACGGAGAAACTCAAAGCCTGAGGATCTGCGTTGGCCGTAGCGAAAGTCAATAGCAGTTCCTTCCGACGCGAAGTGTCATGGCGGATGCAAAGGTTCAAGAATGAACTGCGAACAGTCCGCAGCAGGGCGCACCGCCCGACACGCGAACGGTCGACTATCGCTGATGCGCCGTACTCAAGCGCAAACGTGTCGTCCTTCGTTAGATAAGCTGAACCGGCGTCATTTGGAAGTGCAGTTCTTTGACGCCGCCTTACAAATCGAGTACCGTTGATTCTCTTAGATCTCATCAGCCTGACTTTTAAGCGCACTCGCCCTCTGTGACGCGGTCGGGCCCTTGATCGCCTTCGCCTGCACCGTCGCAAGATCTTTGATCCGCGGCGACGGCATTAGGTGATGCATCTTTACGGCTGCGAGGCGGTCGTCTGTACTTTTGCAGATTGTTGGCTATGCTTTGATTCACGGCCGGGAGCGGCTCTGCCGATTTCGAGAATCTTCTGATGATTCGTTTAAGGAAAAAGGCCATGGATCTTGTGACCGCAGCGATCTCCTCCGCTCTAGCGACATTTGCCAACGAGGCGATCAAAGAATCCGCCAAGAAAACCGTGGCATCGGCCTATGACACACTTAAGGAAAAAATCGCAGAGCGTTTTGGTGCAAAAAGCGAAGTGGTGTCGGTGGTCGAGGAAGTCGAGTCGCTGACGCCGACGACAATTTCGTCTTCGCAGGCTTTCAGGACGCTTGAGAGACTTAATCTCGAGAAAGATAACGAGATCGCGCAAGCAGCCAGAAAACTCGAAGAGTCGTCGAAGGCCGCTAATGTCAATCAGCGGAGCGTAGAAATTCATCTGAAGGACTCGAAAAGCATTGGTTCAGTCTATACAGAGGGCTGCACGAATGTTCGTGTCGAAGGCTCGAACGGATAGCTGCCGTATGCAACCAGGACCTAGAGAGGGACAGGCGAACTTCTGGAATCGAGTCGACCCACATGGCAGAGCCGACCCCAAAAGCATCAGGGCCCGCTGCGACGGCGAACAATCCTTCCAGCTCCTCGTCCACATCATCGGCGAAACCGTCTGATCCCGGCCGCAGAGGCGCTGGTGTGGATGCAACGATCAATCTGGAAAATTCCGAATATAAAGGCTCGGCGTTCACTCAAGGCGACACAAACGTCTATGACCGAAGCACGACGAACAATCACTACGGTTCGAGCGAGCCCACGCTCAAGGATATGCTGCACGAATTGCTGGAACTGCCCCGATTCGAACGGGCAGTTGTCGACGAAGTAGAAAAGTACTCTGCCCTCCTCGAAGAAAGCCGCTTTATTGTTATCCGTGGATCCGCGCCGGACGATCCGGAGCCGCGCGCGGCGGGCCTTTCGATCTTCGAGTACATGCAGGAACGTCGCTCGGGCTTGCATGGGAAGCTGAAATTATTCGAACTATGCGGCGACAACGCCGTCCGTCTCGTAGACTTCGACAATCAGAAGACGTGGCACGATCAGTGCCGCAACGCGGTGTTGCTCGTCGACAGAGGACGGGACCCCGCGACCGAATGCATCGGGGACAGCCTGGTCGATCATCTGATGGACGTGGCGCGCGACATCGAGTGCTATTTTCTGATTGTCGGTTACTACGTCAGCCCGTCGTCGCGGCCGCCAAGAGGCGCAAGCAAAGCGATGCACTATCACGTGTGGAATACGCGCACGAGGAATCAGGCGACGGGCCATCACGACGATGGCGAAATCGCCGCGCGGATGGATGACCCGGCGGAATCAGTCATCCTCCTGACCGCAATACTGTTTCCCGGACTCGGGACGCTGGAATTCCGCGACGTCGTCGACGCAATGCTGCCGCCCGCCGATCTGTCTGAAACGAACAAGGAGAAGGAACCAAAGGAATCGAAGGAACCGGAAACGACAACGCTCGCCCGGTGGCGGCGCGGGGAGCGTGACCGGCTGATCGAGGAGTGCGGACTCGCGTTCGGCATTGATCCTGAAGAGTCGGTCGACCGGGAGTCCGCCACGCTTCCCGGCTATTTTTTTCGCGACCCCGCGCAAAAAGCCCGCTGCTCCGAATTCCTCTTGACCCGCGGTCAGCAACAACTGGTGCGGCATTTCGAGACCCTCACCCGCCGCTACCTACTCGACGCGGCCAGCGAGCGCTTCTGGATCGCTTATCAGCGGTATGTGCTCGAATTGCACGTGAAGCATTTGCGCCCCTTGAGCGTCGAGTGGCTCGAGCAGCTTTACACGACCGCGGTTCGAAACGGGCCGGCCGTCTATTCGCCGCGCAAGTACGTCAGTTTGCTTAGGTATTTGGTGCAACGTTCCGACCTCGAACTGCTAGTGGCCGACACGCTCTCACGGATATCGGCGTCCGCACAACAGGCCGAAGCAGTGTGGGAATGGCATCTTCTGGAAGCAGGCTATCCCGCTGCCGTGCACGAAGACTTGCAGGACAACCTGAATAGCGTCGTCCAGCAGTTGAATCTGGAGATCGCGTATCAGGAAGTGCGGAACACGCTCCAGGACTTCTTCGACTTCATCATAGCGATGACACTCGCTACGCCGGTTCGCGCGGCCGATGCCATGTGCGATTGCATGGCGGGCCCGGACTATCGCGTTCAATTCCTGAGCGTGGCGGGGGCGAATATTCAAGCGAATCCGGTAACCATTCCCTCGATTGCCATCTTCGAGGAGCGTTTGCGCCAGGCATTCGGTGTCGACTCGGGCTACTGGCTCGCCTGTGCGCGCGCCGCGCTCGCAAGCATGCACAGAGACGCGCGCATCCCGACGCAACATGCCCACGCGTGCAACTATCTGTTCGGCTCGCAACCGGCACGGCGCGCCACGGCGTACATGCACATGCTGAGGTGTTGCCTCGACGTCGTGGCACCGGCGCTCGACGCCACCACGCCCGGGCCATTGCTCGACCCGGTGATTGAACCCTTGTTGGGCGAGACGTTGGCATCGAGCGGCATTGTGCTTGCCGACGTCGCCGCGGAGCACGCCGGCTCGTCGATGCGGCTCTACATCGTGCCGCCCCGAGCGCGGGCCCGGCCCACGTCGCCCTTCGCGCTGGATTACGCCGTTGAACCGTACCGCGCGGTCGCGATGGTTCTGACAGCAACCGCGGAAGGTGACGACGGCGCGCAACCCGCGCGCAAGCTTCAGGAATTCGTTGCACCGCTCAAGGCGCCCCGGCATCGAGATTTGCGGGTCCATTTGCTCGGGCGTTGCCGATTTATGCTAGAAACCGCCCGCAGCGAGCGTCAGTCGGCACATGCGATTCAGGACTGGCGCGCGATCGCCGCCGCCACGGTGCGCCTGCATGCCATGCAGCACCTTCTGGCAGCGCTGAAATTAGCGAGCTGACGATGTTTTGCCCCGCACCCGCGTCCGAGCGCAAGCATGACGGAGACCTTTGAATGAACCTCAATGAACTCGATCAGCTGGTTCGCAAGATCGATCCTGAGAACTTTTCCGAAGCGGCTCACGGTCCGGGCTACCGCGTGGACGTGGAAGACAAGGACCGGTGTGTCATTCATGAAGACGGTCTCCTTAAGCGAATTTTCGCGAGGAGGGAGGTCCCGCAGTACTACGTGAAAAGGCTGCCTTCGCCGTTGGTTGTCAAGTCATGGGAGTTCGTTTGGTCGGAAGGGGCAAGTGCGATCGCACTCGAGTTCACGTCGACGTTTGCCATACACGTGACGGAACCGATGCAGGCATGCCTGCTCGTCGGAGCGCTTTCCAACACGGTGGCAACGGGCCAGTCACTCTTCAATCTGATCGAGGAGGCGCTGCACAAGTCACTCGCACGCATGTCCTCGAGCGCAGGCATGAATGCGAACCTGCTCGCGAATTTTCGCGACTCCGCGGTCGGCATCGGAGAGTCGATGGACCTGAACAAGGAGGTGTCTGAGGATGTCAGGCATGCCTTGGGTTGCGCCGTCTTTCGCATTGGCTTCGTGTTGAAGCATGTTCCGCCCATGCAAATTACCGTGGAGTCCAGCGACGAATTCATCCTCGCGGACAGCACGAAGGCGCGCACGGTCGAAACGAAAGCGCTTTTGCAGTTCGACAACTACCAGACCTACAAGAAGGCAGCGCTGGAAAGCGAATCGGCGATCCGTAACGCGATTCGGCATTCGATCGCGGAGGCGGTCCGGCGCAATCTTTTCGCGGTGAAGTATCACGATGTCGTCAAATCGTTTTCCGGAGTAGAGAATTCCATCGAAAAGAGCATGCTCGCGGACATCACCGCCGATGCGCGGCGCCTGGGATTTCGCGTGCACATGTTCCAGAGCTTTCCCGACATCGCCGCGCTCGAGCTATTGCGCGGCATCCGGATCGACATCGCTGCGGAGACGTTGAAATCCCGGCCCAAAGACTCGGTCGGCTATGTACAGATCGAAGTTGCGCTCAGCGTCAAGGCCAGCAACCTCGACCTGCTTCACCGTCTGATCGATCCCGACGACAAGCAGAAGCTCGATCTGGTAATCGCGCAACGCGTTCGGCAGATTTGCCAGGACGAAATCCAGAAGATCGGGCGGCAGGAGTTCAATCTGGGCTTTGACGAAACCGTCGTGCCTCGGCTCGAGCGTGTCATCGCCGAGGGGCTCGCGCACTATGGCCTGGAAACGGATGTCATCAAAATCATTCAGGCGCCCACGGATGAATCCGCTCGCTTTCGGGCGCTATGCAGCGAACCGCCCTTTCCGTTCGTGGCGACGATTTCCGCGCAAGCGGACGATGGTCGGCAGGACAAGATCGACGTCGAGGGAAGGATCGAGATCACCGGCATGCTTGAGGGACGCTGGAGTGAATTTGAGAAACGCGACTACGGTTTTCGGAGCGACTCGAACTGGTCGGATGAGCGCGTCAGGAACCGGGCGAAGGAACTCAAGCTGCCCTGCTCGTCGGGCGGGGCGCTTTCCTCCGCCGAGCGGCAGTCGCTTGCGATCGCGTTCGAACTGGACGATATACGCGATCGTGTCGTCATGGTGCTGACCGAGCAGTTTTCGAAGGTGTCCTCGCTCGCACGGCAATGGAAAACCGTGCGCCGGAGCGGCGAAATCTCGCAAGCCATGCAGGCGAGCGCCAGCGAGGCCATTGGCAGCGAGTTCGGTCTGGCGATCTCGCTGCGCGCCTTGACGAGGCATGACACAGCGACGGAAACGCGTACAGCAACGCTCCTGGATACCGAGCAGGAAGTCGAACTCGGGCTCGAGCAAACCGATGCGCAGGCCCTGCTCGAGCGTCGCAGGAAAATAGAAGAGCTGAAGATGGACCGGCTTCAACGCGCCCATGACGCGGAAATGCTCGCTCACGAGGAAGCGGTCAGAAACAACGAGATCGTTCCGGAAGTCCTGTCCAACAAGGTCGATGAAATCTATGACGAGGACAAGCGCGCCCGAGGCACAAAGGGCGGGGGCGCGACCGATCTCGCTATTTCGCCGCGCGAGACATTACGCTCCGGGAAATTGCCCGGAGCGCAAAGCGGGGGGCGAGACAAAATGCTCCTGCCTGGCGAAGGGAGGCGCAAATCAAAGGGCTGACGCACCGCCCGAACGCGCCACCGGTACGACGCTGCTCAGCTCGTTGGCCCAGCGATCCATGTCCATGTTGCCGTCCGAGAGGTACTCGTCGAACTGACGTTTCATGATGGCCGTGGCACGGGCCTGCTGAACGAAGCCGTTGCGGTTCTGGTTGTCGGAGACACGGTCCATGGCCTCCATGACCGCGCGCGGCTGAATGCCGCGCATGTCGCGAAAGGACTGCTCGTAGCTTTCGCGGGATCGTCTGAGATTGCCCTGAATGACCTGCAATGCGTTCTGGTAGCGCTCGAAAGCTGCCGGATCGGCTCTCGACGCGGAAAGCAATCGCGTGACGACATGCTCCCTTACCACAGCGTCCGCGATGTCCTTGGCGACGACCGAGGCCGCGCGCACAACGCGCTCAGCCTGGGCAGCAAGCGTGTCAATGATCTTCGGCTCTTCGATGATCACCACCTGGTGCGGCTTGTTGGCGACGTTGACCAGTATGAGGTTGAAATAGAGATCGCTCTTGAGGCGGCCGCTTCCAGGCAGCACCGTGATGCGCACGTCGCGGCTCGTCTCGCCCGGCTCGAAAACGAGCTCGCCCTGCGCGGCTTCGTAATTCACGCCGGCTTTTGCTGTCCCGTCCACCGTGCTGAACCGCACCGTCTCGCGACGATTCACGTCGCGCGAACGGACCACTGGCAATGTCAGCGTGATGCCGTTCTGCTGGACGCGGGTCTCGTGCTGCGCGAAATCGACATACTGAAGCGGCGTCGGAAAGAAGATCGCCTTCAGAGCCCACACGACGAGCACCGCGGTCACTGCGACGGCCGCGCCAACGGCAATCCGGCGAGCGCGTACGTCGATGGGTTTGCCTTCGACCAGTGACTGTCCGCACTGGCTGCAAATGACGCCCTGCTTGAGATCGCGCTCCCAAAACGGCTCGTCGGATCTTGCCCGCGCGCAGCCCACGACGTTCGAGCAGTACCATCGCCGGCGCAGTCCAGGTGTCATCGATCGTCTCCGCGATGCACGGTCACGGCTGAAGCAGGAACATCACTTCCTCGCCCAGACGCTTGTTCTGTTCGTTAATCAGGTTGTTGGCGTTTTTCATGGCGCCGGCGGGAGCGGTATCCGAGACCATGGCCGCCTGGCGCACCTGCTGGTTCTGGCTCAGTTCGCGACGTACGCGCTCAAGGTCACTCGTCGCCAACTTCTTGTTGCGCGTCAGATCGGTGAGTTGCCTGGAGAGCCGGGTGTTTTCCGCAAGACGCGCTTTCAACTGGTTATGCAGCGAGTCGACCTGCGCCTGCAAGTCCCCCTCCTTCGCCGACGACTGCTGCACTTTTGCCTGCTCGCGGCGCGCCTCTTTCTGCGCTTGGGCCGCTTGCTGCTCGAGTGCGCGCTGACGCTCGTCGGCCTGAGTGGCGCTCCAGCCGAAAAGGCCGCCCTGGCGGGGATCGCCGGTAGTCTCGCACGCCGATACCAGTGCCAGCAGCGTCAGCGCCGTCAGGATTCGCGGTAGATTTGCCATGTCAGTAGGATCTTCGCTGATCGATCATCTGGAGTTGTGTCTGCGCCTGCTCCAATGCGAGCGCCTGCTTCTGCAACTCACCAATGTTGCTCGAGACCTTCTGGATTTCCGGCGACTGCTGCGAATTGCCCGCCGCGTCGGTCGATGCCGTCCGCAGGACGGTTTGCTGCGTCGCAATCTCCTGCCGAACGTTGGTCAACTCAGCGTTCGTTCTCGCGATCATGGCCGCGGTCTTGCGCCGCTCGTCGAGCATGGCCTGCTGCCGCGTGTCGGCGCTGACAACCTGCCGTCGGAGTTGCTGCCTCGTCTGCTCCAGCGCCGCGATCTGTGCCTGCAGTTGCTGGTTGTAGGCGCGGGCTTGACTGGCGACCTGCTGTGCATGCGCGATCGATGCCTGCAACTGATCCTCACGCGTCGCATAGGCCTGCTTCTGGTTGGCGACGTGATTGCCGTAGAGTCCGCCCGCGAGGCCGCCCGCCGCCGCGCCAGCGACGATCCCGCCGGCCTTTCCGTGGCCGATCAGCGCGCCAATCGCACCGCCTATAACAGCGCCGGCCCCCGCGCCCTCGGCGCGCGTTGTGTCTGCGTCACTGGCGCATCCGCCTGTGAACGCGAGACAGAGCACGGCGATGCCGGACAGGAGGAAGGCGGAGCTTGGCGTACGCTTTGCCGGCGCTCCCCTACGGACATCATTGCCGGCAGCCGAAACAGGGCGCGCTGTTGTCGAGTATCGTGATGGCATTGCGCTTGCTTCCCCCGAGAGAAGATATGCGTCAATGAAAGCGCTGATGCATAACGATAATGCTACAGGAGCGCCAAATCCAATAAGAGAATAACGGGTTCTGGCGAGAGTTCAATCGAAATAGAGGTGTGCGAACGCTTGCCGATTCGGTAATCGGTAAAACCGTGGCGGCGGATACAGGGATAGGCGGACGCAGCGTGTGCTCAATTTCGATCCAGCCTCCCGCGCAATGGCGAGGCGTACGCGAATCGTAGGTGCTGGACACTCACACCGGTTGGGATACGAGCCGAGCAGTGAAACCGTGTTCCTAAATTTGCCGGCGCTGCGATGACGCCAGCGACATCTAATTCATCCGCGTGAACGGTGTGCGATCTCACTTGTTCATGCAATCCATTGCTTGATGATTGATTTCACAATGGCACGTCTGATTGTTGACGAACACCATCCACCATCCGGCGCTGGACATGTCGGTTCTGGATAACAACCTGGAGGCAGCTAGCGACAGACGCACCCGGGATCGGTTTGCCGATCACCTGGCGCCTTCTACCAAATGCCATTGCTCTCGAGCCGCGCATACTTGTCGGGAGTGTCGGCATCGCGCCTTCGACGTTGGACTGCTTGCGGACATGCCTCCTAGCTCCGATGACACCGGCGAAAACTCGAGCCCTGATATCTGTCCCAAAACCTACGGCAATCGGTGCGGTGCGCGCTGTTCGCCCGTCAAGTCGGAAGCCGAAGCCGCGGACGAGGCTCGTGCAGTCGGCCATGCATGGAACCGGCTAGAGATCATACCAAGCGGTCAGTCGCTAAGGGGCTCAAGCGCCGCGGCAAGCGGGGACTGCAGCGAATGGCCTTCGGGGCAGACGCGGAGCTTTTCGAACTCCGCGAGGGAGATACGGTTGATTGAACGCGCGAGGTCGTCGATCGCCACCCAACTGACCGGCACGGCAGCGTTCCGAGCCGGCCGCACTCATCCCTCGGTTAAGCGCTTTTCTTGATCGCGCCCAATTTGGTGCCCAAGCTTCTCTTGATGCTGAAATCAATGTGATACCGCGGCAGGACTGCGGCAGTCAGACCCTCTTCAGACAGGAGCTCGTCGATCTTGTCGTCGGTCCAGTGCTGTGACCCACGCAGTGCATTCGCGCTAAGAACCACCTCGACCAACGACTGTTCGAACCATTCCCGGACGACTTCATTAACGGTTCCGCTCGCACCCGGCGTCGAAGAAAACTGCGCAGACCATCGCGTAACCATATCCCTGAAGATGCGAAAGTCCGAATTCACAAGGATGAGATTGTCCTTACGAAGATACTTCGCAGCACGATCCTCAAGGTCTCCCTGATCTCTCGTTCCCTCAGCGCGGCTGATCCAGCGAATTCGAGGGAAGATGTCTGGCTTCGCCGGCTGACCAGGAACGCCTTTGTCGGAAAGGAAAAGTGCATATGCCGAAGGGACCTTCCCCAATACCCTCCCCGTCGTATTGGCCGTCTTTTCGCTCTGTTTGGCCGACCCATTGACCGGCCCCGCCGATAAAGCGGTGATCTCGCCGTCAACCAGCACCGAGCCGCTCTCCGTCGGCCTGTAGCGGCTCAGGTTGAACAGGTCTTCCACCTGCTTCAAACGATCCCGAATCGAGTCCGAATGGTCGGTCTTCTCGGAGCTCGACGCGACGTCTTCCATCAGCGCAACGATCTCTTTCGGCATGGCCGCGCGAAATTCGTCTTGCCAGTCTGCCCACGGACAGGCTCGACCTGCAATCAAAAGGTGCGTTCGGGCGGTGTTGGTAGTGATCTCGTCGCCGACCGGCTGAACATAGATGACGACGCGGTTATAGCCGAACACAACGCCAAACCCCTGAAGCATTGCTGTACTGGACCGCCCTGAAGTGCTCTCATACAACTCGTCCTGCCATAGAGCGGCGGTGTGTCCGCTGGACGCAATGAAGCCCGAGTTCTGAGTTAGAGCGGATTCTTGCTTCAGTATCCACCAGTGCGCCACTGCATTCTGCAGCGTAAGCGACCCCTTACAAGTAGCGTGTCCATCCAGGTAGCGCTTCTGACCGGTGATGGTGCGCAGCACATTGCGATCTTTGTCGCTGCGGTCAAAGGTCCACCCCTCGCGCGCTTTGATTGTGATGCGGTCCGGGATGTCGTAGAACCGGGTATTGAGATAGCGCGTGACCCATCTCGACGGGCTCGGCGCACCCGCGGGCGCTTCCATTGTGTTCTGTTCTTCTGACCGCCCCATCAGTACGACTTTCGTGCCATGTTTGCCGATCTGACTAGGCTTTACTTCATCGCTTAAATAAGCCCAATGACCGAATGTGCAGTCCGGCCGGACCATCTGTTTCAGACCATACTCACCTGTTTTCGGATCCTTCCAAAGATGGATCATGTAACCTACGCCGTTTTTCCACGACACATATTGAAGCCCCGCAGGATTGCGTGTCGCTGCGGAGATTTTCGCGCCAACGCCGTAGTTAGTAACATGCGATTGGATGCCACTGGAGGAAGACAACTGGTTGATATACTTGACCATCTCGTCGCCGTCCATCCCGGCACCAGTATCAGTAATCGACAAGCGATACACGCCGAGATATTCGTGCTCTAGCCAGTCGACGTCCCACACGATCTCTCCCATCTTGTCGGGCAATCGTTGAATCGCCTCGATCGAATTTTTCGTCAATTCTCGGAGGAATTGCAAATCATCGCAGTCCATCCCTAATCGGTCGAGCATAAAACCCGTGTTCGCGACCTTCAAGGCCAATGTCCTGCTTGGTTTCGGAACTGTACTCATTGAGTGACTCCCTTGTTCGAAAGATGGGGGCACGACCCTTCGATGAGAGGTGTCTCATCCCGGACTGTTCCGTGCGAGCCGAAGCAAGGACGGAAAAGTCGAGATTTCGACACTGGTAAGACTCTGCCTCTTGACTTGAAAAGTCAACGACCGATGCGCAACCGACCTTCCGTTGCGATGCAAGAGCAAAGATTCGAGGAATGTTACTGACGCGGAGTAATGCTGTATTACCGGTCAGAAGCGCTCAGACGCAGCCTACGCCGTGGCTTCGCGTCATTAAGACCTCCTTACTCACGATAACCGCCGCGAGACCGGGAACGTAGCCCCACATGCTGAAGCGAACTTCGCAGTCGACATTGTTCTCGCATCACTTGCCAGCGCGTAGTGTCGCCTTCTGCGGCCGCCTCGTCCTTCCAGGGTCGACGTTCCAAGCTATCAATATAAGAAATCGTTGGTCTGCCGGGTCGCCCGGGAATCTAGACTGCCGTTCGATCTTGTTATGACAAGCGAGCCATGTCACGAACAAACTTGGTGGCAATTACCCGCAGCCGCTTTACGCCAGATCAAGGACACGCTGCGCGAGCGCATTCTAGATGGCACCTATGCGCCGCACAGCCACATGCCTTCCGAACACGAGCTTTGCGCAATGCTCGGCGTCAGTCGCATCACCGTCTGGCAGGCGCTGGGCGATCTGCAAAAAGAGGGACTTCTGTTCCGACTGCGTGGCAACGGGACCTTCGTGTCGAAGCCTAAGGCGTTCCAGAATGTGCCGCTTGGTCATGCCGATGTTTCGATCGAAGCGACTCTCGCGGACGAGGATATTGCTGGGGCCCTGCGCGTCGAAGATGGCAGCCCTGTGCTGAGAATCGAACGCCTGCCGCACGATGCATCCGGCAATCCGGTCGACTTTGAATTTCTGTATTTCCGCGGGGACGCGTTTCAGTACCGGCAGCGCGTAGACAGTCAGAAAACCCGTGCGCGGGGAAGGAATAACCAATGAATACAGAAGTGCTCGAATACGACATCGTGGTAGTCGGCGGCGGCACAGCCGGACCGATGGCCGCAATCAAGGCGAAAGAGCAAAATCCGGCGCTCAAGGTGTTGCTGCTCGAAAAAGCCAACGTCAAGCGCAGCGGCGCAATTTCGATGGCATGGATGGCCTGAACAACGCCATCATTCCTGGACATGCGACGCCGGAGCAGTAGACGCGAGAAATCACCGTCGCCAACGATGGCATTGTGGACCAGGAGGCGGTGTGCGCCTATGCGCGCCACAGCTTCACTATAATCGAAGAACTCGATCGCTGGGGCGTGAAGTTCGAGAAGGACGGCAACGGCGACTATGCGGTCAAGAAGGTCCATCACAAGGGCGCTTACGTGCTGCCGATGCCCGAGGGGCACGACGTAAAGAAGATCCTCTATCGCCAGCTTAAACGCGCGCGTGTCAACATCACGAACCGTATCGTCGCCACGCGAATTATGACCGATGAGCATGGCCGCGCAAGCGGCGTGTTGGGCATCGACTGCCGCACAGTGTAGTACTACGTGGTGCGCGCGAAGGCAGTGATCCTGTGCTGTGGCGCCGCCGGGCGTCTCGGCCTGCCCTCGTCCGGCTACCTGATGGGCACCTACGAGAACCTGACGAATGCGGGCGATGGCTACGCCTTGGCATACCACGCAGGCGCCGCGCTCGCGAACCTAGAGTGCTTCCAAATCAATCCGCTCATTAAGGACTATAACGGCCCGGCCTGCGCTTACGTCACCGGACCACTGGGTGAATTCACCGCGAACGGCAAGGGCGAACGGTTCATCGAGTGCGACTACTGGAGCGGGCAAATGATGTGGGACTTCTACCAGGAACTGCAGAGCGGCAATCCTTCGCCGACTACAAGGGCATTGCGCAGCGCCTGGAGTGAGACAGCAGACGGTACGTTCGACGGTGGCATCCAGAATTTGCCTATCAGACAGCGGCGTCGGTCGATATCGCCTCGATAGCAGCGCAATATGTCACCGCCCGGTCACGTGGGGGCTGCCTTATAGCAATGCGCAATACAAACCCGACGCACACTCGACATTTGGTTTAACGGAGATGTTCGACGTCGGCGCCGGCTTCCTGAACTACCAGCTAACCCCCGCAGCAGTAGCTGGGCTCGGCTAAATTTATACGCACGCCAATGGCAATGGCAATGGCAATGGCAATGGCAATGGCAATGGCAATGGCAATGGCAGTGCATCGTACAACCAGGTCTCACTTGCCGGTGACTACAGCCTTTCGAAGCGCACAGACGTCTATCTCGTTGGCGGATGGCAGCACGCGAGCGGCACACAGCGCAACAGTTCTGGCGTTCTGATGCCGGCCGTCGCATCGCGTGGCGATTTTGGCTATAACTTGAGTAGCGCTAATCCAGGCTGTGGTCAGCCTGGGGATCCGTCACAAGTTCTGATCGGAGCGCGTCGCGCGGCTAGGCAAGCGAGGCCGTGCGACGCACAAACAGCGCGGGATCTGCGACCTGGCAACCGTTCAGACGACGTAACGGTTGAAGTCTTGAGCGCGCTCCCCGGGGCGGCGTAAGCACGTGCTGGCAGGCGAAGGCGTCCGAAAAAGCCCCTGGCTCTCGGGGGAATTCTGCCGAAGCATAGCAGGGATGGTCGACGCGGTCTCGGCATCCGCTACCGCCGCATGTCTTCCCTACACACCGGGGATCTCGTGCTGCCGCTCGCAGGTCTGCCATTTCGTGAGCCACGACTTCGCTACCGGTGCTGCGGCAACCGCATTTTCTCGGCCGACGCGCGTGCGATTCTGGGACGCATTGAGGACGCCGGCATGCTGAACGGTACGGTCGCTGCGCTCCTGCGCCGCATCCAGGTCAAGGCCGGGTGTCGAGGCTCGAGGATGTACGCGCAGAGTGATGCCACCTCACGGGACGTCACATGTGTTCGATCGTCGCATTCTTCATTTTCAGAGGCTAAACGCATGACATGCAGTTCGGACATTACGATTGGCGGCTATCCGCTGCGGACCATGCGCCGCTCCTACACTGTGTGGAGCGCTTCAGGCCCGAGGACCGAATCATCCGGTCTCGCAGGAAAGACCAGCGCAATCCCCTCATCAAGGCTTGCCAGAGACCGAACTCGACGCCCAACGGCTCGAGCTGGACTTCGCATATCCGGTGACCGCTGACGACCTGCGCCGGCGCCTGGGGCGCGCGGGGTTCACTCGCACGACGTTGGAGCAGGAGTACCTGACGCACCATCGAGCGCATTCTGGGGAGTCAGGAAATATGTTCTTCAGCACTTATCCCGACTCGGGGAGAGCATTTGCTCGTGCTGAAGCGTATCAAGCTGCCACGCTGGACGACTGGCTTGTGGCTCTCGCGAAGGCCGTCAAAGACGGCGTGACTTATGTCACAAGGAACGTCACGACGCCCAGCGACCTCCTTGTGGACATCATTACTGGTCGGGACCACCCCACCAGTGACAAATTTTGGCCCCGCCACAATCTATCCGGTTTTCCTTGCGCCTCACTCGACAACATGGCGGTGGCGCTGCTGGAGGTCACAAACGGCGACGCATTGTGCGAGCAAGAGGTCTCTATGTTCGTTGAATATCAGGGCGACTCGTCGTTCGACGACATGCGGTTGCGGAAGAAGCCTCGGCAAAACGAAGTCATTTTCGACGACCAAGAAGACATCTAACACAACCGGCGTTTCAGCGAATCGTGGGTGAGCATCGGACATGTATCCCCACGTCGAATGAGTGGATCACGAGTGCGTGCTTCGGGACGAAGCACTCATTCGACAACCGAATAATGGAAAACACTATGGAAGAATGCGTCGTACACGCCACTATCGGTGGCTATCCGATTGCAAGCACTGTCAACAGCTACAACCGCTGGCGCTTCCGGCCCGAAGACCGAATCATTCGGTGCCGGCGAAGGGACCAGCGCAATCCGCTCCCCCATATCATGTCCACCGACAAGTCGGATGCCGACGTGGTCGAGATGCAATTCGTATACTCCACCACCACGGATACTCTGCGCCAACGGCTCGGGCGCGCCGGGTTCAGCCGCGCATCGTTAGACAAGGAGTTTTGGGACTACTACGAAAGGTTTGTCTTCATGTCGGACCCGGGTTCCTTGCACTTCACCGGCGAGTCCGCCGATGCTTACAGTCGCGCCTTCTCGGGCACGCTCGATGATTGGCTTGATGCGTTGGCAGAGGCGGTGAAAGCTGGGGTGACCCCGGCTCGGCGTGCAGCCGACGGTTTCACGCCAACAGGTAATCCGCTCGCAGACATCATCACCGGACCGGACAAACCCAAGTTCGAGGAGCTTCAACCGGCACATGGTCTCCTGGGATTTCCATGCAGTTCGTTCGACAACATGGCAGTTGCGTTGCTGGAGGTCACTGCCGGAAATGCCGTATGCGAGCTGGATGTAACGTCGTTCATCTTGCATCGAGGCGACATCACGTTCGACGACATGCTAGGCCGTAGAGACGAATACTGAACGCAGCGTGCGCGATCTAAAGTCGCGCTCGTGCTCAATCGAACATTGGTCTTCGAGACATCAAGAATTGACGACGTCGCCAGCGAAGTCGCCTGGTACTCTCACAACGGACGCAACACCATGAGCATCAAAAAACCCAACCAACAAGCTGAAGCGAACACTCACAACAAGGTTGCCAGAACCATCATAGATTTCATGACCGACTGAGGCCTCCGCGATGTCGACGTGAACGCAGGCAATCTGAACCTCGCCATCGAATATGCGTACGGCCCGCTTCCAAGGGTTTGGCGCGACTTCGACATGACGGCGCTCGTTGAAGCCATCTCAGAGCGTTTTCCCAATTGGCGTTCTGCCGTGCAGGAACCGGACTGGAGCGCTGATGATGTATTGCGCAAAGTTCAAGAGATTTTGCATTTCCACGCGCTGGACGAAGCAAACGCCGAGATGCTGATGGCTCTGCCGCCACAGGCCCGTCCGAAAGACAGAGAAGCGGCCTCGGAATGGATTTTCGCGGAACTTCGAAAAAGGGGCCTCGAGACTGAGCTGATATTTGCGCGTCGCGATGGCAATACCTGTGGCGAGGCTGCACTTGACGTCGTGCGTTGCCTTGAGCAAGCCGCGCTGGGATTGGAGTATGAAAGAATCGGAACTAGGGTCGCCCGGACCTGGCGCAACCGGGTGTTGGCTGAGCGAGAAAATGCCGGTTGAAGAAACGCGTGAGCATGGATGAGCAAAATTTGCTCACACCGGCTGAGCCCAGGTCAGCGAAGTGAGCGACGTTATCCAAGCGTGTCACATGGCCTGGCTGCCCTACGTCTCCACATTTCTGTTGCGTGACAGCGATATCTTTAGCGCCAGCTCAAAAATGCGTTTGCTACAACCCGGGACGCTGCATAGCGACAACCCGACGGTGGCGAGTTCTGAACTGACTGGCGCCGCTGGATCACGCATTCGGCATCGGAGACAGGCGACTGACATTTCGATCCCATGCTTCGGCTCGGACTTGGGCACCGCTTTTACAATTCTTGTTCGCGCGACCTCGCTCCCGGTTTTGCCCTGCAGCGTCGAGCAAGGACCAACCGGCGCTGCCGTCGTTTGGTGCTAGGCCCACGCGCCGCCCGACATCACTGGCGCAGGATGCCAGTACAATCTTGGGCCTGAGACAGGCGACGACATGGACGAAGCAAGACGGCGCGGTTCACGCGAACAACGGGCCACAGAAGGACTGAGGCGCAATAAAGAACGGTTGTCTGCTCACCGTCGTCGACACCAGCATGATCGGCCGCGTGCAAGCGTTCACGACGCTGCTTACGGGCGCGTTCGGATTCGCGATCTATCTGTTGCCAGCGGTTGCGCCCGGCGTGTCCGAGGCGTCCCTGCATGTCGCGTGCGGCACAGCTATCGTGATCTTTGTCGGCGCGGTGTGGCAATAGGGAAAACGCTCTCAGGCGGCACGGAGCAGTTGAGCCGGCACCTGTGACGGCGTGGCGAACTCAAGCTGGGGGCGGCTTCCTTCGCGGCGGTCTTGTCAGTCGCGGCCATCTTTGGCGATTTCTTTGCTGGCTCCGGCGTTGTTGGGTGCGTCGTCCGCTCTGGCCAGCCTTCCCCCGAGACCTTCCGAACGTCAGCCACCTGTGTAGCTCCGCAGTTCGGACTCCCGCGCGGCAATGGAAACTGCCGTCCGGGCAACCAGGGAAAAATCGGCCTCATCGCTCCATGTTGCTAGAGTCTCTGCATCGCGCTCTTTTAGAGCTTGCGGCTCCGCATTGTCGCCACACCGTCTGCTGCTCGGCCATTTTGAACGCGACACGCTGGTCTCCCGACCGGCTTTTCTTGTACTATCACACCCGCAAAGAACGAAAAAATTGGGCCAAATTCTTGCACAAACTCGCGATCACTAACAGCGCGACGCCGCAGGACTTGAGGAGCAAAAAAAATAATGGGCTGGGGCTTTCGAAAGAGTATCAAGGTCGCACCGGGAATCCGCATCAATCTCAGCAAGAGCGGAGTCAGTACCTCAATCGGCTGGAAGGGATTCACCTACAACACGCGAGGCCGTGTTACGGCGAGCATCCCCGGCACGGGAATACGGTTCACGCAGAACCTAAAAGGAGCGCGGACGTCTCGCCCTGTCAGCTCGGTCGTAACGGGGAGCCGAAATCTCGATGCCGACGGCTCGGCGCAGCTGTCAAAGCGCGAGCAGGCAACTCAGGACCTCGTGCAGAAGGTTCAGGGACGTACCGCAGGCGCACTGGTCAACTACTTTTTCTCCCACGGCGTCTACGTGCGCGCCGAGGACTTGAGCGAGGCAGTGACGCTGGAGGACCACCAAGAATTCCTTCAATCGCTATCACGCGAGTTCGAAACCACGACAAACGCCATCCGACTCGCCGTCAATATCGGCTCAATCTCCCTCGCTGAGAAGGAGAAGGCGATGCGGGCGGTGTATGAGATCGAGAAACAGTGCTCCGAGCATCAAGGCCAGCGAGCAGAGCTGAGTCAGGCTGCGTCAGCCCTGCTGAGTGCAGTACGCAGCTTCCCGTCGATGCCCTCTCTGGTAAGCCCGCTCGTCATCGGATTGGTTGGCGCATTCATCACCTACGCGGTCAGTGCCGAGGCTGGCTTAGGCCTGACCGCTCTGGCCCTATTGTACGGCTATATCAACGCGTCGAAATATCTTCGCCAGCGCAACGCGACGTTGGCCAACGTCGAAGCCGCGGACCATCACTTCGACTCATTGTTTACCGCCGAAGTCACACCCCGACCCTCGCTACATATCGGCCGCGACATTGTTCGTCCAAAGGCGATCGGTTTTGCCGCGGTGACGCTCGTCGCAACGGTGTGCGCTGTCGTTATGCACTTTTCGCACCCAATTCGGGCCGTGGCCGACACCGTCGCATCAGACGGTTCCCGCAGTGCAGATACCGCCACTGCGCCTTCCCCTGCACCTGTCGCGGAAGAGAAGACCGCAGGCCTTTCGTGGATGATCGGCAAATATCCGTACGATCTCGTGAACGATCGCCGGTTCAGGGCCGCGTTCCAGGGCGTATCGCGCGCCGACTGGAAAAAAATCGGCGACCGCTTGACAGTTGTGAACCAGGCGGGCGTCGAGTCGAAAGACGGCTTCCTCGTAGGCGAAGGTTGCAAGGCTCACCAGTGCAACTCTGAGAAGGTAGCGTTCGCTATCAACGAGAGCACGGGCAAAGGCGTACTCATAATGATGGAGACGCCAGGAAGCTCTCCGGTTTTCACAACGTACCGTTGGAAGCAGCTGACCATCGGGCAGACCCCGCTGGCCGCTTGGGAGCAGCAGCAACTCGCGGATTCGATTATTCCGGGGGCGCCATCGTCGGCAGCAATGGCAACCTCACACGCTGCCCCATCCTTCGCAGCAAGCTTCGACTGCTCCAAGGCGCATTCGGACGCCGAGCATCTAATTTGCGGCGATGCGGAGCTTGCCGCCGCCGACGTCGAACTGGCTGGGATCTACGTAAAAGCCAAGGCTGCCGCGACGGACCAGCCGGCTTTCCGTGAGCGCACCCGCGCACAATGGATGTACCGTGAGAAGACCTGCCACGACCGTGAATGCGTCGCTCGCTGGTACGCCGACCAGAAGATTGCGCTCAACGAGATAGCGACGACTGGGGCGGTCGGGCCGTGAGCCGGCCAATCGCGAGTGCACACTCTGCTCCACCGTTTTGCCCGCCCCCGGTCGGCCTCACCTCCGGTACATTCGCGCATACATCGAGATGCATTGAAAACCGCCGACGTCATGAAATACGCATATCCGAGGGCACCGGATATGATAGCGCTCTAGCCAATTTCCGAGCATTTCACGAAGCCATGTCCGTCTATGTGAAGCCCCGCTGGTTAAGGGATTTGCTGCGCTTTCTGCCGCTAAAGAGCCAATTCGTTTTGTCCGGAAACGTTCGCGACCTCCAGGCCTGTGAGGTCGCACCCGGGGTGGTAACGGCGCAGTCTCTCGTGAGCACGCTGACCGACAATCTCAGGGAGACGGGTTACAGCCATTTGGTTGTTTGGAACCCTCTGTCCGGTTTTACTGTTTCGGAAGGCCGCGTGCCTCCTGTCGAGCAGGGAGATGAGACTCTGCGACGCCTCGGGCTGACGCCAGTCGACGGTGCAGCACCTGGTGGGATCGATGCGCTGGCAGCCTGTCTTGAGCGCCTGACCGCCCTACCCGGCCCGCCGCTAGCGCTGGTCGTGGACTTCGCCTCGCGAGTCGCTGTTCGAACGGAGTCTTTGAGCGCAGCAGAACATAGCCTCTTCACACGGGCGCTTGTGCTTGCGCACACGGTCAGCGCTCGTCCAGCCGGCGAACAACGACGTCCCTTTTTCAACACCGTGATCTGGGTCGTCGACAAGGAGGGCGACTTGCCTGACTGGCTGCTTATCGGCAACCCTCGAATCCGACATATCCCGGTATCCAAACCCGACAGTGCCGCCCGACGCGCGCTTTCGAGGGCACTTCTGCGCGGTGTGCCGGGCTCGCGGGAAGCTTCGCCGACAACCTTCGAGGAAGCCGAGTCGGCTTTTGTCGATGGAAGCGAGGGCCTTTTGCTTGCAGATATGAATGCGATCGCAACCCTCGCCCGCGTCGAAACCGTCTCCATCGAGAAAATCTCTGATGCCGTGAGGCGCTACAAGGTCGGCGTGACGGAAGACCCTTGGCTTCTGATCGGGCGCGACAAGATACGCAATGCCGAACCGGTTATACGCAAGCGTGTGAAGGGCCAAGCTCACGCGGTGACGCATATGCTTGACCTTGTCAAGCGCGCAATGACCGGCGTCGGTTCGCAGCGCAAGGGCAACCGGCCGCGCGGCGTCGCGTTTCTCGCTGGGCCGACAGGTGTGGGCAAGACCGAGCTCGCGAAAACACTCACCGGCCTTCTGTTTGGCGACGAGAGTGCCTATATTCGCTTTGACATGTCCGAATTCAGTTCGGAGCATTCCGACCAGCGACTCATCGGCGCACCGCCCGGGTACGTCGGTTATGACGTTGGCGGCGAACTGACGAACGCGATTCGGGAGCGGCCGTTTAGCGTCGTGCTTTTCGATGAAATCGAGAAGGCGCACCCGCGGATACTCGACAAGTTCCTTCAGATCCTCGATGACGGCGTACTCACGTCCGGTCGTGGTGACAGGGTGTATTTCTCCGAGGCATTGATCATCTTCACCTCCAACCTTGGTATCTACCGCGAGGACGAATTAGGCCAACGCGTGCCTAATGTGCTTCCCAGCGATTCCTTTGCGGAGATGGAGGAAAAGGTGCTCGGAGAAATCGAGCGGCACTTCAAGCTGGTGCTTAACCGACCCGAAATTCTTAACCGGATTGGCGAGAACATCATCGTTTTCGACTTCATCCGGGAGGACGTCGCGCAAGAGATTTTCGACCAGATGGTCCGGGTTGTGCTCGAGGACATTGCCTCACAAGGAATGCCAGTCGAACTCGATGAGCCTTCCAAAGTGGCACTTCAGCAGCGGTGCCTTGGCGACCTATCGAACGGTGGCCGCGGAATCCGGAACCAGATTGAGGCTCACCTTATCAATCCGCTCGCGCGAGGCCTGTTCGACCAGGATGCACAGACAGGCGACCGGTTCCTGATTACAGGTATCGCAAGTGGCGAGTTGCAGTTACAAAAGCTTTAGGCCATGAACATCCAACTGTCGCGCTTGCACTTTCCCGTTACGTCTTTGGGTCCGGGGCAACGTATCGGTATTTGGTTTCAAGGCTGCAGTATTCGCTGCCCCGGATGCATCTCGGCTGATACCTGGTCAGCCACAGGCGGAGACACCACACTCGAACGCGTGCTCGAGCAGGTTCGCGCATGGCTGCCGCACGCGGACGGCTTCACCATCTCGGGTGGAGAGCCATTTGACCAGCCGGATGCCCTCGTAACGCTTGTTCGCGCGCTTCGCGAGATGTCTTCCGGCGATATTCTCGTCTACAGCGGTTATCCGATTGAATCCCTCGCAGGCGTTCTTGCGCAGACCGAAGGTTGGATTGACGCGCTCATCACCGACCCATTTGAAATCGATGCTTCGCATACGCGACCGCTGCGAGGTAGCGATAACCAGCGCTTGCATTTGCTCACGGCGCTCGGTCGGGAGATGTTTTCGCAGTATGAACGCGACCTACGCGAGAGCGATAAGTCACTGGATGTCATGTTCGACGAGGACGGCAGCGTCTGGTTCGCGGGGATACCGAACCGGAACGATTTTCGGCGTTTGAGAGACCTATTGACGGATCAGGGCCACCGAGTCCAAATCAGCGCCGATAAAGCGCGAAACAAATAAGACAGGAAATATCAGCAATGATGCGTTTTTGCCCGAACTGCAAGACCGAGCGGTCTGTAGAGGAATGGTTCTGCGCAGGCACCGTCGCCGAGGCCAAGTGCAACTGGGACTTGTCCAGCCTGCCGATTCGAGCGCCGGGTTGGCGACCGCAGGAGGTCGTCACAGCTGAACACGCAAACAACGACAACAACGAAGCTGACCGCCCGGCGCAGGTCAGGCCGCAACTTCTGTGCACAAACGGGCACCCAATGAATGAGGGTGACCTGATGTGCCTTGAATGCGGGGCCGACCCCGCGACGGCCACAGATGACCGGGACGCAGACGAAGCCGAGCGCGATGTCGGAGACGAAACAACGCCGTTGCCCGAGACGACCGAGACGCAAATCGAGGGATGGCGGCTCCTCAGGCAAATTTCCAATACCGACGGCGTGCGAGAGCGCTATGTAGTGCAGCACTGCGATACCAACCGACAGGCGGTGCTGACGCTCTACCGCGACGGTGCGGAGCCAGACCCATCAGTATACGACGTCGTCCGTCGCCTTCCGCGCGAGCACGTCCCTGAAATCATCGCGACCGGTCGTTGGAATACGCGGGCTTATGAAGTCGCCGAAGAGCTCAGCGGCGGCACGCTTGCCGACGTGGGTATCGCGATGCGGGACATGGCGACAATTCGCCATGTCGTGGACGAACTCGGACAGGCGCTCAACTCTTTCTCCGAGGCTGGTCTGCGGCATCGCGACATGCGGCCGGGCACGTTGCTTGTGCGCAGTCGGGAGCCGCTCGATCTTGTGATCAGCGGATTCGGGTCGGCACGGTTGTCGGAATTCGACCTCGACATCGTCTCGCCGCTCGAGACGACTCGCTACATGGCGCCCGAAGCCATCGCCGGCGGCGTTGCTGCTGCGTCCGACTGGTGGAGCCTCGGCATGATCCTGCTCGAGCAGCTGACAGAGGGTAAATGCTTCGAGGGTATCAACCCACGCGCGTTTCTGATTCACGTCCTGGCGAACGGGGTCACGTTACCAGACGACCTCGACCCCGCTCTTCACCTTCTCCTACGCGGTTTGCTTGCACGCGATCGCCATCAGCGATGGCAGTGGGCGCAGGTCAAGGCCTGGCTCGAAGGCAAGCAAGTCGACGCGCCATCTGCGACGACTTCCGAGGCTGATACGGCTGAAGGCGCAAGCATCTCACTCGGCTCACGGCAGTATCACAAGCCCACCGTGTTTGCACTCGCGGCTGCGGAACGCGAGAACTGGGACGAAGCCCGCGATCACCTGAATCGTGGCGTAATCGTCACCTGGGCGGAAGAAGCTGGCGTTCCGTCTAAGGAGCTCGCCGGCCTGCGTCAGGCTGCGCAACTTGACGGCGTTGACGACGACTGCCGTCTGATGATCGCACTCAAGCTTCTGAACCCGGAAATGCCACTTATCCTGCGTGGCGACATCGTCACGCCCGGATGGCTACTTCGAAACCCGCTCGAAGGCTATGACCTCGTGACGGGCGCGGTGCCCTCGTTCCTTGAGCGGCTGCACACAGAGACGTGGCTCTCGCGCCTTCGGCGCCGGGCCGAGGAAGTCCGCACGCGAGCACACAACCACGCCATCGAGCTCGATGAAGACATGGCGCGCATCGCGGTGCTCTCCACTTCGCGGGCTCAACTAGCGGCGCAATGGGAAGAGCGACGGCTCCTTCTGCCTGACTCCACTCATTCGGGCCTCTTGTCGCTCTCGGAACGCAGAATTGTCAGCGAAGAAGACCTCATCGTTCTTTTGAGCGCAAAGATCTCGCAGTTTCGGTCGGTCGAAGAGATTCTCAACCAGGCCGCTGATGTTGCTGAGCGGGAACAAGTTCTTGCGTTCGACCGGGAGGCGGCTCGGGCTGAGCTTGCGCTCTCCCGCACGGAGCTCTTCCGGAAGGTTGACGACCGGATCGCGGGTTTCGCTCGGACGGGCAATCAGTCTATTGACGAGTGGGCTGAACATTTCCGCCTTGAGCGCCGCTTGCCGTTGCACGAGGTGCTTGTCCTGCTCTCGGTGCCTGCGGAGCAGTGGCTGGAGCCCCAAAAGCAGCAGTACGTCTCACAAATCCTGGAGTTCTTCGAAAAGAAAGTCGCGACCACTGTGTTGCGCGGCCCCTTGGTGCGAATGACCATCGGCAAGACGACCGGCCGGGTTGATGTCCACGAGTTGAACGGCGAGCGTTACTCGAGCGCCGCGCTGCTGGAGCACCTGCTACAGCGCAATGCGCAGTCGGTCTCGGTAGACCCTGCTGTTTTGGGCGCCAATGCGACGCTGGAGAATCGGCTGAATACGCTGTACAGACAAACATCTCTCTACAAGCGGGATACCGGCATTGACGGCCTCTACCTCGGTTTCCCGTTCCTGCACTACAAGGATGGTCGGAGCAGCTCACGCCCGCGCATTGCTCCCGTTTTGCTCTGGCCGGTCAAGCTGCTCATGGAGCTTGGCGCTCGCGGTCAGGTTGCACTGGCATTCGACGGAGAGCGAGAGGAAGTGCGGCTGAACCCGGCGCTCGAAGGGTTGCTCGGGCGGGACTCGGTCAAGGCATGGCGGGCCGCAGCAGACGACGTGCTCGGACGGTCCGCGCTCAAGGTTGCCGATGTGGTCGACGCCTTCGGATTGCTGGCAAGTCCAGATCGCCGCCAACTCGGCGCCCTGCCTTCTCCCACGGCCGACGTGCCGGTGGGCGAACTGCGGATTGCGTGTGCCGGCGTCCTCTTCCACGTGGACTTCGCGGGCCAGGCCATCGGTGAAGACCTACGCCAGTTGAAGGTCTTGTCGCCCTCCGGGACCGCGCTCGAATCGATGCTCCGTCTCAAAGACAAGTCGGCCTACGAGGCGCCCGAAGCGTCAGCCATCGAAATCGAGCGCTTTCTGACCGTCGCCAGCGACCCGTCGCAGGAATCTGCAGTCATGCAGGCCCGGCAAGGCCCAGGTCTGCTCGTCGAAGGCCCTCCCGGAACCGGGAAGAGCCAAACCATTGTCAACATGGTTGCGGACGCGATTGGACGCGGTAAGAGCCTTCTGATCGTGTGCCAGAAGCACGCTGCACTGGAGGTGGTACATAAGCGGCTTGTTGCGGAAGGGCTCGGCGACCGCATAGTCATGGTCAATGACGTGAACAAGGACCGGGAACCGACGATCAGAGCTGTCCGAGAGCAGCTTGACGCCATCATTCGGGGTTCGTCATTTGACAATACCTGGGTGCGTCAACGCGAGCGCATGGCAGCGAGAATCGAAACGCTGGAAGGCGAACTCGACCGACAACATCAAGCGCTCCATCGCGTAGACGACTCGACAGGTCTGAGCTATCGCGCCCTACTCGGGGAGTTGATTCAGCTTGAGGCCGGCTCCGCGCCTGTTAGCGTGCCGCAGCTTCGAGCAAAGCTCGCCGGACTGGACATTTCAGCGCTGACGACGCTCGAGGAGCAGTGCGCCCCGCTCGCGCGTTATTGGCTCCCGGCCAAGTTCGAAGGCAGCGCGCTTGCCCAGTTGAAATCGTTTGCGACCGATCCTGCAACAATCGAGGAATTCAACGCCATATTCGCGAGCTTCCGCGAGGCCGAGCAGTTACGTGTCGACACCCTCGCCGCCCATCCGGCTCGCTTCGATGTCGACGACCCCGCACCGTATCGAGCCTGGCTCGATGCGAACGCAGGCCGCCTCGTGAGCCTCGACGAAACGCAGCGCAAGCGTCTCGCCCAATGGTTGCCCTTGTTCCGACCGGCCGACAAGGCCGACGCACCTGGCCATGAGCACTACGCCGCGCTGAAACAACTCCATGAGGAGTTGCTGGCAATCGATGGTGCCGCCTTCGACAAGACGCTATCGCCGGCGCTCGCGCAGTTGGCCAATGCAGAGCTCAACGACATCGAAGCACGGGCGGCACTGGCAACCAGAGTGCCGACGTTTTTCAGTCGACTCAACCCCGCAACTTACATCAGACGGGGCGGGCTTAAAAAGTACCTTGCGAGCTGTGGTGCTCCAACGACTGACGATGCGCTTCGTGTGCTTCTGGCCGCCGCACGCCTTGAGCAGCAATGGCGTCCGAAACGCGAGGCGTTGAACGCCACCAGCCGCTCGTTGCACCTGGACACGGTAGAACCGGCATGCGGGCCGACACTCACCGAAGAATGCCGTACCCGCCTGCGCCAGCTCGAAGAGGTGCGCGAGCTCGCCCAGCATATTTCGATTGCCCCGCGTGGAGACGAATTCGATTCGGCGGTGATGACGGGCGACCAGGCTCCCGTGAAACAGCTGCTCGACGGCTTTGAAACAGCCTTCGTTCGTTACAACGCCCGCCAGCACGGCTTTAACGCGCTGAGTGGACTCGAGGAATGGGTCTCGCCAGAACTGGCTGATGCCTGTCGCCGCGCGATTTCAGAGAACGTGAGCTACCAGGCGCCCCTAAACCGTATCAATGACGCGCTCGCGACGCTGGCCGCATATCAGCAGTTCCGCACGCGTTCAAAGCACGTCAATGCGCAAGCTCTTGAGGTGTTCGCAGTGATGCGAACCCACGAGGCGGCTCTCGCGAGTGTTCCGTCCGAAGATCTTGATTGGGAGGTGCGGCGCCTCATCAACCGCGAGGCACGCCTAGGCTGGAAGCGTCGCTTCGAGCAAGAGAACCCAGAACTGCTTCTCGACCAGACTGAGACGGCTGCAAAGGTTGAAGGCTTGGCGGGCGCCGACGAAGAAATGCGTCGCCTCAATCGCGAGGTGCTTCGCAACGGGATTGACCGCAGCAAGCTTGGATCGGTGCGTGACTGGGAGGACGTCACCCGACTGAGCGGCCGACGGTCCCGTCGCCTGCGGGAGTTTATTGAACTTGGTGCCGGTCTTGGCCTGATGGCATTGCGCCCGGTCTGGATGATGAATCCTGACGTGGCTAGCCGCGTATTGCCGCTTAAGTCGAATCTGTTCGACTCAGTGGTCTACGATGAGGCATCACAGATGCCGGTCGAGTACGCCATCCCGACGCTCTTCCGGGGCGGTGTCTCCGTGGTGAGCGGTGACGAAAAGCAGATGCCGCCAGCCAAGTTCTTCTCGGGGCGCACGGACAACGACGAGACCGAGATTTACGACGGCGAGCAGCCTGATGAGGACGCTACCGAGGAAGAACGCGAACTCTTCGAAGACACCTGGAACCGACGGGAGATTAAGGACTGCCCCGACCTGCTCCAACTGGCACGCAGTTCCCTGCCCGTTACCACGTTGCAGATTCACTATCGCTCTGCCTATCGTGAATTGATTGGTTACTCGAACGCGGCGTTCTACGACAACGAGCTCAGCGTGCCGGTCCGGCATCCTGAAGCGACGATCCGGGAAGTCAAGCCGCTGGAATTGATTGCGGTGAACGGTATCTATGAACGGCAGACGAATTCCGACGAGGCGGATCGCGTGGTCGAGTACCTCGCGGCACTCTGGAAGCTGCCTTACGATCAACGTCCCTCAGTCGGTGTCGTTACGTTCAATCTTAAGCAGGCCAGCCTCATCCAGGAACGACTGGAGATACGTGCCGAAGAGGACGAGGAGTTCCGAAATGCCTACCGCGAAGAGAGCGATCGCTCCGACGGTGGCGAAGACATGGGCGTGTTCGTCAAGAACGTAGAAAACGTCCAGGGCGATGAGCGTGATGTCATTGTCTTTTCCACTACGTTTGGCCGCAACAGTCAAGGCGCGTTCAAGCGATTCTTCGGCGTGCTTGGACAAAAAGGCGGTGAACGTCGCCTGAACGTCGCTGTGACTCGGGCTCGACAGAAGGTCGTGCTTGTCACATCGATGCCCATCCGGGATATCTCCGACATGCTCAACACCAAGCGCAAGCCGGCCATCCCGCGCGATTACCTTCAAGGCTATCTGGAGTATGCGCGTGCAATGTCCAATGGGGAACTGCCGACCGGCCGGGCGCTTCTTGCCCGGATGAGCAGCGAACGCGCTCATTTGAAATTGCAGGAAAGCGGCGATACCGACGGCTTTGCAACGGATGTCCTCGAGTATCTGCGTGGGCTTGGACTGTCGCCCGTTATCGCTCAGGAAGGCGACGCCTTTGGCCTTGACTTCGCGATCGCTGACCTGGAAACCGGCTTGTACGCCATCGGCATTGAATGTGACGCCCCGCGCCACCACCTGCTCCAAAGAGCTCGGGCACGTGAAATCTGGCGACCGTCCGTTCTGCGGCGGGCCATACCAACACTGCACCGCGTTTCATCGCAAGCGTGGTATCACGATCCAGCGGCAGAAAAAGCTCGTCTGAAGGCCGCGATTGACGCCGCCCTGAAAACGGAGGTAGCAGCATGAGTGGGCCGAAAGTAGTTCGAATCGTCACGCGCGAGGAGGTTCTTGCTATCTGCGAAGCACATCTTCACCGGCTCGATGAGGTGATTGCCGCATGGACAGCATCAGGGCAGCGTATTAAAGAGCTTTCGGCTGAGGAGATTGTAGCTACTCACGAGCGTCGAAAGGCACTCGGTGCATTGATTGCCAAGGATGCTTTCATGGAACTGCAGAAGAAGGTTCCAGACGAAATCGCGTTCCTGAAGGCAGACGTCACACGGCGGCAACGTGCTGCGATCGAGAAAGCGGAAC
Source organism: Caballeronia sp. M1242 (assembly GCF_017220215.1). Taxonomy (NCBI): domain Bacteria; kingdom Pseudomonadati; phylum Pseudomonadota; class Betaproteobacteria; order Burkholderiales; family Burkholderiaceae; genus Caballeronia; species Caballeronia sp. M1242. The sequence goes on along the minus strand of NZ_CP071130.1, from coordinate 290,561 downwards.
AGGCGGCAAAGCGTAGAAGGCAGGGACGCGATAGCGCGACGACCCTCATGGGCGCGCTCAAGTCCAAAGGCATCGTGGTGCCGCAGGAACTCGCTTCAAAGCTCGACCTCATCGCATCGGGCGAGGATGTCGCAAACGCGGATACGCTGCTCGCTCAGGGATTCAGCCTTCTCGTACCGGAGTCATCGCAGACTATCAGCGAGGCGCAGCAAAAGCTGGCGAGTAGCCTGTTGGGCGACGATACGGCTCAAGACTTTGGCGAGTGGAAAGCGACGAAACTTTCGCGCTCGAACAACCTTCTTTACGACCGTGTCGACCGCCAGGTTGCCGAAGCGCAAGTGTTCCTTGAAGACGCTGATGTCGCAAAATTTGCGGCCAAATTGCGCTCGATCGAGACCGAGGCAAACGAACAGCGTCGTAACCTCTTGCTCGATAGTCTGATACTCGACCTCTCTAGCGCTGTGGATACGTCTCGTGCACATCGTTCAGCGATCGAAGAACTGCAAGAGCTCGCGGCTGAGATCGGCGCAAACGCGTCCACCGAAGCCACAACTCTGCTTGCCCGTGTTCAGCAGTGCGGCCCCGCAACATCATTGCAGGCGATTACGCAGCTTGCCGAGCAATGCAAGAACCTCGTTGCGCAAGAGCAGCAACGCCAAGCGGCGCACGCACGCCGCGACGCAATTCTAGCGGGCTTGGCGCGTCTCGGGTACGAGGTCAACGACGGCATGGAGACCGCGTGGGCGCGCGATGGCCGCGTCGTCCTTAAGAACCCAGCCTTGCCTGGTTACGGTGTGGAAGTCGGTGGACAAGCAAAGTCGAGCCGACTACAAGTTCGCGCTGTAGCGCTATCCGCAAATCGCGATGTCGCCCGCGACAAAGACGTCGAAATGCTTTGGTGCGGGGATTTTGGCCGACTCCAAGAGTTCCTCGTTGCCGAAGGCGATAGTTTGCTCATTGAGCGCGCAATGGGTGTAGGTGAGATCCCACTCAAAGTCATCGGAGACTCGGGAACCGAGACCGTATCAGTCGAAAAGCAACACTCGCTACGCTAATCGGACAGAAGCAAACTGGCTGCTCGACCTTGAACGTAAGCGCGCATTAGACGGCGTCCCTTGCGCACTGCCATGCGACATACGTGGCCAGAAGACACTGGAAGGTTTCGACTTCGACCGGCTGCGCAACCTTAATCGCGCCGTCGTCCATGATCTGGCGACCTGCCGCTTCATCGATGAGAAGGTCAGCGTGCTAATCGCCGGTCCGTGTGGAACGGGCAAAAGCCATCTGGCGCAGGCACTGGGCCACTCCGCCGCCCGGCAAGGTCACGATGTCCTGTTCATGACCCAGACCCGGCTTCTCGGCGCGCTACGCAATGCGCAAGCCGTCGGCTCCTACGACCGGCGCTTCCAGGCGCTTGCCAAGGTACCGCTACTCATCATTGACGATTTCGGGCTGAAACCCATGCGCACGCCCGAAGATGAAGACTTCCACGATCTGATCGCCGAACGGTACGAACGTACATCCACCGTGCTAACCAGCAATCTTGATTTTACGGAATGGGGTGATGCGTTCGCGACAAACAAAATGCTCGGCGCTGCAACGCTTGATCGCTTGCGACACGCGGCATACCGCGTCGTGCTCGACGGCGAGAGCTACCGTGTTCCACGCCCGATGCCCGAGACCAACAAATCAGCACTTGCGAAAGGAGGTAAAAACAAGGATTCTTGATCCCCGTTCGAGCCCCGAATCAGGCGCCCTTCGCTGGCGCCATTACGCCGAAAACACCCGGCCCCTTTACGGCGAAAGGCAACAACGCGAACCTGCTGCGGCACGATATCGAGTTGCTCGCTGATCTCGGCGCCGATCTCGACCAGTGCGTGGCCATCGTGTGCGCAGACGCGTTCTGATTCGGGCAACTCATGGCGCACGACCTCGCGAGGCAGCATCGGGTCTAACGGTTTGCGCCCACGCTTCCTGCGTTCATGCGCGCCGACTTCGACGCTCTGTTCAGTTTCGGCCTGTTGCGCCGGCTCGCATCCCGTTGCGAGGGCTTCTGCTTCGTTCAGGAAGAGGTCGCGTTGCTCAGCACCGCGCACTTCGCTCCTGGAAGCAAACAACTGCCGCTGATAGGCCTTAAGTCTCTCGCGCAACAAATCGCGTTCGACTGTCACCACACGCAACTCGCCCTTCATGGCAGCGAGTTCTGCGCGCAGCGCCTGCAGTTCGTCGGTAGAAGAAGAGGATGATGGCGGCATCGCTGAATTAGACCAGCGATGCCGGTTCTCGTTTCAGGTCACGCGCTGATAATAACGCCTCGGATGCGCGCGCATCGCTTCGATGTCGATGCCGTCCAGTAGCCAGTGAAGTTGCTCTGTTCGCAGCATGAGCACCGCTTCCTTGCGCGGCCATACGAAGCGGTCCTGCTCGAGGCGTTTCATGAGAAGCCAGAAGCCGTTACGGTCCCACAGCAGCATCTTGATGCGGTCGCGCCGCTGATTGCTGAACACATAAACCGCACGCGCGAATGGATCGAGCTTCATTGACGCTCGACGATGGCTGCGAGACCGTTGATGCTCTTGCGGAAGTCCACGGCGTCACGATGCACATAGACTTTCAGTTCATCGTCCAGGCGGAACATCGCACCGTCCAAGCGTCTCGATCATGGCCGATAGCAACGGCGCGTCATTGTTGGTGCATTCAAACCGGAGTGTGACGCCGTTGGGCATCTGCACCATCAACCGCGCCGAAGTGGGCGATGACGTCCTTGCTGCGGGGGTGTGGCGGTGTGCCTTCGTGGATGCGGGCGCAACCACCGCTTCGTGACTATCGACTTCGACTACCGGAACGAAAGCGGTGCCAGTCGGCGCCGGCTTTAGGGACGTGCCAGCCAGTCGCTGCTGATGCAGCTTGATCCACTTGCGTAGCAAGTTGGCGTTGACTCCATGCTTGAGTGCGAGTCCGGCGACCGAAGCGCCCGGCTCAAGACACGCTTCCACCAACTTCTGTTTGGTTTGCCGATCATATCTGCGCTTGCCGTCCCGACCAACGTTGACGACCTTCAACCCGGTCGTTTCTGAGTGCTCTTCTGTCATGAAAGGTGTCCACTGATTCGAAACAGTGGACATAGCCTGCGCGCTCAGATCAAACAGTTCCAGACGTCCATTTCTGCGCGCTTACCCTTGAACTACGGTAGCGGAAAACTCTCACTCGTATTGCCAAGAGCGCACCGACGGCGCATGCCGCCACGAGAGAGCGATCGAGCACGAGGCTGGCATCGACGCGAAGTTGAGCGCCGGGCCAGCAGCGAGAGGACCGAATCACACTCCGCACAGCAGATCACGCGAGAGCACCGATGACAGCGTACACCGCGGCGCCATTCCCCGGGATGCCAGTCGGCAACGCGAGTTGCATGCGCGACGCAGACATCCGCTCGTTGGCCGCCAGCTACGCAGTGCCCCCAGGCGAAACATGCACGACACTGGCCCTCGGAGCAGACCGGTGATGAGGCACACGCGCCCCGTCACCAAATGCATGCGCTTGCCGCCAACGGGAGATGGACGCTCGCTGCAAGCATCCTCTCCTGGCTGCCAGCCGCGCAGCGGCCTTTGATGATGCACGCAACCAGGGGGAAGCATATCCTTACGCAAGCATATGCTCTTGAGATTGCGCACACGTTAAAAGAAACAAGCTCAATCGAGAATAGAAGCACACGCTCACGGAAGCGGATCCTTAGTGAGCATATCTTCCTTTAGGGTAGCTAGGAATAGCCGGGGCCCCTGCCAGACACCGCAGGTTCCCCTTCCACCATCTCGTTCTGAAATGGCTCCGACAGACTTTGAGGTCGCGGCTCTCTATTCGCCACCGCCCGGACTATTTCAACCTACCCCCGTGGTAGTCCGATTTCCCCAGCGCGCCACCGGTCGCACCCGTCCATGCTGGAGGTCACCGCCGAAGCTCTTCAGTCGGAAGAAGCGGCATTAACGTCGGGCGGCTCGGTGCTCGGCCGACGCGTGACTATCGATGTATAACACCAAAATTGCTTAATCGCCAATCGAAGATCGAGCCAAAATTCGCCCTGCGATTTCATTCCAACGAAATCTTCCTTTATTCGATGAGTGTTTTCTTAAAACACTTCTGGCAAAGAATTTTGTACCAATACGAATTCCCGTTAGAATCGCTTCGGAGCCGTTCGCCGCGTGCACAGACGAGACTCACGCAGTCAGCAAGACGCTCGGGAATCGCATGGATTGCTGTTCACTGCAAAGATGGGTATTTCCTAAATCCGCTGGCTCTTGGGTCGGGACCGGCCGTGATGCTGGATCGGCCTGAACCGTCGTGCGATCCATATCTATGATCAGGGCGGCCACTCCCTGTTCAGCCACAGACGACTCCGAAGTGCGGCTCAAGCCGTCGCCGTCGAATTCGCCTCAGCGCTTCCCTGCTCAGCAGTCGACGGCGTGACCTCTGCAGTCGTCGGCGCTTTCTTCGCCGGCACCTTCTTGCCAGCAACTGCACTCTTCTTCACTGCCACCTTCTTCACGGTGGCCGTCTTCGAGGCTGCTTTCTTTGCGGCCGGCTTCTTCGTCGCTACCTTTTTACTGGCAACCTTCTTTGTCACCGCCTTCTTCGCCCCGGCCTTGTACGAAGCTCCTTTCTTAGCGGCGGTCTTCTTCCCCGGAGCGGCGTCGGACACCTCAGGCGCCTCAGTAAGCTTGTCGATAAGAAATTTTGTTCGGTCTTTGGCGCTGGCTAACCATGCTGGAGCTTTACCACGGCCACTCCAGGTCGCCCCACTTTCGGGGTCGCGATACTTCGGAGCCTGCGGTCCGCGCACATAGTTCCCAGCTTTCGGTTGCTTCGATGCGGCGACCGGCGGAGTGGTCGTATCAGCATCGATCAAGAAGCGATTCCGGTTCTTGGCGTTCGCAATCCACGCTGGCGCGCGGCCGTGACCAGTCCACGTCGCCCCGGTTTTTGGATCGCGATATTTCTCAGCTCCTGCGTGTTTCGCAGACAACTGCGAAGACGGCGCCTTCTGACCTCGACCCGATTTGCCATAGCTTTCAATATGGGCAATCGTCACGCCATGTTTGTCCATCAGACTTCGAATCTCTGCGAGCACCTTGGACGATTGCTTCTTGGCAATTTCCGCTGCCTGCTCCTGTAGCTTTTGTATCTTTGCCTGAATTTCGCTCAGCGTTGCCATAGCACCCCTCCTTATGTATGCGATGGTCGCACTATGCCACACCATTCTGCGAAATGTCAGTCGTTTAGGAGCGTTTGTGGGACCGCGCTCGATTTAATCGAGGAATTCATGTGATTGCACCAACCATTAGACTGCCCCGTCATTTGACAAGGAACTGAGAAATCAGAGCATGAAATCGTAGGGGTGACCTGAAAGACGCAGCAAACACTTACATCGCACTTGCGACAACGCCACAACCCTTTCTCGATCAACTGCGCCGTCGAAGGAGGCTCCAAGCGGCTCGACCGTGGGTCGGCGCTTCCTTATCCCATCACACCTCATGCCCGAAGGCCGCGCCCTCATTTCGAACAATCAACGGGCCGGGAAGTTGCCAACAGATCAAGTCAGGTCGACGGTCAGTTTGCATACTTGGCGGCGACCTTGACTAATGCTTTCGCACCGCTTTGCTTCCAACCATGACGAAGGGCCCAGATGCGGAGATCATCCAGCTCGAAGAGTTCACCCTGCTTCCCGAGCGCCTTGAATCGGCTCGCAGCAAATGCCTTGTCAGATGTGTGCGTCAGACCGCTCGACACGTTCACGACCGTATGGATACTTTTCAGCGCAGCCTCAACTGCAGGACTGAGTCCCAGCGGAGGCACCTTCCACGTCTGGGTTCCCCAGAATGTGGGTTGCCAGGTCCTGAGCCACAGTCTCCCCGCGTCTTCGGTCCATGGGCAGTAGACAATCGCTGAAGCTCGAGAATGATCATCTACCTTCCCAATATCAGACTCGTCAAGATGTACTGCGAGTAAGAGGGAACCAGTATCCGCGTTAGCCGCCTTGGCCGCAGGCGTGAGTGCCATCGAAACCTCCTGAGAGTCCGAAACCTTGAGCACTTTGCCTTGCGACATTGCCTTGACATTCTCACCCCCTAAAACCTTGCCGACCGTCGAGGAGTCTACATGCTGAAGTGCCGGCACAATCACCGCGATTGTCCATATCTTTTCTGCGATGCAGTACTCGACAGCTCGTTTGAGCGCAGTCCTGACCTGCTCAACGTGGTCGTTTGCACATTCAACCAGAAACCTAGGCATCTTCTCTGACATAGTTTTTTATATTTAATGGTAGCACTTTTGATATATTTTCTTTCCAATTCACTACCGGCGTCACCATGTTTCGCCCATACTCCGCGAAGGCGTCCGCAAACAATGAGCTGGCCGATTCTGCAACATCCCGAAAGTCGGTTTCAAGGTGTGCAGAAAGCGTCCAAGGACCTCGGTACTCTTCGAACAAGGGGTCCACGACAGCCTTGATACCGTGCTTGGCTATCGCACAGCAAAACACTTCAAATTTTTCAGCGCAGAGAATAGCAAATGGAATCCGCCGCAGAAGAGCCGCATTGCACCCCCTGCTCGTGAGAATCGCCTGAACCTTGCTTACCAGCGTATCGTGCGCGTCAGGGCTTACCAGAAGCCAGTCTTCCAAAGTCACTACAAGATTCGCACACGGCAAGGAATTGCGGACCCAATGCGATTTCCCATCCAACGCAAGGACTATATTCCGATAATTTTGAGCAATCGCTTCCGCGAGAATTGTCAACTGAGCGTCGAGATCCTCAGCCGAAGATGCGATGCGGCCTCGCAGATCCAGTCGCTTCGTCTTACACTCAACGAAAACGTTCGCATGTATGTCCGACAGCACGAAATCGACACCGTGGTGCACATTCCCCCGAACCATGAAGGGCATCTCTTCGTGCACTGTCACCCGCGACGGCATGCAAGTCCTTCGGAGAACGTCCGCTGTATATTCTTCAAACGCTTTGCCAAATGCCGCATCAAATCCCTTTTGCTGAAACAAGAGATAGAACGTCCCTTCCGTGAATCGGGTCAGCATCCTCTCGGGCATCGGGCAATAGGTCCTCTCGGGGTACAACGGGTCGAGATTGACGAGCGGCCTGTCGTCAAGCGTGTCAAACGTGTATGCCCACGTATGGTCGAACCGCTGGCTTTTTCGAAGTTGGGCGCGTGTCGCCGAGAGAGAGCCGGTCATACGCTCGAAGAATCGATCTCTCGTCTCATGGTCAATGCCAGCCTTCTCCAGGTCGACACTCGTAACGAAGCGCGGCGATTTGGCGAACTGCGTGTACGTCATGAAGCCAAGAAACGTATAGTCTCTCGCCGAGATGCCAATCGCGCGCTCAAGGACGGCAGCGACGTCCTTGCTCTCGTACAAGGCGACATATCGCATGAACCTTCCCAGCGAAGGTCTTCGCTGTAAGGACAACTGCTGCTGCCCGATGCGATGCAGTTCTAGCTGGAAGTTGCCTTCCGTGGTTGCTGACGTGTATTCCAAGTACGCCTGAACTGCCCCGAAGGCTTTCTCTAGGTCATGCCAGTTGGACAGCGTCCGTGTTCCCCGCCCGATGGTTCCGTGCAGCAGTACCTCACGACAAACAAGGCTAAGCTGATGGGGAAAAATAATCTTCCTTAGGTCCTTTCCGGGCGCCCCATCGATCGACGGCGCCGGGCCACCGGCCACAACGTGCCGCGACAACTGCCAGATAATGACCAGCGATTCATCAATGCTGTAGCAGCGCATCAAATCTCGGACGGGTTTATATCTTTCGAACATATGGAGGTCTGGTCGGAGTCGACAAACGGCTCAAAGCGCCCAGTCAATTTCGCGGAGCACGAAGCCGGTTGCGTGGACCGCGAGGTTCGCATCATCCTCAGTGACTTCGCGGAGGTTACGCCGATGCCGCTCGTTCTCCTTGCCGCGCGGATGCAACATGTTCACAACCTCGAGCGCGGAACGTAGCAAGACGTGACTGCCCTGGCCGAAGTGACGCTGAATCGCGCCGATGCATCGAGCTAGATCTTCCCCGAGTAACGAAGCATCTCCCGACAGTTGATAAAGCCATCTCGAGATCAACACGACGCAGAGGTTGCGACACTGGTCTACTACTGACGTTGGCAATTCTCGATACGCCGCGTTTAGCACGCGCTGGTAGGCCCGTTTTACCGCGGGGAGGCTCTCGGTGTGAATCCGCGCCTCGTGCAGCGACGGCATTATGCCAAGTGCCGACTCTGCTCGAAGCGTGACTAGCACATCCTGGCTGACCGTGGACTCCGTTTGCAGTATCTGCCAGGTTGAAAACGACCCGGCCACACCTATCGCCAAACGCAGCCCCTCACCTCTGTCGGGTCTCCCCAAAAGCTCGGAGCATTGAGCATAGACGCACAGTTCCTTATACAAGCGGCCATCGTTCCGTTTGCTCGAATAGTCGGAAATAGCGAACGTGCTGGCATCAACCAGCATTTGTTCCCAGCCGGAGTTCCCGAGCTTCTGATATAGCCGCCCCCTTCTTACACGTGACACAGGGTCGAAGGATTCCTCGCGAAACACCCAACCGAAGGGATGACTGTCGAGCCCAAGCGGTAGCTGGGACAGATCAGAGGGGGTTTCTATGAGCTTGCATTGCGACACGACTGGCGTAGGTACGGCGAGGTAGCGCGGATGATCCTTTCCCTCGAAGATTTGCCCGGTTGCACGGTCGATTCCCAAACGAGACATGTATGGTTAAGCGCGGAGCGATAGTAATTAAGAAAAATTCGCCGCGGCTGACGCGCGGGCAAAGCGTTTTGATTGGGATGGTAGCCTCCGCGCTATACAAAAAGTGGGAGTAAGCTGACCCTTGTGCTGGTCATCGGCACCTTCACTCTGCTTCAGAAACGAGGCTCACCAGGCGTCAGCGTTGCTGTCGGAGTTGCCAATCCAGTTGACGTCTCGCTGTTGCAATGACGTCCAGGAAAGTATGCGCCACAACGTCCGGCTCTGTATTGTTCGTCGGGTAGTCGGAAGAACGGTCTCCACCGACCAACAACACTTTAATCCTCTTGCCCATGTGCTTCGTCAAGTCGTGTCTATAATGAGTAGCTTGCTCGTAGTCGCCGCGATTTAACGCGTGCGATGGTCGTTTGAACTCGATGAGCAAGCACTCTCCACTAAGATTCTCATTGAGCAGCAGGTCAGGCCGTTTTTTTGAACGTGTTCCCGTAAACTTCTTGCCAAGCATGTCCTCCACCTGGCGCTGCAGTGTCTGGTTCGAGCTGAAGATAGAATACTCGGGGCCAAATATCCAAAGATTCCGCTCGACGGCTCTGTGCATCTGCGCTTCGATGGTGCTCGCATCCTTAGCGAGCGCTTCAAGATTGTCTAAAAATTCTCGACGTGCTCCCGCCTGCTCAACGAGATAAGCCATGTCGGCGAGACCAAACTCGTCCAGCGCCTCGGCAAGTGCGACTACATCTCTACGTCGCGCTTCCGCCAAGTGCCTGACCACGGAACCGTAGTCTGATCGCTCGATTGCCTCCAGCAGAACATGGATGAAAGGCTCCACTTTCTCCGGCGGTTCGCCGTAGAATTTGTCGAGCACCTTCCTGATTGCAGTTTCGGCATATTCCCGTCGGTTTTCTGGAAGCGCAGCTAGCCGTTCTTTGATTTCACGCTTCAGCCGAGCATGAGCGAGCTGTAGCTCCTTGCCGTGCGTTTCCTTGAACGCCTGAAGAACAAGTGGCGCAACGACTTCTCTTACCTGCTCCAGAAGCTCGCTATTCTCAATAAGGCTGTCCCAACCAGCGGTGACATGATCTCGAAGTCCATCCGCATCTATCTCACCGTAGAGACGCTTCAAAAGCTTCGGGGGGAAATCGTCGCGTTCCTCCAATCCGAAGAAAGACGGTTTCCCAACAACCTTTCCGTCGACACGTATCACGATTCCAGGCAGACGTGACACCGACTTTTTCTCTGCGATCGCGAACCGAAGCTTGACTTCCCCCACATTCGGTACGGAAAACGTACTGTCCTTGAATGTCCCGACAACGTCGTCAACGCCAAGCGGTTTCCCGTCAACAATGATGCCAAAATCAGTTTCGCGACCATAGTCTTGCAACAGTAGTTGCCTCAGTCCCTGAGGACTAGGAAACGCCAACTGCTGGTCAAGGTCGCTGAGAGTAATCGTCGTCCCGTGTGCGGTCGAGTCGCAGACAGCAGTAACGAGCTCTAGGTCCAACAGGTCAAGGTCGTCAGCACTTAACAAATCCTGAAGTCGCAGAGTGAAGCTCGTCCTTGTCCCTCGTGCGCAGGTTTCAAGCGTCATCACCGAGGCTGTCATCAGTCCCGCGAACTTGCCGATCCCCTTGCGCCCTTTGACCAACCGCTGCTTACGGGCGGTACGCTCGCCACTTCTTGCGCGGCGATCCGACGCGATCGAGAGGTAGTGGTTATTCAGCTCCGCTGTGGTCATGCCGCTTCCATCGTCCGAGATGACAATCGGCGCATCGCTCATCGGCTCTGGCAATGATATGGTTACACGCTCTGCGTCGGCGTCCCAAGCGTTGTCCACAAGCTCTTTGAGAGCCTTCTCACTCGAGGTGTACTCTTGGCTGAGAATGTGTGCCAGCCGGGAATTAACGCGAAAACGAGCTTTGTTGTTTTTCATCTTCCAAAAAGGGATCCGGTCTCGTTGCGATGCATCATTCTCACCTGTCACGACTGGCTTTTCTGCCCCTCCGTAGTCGTTAACGGCAGCGCAACGGAACACTTTAGTGATCCGATGCCACGGCGCAACCCACAGGCGCATGGCGCCTGTGGGAAGTCGTCGAGCGACTCATGTGTCGTATACAGCAATCAACTCCGTGTCGAAGCATCCAGTGTCTTGCGCAGGAGAGAGAGCTCTAAGTCCCGACTGGCTCCAACGTACAATCTCTCGAGGACACCTTGAGCGGTAAACAAGCTTTCTCTGCTTTTTGGGATTCCGCCGAGCGTCAAGATTCTTCCCATGGCCACTGCTTCAATCGCAGTTGCTTCCGCCGCAATTAGACGTTCCTGCCCAAGGTACAAGTTGGACAACGTCGCCAGCACTGAAGCCAAGGACACCATGGTGTTGGCGTTCTCGTCATCCCTTCGCAGACGCGAGATCGCTTGCAGGTAGCACTCTTCTGCACGATCGGGGTCGCCTGCGCATACCTCAAGGGACGCCTGACTTAAAAGAAACTCCAACGCAAGGTCATAGTCTATTGACAGTTTCCGCTCCGCCGCCAAAGTCGCCAGCTCTGCGACAATTGCCAAGACATCTCGCGCTCGCCCAGTCTCTTTCTCAGACAAGAACAGACTGGCGAGTAGTAGCAGAGATCGTCCAGCGTATCCAATCCACTCGTTTGGACTACCGGCAAGGCAGCCAAGCTCTTGCAACAGACAGTCAAGCAACTGCCACTCCCGAAGACGCAATACATCACGACTCGTTCTCAGCAGATCGCACCTCTTTGAGATGGAGAACTCCGCAAGCTTCCGAACAATTTCGTCATCAATTTGAGATATATATTTCGCACGCACGCTTGCATACACTGAAGTCGCTACTCGGTACTTTCTTTTTGCAATTTCATTGTCCGCAAATCGAAGTCTGCCGACAACCTCATCTATGACTCTCGCCCATGGTGGAGGTGTTGGATCAGATCCTTCCGACTTCAACTCAATAAGCTTGATTACTTGCTCACTTCGCCCCGTCTCCAAATAAAGAGCGGCAAGTGTCATCACATTAGCGTCGAGTCTTTCTTTGAATCGCTGATATAACCGCCTCGCCTCAGCGTCGTGATTAAGCGGTACGACACGACTTGGCAGAACCGTTGTGAGGATCTTATTTGTTCGCATCTGCAAAGAAGCTACCTTCTGGTCCGCAAAAAACAGAAGGTCGCCATCATTGCGGCGATAAGTATGGATCGCTCCGCCTAGTGTTGCTTTTGAGGAATAGATGAAGTCCGCAGCAGATGCATAGATATGCGGCCACTGAATCAAGTCATGAAGTCTTTCGAGCAGACCTATCGCTACCTCATCTTTGCACCCTGCCGTAATCTTTCCGTCTCCCCATGAAAATACATAGAGTGGCGTCGAATACCAGTCATGGACAGCTCTTCCCATCCGCCGTATTTGAGTCAACTTTCCAATTGCGGCGTCGTCAAACTTTGAAATCTCCGCATCTTCAAATTCGACGTTCACAAACCGGACAGTTTCGTCTCTTCCAACTTCCTGTATGAAAAGTCGACCATCGCGAGTAGACGCAAAAACGCTCCGGGCGAACCCCGGAAGAGTAGGATCGATTAGTGTAAAACCGTGCGGCTTGAATATGGCATCCATTTCAAATCGCCCCATTCAGTTGATGCACACGCCGTACGGTTTCCTCGATATGCACTTGATGCTCGATTACCGTTGCGGTTTCATACAGCCTGTAGGTAAAAACGGGAATGTTCTTCTCAAGTTGATAGGGCAAAACAAAAGGCGCGTCTTTCAAACGATCGGGAACCACAAGCGCCGCGACATGCTCGCGGTCGATCGGAATTTTTTCCGCTAACGCCATTTCGATTGCCTGGCGCCTGTTGTCTGCGCGGTTCCCCGCGCGATCAGAAATCATGTCGGCGAGGACGGCGCGCTCGAGTTCGCAACCGCGATACGAAGCTGCCACACGTCCGTCGCCGACCCAATAGTCAACGTTCGAACCGTAAAAAGCCTGAATGAAATGGCCAGGCGCCCCGCAGGATATTGGCAACTCGAAATCTGCGAGGCTGTATTGGCGCGGTATCCATTGTTCGAATCTTCCACGTAAAAACGCACCGGTATCGAACGGGTACATCTGGACGCCGCGAAGCTCAATTGTAGGATGAAAGACGAAGACGCACGGTGCCCATTGACCAGCGCGCATCGAACCGTCGTAGCCAAAGCGATAAGCTGGCCGGCCGTAGAACAGATATGTTAGATCGCAGTTAAATAAGGGACAGTGAGACGGGATGACGTAGCCGCATTCCGCGGCATCCCGGAAGACGCTAGGCGCCATTGAATGCACCCAATATAGGTCAGACTCCGTCGTGCGCAGAGGCGACAGGGACCGGTACAACCGCGAATGTCTGCTCTCGCAATCTGGCGGGCCTAAGGGCGGCGACAATGCCATTTCTTCGAATCCGTGCAGTCGTTCTCGGCGTGGGCGCAAACCCACACCAGCTTACGGAGATTTTCGCCCAGAGATGCTATCGCGCCAATCGTTCGACGATTCTGTTACGAATCGACGCATAAATCGGTATTTCCTCCCAATTCGCCTTGCTGGGCAGAGAAAAATGTCTCGAGCGATGCACCGCGTCCCACCAGCTCGGTCCATCATCCCCCGACCCCCGTCGACTTTCTTACCTCACCGTTGTAGCGAAAACAGAATAATGAGCAGGATCAGCTGCTAGCCCGACTATACGTTCGATTTGGAACGGTACGTCTGAAGATAGCTTTCCTCTACAAACTTTTCATTTACTCCTGGCGTGCGAATCAACGCGGTCTATTCGTCCTTGGTCGTTCGTGCTGCGTCGGATCCTTCGATAATCCACTCTCAATCTCTTCACGAAGCGCGGCTAACGCCTCCTCGTATGTCCTTTTGAGCCCCGCGGTATTTCCGAGTACGACGAGTTTGGTAAGTCCTTCAGGCGATGCGTTGGCGAGAATCATGTTCAACGCATCTTCGCGGGTCTGCGCAGCCGGCATATCATCGAATCCGTTCGCGGCGCGAAGAATGTATGTCGCAAAGTCGACACTCCCTTCAAATACGCCAGTCTTACGGTGTGACTCCACAGGTAAGCACTTATGAGCGGGTTTGACCATCGGAAGTGCAGGATAGTCAATGCCGTTGTCTCCGTTTTCATAAAAAATATAGGCAGAAGCACAATCTCTCTGCCGCAGTTTATTGAATTGATAACCTTGGGTACTATTTATTCTCGCGATGTCTGCAGTAGAACCGGTATAACGCTTTGCCTGAAATATCAGAGGAACAAAAAGGTCACCTCGTGGGCCGCCTTCTGTCAGCGTCACAACACTATGCTCGAAGTCTTCCGCGCAAGAAGGAATGCCCTTGATGTCCAAGATCAAAGCGAAGTCTCCGCCGGTTTCCTGCTCGGCCCCGCCAACCGTCAGATCGAGGCTGCAAACTTCCAGGACGTTCTCTACCCTCCGGAGATAAGAAGATGACGATTCTGCCCAAACAGCACATGCGCCCTTAATCCCCTCTAAAAAACGCCCTGTTAGCAGATCCTCACGGGATCGAGCGGTGCAGACATCGAGCGCAAAGTCTCGTTGAGCTTGCAAACAGACGTGGAACAAAAGCCACACCGCACGATTTTGCACATTCATTGGATCGCCGAACCTCCGATCCAGCAGCTCCTCCCAGCAGAGACGAGCGACTCCCCGTTCTACGAGATCTCTAGTTAGATACATCAGGTTGTGAACGCCAGCGGCGGAAAGAACGCGGTGACAGGCCCACAGCTGCTCTGAAATATAGGCGCCCGCGTCTGGGGTCCGCCGAGCTGTCGACAAGCGAGCGAGAAGTGCTTTCTTATTAAATGTCTCAATCCTTGCGCGCTTCTTCATAGAGTCTATCTCATCTTGGCTGACACCAAAATGCTCAAGAAAGCTTTTCTGATCCATTTAAGTTGCGAGTTGGGGTGTTGACGATAAGCTGACTGCGCGAAGCGAAAGACTCTCCGACGATGGTTTCTGCACGGTCTGTGTCACGCTGCGATTCCAATGTCCGTTAGCACGCTTGTTTCGGCTAACGACAATCCCTCGTGATCCGCTTCGAGAATGTCAAGGCTATACTTTAGGATCGCGATTGTCCGATCCATTTCTTGCAAGAGCATCCAATTCAAAAAGTTAATGAAATAGAAAGCCGGAACTACGAAAACGAGCACACGAACGAATGTTTCCGAGTGCGACCACAGCGATGTTGCGACTCCGACGAAAGCCGCGATTGCCGGAAATAGCCCAATCTTGTCGAGCGCCCCGGCGAGCATCGCACCGCGCTTTTCGAATGAGCTACGCTCGTGGCTGAATTGCACCAGCATATAAGCTATGGCGTCCCGATTGCAGCAGAGGAGCCGGTGCAAAAGCGGTAGATCGATGCGAGAACAAGCTTCAACCGACCAAAGCAGAGGCGAATACGGGGCCTTGCGCAGACGGTTGATAAACGGGACAGCGCCGCCGATCCCAATGAACGATGCAGTAAGCAGTATCAATCCAACGAACGCGCTCACCACCAAAAAGGCATCTGGCAAAGATTCTTTCTCGAACGCCCAGCTCAGAAACACCAAGCAAAACAGCGCACTTAACATTGCGATCGAGTGGTCTCGTAATGCCGTGGCAGCCTCGTCGAACCATAGCTCCATCGGCGTTCGATTTCCCGCGGGCCGCGTTCGAGTGGTGAGCTCCACTACAATTTCATGCACTTCCGATATGTCCGCGTCACTGATAGAGCGACGTTCGATTGTGGTCATCGGCTGAGCTCCCTTTTCCTGGTGGCAAGTTCTTTGGTGAGACGCATGTCCCATCCGCGCGCCAGATCTGGTTCGGCCTTCTTGTGGGGCCCGAAACCCAGATGGATGGTGAGCACGCTCGTTTACGGCAAACGCTGAAAGAACTTTAATCTTGGGAGAGTTCATCGACCGCACCCCCGTATAAATCAGGTGCGCTCCGCCAGGCTGACGCGAAGCTTATGCCCGAAACAAACCCTTGAACACCGGCAGCCGGAGGGGACTGCTCTCGTTCTCAAAGTAGTAGGTCGCTCCGCCACTGTCGAAGCAGCCAGAGCCTCGAGCTCGCAAGCGGTTACGGCTGAGAAGACCGACGCCCACAACGTGTTCCCGGCCATCCCCAGATAGGAACTGACTGACGGCCAATCGCGCAGCACTCGGTGCTTGCGTGGGATCTTCATCTTGTTGCGCTAGGCACGCTAGCTGTTCAGCCTCGACGCCCTCGAAACCCAATAAGATAAGCGCTGGTCGCGCTCCCGAAAGTTGACTTCGCGCCGCTTTCTTCGCCGTATCGAAAACTGCGCTGAGTAGCCCATCGTCTTTGGAGTTCTGAAGGATGAGCAACAACGCACCGACGCCGTGTCTTCCCATAACCAATACGCTCCGGTTCCGCGTACCAGTTATGTCGTCGACGATTGCACGAGCGTCTTCGCTATCTGTCCGCAGCTCGACATCTCCAAGTCGTTGCACCTCACAATCAGTTATGCTGATCCGCAATCCATCGTCGAACGTCTCAGACTGCCCAAGTACTAGTTGGCGGTGCACTCGCTTCGCGAGTGCATCCTGCTCGGAAGGTGATCCTGGGACCGAACCTGGTACAGTCACAACGACCACGAGTCCGGTCTTCAGGCTATAAGCGAACGCATTGAGCTCCCTCCTCAACACCTCGTATAGCGAGAACGCCGTTGTGCGATGAATCGATCGGCCCTTGTCATGAGACACCGACTTGCACTCAACCTCCAACCCATTGTCGCCGAGGTCCTCAATCAAAAAGTCGAAGGTAGCATCTTTCAGCTCGGGCTCGTTCGGCTCAAGTTCCGGCCACCTGACACGATTTCCGCGCACCGTGAAGTGCGTCGCAACCGCAAACTCCATAAGAAGCGCTCTCATGTCGTCTGGATTGCGGAAAGCTCCGCGAACCCGTCCGACGGTGCGGCGGCTTCGAGGCTTTGAGATGCCAGCTGAGATATGGACTAACCCTCGGCGGCAAAAAAGCAGATCTTGATTGAACACTATGAACGCTACTGATTTTGCAGACGTCGTTGCGACCATACTCAACGAACAACATTCTGAGGTCGGCACCGTCGCCCTATTATTCGCTCCGAAGATCCCCGCTGATCTTCGCGTCGATGGGTACGTGTCCTGTCTCTTGCAGAGTCAGTCGTCGGACGGCGACCACATCTCGCGACCGGCGACTATAATTTTTGCAGATTCTGACCTTCACATTAGCTCTCGCAAAGACATTGCGCAACTTGCCGGCGCAACGGTTCTGGGCGATTCGATCAGACGCGTCACTGCGCCTGATTTGCTCGCTGAATCGCTTTTGCATGAAGTGTCACAGCTTCCTGAGGCCAGTGTGGCAGTCGTTGTCGGCGTTGGTCACGTCCGATTTACTGAAACGGGCAAAATCGCTTACCCGGCGAGCTCGTTCTTGCGCCTCGCCGAGGACAATTGGGTCCCTCATCTTGCCCATCTTGCTGAGATGCTGATAGAGGTCTCAGTCGAGCGTAAGCTCAGGCTTGTGGTCGACATCGAGCATGCTGAGCCGCGGCGGCCGTCGCTGATGCAATTGTTGAACGCAACAGGGGCAACCGTATGCTCGACGGTCGGCAGAACAAGCGCTAGTCGCACGATCGACGATATGGCGTCGGATTGGCACGAATGGGATGAAGCTGGCCTTCTTGGAAAGGTGTCACGCTCCATCGACCAGTTAATGGAGCTTGAGGCACAAGAACGTACCGTCCTCAAGGCTCAGCTCTTTCTGAACAAAGGTATTACCGCACTGGCCGTGCAGCAGATTGAGGATATGGGAAACTTCGACACTGCTGAACCGGATATAACGGTTCAGTTGTCACAAATTGCCGCTGACAGCGGTTCGCTGTTGCTCGCTCGGGATCTGCTCTCACACGCCCGGGATCGGATGCGTTCC
The DNA here is from genome assembly GCF_017220215.1 of Caballeronia sp. M1242. Lineage (NCBI taxonomy): Bacteria > Pseudomonadati > Pseudomonadota > Betaproteobacteria > Burkholderiales > Burkholderiaceae > Caballeronia > Caballeronia sp. M1242. Next base: position 272,833 of record NZ_CP071130.1, on the reverse strand, counting down.
AAGGAAGCTCTCGAAGTTGGGCTTCAAGTCGCGTGGCGCCTCAACGACGTTTCTCTCGGTTCCGCTATCGCCACAAAGTTGCAGAGTCGGTTTCCTTCCAGCGAACTCAACATCCGCAACCGCTTACGTGCCGCCACCGACAAGCGAGACTATGCCGCTGCCGCCATCGAAGCGCAGCAACTATCGGAAGCAAACGGCGAAGCTGAGGCTTATCACTTCCTGGCCAGCGAGCTCCCTAGTTCAGAAATACCGAACTATCCGGAGATAAATCGACGCATAGTTTCACGTCGGCCGAAGTGGTCTACGCTCGCTCAAGACGGGCTAGTTCGGGATGCGCTCTCTCGCGGATTGGTCATACATGCGCTCGAAATCGTTGAGTTGGTTCTCAGTGGTCGCGAGGCGGACAGGCGCACCGTACTCATGACGCTCGACGCCATAGAGCAGATCGCGATTGCCCGGGGCCCGGGAAACGACGAATTCGTTATTGACCCGGAGAGACTCGTCACGCCTCTGACGTTTATCCTCCAGTATCTTGCGGGTCGGCCGGAAGACAACTTCGTCTATAGTCGCGTCCGACACTTTGTATCTGTTGAGGGCAGCGGACGATACGGCGAAGTAACGATGATTTATCTCGTCAGCCGGAACTTGGACCGACCGGTTGTTCTTACCGGAAACGACCCAGAGCATGGCGCCCCACTCGACAAGGTGCATGCGATGACGCCAGCATTTGAAGCAGGTTTTCAGTGGCTGACCGACAACGGGCCAACCGTGCTCGGACACGCTTGTTTGCCTAAAGAGCTTGTTCCCGCCGACCCAAGGACGTTGCTTGCGAATTTCACTGATCTGATTGGGTACTATGAAGGGCGCCTCAAGGACGAACTTGACGTTACTGCAGTAAGAAATTGGCTCGGCTTAGGGCTTGCCATCGCGCCTTACGCGAAGGACTCCCTCCAGGACCTTCGTCTTCTTTACGCCGCTGCTGGGATTTTCATGAAAGGCGGTCGGGCTCAAGAGGCTCGCGATCTTTGTCGCCAGACATTAATTCTTGCCGGCGACCATCCTCAACGCCTGCGTCTGGCGTGGGCTCTCAATGCCGACGTCTATAAGGCCGGCGGAGATACCCTGGCGTGTCTTATCGCCATTAACTGCGCATTTCTCATCGACTGTCCTGTCGATACACAGGATGCGTGGCAGGAAGCGAACATGCTGACCCGCGTTTTCCGAGATCTGGCGCTCTTCGAACAGGCGACGGTGACGCATCGTTTTGCCGCCGAACTGTTGCAGGATCTCGGCAAATCGGACGAGATGGCATTGCAGCACCGGTACCTCGGCCTTACAGTTGAAACAAAGAAGGCCTCGCGTACGCAAAATTCGATGGCTGCAGCGATTGAAACGCTGCTTACGGAGGCGACGTCGGTCGCCTCTCTCGCACTCTTGCGAAATGACAGCCGCGCGCCTATCGCCAGCCTCCTTGCTCAGCTTATCAACTTCGCTGATGGTCACGAACTACCTGTCGCGGAAGCAACGCGCGAAGTCTACTCAAGCCTTTTGCGTGACGACTCAGCGCTAGATGCTGTGACTGCCGCGGTTTCTGCAAAAACGCCCACGCTTGTAGATTTGCTCGCAGTGCATCGAGCTTCAGAGAGGGCCCGATATGCTGCGGATACAGCATACGACGCCCGAATTTCTTCAACGATCGCCGCTCGTTTCTTGAAGAGTGCCGAAGTTCTGACTCGCCCGGACGAGGTAGCGTTCGCGATCGAACTTCTTGCGGACCGGGCCATTGCCTCTCCGGGCTGGCGATCGAATTCCTCGCCGGTCGCCGTCGTAGAAGACGTAGCGTCTGCTAGCAAGGTCATCTCGGATGTATTGTCACGGGGGGCGAGCGTAGTGATGGCGGGCCTGAACGAATCCGGCGAACTCGTTCGAGTCGACTGCGCTGGCAAAATGGATTTCGCCGCCCAGAAAGAGGGCCTTGCAACATTCTCGGGAAAGGCGTTATCGGCTTGGGCAAAGCAATATCCTTATGGCTACGCTGATGATAACGCGCATGCCAACGTCTTCTATCTGAGCACCGAAACTCTTAAATTCTCACCATTGCCATCGTCACCTACGCTTGTCATCGGCAGTACAACGCTTCAGGGCCTCCCACTCAACCTTTGGCGTATAGACCAGGAGTTCGCCGGATTAACCCACGCTTTAGCGTCGGTTCCGTCGCTGTCTTGGCTACGTTCGGCGCTGGCGAAACCGTCAACGAAGGGACGTGCCAAGCACGCATGGATCTCCGGCAGTGAAGATCGCGGCGCTACCCTCGCGATGGTGTCCAGCCGGCTTGAAGAAACTCTTTCTGACCACGGCATCGTGCTTAACACAGAAAGCGCGCTGCCCGATTTTGTCGATGCAAAACTTGCCATCATTACAGCGCACGGAGGGATCGCTCCCGGAGGAAAGAGCTACTTTGCTCGCATCAGCGACGAGGGTGAACTGAGCGTGACGGCCCGGTCCCTCGCAAGAGTCCTTCGAAACGTCGATGTCGTCGTTCTGTTCGTCTGCAGCGGCGGAAGGCTCGACAAGGATCCAGTCGGAGAAACCACCGCAGGAATGGCAAAGCAACTCTTCGACGCGGGATGCTCAGCTGTCATCGCATCGCCTTGGCCCCTAGATGCTCGTGTCACTTACCACTGGCTGCCGTCGTTCCTCGATGCGTGGAAAGGGGGATGCAATTTGGCCGAGGCGAACATGCTAGCAAACCAGAACGTGGAGCGGATTTTCCCTGGGCGCTTCGCGCAATCCCTCGCCATGAACATGTACGGCAACCCGTTCATTCGATACGATTGAATGCCGGCATGACACTCAACCTGTGGCGAGCGACGGTTCACGCGCGTACTCTCGGTCTACAGGTCCGTTGCTAGCGTTTGTCGTTTGTACCAGGACCCCGAGCAAGCAGTGCATCGGTGGACCCGGATGGTCTTTTTGCGCCGACTCAACCACGCCGCACTTCGTTGCGGCTCCTTTGCGAAGTAGCAAGTTCGTTGAGACAGGCGGAGACAAGCGTCTACAACGCCGTCCGATCGATGCGAGGACGCAAATTGAAGTCCCCAGATTCCGCGGTATCTTCTACTTCAGCCTCGCAAATCAACGGGTTCAGATATGACAGCTTCATTGGCCCCTGCACAACAAAACCTCGAGCGCGCGGCAATCGGCAGTGAGCATTGGCTTGAAGGTGAAGTGCAGCGCTATCTCGATAGTGGCGAGTACGACAGCAACTTGACAGGCGGGCCGGGCGACAACTTCGCGGAAGTCGCACAACAGGCGATGCAACGCTTGCGAACAGCGCTCGTGGAGGAGACGCTGCGGCGGGCGCGGGGACTTGGCAGCCAGGTGAGCGTGCCCATAAATCTGAACGGCTGGGCTCGTGACAAGCTTTCGCCGATGTTCAACGGACTTTTTCCCGCCCATGAACGCTCCGTCGTCGTAGAAGCCCTCGCTCGTGGCGTCGTCTTCCTCACGCCGCAGAACATCTCCTTCGTCCTCATGAAGCAAACTTGGCCATCCACAGCGTGGAACCTGGCCAATCTATATTTGACAAGCGTCGGCGCACCCGCTTTCGCGCAGGACGCCTGCCACATCGTTGGCCTCAGCGAGGAAACCACCTGCTTTATCTCGACCTTATATTTCGACGACGCGGACCCATTCGCCGATTTCGTCGTCCATGAGGCAGCGCACGTCTTTCATAATTGCAAGCGATCCACCGTCGGGCTGGAGGAAAACCGTCGGACGGAGTTTCTCTTGAGAATCGACTACGCCAAGCGCGAGACCTTTGCGTACGCGTGCGAGGCGTACAGCCGCATCACTTCAATGGCTAACAGTGTGAGGCAACGGGAAGATGCGCTTGAGCGGCACGCCAATGGCACCCTTCCGCCGGACGAACGCGTGGACCACAAAGAGTACCTCGACATTCTCGGCGAAGCTGTGCGAATCCGAAATGTAAGCGTGACCCCAGCGACGTCTTGACTGGAGACTGAGATCTTTAGAGCGCGGTGCGGATCTGATCGGCGACGACCCACGGTGTGAGTTCATCGATGCGGTTGATCGCATGCCCCGCGATGCGCGCGAGCACGAAGCGCAGATACGCCTCTGGATCGATGCCGTTGAGTTTTGCGGTGCCAATGAGGCTGTAGATCGCGGCGGCACGTTCGCCGCCGGAGTCTGCTCCAGCGAACAGATAGTTGCGTCGACCGATGGCCACCCCGCGTAGCGCGCGCTCGACTGGCAGGTTATCGATTTCGAGCTGGCCGTCATCGCAATAGCGTGTGAGCGCTTCCCACCGGTTCAGCGCATCAGGGGCAAGCCGCCCGACCAGCGCCGTGCGCATCGCCAGGAGCATGCGCGACCGCTACTCGATCAATTCCACGCGTGGCTCACAACGTTTCCTCAATCCTGTATAGTGCGCCGATACGCGCAAGCGCCTCGGTGTTCAACGCATTCGGGCGGGCTGCGTGCAGTTCATAGAACCGACGTCGAGCGTGCGCCCAACAGGCCGCCTCTGTGACGCGCCCGGTTTCGTAGATGGCCTGGTAGCCGCCGTATGCATCGGCTTGCAGCGTGCCGTCGAATGACTTGAGATGCTGTCGCGGATGGATACCCTTGCGATCTGGCGTATAGGCGAACCACACCGCGGGCGGCGTCATATCGGCCGATGTACGATCATCGCGCACGTACACCCACAAGCGACCGGTCTTCGTCTTGCCGTTACCCGGTGCCAGCACTGGAACCGGCGTGTCGTCGGCGTGGAGTTTCGTCGCCGACATCACGTGTCGACGCAGCGTTTCAACGAGCGGCTGCAGCAGCGTCGCAGCGTGACCGACCCACTTCGCAAGCAGCGAGCGATCAAGCTCGACGCCTTCTCGCGCGTACATCACCGACTGCCGGTAAAGCGGCACATGGTCTGCGAACTTCGAGACCAGCACGTGTGCCAGCAGCCCTGGGCCGGCGAGACCGCGTTCGATAGGACGACTGGGTGCGGGGGCCTGTGAGATGTTGTCGCAACACACGCACGCAAACTTGGGGCGCACATGACGGATAACCCGGAAGCTTGCCGGTACGTACTCGAGTTGTTCGGCAACATCTTCGCCCAGCAGCTTCATCTCGCCACCGCACTCGGAGCACTTCCCGGCAGATTCGGGCAAGTGCGTCCGGAGCTCGCGCGGCAGATGTTCAGGCAGTGGCTTGCGCGGCGCTTGTTCCACGGCCGCGCGCGGCGTCCTCTGGATTTCGACCGGCGTCGCGCCTTCGTCGGCCTCAAGTTCTTCGAGGCGCAGTTCGAGTTGCTCGATCTGATGGTCCAGTTTCTCCGACTTGCGGCCGAACTGCATGCGGCGCAGCTTGGCAATGAGCAGCTTGAGGTGTTCGACTTCGGCGATGCGTGAAGCCAACGCAGCTTGTTGCGAGTCGACAGTTTCCTGCAGTTTGAGCACTTGTGCGTCGCGCTCGCGCAGCGTCGCTTCCTGGCTGAGCAGCATGGCCTTCAGCGTTTCGACATCGTCGGGAAGTGGGCTCGCGCGCGTCATGCAGGCAGTTTACGCGCCCGCAACGACGTTTACAACGCCGAGGTCGGTCGTGCCGTTCTCGTCGGTTGCCGCCAGTCGATGCCTTCCAGCAGCATCGACAGTTGCGCCGGGCTCAGGCAAATAACGCCACCGTCGGCCTGCGGCCATACGAAGCGCCCCTTCTCGAGTCGCTTCATCAGCAGGCACATGCCATCGCCGCTCCACCACAGCACTTTGAGCAGGTCGCCGCGTTTGCCGCGAAACACGAAGATGTGCCCGCAGAACGGATCCCGTTCGAGCACGGTCTGCACCTTGGCGGCGAGACTGTTGAACCCGGCCCGCATGTCGGTGACTCCCGCGGCCAGCCAAACGCGGGACCCGGACGGCAGGCCAACGGCGGACGGCAGCATCAGCAGGCTCATCGGGCAAGGCCCCGCATAATCTTGATCAGGGTTGCGATGGGCGTGTCCGCGCTCAGGCGTAGACGGACGTCACCACATTCGACCTCGTACATGCTCGCGCTGTCCGGCGATGGGCACGCCGGTACTTCCGGTGAAGACTCAGTCACTGCCACTGGTAGCCAGTTGAGCACAGGCGCCTCTGGCAGCGTGACGTCGGGCATGCCGAAATCGCCGGCAAGATAATGACGACGCCATTTGAACAGCAGATTGGCGTTGATGTCGTGCTCGCGAGCGATGAGCGCGGCCGACGCACCCGGCTCGAGCGTCGCCTCGACGATCTGCCGCTTGAACTGACAGAAAAATTGGGGCGCTTCGGCCGTTTGGATTGAGGAGAGCTGTCCACTGTTGCGTCCACCATTCATCTTGGTGGGCACCAAAGTAGCCAAACTCAACGACGAAATCTACACGGTAATGAAGACGCGCTTACTCCGAAATGGCTGGCAACATATCCTCAATCGATGTGCGCCCTGCAACTCGCGCTAATCCGTAGTCGCACGGAAAGCGTACCACTCCGACTCCGGATAGCGGTCTAGAAGACCGATGAAGACGCTCGCCGTAACCGCTGATAGTCGACGGCGGTGAGTCCCCTCGTGAACAGTCTCGTTTTCTCGTAGTGTCCGCTGCGCGTGCTCAATACGGCGACGCCTCGCCGGCGGCGGCCTTCTTATGCGTCTTTGCCTGCGCTGCCTTGGACATGGTCGCCTGATGACCTGTGTACTTGTTTCCCATATCTGCACTAGATCCGGAGGGCTCGTAGGTAGCCACCCGTTGTTGCTGCTCCGGTTTGTGGTTTTCGCCAAGACGGCTGGCGGGAACGCTGCCGGGCGTGTAATGCGGCGCTCCAGAGACGTTACCAACCGTCTTCCAGTTCGAGGAAAACTCTCGCACGCCATCTCCGCGATTGAATTTAATATTGGCTCGACCATTTCCGTCGCACCTGATGTCGTCATCGGACATCACAGGATCATTTTGATGTAGTTCCCTCCCCTTACCTGCCGGTTCCTTAAGTACCTCCTCGTGTTTCCGAACCCAGCAATGTCCGCTAAGGATAGAAACGTTCGCCACAGGATCCGCCACCTCGTCCTGCGCGAATGAAGCTGCTGACGACAGAACCAACAAAAGCGTTGCAACGCGAGTTCCGGGTGTCATGGCGCGTTCTCCCTTGCTGAAACCTTCGAACCGCACAAAGGGCAGGAATTCGGATCCGGCGCTCCGGTCCGCAGTTTTTTCAACATATCGATTTCGCTTGGCGTTGGACTATAAGCAGTCCTTCTTCGGTGACGATCGTCGATCCACAGCTGGACGTGCGGATGCAGAAGCTGGGCCAGCGCAACAAGCATAAAATCTAGCCACATAATGTGCAGCGTCTTCATCAATATGATGCCCAGAACTGACACGCTCACTGCACACAGTAGCGACATCCTATATTCGCCTCCGTCTACTCCATGAGCGTTCTCTGTTGGGCCGGAGCGTTTCCCTGCGCGTCTTAAAACCATCCAGAAAAGAGGTATCGTGAAAATGAAGTCGAGCGCGACACGAGCAAGTGGCTTCAACTCGTAGACGGGTTCGGCCAATAATGTGTATGCGCCGAGAGCGTGCGCATAAACTCCAGGACTGCTGGGACCTACGGGCGGAGTGAAATGATCCTGTGCATGGGCTGCATCTCCCAAGATTACAACCTTCCCAGTCAAGTAGGGAGCAAACTCCGTCGCCGACTGAGCACTTGTTGTTAGCAGCGTCTCGTGATGCAACTGCCGGATCTTACTGAAATTGAGCAGATAGCCTCGATCGTTTTCCTTGACATCATTCGGCTTGAGTGAAGTGTGCTCTAGAACGGCCTCGATCGGGATTACGCCGAGCAGCAGAGGCGGCGCAGGCCACGATTTGTTGCTCGACGCGAGCATATAGGAGTTCGCCAAAGCGAAGCTCATTGTGGGCAGCGGAGTCAGTTTAGGCTTGTCGCGAGGAAGGTACCACGTCGCCATGCGATTGGTTATACCGTCCCTTGAAGATTCAATATCGTTATCTGCGTCCGATCCGATCTTAATCTGGACGTCTGCAGCCAGTGGTGCATTGATCTGCCCTCCTAGCCAGGCGTCTTTACCATCGTCGCGAGCGCGGTAAACCCCGAGATAGATCGGAACAGGTGGGTTTTTCTCTCCAAATGATTTGCAGTAGTCGAAGAAACCTTGGTCTTGATCGTCTGCCGGACCGTCGGTGTTTGGTGAAAAATCTATGTCGACTCCGATTGCCCGGGGATGAGCCGCTGCAATAGCACCAATTAACTCTCTCAGCGCCTTTCGGTCGGTGGTGCTGCCAATGTCTTTCCCACCCTTGATAGGCCAGATATCAACCACTACGACAGGTAAGCGTTCGCCGGGCACAAAGTTGGGAAGCAAGTCTTGAAGCGAAGCGAAAGTGATGGCACCAATGCGTTGTCCGAACGTCGTAGATTCGATCCAATGTTGAAGAGCAAAGAGGAAGACAAAAATTATTACGATTGAAAGAAGAGGTCTTGCAATGCGTTTCATGTAATGCAATAGCTTGCCTACATATTGTGGCATGCTGTCTCCTTCCCGGTTGCGGGGCGACATAACGGTGGCGCGACCGCCAGGTGTTACGCGCGAATCATCCGGGTCCTACCCAATATAGAAGGCGGCGCTACGCGAGACAAGTTGCCGAACCATATGAAAAATAGCATTTGATTGCGACTAGGTCCGGCCTCAGAGGGTAAAGAAGGGTTTCCTTTACTTCCCATCACCATTCGATCGTTCGTTCGACGCGCAGCGCGAATATCCCGTTCGTCGGACACGGCGTTGGAAGCATGTCTGCCGCACTTCGGGCAAACAACGGAGCGCATCTTGTCGGCGTGCGGTTCCACGGCGCCTGTATGCGCTGCACGTGGCTGCGGATCTGCAAAACGAAAATATATGTGCCCACAACGCGAGAAGTCCCGCTCGCCGTGCTTTTTAGTGCATCCAGAGAACCGTCATTTACGCGAGATACGACCAAGGCAACGAAGCGCGTCCGCAGGCGAATGGGCGCTTGCCCAAGCGACAAGTCGGCAGCCTCGGAGTTATGCGCGCTAACTGAGATGCCGTTACAAGTTTATGCCCTGATCCTGTCTTGGCAACGGCCTGAAAGCTATTCCATAGCGCTCTGACACTAAAACGTCACCTTCGCCGATTCTTCCACGCACTATTCTTTCTGCTATCTCGCGATCGTCGTCGCATGCCCGCGCAAGAAAGCAAGGCAAGCTGACAGCGGTTAGCGGGCATCTCCGCAGCGCATCCGCAGTTGTGACCAACCAAGAAGGAGGCGTGATGACACAAGTTTTCAATGCAGCAGCGTCCGCTCAAGGATTGACGGTTAAGGCTTATATGGGCGACCGGTGTGTCTTGCTGGCGTTCAGTCTTGCCGACCATCTTACCGATCAGCTAGCTGGGTTCGCAATTCGAAGAACGCCCGCATCAACCGTTAATTGGACCTGGCTCGGAAACCGTCTGAACTTCGAAGGGGCATACCCAGACCCGCACCTTTCGAAGGAAGGAAAGTTTTTTTCGTCCGACAAGGCACCGTTTCAGAAATTCTGGTGGGTCGATTTTCCACCTGACGGGTCTTCCGGAAGGTTCCGCTACGAAGTTGTAGTGAAGCGCTTCAAGGACGAAGGAACCACCGATCTCATAGACGACCAGCGCGTCGACCTCGAAATTGACGTTGGCCCCTTCAAGGATGGCCAAATCGAAATCGCGTTCACCCGAGGATATCTTTCGTCACAGGCATACGCCGATAAATTTCACAACGCACCTTTCCAACCGAAGAAAAACGAAGGCGGCTGGAATTTTTTGACGACGCCGTTCAAGGAAGAGTGGACCTGGCTTGGCGGTCACGGCCGCCAGGCGATCATCGATTTCCTGAACGACTGCCACGCCGATACGACCTGTACGCTGGATGCAATGGTCTATGACTTGAACGAGCCCGACCTCATCACGGCTCTTGAATTAATGGCAAAGGCGGGACGGCTGCGTCTCCTTTCAGACAACGATCCTAAACAGCACGGAGACGATACGTCAGCTGGCCAGGCATACGCTGCTATCAAGAGCGCCGCGGCTGCGGAACAAGAAGGCAACTTCAAACGAGGACATTTTGGTCGGTTCCAACATAACAAGGTATTGATCAAACGCGATGAGAGCCGAAAAGCCGTGCGCGTTCTAACGGGATCGACTAACTTCTCGATCACCGGCCTTTACGTCAACGCTAATCATGTCGTCGTCTTCGACAACGAAGCTGTCGCAGAAAAATACGGTACGGCGTTCCAAGCTGCCTTCGACGCAGATTTGCACCGGCCGGCGTTCGAGCAAGACGACATTTCGCAGCATGAGTACGACGTCGCAGAAGTCGGTTTGCCGGCTTTGAAGCTATCGTTCGCTCCTCACAAGGAGCCAACCTTTTCACTCAATACTCTCCTCGATGCCGTGAGCCACGCCGAAAGCTCAGTGATCTTTGCAGTGATGGAATTGAGCGGGAAGGGTAACGTTTTGGAAGCTTTACGAAAGATCCACGAAAACCCCAAGGTGTTTTCTTATGGCATCTCTGACGATGTTGATGAAAGCGACAACACAATCAACGGGACGACGGTGTACAGCCCCAGAACACTTGCGGGCGAACTGGTGTATTCAAAGGAAAACCCAGAAAAGTTCCCCCCACCGTTCAACACCGAACTCGAAGTGCACGGTGCAGCAGCGCACGTAGTTCATCACAAGTTCGTTGTTGTGGATTTCAACGGCACTAAGCCCGTGGTATTCGGTGGATCGTCCAATCTCGCCGATGGCGGCGAACAACTCAATGGTGACAATCTGTTCGCGATATACGACCGAGCCATTGCGACGGTTTTTGCGATCGAAGGTCTGCGCCTTGTCGACCACTATGCGTTCGCAGCAGCGCTAAAACGGGAGGAGTCGGACGGCGCGGCACCGAAGCCACTCTCCCTGAAACAGGACAAGGACAAGTGGTACGCGCCCTACTACGAAGACGGCAACATACGGCAGACAGAACGACTGCTTTTTAACCGGTAACCTTGGCGCGCTAATCCATCGAGGCTACGCAAAATGACTGAGAAGATAATGATCATCCGCCACGCGGAGAAGCCGAACCATGTGACGGCCGGCGTTGACGCGAACGGGCAGCACGACAACAAATCACTGACGCCGCAGGGCTGGCAGCGCGCCGGCGCACTCGTCCAGTTCTTCGCGCCGGGCGACGGAGGCGAGCCACAAGCGCCTCTCGCGCGCCCGGAACATCTCTTCGCGGCCTTCTACGATGCTGCGTCAGACGACGATAGCAAGCGCCCCTACGAGACCATCGAACCGCTTGCCCAGCATCTCGACCCGTCTATTTCCATCGACGACTCGGTCGGAAAAGACGATATTGAGAGCTTGGTCCAGAAGGTCACAGCGACGGATGGTCCGGTGCTTATCGCATGGGAGCACAAGCGCATCCCGTCAATCGCACGATCGCTCCTCTCGAGGGAGGAGCCGGTGCCGGACTGGCCAGACAATCGATTCGACATGGTCTGGGTTTTCGATCGGACCGGCGAGACCTGGCGTCTCACTCAGGTACCGCAGCTTCTGCTGGCGGGAGACCTGCCAACGCACTTCAGCTGACCAAAACGTCGCGGCTCACAACGGAGCTTTGAAATGGGACATATCGCTTATAGTTACCTGAAGGGAAAGATTGATCGCTTCAAGCCAACACCGTCGGGTAACCCTCATCTGTGGATGCTCGTCGACGCAGGCCCGGACTCGTTTTTCGCAACGGTCAACGTGCAGTCGTCCAAGGACGCACCCGGTTCTCCCGTTGCTGAAACGTATCTCGACTTTTTCATCGACGAAGATTACCGAAATCCAGTGCTCAACCGTATTCGCGAGCTGGAGCCAGGCCTTCAAAACCAGACCACCAGCTACGACGCCGGTGCGCTGGACTATATCAAGGGAAACTTGTTCGATCCACGCAAGATGCGGGTGCTGCCGAGTCAGAGTCAGGGCGGTGACGATCTGGTCCACCGTCTTTCGGGGTTGCTTACTCTCGCGCGCGAACAAAACGACGATATTGTCATATTCGGAAGCCAGTTTCGCACCTCGCCACACCAGACCGATGCTGTCTTCGGTGAGACGCCACGATTTGGTATCGACAACACGCACATGGCACAAGGCGATCCGCCCGACATCGACGAGCGACTCCATGAAAATGGACCGTGGCACGACGGCGCAATTTTCCTCTTGAGCACGAACACCGATCGTGTCACGGCAATCTTCCTTGCTTTCCAGACTCAGTCGTGGCAGACAGATTCGCACGGGCAGCAGGTAGATGCGAGCACCGGGTTCGAGGCGCCGCGTTACGATTTCGCTGGCGGCGGTCTCGGCAATCCTATGCCGGCGCCCCCGCCTAAGGCTGAGCTCACTTCGCTCAATCGGCTTGCGGATGGCACAGGAAAGCTGGTCGTCGCAAACATGTCCTCCAAACCGTTGGATGTTTCCGGCTGGTCAGTCACGACACCGACAAGCTCGTTCCCCCTTCCCGCTACAACTATTGAACCGGGCCAGCCACTCGCAGTCGTTCTGACAGATGACCTCATTACCGACGCTGGCGGTATTCTCTCCCTACTCGACGATCGCGGTCTTAGGGTGGACGGAGTCGCATATTCCGGCGGCCCTGCGGCAGGATGGAGCACGTGCTTTGCCGATTGAGGCCTCGTCTTCGAGGCATTTGCATATCGGAGAGACCTTGCGCCGCGGCCCTGCTGCTCTCGTTACCAGCGAAGGCTAGCCCGCAGCGTCTCTCGACGTCGCTGCGGGCAGCGTTGGTCGTGGTGGAAGTTCTCATAGACGAAGCTGTGAAGCGGTCGCCGCTTGGAGCGATAGTTCAGCTTTTACGCCAACGGCGACAAATTCTAGGTCCATTCGTCCGCTGGAATCGATCTTATGGACGGGCTATGACGCGGGATTCGGTCGATTATCTTCAGCCTGCTCGTGATAAGCATCGCACTCGCGGCGGTGCCAAGGACAATCGAGGACCAAGAGGCTTGGGACGGCGGACGCTGACAGCGCAAGGTGCATGTGGGTCCTACCGACCGCACTTGGCCTGGCGACGGTTCTTCGCCCCGTTGTCCCCAGCGTTATCAACAAATTCTGTGGATAACCCCGGTGCGGACTTACGTCCCCGGAATGCCAAACGTGCACCACGTGTTGCCCTAAATCGACAGACGCGATTTGGGTTATTACATACACGGGCAACCAGGGATTGCAGTCGAGCGTACATCCGTCACCGACGCCGCCCACAGCCGATCGCCGAGCTGTCGACGTCACCCTCAGTTTTCCGCCGCGCACCTGCCAACGCCTGGCAGCTTACTCACTTCGCTCGTGAAAGCATCGCGCGGCACCGTTCCAACTCCTCGCTCAGCGAATCGATTTCCGCCTGCATGCGATTCGCCCTCTGCAAGAGCTGCCCAATCTCGTGCCAGTAGGCATATCTCAAGTCCCCGTCCGCCAACGCCAATTCGTGGATTTTTCGAAGCGCGACCGTCAGGTCGATATGATTTTCAGCACGCGTATCCTCCTCTTCGACGGTATCCGAGCCTTGACCTTCCGGCGGCGATCCGCGGGAGCGCCCAAACAAGACACCTTCGTTCACGTACCTCGTTTTGATGCGCAATACCACCAAGCTGAGAACGAATCCAATCGCGGGGACGATCAGCAGCGCTGGATACCTCAAAGCGAACGCCCAAAGCTCTCTCATGGTTTCACGCTTTCCGCGTACCCAGTACGTTACCCTTCTAAAGCTTCTGGGACCGTCCTACGAGGGCTGCGGCGATCCTCAACACCTGCGTCACTTCACCACGCGTCAGTGCCTGGAGCGGCGTGAAATCGGCAAGCGACCCGTTCGGCTCCGTGAAGAAGCCCCACTTGCTCCATCCGTCCAAGCCACCCAGTCGCCGCACGATCTTCGCGAGATGCTTGCGGTTCAGTTCGTTTGCCAGAAAGAACGCGGGATAGTACTGCGTGCCCTCAACATCGACGTCGAAGATACGACGTCGGGCGACGTCTTTCCTCAGCCTCTTCTCTGAGATACTCAAAGCCTGACAGACGATTTCCGCGCGCAACAACTTGCCCTCAGCTACAAGGGCCGCCTCCCGCGACATCCGGCGTTGCGATCTACGCTTGGCGCGACCGCGTAGTTGCTCGCCTTCCTCGCGGATCGCACGAAGGTCCAAGTTCAGCGCCGTAGCCCGACCGATGGTTCGCGCGAGAGAGATTTTGAAGCGTCGCCCGAGTTCAGCATCCGGAAGGTCCAAAAGCGCTTCGGCTGCTATCGGGTCAAATAGAATCATCGCCACGGCGGCGCGGCGAAATGCGAGCTGCAGCCGAGCGTCGTCGAGCGCTCGGTTTCTCTTTCGCGCGCGTGCAGACCGTTGCATCGTCACTCCTTACCGTTCGCACCGGTAATGCCCCTCCCAAAGCTTCGAGCAGCCGTGTGGTTGACGCCTCCACACACGAATCGAGGTACGACACCCAGCCAGAACCGCAGCCAAGGACCAGCGATCGGACGCTATGCCCTGAGCAATGAGCAAACCTACTTCGGCGATCGCTCGGCAGATGGTCCGCAAACCAACCCTCGCGTCTTCGCAGCCCACAGCGCCACCCCTGGCTGCCCTCACTCATCGATGCTCCCTGCGGCTAGCAATCTTCGCCGGTTCCGCCCACAGACTCGGTAGCGCGATCGCGGATACATCGATGTCGGCTTCGCTCGGGTAGTGTCTGAGCAGCGTCATGGCTAACGTTCGCACCAGGTCCGCGCAATACGGGCCGCGCCCATCCGCGAGAGTTACCAGCAGGTCGCGCGCGCCCACAACGGCACGCGTCCTCTGCTCAGCGGTGCTCATGTTCGCCCCACGATTCCATCTTGTCCGTCACGTCGATGCATTCCTCGACGCCGTTTGCCCTACACCAGCGCTCCCAGACATACTGCGCGTCATCGGCATACCCACTCTCGCCGACCAGCGTGTAGACTCGCCCGGACCGGGTTGATCCTTGCGACGCTTCAGAATCAAAAGTCTCGATGGCCGAACTGACACGCCCCGTTCGACCGCTCGCGTTCAAACCAACAAAGTGACGAGTATGTTGCGGAAAAATCTGGAAGATTCGCCATTCGAGCAGGCGAATACACGGCTCGCTCGATATAGGGCGAACAGTCCAGATTGGCATGATTGCCCTCGACAGGAGGGCCGGCACCGAGCACGTGCTCAGCTTTAGTGCCGACTGCCCGAGATACCGGGCGGCGAATGTCGCGGCGAGACGGTTCGAATTTGACTTGTTGGCTCGGCCGACCGCATGGGAAACTTTATGCGGTGTGTGCCTCAAAGTATAGATCTTCGTAGGCGAGAAAAGCAAGGAGAGCGCGCCGTCTGCCGATGATGGTTGCTGACACAACCTCATGTTCAGAGCAAGTTCGTTGACAACTGCGATGTCGAACTAGAGCCAAAGTCTCCCGAGTGGCAGACGGTAATGAACTGCTCTATTTAAGTGAAAACCCATGTAGCCCTCTCAGCGAAAGAGCAAACACGCCGAGAGGACCTTCCGCGCACCGTCACAGAAGTTCTTCGGTGGTACAGGTCTCGCGATGCAGTCCTCCGCAGGCTGGTACGTCGGCGCGTCGCCTGATCCAACAAGCCTCGCGGTAGGTCCGCCCAGCCAAGATCGTCGGATCCATACTTCGAGTCTCGGGTGGCCTCGATGAGATCAATCGCGAGCCCAGTGTGGACCATGTTGACTGCCGGCGATGAGCAGCCCGGATTGTATGGAATGCGGCGGCAAAGGAGGTCGCAGTGATGCGCGGCTGGCTAGAGTGCGAGGCGGCGCGTTGCCCGAACCGGCTGGTGGTGTACGCGCCGGCGGAACTCGTGCCGGGGTGGCCGGCGTCGCAAATCGGACAGTTGACGGCGGCAAGACTGGAAGTCAGCCCTCAGGCCGATCTTGTCCCGCGTGGGTATTCTCACGCGCGCCTCTAGGCCATTGTGCGAGAAATCCAAGGAAATCTTAGTCATCCGCAGATCGTTGTTCGCGCAACGTTCTGTTTGCCGCGACTTCGTTGACGGCGGCGATGTCCAAATAGAGCCACAGGGCGTCAAAGCGGCAGACCGTCGCGCTTTGGAAATACAACGCCGCGCTGAACGTCCCGTCCTCTATCTGGCTCTCGAGCGATTCCGCGTCAACATGTACGCCGACCTCCTCAAGCCGACTACTCAACATGTCCGTGTCCAGCCAAGGCTGAGCTGAGAGGTCTGCCCTGAAGACCCGTGTCGCACGTGCCTCCCAAGACTCATTATTCTGTTTCGGACACAACCATGTGCCCGGAAGCGCAGACCCCGCCGCGCGGAGCACCTGGAGAAAGAAGGTGAAGCGAAAAGTACCTCGATGCACCTTACCTTCGATCGAACGTGCCGACTCCTGAACCCCGCCCTCGACAAGCCGGCGTGCGAGGTCTTCATAATTCACACCCCTATGCACCAACGCGGCCCGAACCGCTCTGGACGCGAGATGAGCCCAGGCTGAGTCGACGGTCTGCCCTTCTTCCCCTTGCATTTTCGCCGCCATGTGCTTGAATTCACCAATGAATACCCATGCCGCCTCTCAACACAAAGAAAAACTGCTCGAGAGGACTCCCTCCCCGCCGCAATCCAACAAAGGAGGTCCCCAGCGCCTGCAGACAACTCGCGGCATACGAGCATGGCCGCCATGGACTACCCGATCTCGATCCTCTACCTCGGTGTCGAAGGAGTTCTGCTTCGCACCCACGCACGCAGCCATACCGGCGAGTGCACTGCGCGCACACTACCTCGCCCGGAGCCCTTATCACTACTCGAACCAGTGTCCACCATCGTCGCGCACGAGACGAAGCTCGCGATCGTCCTCAACAGTTGGCTGGTGGTCGACTACGGTTTCCGACGACTCCTTCGCCTCCTACCGGCTGGTATAGCACAAAAAGCGATTGGCGCAACAATCAGCGGCAATCGGCTGCACAGTCGTCCAGTCGAGTACCGCGCAAGAGCCGAATTGCTACGTGAGGACGTGGCGAGACGCAAGCCCACTCAGATCATCATCGTCGATGCCTCGCGAAGTGCAATTCCTACCGAGCTACTACATCGATCTATCTGTGTGAGCGAGTCGGACATCAAGTGTCCAGCCGAGTTTGTCGCCACTTTGCGTCGGTTCGTTGACTCGCAGAGCTTAGATTAGGTCGCAGTGCTACCTTTCATCGTGCGTTCGACCACGCTCGAACGCAAAGGTGCCACTTCCGGCCTTCGACGCGACGGGTTAAAGCGTGTAACCCTCGCGTCAATCCGCTCCGTAAAACGCGCTGCGCAGATGAACTCACCGGCCCCCAAGCAAACCTCAGTTGGAACCTGGAAAATGAAAACCTCAAAGAGAGAACTTCGCGAAGAATGGGCCGGGACGGTCTGGCCCGCCTTGGAATTCTGGATGCTCAGATCGCGTGTTAGCCGACGCGACCTCGACGTGGATATGCTGGAAGATGTCGTTTCGAACCTTCGACGTCCCACCTTCAAGGGGTACCTCAAAGCGACGAGACGTGACGCACAAAAGCCGGCGCAGCAGCGCTACCCGCAAGCCGCCGCATTGTTCCGTGCCACCCTGGCTACGCGAGTTCCGACCCATACGCTCCACCTCCGTCGCCTGTTGATGCAGTGGCAACGCGAACCATTTTCTCGCACGGAACCGGAGTAGCCGTGATGGCGGAGGCGGCGATGTCGACCGAGAGAGAGAAGATCAACGCCAACACTGCACCGGCAGCGACCGGTGCAACGGAGCGATCCATTTTGCTAGCTGGAGGTTTCCTCCTCCATCGCGTCGAGGCATGCGAGCATGAAGGCCGCGGAGAACCGTTTGCGATTGATCTTGCGGTTAAGCTGACCCGCAGACTCAACGACTCCGAGGCGCTCAAGCCGAAGCGCCAACTCCTTAAAGCTGAGTTTGAGTTCGTTCATCTTCGACACGATGAGCTCCCTCGCCTCCTCCTCCCACTCCTCGTAGACATTATCCGTTTCCGGAACCGCATTCGGTCGTTTGCTCATTGCTTGCTTCTTGGTTCGTTTGATCCTTCACGCTCGCTGTCTGCACTTGCGCTATATAGCATTTCATCGTATGCGCGCCGCTCGGGTCACATCGACAACGCGCCTCCCTACACGATCTCATCCTGATTGCGTTCCCGCCACACGCCATGCTGAGCAAATCTCAACTTGCTGAGCTTTTTGAACGCCTCGGCACGCCGCCTGCCGGCCAGAAGCTCGTCGCGCACGCGCGGTTGCACGCACCGGTTCGCGACGTGAGCTCTCGAGGTGGGAACGTCATCACCGTTCTCGCGAGTGAGAAGATGGCGCGCGACATCCGGACCGAAAGCCGACATATCGAGTTTGCGGTTGCCGTGACCAAGGAACACGCGAAAGACGTCCTGGAATACTATGCGCAGCCATGCGAGCTCAAGCTCAATCTCGTAGACGAATCCACCGGCGCAATCAAAAAGATCCAGCACGTCCCGGATTATCTCACCATTCGCAGCGACGGCTTCACGCTCGAGGAGTGGAAATCCGAAGCGAAGCTGCTGCGTCTTGCGGAGAAATACCCTTACCGTTACGTTCGTGCGAGCGACGGCCAATGGTGCTCCCCGCAGATTGAGAAGCAGCTTGCCGAGTTGGGTGTGCGGTACCGAGTCTTTAGCGAAGAGTGCATTCCACGTCGACGCATCGAGAATCTCCTTGACTTAGCCGACTATTTCCTGCCGGGAGCGAAACCGCTTTCTCCGGAGAGCGTCGATCGGCTCAACGCCGCCTTAGCTGAACAAGGCGCCCTATCCTTCTTCGAGTTGCTCGAGGCTCCATACGGTTTCTCCGCCGACTTCCTCAATCAGGCCATCGCTGAGAACCTCGTCGCGACAGCTCTCGACCTGGAGCCACTCGCAGACAAGCGAGCGTTCTTTCTCTACCGTGACGCAGCGCTACGCGACCTGCTCATCGCGAATAGCGGCCTCCGGTGGCTGCCCAGAGCGGAGTCCTTCTCGCTCGAAATCGCCGCGGGTTCCCGGTTCCTGTTTGATGGCCAGGAGCTGACGATGGCCCTCGTCGGAGAGGAATCGATCGTGTGCAGTCGGCAGGATGGCACGAACGTCGAGCTCACGCGTGATTGGATTGAACTTGCGCACGAAAAGAATCAAATCACAGCAGTCCCTACCGAGGGAACAACATCAGGTACGGACGTTAGTCGATACTCGCAGGCGGAACTGGAAACCGCCCTTCGCAGACAGACGATCCTCGACTCGATGAATACCGACGGACACGTATCGTCGCGGACACTTAGACGTTGGTTGGCTCGACGACTCGTTGCTCTGGCTAACGGTGATAATGCTGCGCTTGCGCTGGTACCCAACAACGCGGCGAAAGGTAATCGGACGCCGAGGCTCACCGAAACGCAGTTCACCCGCATGGACGAGGTCATCGACACCGAGTGGCGCACCAGCGACGCCATCAACTACACGGTGTGCTACCACCACATGGTCATCGCCTTCGATGGCACGGGCGAGAAGGCTCCTTCATACCCGACCTTGATTGCACGGATCAAAGCGCGCAAGACGAATCGCGACGTACGAACTCGCCATGGAAAACGCATTGCGTACCAGGAAGCTCTTTTCGTCGATGTCCTCTACTACGACACTCCTGTCCACGGCAGTCGCCCCTTCCAATACGTCCATATAGATCATACCGAGGTCGACATCGAGCTCATCTCGAGTCGTACCGGCAAGCCGTTGGGGCGTCCTTGGTTAACGCTGGCAGTTGACGCTTGGTCAAGGCGAGTGCTCGCCTTCTATCTCACTTTCGATCCGCCTTCATATCGCTCGGTCATGATGGTCATTCGGGACTTGGTGCGCCGGTGCAATCGCCTTCCGGAATTTTTCATTGTCGACAACGGTCGCGACTTCATGACACTGGCATTCCAAACGTTCCTTCGTGTGATGCGCACGCATTTGCGCTTCCGTCCAAAAGGAGAACCGCGACATGGTGCGGTACTCGAGCGCATGTTCGGTCGGCTCAACACCGAATACATTCACAACCTCGCGGGCAACACGAAGGCGACAAAGAACATACGGATGGTGACAGGCTCACATCTGCCAAAGAAGCTCGCCGAGTGGACTTTGCGCTGTCTATATCTTGGGCTGCAGCACTGGGCCTTCGATTATTACGACCAGCAGACACATCCCGCGTTGGGCGAATCACCGCGAGATGCGTTTCGCCGTGGCCTACGAGAGAACGGACACCGCCCTCAACGGCACATCGTGTTTAATCGGGATTTCCTGATCGCGACCTGTCCGCCCGTCGACCGCTCCGGCGTCCGTACAGTGAACTCTCAGCGCGGCGTGAAAGTCGACAATCGATTCTATTGGAATCCATCCTTCAAGTTGCCAAAGGTCGCTGGCGAGTCGCTGGCAACGCGCAACGATCCGTGGGACAAGTCATCTGTCTACGTCCTGCTAAAAGACGGATGGGTTCGAGCCATCAGTAGAAGCCTCTACGGGCTTGGTCAACTGACTGAAGTGGACAAACGTGCTCTGACTGCCGAATACAACAGCCATCTCACAGCGCCTGCTGACGACGAGCAACATGCCCAGCGCCTGCGGGAGTTCCTTCGGGTGTTCAAGCCAGAAGGAGCACTCGCATTGGAGCTCGAGCGGCAGTCGGAGAACAAGGACCTGTACACCGGACTGCATATGGCGAACATCGAACCCATCGCAGCCCCTCATCGCAGCGTGCTGGTAGGCGAGCCGCCCGCTGCGCGCAGACTGGCATCTGAATATTGCTCCTCTGATGGCGCACCGCTGGCTCGGGAGCTGGACGTCGGTGGTGCTGTGCTTGCGGACCTTGATCACTTCGCCGACTTATAGGAGGCTCAAATGAACGCCGGACATGGCAACGAGAAGTCGCACGTCGATTCACAGATTGAAGTGTTGGCTGCGAAGCGTATCAGACACACGCGCGTGACCGAGGTGATGACTGAACTCGACACACTGATCTATGAGGGCAGCCAGGACAGTATCTTGCTGGTGTGCGGCCCCAGCGGCGCCGGCAAGACGACACTCGCCAAGCACATCGTCAACAATGCTCTTAAACAAGCGCACGGTCAACTCGAAAGACAACGTGGGATCATTCCCGCGCTCTTCACAGAGGCGCCCTCGTCTGGGGAAAACAACTTCTCCTGGCGTCTCTTCTATCAGCGGATCCTTTCGCAGCTTGACGACGATACGGAGTCTCCGAAGCTGGCTTATGGAGTCGACCCGGAAACCGGCCGAATGAACAAGCCTCGCGCCGCCAACCGGGCAACAACGCTCGCGGCTCTGCGTACAGCAGTCGAGCGCGGCCTTCGCGCGCGACAGGTGCGGTTCCTAGTTATCGACGAAGCCGCACACATCATTCGGCAGACTCGCGGCCGCAATAGACTTGAGATTCAACTCGACACGTTGAAATCGCTGGCGAACCTGTGTGGAACGCAAATGGTGCTCATCGGCTCCTATGACCTGCATCACTTGGTTTCCCTCTCGGGGCAGCTCGCGCGCAGAACTCACGTGGTTCATTTCGAACGCTACCGGCAAGATCGGCCTGAGGACGTCCAGGCGTTCGAGCGTTGCGTCTCCGGATTTGAGAAAACGCTTCCCGAACTGTGGGGCGGAAAGCTCACAAAATATTCGAAAGCGCTTCATGAGAACACCTTGGGGTGCATAGGCACCCTCAGCGGCGTACTCGTCCGTGCGGCCCGATTCGCGACTATCACGAATATGTGGACAACCGCCTCTCTACAGCGCGCACTTTTGTCCCAGGCTCAACACAATCGCATCCTCGAGGAGATTCTTGATGGTGAATCGGGAATCGGCCCCAACCTGATCGCTGCATGACCGCATCTGAGACGGCCAGTTTGCCACGGACGACCTGATGGAAGACGACAATTGCCCTCCACGCTCGGCGCTTTATGCATTCCCGCCCATCGGCGTCGGAACCGCGGATGTGGAGAGCCTCACGAGCTACTTCTGCCGCCTCGCAGTGGCACATTGCGTATCTTCAACAGACTTGTTGCACAGAATTTCGAAGTCGTGCGGTTGGTCGGCTCCGCCAAAAAACTTCTGGAAGGATGTGAACCTCAGCGGCATGGGGGATGTCGCGGAACGATATGCGTGCGCGTTGTCGGCGATGACGAGCGTCGAGCGTCTCGACTTGTTGACGCTCCGTCCTTGGCGCAACGTGATCGCACAAAGCAGCAAGCCGCCGGCGACGACTCGATGGTGCGCCGCGTGCTTCGAAGAGGACTTGGTTCAAGGAGGAATGCCCTATTTCCGACTCGCGTGGGATGTCGGCGACATCGATGTTTGCGCAAAGCATGGCACCCGACTCCCGGATGCCTGCTCAGACTGCGGCCGTACCGGGGCGAGGAACAACGCTGCATGCGTTGTTCCTGGATGGTGCTGCTACTGCGGAGCACCTCTCGGCAGAGTTCAAGAGGCGCATGCATCAGCGTCTGCTGCCGAGACGTGGAAAGCTGCGCAGGTCGGGCAGCTTCTGGCCGCGCAGGCTTCGATAATCTCGGCACCGGATCGCGGCGCCATGATGGAGCGAGTTCGGAAGCTTGTCGACCAACTCGACGACGGGATGAGCGCAAGGTTCGCGCGGCGTATCGGCTCGAACAAGTCAACCGTGCATTACTGGTTCAAGCAAGGCGTCCCCACACTTGCGGCTCACTTGCGTATCGCATCGCAGACGGGCGTGTCGCTCCTGGCGCTGCTGACTGGATGTGTTGATGGCGAGGTTCCGTGCTTGCGTGAAACTCCTTCGTTGGCAGAACTGTTCCCCGACTACAGGAAGCGCGCATCGCCGCGCCAGCGCGACGGCGCCGGCATCAAGGAGCAGATGGACAAAGTGCGTCAATCAGATATTCCTATCAGCGTGAGAGAGGCGGCGCGGCAACTGGAGGTGCATCGGCGACAACTCTACCGTATCGACAATGCGAAGGCGGGCGTCATCGCGGCAAAGTGGACAGCACAACAGCGCGGCCGTAGCGAGGTACACCGACTTGAAGCTGGGAAAGCGATCGAAGCGGCAGTCGAGGACATTCTCGCGACAGGGAGAGCACCGAATCTACGCGAGCTGCAGCAGCTCGTTCCTCGCGAGGTTCTTGGCGGTGTTCGTGGAGTGTTCGCGATGATCCAGGAGGGGACACGGAAAATCGAGGAGTCGAAGTCCGCAACATTGCCATGAAAATCTCTGTCGCATAGTCTGCGAACTGCCATATTCGGGGAGAGCGACTGACAGCCAAGAACGCGCGCGGCTCTGAAGACGCGCACCTCCCATTCATTTGCGGCGAGTCCTTACACCGGGAACCGGCGACGCTTCTGCAAACGGCGTGAACCGCTCCGCGATAATCACGTTTGTCAGTACCTGCTGCAAGGGAACACCAGCGATGTCCGCTCCTGCCCACAGTTGTAAAGCTCCGCTTCCCAAGAAGGATACTATGCTCTGGAGCCCTTGAGCCGTCGGCTCCGGGTCAGGCTGATGCCGATGCGCCTCGTTGTGCAACGTTCCCACAGGAAAGTCGAACGCACCGAAAGCGTGGTCGGTTCGCTCACCTTCATGCGTCTCGTGCAAAACAGGAACGCGTCGCACCTTCTTCCACTTGTCGATGGCGGCCCATACTTCCGGGGTCGGCCATCTCTGCGACGCAGTAGATTTGCAGCCCGCCAATCTGCGCGCGGATGGTCATCAGCAGGCCATCTGCGCGCGGAATGTACCCAAAGCCGAAACAGGCCCGGCCACTGCTCTTCGACAGCCAACCAGCATCTGCGGGCGCGACCGAACACGTCAGTACCGGAGTGTCGGCGCGCATTCCGATGGGTTTGTTTCGGG
Source organism: Caballeronia sp. M1242 (assembly GCF_017220215.1). Lineage (NCBI taxonomy): Bacteria > Pseudomonadati > Pseudomonadota > Betaproteobacteria > Burkholderiales > Burkholderiaceae > Caballeronia > Caballeronia sp. M1242. Next base: position 248,816 of record NZ_CP071130.1, on the reverse strand, counting down.
CGTACAGGGAGTGACCGCAAGTCTACGATGCCGCCAATACCGACGGGCCAGTGTGCGGTATTGATAGAGATGTGAGCTTGCATATTCCTTATTCCGAAGAGTGTTCGAAGGAGAGAGTAATGGCGCGGCGATCTTTAGCCGCGCATCGTGAGTTCGAGCCAGCTACGCTGAAGCCATATTTCCTAGTCCGAAGGATAAAATCCCGTTTTTCGGTTTCACGTCGTGCAGCCGCCCTCTCACGAAAGGCGCCAGGCGCTCCGCCACCAGAAGGTTGACGAGCACGCGTTCTAGCGGAACGTTGGGAAGGTCGGAGGTAGCCTGCCGCTGCAGCTTCCCGCTGGCAGATAGCGTCACCATGCTTTTCCAGACGTACTCAGTCAACGGCTGCCCAGCGTACTCCCGGAGGTCTTCCATGCCAGACAGGCGCTTCGATATTTCCGGCACGCAGAACGTGCACTCGCGCTCGTTTCCTTTGTCGAAATTGAGCGATATCGGCACCCGGCCGGCGCGCTTCCACCTCGCGAATGCGGCGCAGACCTCCGGGTCCGTCGGGTCGGCCAGCCAGTAGATTTGGGCACCGTTGATTTGCAGTCGCATGGTCATCAGAGGCGAACCTACTCCGATAGCGGCTCCGAAATTCATGCGATACCGAATAACGCCAGCCGGAATGAAAGGTGCATCCTCGTCCGCGATTGGGCAGGAAAGCATAGGGAAATCTGCGGGCAGACCCGCTGCGAGTTTCGACGTGGCGAATCCGCGGAATTGCTCGAGCTTGGTAAGGTTGCCGACAGCAATGAACGGGTCGGCATTGAGAGAAAAGACAGCGTCCAACATAGGTGTTCCTTTGATTCCGATGAGTTCTGCTACGGCGCAGATGCCGTAGCCCCGATGCTTCTCCGCAACGCGTACGGAGGGACATCCTGAAGCAAACTTGCTTCAGGCCCGTGCAGGCGCAACTATCCACGCCGCGCGGCACGAAGATCCAAAGAAACAGCGCCATTGCAGCGGCTGCTTCAGCACCGGGACAACACTCGCCCTCGGAATCCCGCGCTAGCTCAATTCCCTCGAAGAGCAAGCGCAGTCAAAACGTATGATGATTATATCGTGGCGCGGGATTGGTAGCAAGAGTTTGGCTGCGCTATCTGCGCCGGCCAGGTCCGGCAGATTTTTTTCAACTTCTAGATGCGATGAGGATCTCGCCAGCTATACGGCTTCTTTCAGCGCTCCCGTTCTCGCGAGGCGTGCACCGTGTTCGCGATGAAAATCGCTATCGCAGTCTGCCACTCGGGACCCGACATCCTTGCGCGCGACACCTTGACACCGTAGCCTTCCGCAGTATCGATTGCTTTCGCGGTGAGCGAATACGGCGAACCGGCCGTCAGGCGGAGTCGCGCATGTGCCGGCAGCCAAGAGGAACGGTCGAGCTTCGAAATCCATCAGCTTGCGAAAGCTCTTTCGCGAGAGAACGACGAGACAGGCGCGGGCCAGGAACGGAGCCTGGGCGCGTCTCGCGATCGTCGAGCCCTGTCACCCTCCTCCCTGGCTGCCCGCCGCGCAGCGGCCTACACCCCGCTACCGAAAACAGAATCCTTTCAGAGAGAACCTCGAGAGAGCGCTGAGTGGATCGCGATGAAACGCCCTTCGCTGCTAAAACATCGCGCCTCCAACGGCCGACAGACAATCCCGCGCCCGCCCCCGCACGCCCTGGCTGCCAGCCGCGCAGCGGCCCTAGATCGCGCAACGCGAAAAGACACAGTGATGCTTACGCAAGCATCGCCTTTAAGACCGAGCAGATCCTTCTGTGAGAATTTCTCTACTGAGAAATGACAACACCGCTCACTGGAGAAATTCCTCAGTGAGCATATGTGTTTTTAGAGTAGAAAGGCAATGCCGGAGGCCCCTGACGTTAGCGCAGGTGCCCTTCCATCGGTGCTCAAATGACCGACTCCGCCAGACTGTCTCGGGTCCCACGCCTCTAGCTTCGCCAGCGTGTCCGCTTTTTCAGGCCCCATCCCCGTGGTGCGGAATTTCTCCAGCGCGCCACCGGTCACAACCCGTCCACGCTTGGAGGTCACCGCCGAAGCTCTTCAGTCGGAAGAGGCGGCTAACGTCGGGCGGCTTGTGCTCGGCCGACGCGTGACTGTTGACATGTATAACATCGGGCCGCCATTAAAACAATGCGACATTCGCGCTGAAATGTTCTTCGAAATCACGGGCGCTGAAAAAGCCCGTTATTCGATCGTTCCTTTTCAAAAGTGAGATTCCAAACTGATTTGTAACAATACCGTTTCCCGAGTCGAGGGCGCGGCTCAGCCGGTCTCTTCTCATTGAATGAGCGATACATCAAGCACGCCGGCCGAAGGGAATGGGGCAGCACCGCAGACTGGAGCGAACTGAGTTTCAGAACGGCGGATGCGACGTCTTCGTTGGCAGGCCCTATATCCGCTCGCCCGCTTGGACGACCTCGCAACGACAGAGATTGCGCTCTCACCACATCTAACGAAGCGCGGGTCAAACGGGTTTCGGACCATTGGCCGTGGTGTCGAACATGAGCACGTGAAACGAACCAGCCAGATTGCGCTGTTTGGTGACGTGGACTCGGATGGACAACCTATCGAAATTCGGTGCGTCAATTCAGGTGGTTACGAAGCCACATCGTTTGACTTGTTCTCGAAGGAATCGGATGCACAAAAGCAAGCTCGAGAAGACGAAGAGGCGTTCGAGATGAAGGTGGGCGTCCGCTCGGTTTCAGTCGAGGACCTCCTGGCGCTCCTGGCTAGCGGCGACGTCATCTACTGCGATAACACAGAAGTCCCACTCACCGCCGCGGGCGGGCGCTTCCTCGAAGTGGAATCTGTCCCGGACGCAATGAGTGCGCTCGATCTGCTGCAGGCGCCGACACGCCGTTGATCGAAATGGATGGCAAACCAAGTCCTTTCAAGCCGAGGAAGGATGGACCGGGCGGCACAGTCCCGCGTCCGCTTCCCGTCCGGTCGCAGGTCTTGTCAAAGTTTCATTCTGCCATCAATTTCGGTCGTATATGACCGATTCTTCGCAATCAGAGACAACGTTCTGGAACGGCATAAGCAGGTGGAGGCGTGTCCCCGATGTTGCAAAAGGCGCCGATGTCAGCGGCAGGTATGCTCGTCGGTGACCTCTACGGTCGGCGCAATTTCTCGCCGGCAGTGCGGTAGGCCACGCATTCGAATGACCTTCCGGCCGACGCTTCTCCCCATGCCGCGCTAAATTTCTAGCAAACCGTGCCGTAATCCAGAGACAAAATTCGAAATGATCCGCGCGTATGTCTCGACCGCACACTCACTACGACAATTTAAAGGTATCCCGCAACGCGCCGCCCGAGGTCATCCGAGCAGCTTATAAAGCGTTGAGCCAGCGGTACCATCCGGACAAGAACAGCAGTCCGGACGCCACGCGGATCATGAAGATTCTGAATGAGGCGTATGAGGTCTTGGGCGACGCTGACAGGCGCCAGCGATATGACGCAAGCCTCATCGATGCGGACGAACCCGTCCGTCGGGCTTCCGGCGAAGAGCAGCAACACGACGCTGAGCCGCCCGAGAGTGAGAAGCACGAACAAGCACATTCATCGACGCCCCATCCGACGGCTGCGGAAGTCCCTCCGAGCTCAGCTTCGACTACCGGTGCCAAGAAGCGCACCGGTTGGTTTTGGATCGTCGGCATTTTGGTTGCTGTCTTCATCCGCATGGTGGTGGGCGCGTCGCACAGTTCGAGCAACAGCGAAACCGCAGCGCCGGCGCGATATGCAAACAGCGGGGGCAGCGATTTATCCTCTAAGGCGCCCGTTGCGCTCCCTGCTACACCTGTCCCCGAAGAGCCGAAGGTCATCACCAGCTTCGACTGCAAGAAAGCCCATTCAACGTCCGAGAAACTGATTTGCAGCGACGCCGAACTTGCGTCTCTGGATCTGGACCTTGCAACGGTTTTCGCCCAGGCAAAGGCAACTACACCCGACAAGAAGGGCTTTGCAGACGCCGCTCGAAAGGCATGGAACTGGAGAAACGCCAATTGCTTTAACAAGTCGTGTCTTGTGACCTGGTACACCGAACAGCGCGATCGCCTTGTTGCAATAATGAACCAACCTGTAGAGTCGGCAACCGCTTCGGAGCCGCCAATCGTCAATGCAAATGCGACAACTTCCGGTCAGAGCGGATTTATCGGCACGGCACAACCGATTCCAGACTCGACCCAGGCGGCTCCCTCGAGCTTTTATGCAGAAAGAGCGAAGCGCCGAGTTCGGCCGAACATCATTTGGGCCGGCGATACCAGCGGACTAGAGACAGTAATCGCGGTCCGTCTCGGGAAGACGGGCACCCTTTTGTCCGCGATTGTTTCGCGCTCGAGCGGGAATCCGCAATGGGATGACGCTGCGCTTCGTGCCGTCGAGAGGTCGGACCCGATGCCGCTTGACGTTTCGGGAGAAGCTCCTGCTTCGTTCACGATAACGTTAAGCCCGAACGGCGACAGCCCAGCGCGTCAGTCCGGTCGCGAAAAGGCTATCGCCTGGGTCCACGCGATAAAGGCGCAGCATCCCGACGCAGACAGTGCATACGAGTCGGCTAGAAGGAATCTGGCCGCAATTAAAGCTTCATGTTCGGATGCGATCTTGCTCCAGCAGACACCGCACAGGCCTAGCGAATACCGACCTGTGATCATGTTTCTCAGCCAGCAATGCGGCTTCATAGCGAGCTATTGGCCGGAAACCAACGAAGAGCAGATTTCGTTTGACTCGACGATGATTGAGAACTGGCGCGGTTATTGTTCGTCGGGCGGCCCAATGCAAACTACCTGTGTTAGAAGCGCGGGAGCGTAGTCAGCTGGGCCTCGTCGCGTTTGACAGATTTCGTTCAATAGCTCCTGCACCGTCGACGCTCCTCGCGGCCGCTGGAGCCGACGGCCGATTTTGGGAACGGCCTCCCCAAGCCTGGCTACTGCGTTGCCAGTCCTGCTTCGAGCCGGCGCTTCTCGGTTTCCTTCTTATTCTCATCGATCATCTTCAAAGCAGCCGCGAGCGCCTCGATGTCAGAAAGGAACTCATCGGGGTCAGGGAGCGCCGGCGGTGCCTCGGCTCCTCCTTCATGGGTGAAGTTAGAGCACCGAGTCATCCCATTGAACACTGCGCTGGCTTCCGCGTCGCCAACAGATACATACCGCAGCTTGGAGGTTTCAACGGCGCGTCTGAATCGCTTCACGGTGCCTGCAAAAAGGTGCTCCTCGATGAGCAGTTCCCATGTGTCCCGCATTCGCCTGTAGCAATTACGCACGATGTCGTTGTAAAGCTCGTTGTTGTGCTCTTCCTCCAGCACCTTCCTCGCGCGCTTTGCTTGCTCAAGAAGGTCGTTAACCCGCGCGGTCAACTTCTTTCCCTCGAAGGGCAAGCCGTCTTGGCAGATGCCCTTCCTGGGGCCCGCAGCGTAGATGTGTCGATCTGCTACGCTAACTCCATTGTCTTCAGCGAAATCCTTCAGCGCCCACGGAAAGGCCAGGTCGTGCGTGAACACGATGATTTGGCGCCGCTTCGCCTCAAGAACCAGGCGCTTAGCGATTCTCTCGCGACGCATATGGTCAAGGGATGATACCGGGTCATCGAAAATCAACCCCGACCGGCCGGGCTCAATGCCGACCTCCGCCAAGAACAGCGCCATGGCGATGACCCGCTGCTCGCCCTCGCTTAGGATGTCTGACGCCTTCGCACGGGCGTACTGGGACGAAGTTCGGAGCTTCAGCTGTTGCATGCGAGCGCCCTTCTGCCCGGTCATCTCCAAGGCAACGTCCAGCCTGCTGAGACCAAGGTCCGCGAGCTCCTGAGCAAAAGCTTTCCGCAGCTCTTCGGTGACGTGCGCTTCATACAACTCGCTGATCTTGCTAGTGACCGTCCGCGTACTGCATCCCTTAATGGCCTCGCCGAACGAATTGTCGCGCTTGTGCCAATCTATGGCCTCAAGAACCTTCGGCAACATTTCCGCAAGCTTGGCCCTGGCGTCGAAGTCGGCAAGCAGCTTGGTCTTCAGTTCGCGTTCTTGCGGCGTCAGCGCTTTCTCGAGTCGAGCAGCTTCTCGAAGTTGTTTGCTGATCAATTCGTCCAGCATTGCGAAAGGTGACGCAGGCAACGCTTGGAGGGGATCCAACTTGCGGTTCGGCGTCATGGCTGCGACGCTCGCCTGACGACGCGTCAGCGCTGCCACATACTCGCGGATGGCGGTCTCCAGTGCCGGATGATTTTCCTGAAGCTCTTCGAAGAGCGCCGGGTCCGCCGGGAAAGCGCCAAAATTGAGCGCCTTGATGGCCAAGTAAAGCCTCTTTGAGACCTCTCGTGCCTCGATGGCCTTCTTCTGCGCGTCGGCCTGCAAAAATTGAAAAAAGGACTTCAGCCTACCGTTTGCTTCTTCGGTAAGCGGCTGCTGACAGAGAACGCAGTGGGCGTCGTGCTCGGGCCCCGGAAACGCATGCCCAGGATAAGCGACTTCCGTCGCGTACTTGATAGCGCTGCGCATCAAGATCTCCCAAGGCTCGGTGCCAGTCCCAGCAACCGTCGCTCCATCGGCCTCAAGCGCCTCTGCCGCCAGTTTCGACGCAGCTTCCATCGCAACCATGACGACAAAGGCATCGGCCAAATGACCAGTAGCCTTGTCCGACAATGGCGCCTCAAGCGCTGCGAGCTCATTGCGAAGACTTCCAAGCCGCGTCGCGGTGCGACGGATGGCGGCCGCGAGTTTCACCGGATCAGCTTCTTTCAGAAGCTTGGAGAGCACCTGTCGCTCGGCCTCCTCTTCATCCGACAGCACAGCGAGCTTCTTCAGTGCTTCCACATCGCTTTTTCGGCCAAGCTGCGCGTGAGCTCGACCGACGACGGTTGTTCCGGCCAGCGAGGCAAGCTGAGAGTGGTCGAAGACGTTGCTCTTCCTGTCAATTTCTATCAGCCGCTGGATGGCACCCAGCGCGTCGGACAGTCCATGGATGACCTCCATCCCATCTGGAACAAAGAGAACCTTTGCTTGGCTATCCACGAATACGCGAGCGCAGTGTGCGTCGAAGACAGAGATTTGCGAGAGGGGTGCCGGTGGAACCGTCCCGACGATCCACGCTTGTGACTGGGCGGTTTGCCCTTCATTCCAATCGAAGACAGCGCCCGAAGATGCGGGACCTTTCGATGCGGCGTACACATCGGGAAGTATGTTTTCGACATTGCGCGCCCGGCAGGCCATCTTTAAAGCCCGCGCATAGCCTGACTTACCTGAACCGTTGTAACCATAAACGACGGTCAAACCGGCCGCTTCGAACGTCAGCGCTTGGCCGGGGTCGATCGCATTCAAGTGCTGCGGCGACCGCAATGCCTTCAGGCTCACGTCTCTGCCGTCGTTCCCAGCGACAGGCATTACCTCCGGGTCGAGTCGCTTGGGAACCGGGTGATTCGGGTCGGCCAACCCGTGCTCCGCCTTTGCCAGGGCAGCTAGCTCATGCAGATCCTTATCGGTCAACTTGCCAGCCATCAACCGACGCACCGCGTCGTCAATCCACGCCGGCTGTTCGGCAGCCCACGCCGCAATCTTATTAATTATTTGCATCAGCGCATTCCGTCTTTTTGTTTATTTGCGGAGCTTGATTTCTCTCAACTCCGAGAGGTCCCTCACCTCCTCTGACTGAACACGTGACGCCGCCTGTCCAGTGCGCACATTGGGAGTTCCGGATCCTCCAAGGTATGGCGATGCGGGACTTGCGGCGTTCGACACTCTTGGAGCCGACACATTCTAGCGCGAGATGGCGCTTTGCCAATCCTGTGTGGTGGCCCGGATCGATGCAGGCTGGCCGCGAGCGCGCATAACGTCGCATGCCAAAAGTGACCGCTCCGCGGCTCGACGCTCGTAACTTCCTTCCGGACCTTTCCCCGGCGAAAGCGCGATCGTCGTGCGTCCTCACCTTCCCTCATCCCAAGCGAGTTCCGATGAAACGGCCGAACGCACTAATTTCAGTCGTATGCGACCTATTCGCACGTCATGCACCGCCGCCGAACTTACACGTCTATATAGCCACTTCACTCTCGACGACGTAAATGCTAGACAAGCTTCGACTCACTGAACTCTTCGACAAACTAGGCACGCCCGACAAAGGCCGGCAACTCATTCTCGATGCTCGCGCTCAAGCGCCCGTGCGCCCCGTCAACCCGCTACCGGGCAGCGTGGTCTCTATCCTGGCCAGCAAGAAAATGGGCCGTGATATTCGCACCGAAACCCGCCATATCGAGTTTCCTGCGGCAGTGACGAAGGAACACTCAGCCAACGTGCTTGAGTACTACACGGCACCGTGCGAGCTGAAGCTCAAGCTCGTCGACGACTCGACCGGCGAAATCCGCAATATCCTTCACATCCCGCATTTCCTCACCATCAGTGAGGACGGCTTCACTCTTGAAGACTGGGTTTCCGAGGCTAAGCTCGCTCGACTCGCTGAAAAATATCCGTGGCGCTACTCGAAGGGCAGCGACGGCGAATGGTATGCGCCGCAAGTCGAGAAGCACCTCGCCGACCTCGGCATTCGCTATCGCGTAGTCAGCGATGCATCGATTCCGCGCCGGCGCGTAGACAACCTCCTCTACCTGGCCGACTACCTGCACCTTGCCGAACCATGCCCGGACGACGTTCGCGAGAGACTCCACGACGTGCTGCAAATGCATGGCTCCCTCACCTTCATGGAGCTGCTCGGACCCCCGCACGAATTCGATGCCGACATGCTGAATCGAGCGATCGCGGCGAACCGCGTGACGACCGACCTCGACGGTCAATCGCTGAGCGACAAGCGCAGCTTTCGCCTCTACCGCGACGAAGCATTGCGCGACTTCATGCTTGCCGACACGCGTTCGGGCAGCTTGCCAGGTGTCGACCGTTTCGCGTTCAACATCGCCAACGGCGCCAAGTTCGTGTTCGAAGGCAACGAGCTCACCATCGTTATGGTCGCTGGCGACTCAGTCGTCTGCAACGGACAGGATGGCTCGACCATAACGTTGACGCGTGATTGGCTGGAGAGCGCGCACGAAAAAGGCCAACTGAAGTCCCCGCAGCAAGACCAGCAAGCCAGCCAAGACCTGAGCCGATTTTCGAAGGAGGATTTTGAGGCCGCCCTTCGCCGGCAAGCGCAGTTGGAGGCCGAATCCGAGCCCGCCAACGTTTCTGGACGCACGCTTCGCCGCTGGAAGGCGCGCCAAGAAATTGCTCTCGCCAATGGCGCCAACGAGGTTCTTGCGCTCGTGCCGAATACAGGTGCAAGGGGAAACCGCACTTCGCGATTGAGTCCGCGACAGATGGAACTGATGGACGGCGTCATCGACGAGCAATGGCTCAACAGCAAGGCCATCAACTACAAGACTTGCCACCGCATGTTGCTGGTCGCGTTCTCTGAGGCGGGCGAGGTGCCACCTTCATATCCCACGCTGATTGCGCGGATCAAAGCCCGCGAAACCAACAGAGACGTCCGCACACGATATGGGAAACGAATTGCGTATCAGGGGAGCACATTCGTCGATGTCCTGCATCACGACTCGCCCGCGCATGGTAGCCGGCCGTTCCAGTATGTGCACATCGACCACACGTTGCTCGACATTGAGGTCATCTCGAGCCGGACCGGGAAGGCGCTTGGCCGCCCGTGGCTATCGCTTGCCGTAGATGCTTGGTCGCGACGCATCGTGGCGATTTATCTTACTTTCGATTCGCCTTCCTACACCTCCGTGATGATGACGGTCCGGGACATGGTGCGGCGGTTTAATCGCCTTCCGGAATTCATCGTTGTCGACAATGGCAGTGATTTCTTGTCGGCTGCATTCGAATCGTTCCTTCGCGCAATGGGCACTCACCTGCGCTTTCGACCGGCCGGGCAGCCAAGACATGGTGCAGTGCTGGAGCGCATGTTTGGTCGCTTGAACACCGAATACATCCACAACCTGGCTGGCAATACGAAAGCGACGAAAAACGTCCGTATGGTGACCGGCTCCCACCTGCCTCAGAAACTCGCGGAGTGGACCATCGGCGCCCTATACCAAGGCATTCAGCACTGGGCATGGGAGTACTACGACCAAAATATTCACCCGGCGCTACAAGAGTCACCGCGCGAGGCCTTCGTACGTGGCATGCGAGAGAACGGCAGACGTCCGCAGACTCACATTCAGTTTAATCGCGACTTCCTGATTGCAACGTGTCCGCCAGTTGACCGCACGGGCACGCGTCAGGTCCACCGTCAACGAGGCGTCAAAGTAGACCAGCGACTCTATTGGAACGAGGTGTTTGATTCCGCACAGCTCGATGGCGAGAGCGTACACGTTCGATACGACCCGTGGGACGCCTCGTCCGTCTACGTGCGGGTCAAAGAGACGTGGGTCCGGGCGATTTGCAACAACCTGCATGGCCTCGCAATGCTGACCGAAGTCGAGAAGCGCGCAATCACGGAAGAGTTCAACAGCCGGCACGGATCGCTCTCGGACGGCGAGCGCGACAAACAGCGGCTTCGCGACTTCATGCAGGTGTTCACGCCAGACGGAGCTCTCGCGACTGAATTCGAGCGTCAGTCCGAAAACAAGCTCCTGTACACCGACCTTGATTTAGCGAGCGTTGAGCCTGTCATTGCGCATCAGAAGGTTGGTCTTAAGCCGGGAGCGCCGAAGACCGCCGAAGGGCCGAAAGGAACTGCCACGCCCAGTCAACGGGAACAGCCCGCTAGCCAACCGTTGTCGCCGTCCCAAGACACCATCGAGGCTGACGACTTTGATTTTGAAGATTTTTAACGCCATCAACATGTCACAAACTAACGAAACCGTTCCGCCGATCGGAATCGACCTGGCAAAAGCGCTCTCGAGCAAGCGCATTAAACAGACACGAGTAACCGAAGTCATGAGCGAGCTCCATACGCTCATATACCCCAGCAGCCAGGACAGCATCCTGCTTGTTTGTGGACCGACAGGCGCTGGCAAGACGACGCTATCGAGGCACATGGTTGAATCCGCACTTGAACGAGGTCGTTCACATATGAAAGCGAATGGTGGCGTCATCCCGGCGGTGTATGTCGAAGCGCCGTCGTCAGGCGAGAATGACTTTTCCTGGAAACTGTTCTACAGGCGCATTCTCACACAGCTCGGCGACGACCTTGACGCGCCCAAGAAGCTGTATGGCGTCGACGAGCACACCGGAAGGGTCGTGCGGCCGCGTGGCTCTACTGGTAACAGCCTGGCTGCGCTTCGGACTGCCGTTGAGCGAGGGTTGCGTGAACGCCAGGTACAGTTCCTCGTCATCGATGAGGCGGCACATATCATTCGCCAGACCCGAGGCAAGCATAGGCTCGAGATTCAGCTCGACACGCTGAAGTCGTTGGCAAACCAATGCGGCACCCAGATGGTCCTCGTCGGGGCCTACGACCTCTATCAGTTGGTGTCACTTTCGGCGCAGCTCGCTCGACGTACGCACGTTCTTCATTTCGAGCGCTATCGTGAAGACCGGCCCGAAGACGTGAAGGCGTTCGAGCGTTGCGTTCTGGCGTTCGAGAAAACGCTGCCCAACCTTTGGGGAGGGCAGCTCACTCAACACTCGAAAGGCTTGCTTGGGAACACGTTGCGATGCGTTGGGACGTTGAGCAGCGTGCTTATCCGCGCAGGCAAACTAGCGGAAGCCGTCGGTTCATGGTCGGTCGATTCGTTGGAACGCGCGCTCCTCACCGAGGCACAGCGCAAGCGAATTCTTGAGGAAATTATTGACGGCGAGAGCGCCATCGGGCCAAGTTTCACCCGAATCATGCCAAGAATTCAACGTTCGGCGGTATGACATGGTGCCAAACATTATCGAAGCGCTGTCGTTAACGCGCTCTGCGCTTAACCCAGTCGCTCCGATCGGCGTCGGAACGCCGGATGTCGAAAGCCTGGTCAGCTATTTTTGCCGGCTGGCTATGTCGCACTGCATTTCAGCGGCAGACCTAGGGCGCACTGTTGAAAGGGCCATGCAGTGGAGCCTTCCGGCGGGTTGGAGATGGAACGCAACCAGTCTGAGCGGAATGTCCGACACAGCACATGACTGGGCGCGCGCACTGTCGAAGTTGACCAGCGTCGACAATTTGCATTCTCTGACACTTTTGCCATGGCGCAGTGTCATCGCGGAACGAAGTGCCCGTTCGGCCTCTGAACAGTGGTGCCCATATTGCCTAGCCGATGACCGTGCAGCAGACGCGACACCGTACTTCCGGCTGTCGTGGGACGTCGGCGCTGTAAGCGCGTGTACCAAGCACAAAACGCGGCTCGTGCAGGTGTGCCCCGATTGCGGAAGCGCAAACGCACGGCACAAATCCGTCTTTGTCGTACCAGGGTGGTGTACTTCATGTGGAGGCTTCCTTGGGGTCGGTGCTTCGGAACCAGCCACGCACGAAGAAGTCTGGATTTCGGGTCAATTCGGCGCCATGCTCGCAATTGAGCATGACTTTGCTGCAAGGCCGTCATTGGAAGCCATGCTCAACGGCATCCGCGAGTTAGTGCAATGTTTGGATGAAGGAAAGAGCGCGAGATTCGCTCGACGCATTGGTCTTCCGAAAAACACTGTGCACCACTGGCTCGCGCAGGGAGGCACCCCTGGACTGCCGGCTCTTTTGCGCATCGCCTCACGAAGTGGATTGACCCTTCCGAAGCTGGTGGCCGGCGACCTTACCGATTGGGAACCCTCGTTCGCCGAAATTTATGATTCGGATGTGGTTTTTCCGGAGTCGAAGAGGCGACCGGCTCGCAAAGTTCGAGATTGGCCCATAATACGGGCGCAACTGGCCGCATTGAGTGAATCGTCCACTGTCGTCAGTGTGAGAGAAGCTGCGCGAGGCCTTGATATTGACGTGCGCCTGCTGTACATCCACGCCAACGACGAAGCGCGTGCACTGGCTATGCAATGGAATCAACACAGGAAGCTTCTTAGCGAGGAAAGCCAGAGAAGGTCTACCGAGGTCATCGCCCGCGCCTACCCCGAGATTACTGCTAAAGGGAAGGCGGTGAACCTTCGTGAAGTACTCGCGCATGTGCCCAAAGAAGATTTAGTCGGGGTACACGTCTTTACCGTGCTTCGGGAGATGCAAAAGATGAAGCAATCCTGAAAACCTCAAAGGCGAAGACCGAACGCAGCGAATGCTGCGTTCACTTATGGCCGACACGTTAGTGCTTCAGCTATCACCGAAGGCTCTTTCAGAAGATGGACTGTCGCTCTCCACATTAGATCGACCGGGGAGCTTCCTCCGCCTTTTGACTAAGCTTCGGCCTTAACTGCACCAACAATGGATAGATCCCCTTGGCCACCTCCGGGAGACGGGCCATTTTCTGCCGCGGACAAGCCTGGCGAGTGTGCGACCAAGTTCCGAAATTCTCGCAATTCGTTTAACCTCCGCAGCGCATCTTCCTCTATGTCAAGCAAGTTTGCTGCTAGCGCGACTATATCGGGTACCGTCGAAAGGACCGTCTCGTTGGTAACAGATAGACGATCAATAATCGTCGGCCCGGCTAGGTTCCAGCCGTACAGAACCACGAGTCGGGGAGAAACGTCGACGAGTGCATCCATCGTACTCCGCAGTGAGCCTAGATCTTTCACTGACGGCAGATTCATTCCGGTTCCGTTCTTTTTCAGAATGAGAGCTTGCGACTTTTCCCGGTGGCAGATATACGATTTGGCGCCGCTGTTCACGAAATTCGACGCTACAGCTAGTATGACAGTCAAGAGCGCCTCAAGGCCAATGCCATGAGAGAGGTTGTCAACTGAGACCGTAGCTTCGGGCCCACATCTGCGAATGGGGCGCGGTTTCCGACGGACTCGCTCGGAATAGCTGCCGTCGTTAGTGCCGGCTATGCCAATCACCTCTTGGGGCGATCGCTTCCAATCGCTTGGTGAGCAGTACGTTGGCGAGCACATGGCGCAATGAGATGCCCTGGAGGTCGCTCGTAGCCTCTAGCTGCAGCATCCCGCTCCCGGCAAGTAAAACCATGCTCTGCCATGTACGCTCAGTGGGAGCATTGTCAGGGCGAAGGCGGTGAACATCGTGACGAGACATGTCCCGTGGCAAATCGATAACGCACACCATCTCGTGACGACGTTTTGCTTCCTGCACATTAAACAGAATCGGAACGCGTCCCGCCCGCTTCCACACGTCAATTGCCGCCCAGACTTCTGGGTCGGTCAATTGAGCCACCCAATAGACCTGTAAGTCGTCAAGCTGGAATCGGATGCTCATTAACGGACCGTCGTCCGTGTCGAAATGCCCGAAGCCAAAGCTCGCGTCGCCGGGTTTTCTCGAAAAACAATACGCTTCTGACGGCCCTACATGGCAGGTTAATACCGGCGTTTCTTTTGGTAGGCCGATGGTCTGTTTAGGCCTGGGCTTGAAATGCTGCAGCGGGACTAATTTACCAACTGCGACGAGTTCACTTTCAATGTTAATCATTTCTTTTATTCCATATTGATAGCCATTCTGGCTTTCCAATCCGACTTAGATGTCGGCGGCCGGATAGGCGGATTCCGTCTCATTAATGCCATCCGCACAAACGCGGTCGTCATCCGAATACACGGACTGACTGTCAACCGTCACCTGATTTGTTTCAACAAGTTGAGCGTTTCGATTCCGAGCTTGGGTTCCGTGAACGTTTTGCCGTCTTCCGACCAAGGTTCAGGATATGTGACCATGCAAGCTCCGTCGGGGAGATTGAAGCACCGCTGAACATGACGATACATTCGGTAGAATTCAAAATCACCCAACGCCCAAGCATCTGATTCCCAGGTTTCAAAATCGAAGGCGAGCTTTCGGCAGGCGACAGGGCCAAATGTCATCCCTTGAAGACCGTAGCGAAGCAACTCCCAGAAAGGCCCTCGACCCTCGGTGCCCGGATATTTACCCTTGTCGTACACGAGCTCTGAAAGCGCATTGACCAATCGACCATCCGATAAGGGCCGCCTTTCGATGTTCTGCCTTTGGTCACAAGCCCAACGAGCTGTTCGCACAATTCGAGATAACCTTCTCTATTGCCGGCCAAGCAACAAAATACGCTGGAAAACTCATCGTTATGCTCCGAATAGTTTGAGTTATCGACGCTCAAGTCGAAAATGCACCAACAAGCACTGACAGCTGGCGGGTGCGAAGAGATCAAATTTATTCAGAGCACAACAACTTCCTTCTGCGTAACTAGTAACCGCGCCGAAATGCGCATGCTGAAAAAGCATAGAGTGACCGGCAAGCTCCAGATAGTCTGAGAGCCGCCCGGCTCACTCGTGATGTTTGTTCACCGCCAATGAGCACATTTTAAAGCGGGCAAGAGAGAGTGAAAAGACGTTCGAAGCGGAGCTGAAGCGCTGGCAAACCGGAGGGGAGAAAAACGCGCAGAAAACGGGAGGAGATTTTCGAGTTAGAAAAATACCTCTAAAGATCGCGTTTCGGTGCCGCTCGTAGCTAGAAGGTGTCTGCATGCGCCAAGCGTTGGTTTCATGCAGCCATGGCGGATCGTGCGTACACCTGCCCGAAGATTCGCGGCAGGTTGCACGACTCGGTCGAGCGCGAGGGATTGCCGACCGCCGACGCTCTCGGCGAGCGCCGGCAGTCATTCATGAAACTCAAGGGGGCGAGGGCCGACGCGAATGCGCGGAAGTGCTCGTCATCTGCGCTAACGGACGAGCCCGAGAATTATGTGTTCGCGCGGCGCCCGCTTCCCGAATGGATATTGCTTCGGTGGCATGCGCGATCCAAAACATGTGACTTGCCGCACGGGCTGAAGATCTCAAAATAGGATGGGTTTCGCTGCTCGATCCGCATGAGGTCGCCGCGCCGTTGGAGATGCCCGCTGGCGCCAAGCCCGTTGCAATCCTCCAGTTGGGACTCGTCGAACGCGGTTACGACGCGCCGATGCTCGAAAAAGAGCGCTGGGCCTAGCGCCGATCCATCGACGAGTGCGTCTTCGAAAACAGGTGGCCAACTGCAGTTCATCAAGCCGAAGAGGTCGGG
This sequence comes from Caballeronia sp. M1242, assembly GCF_017220215.1. NCBI lineage: Bacteria > Pseudomonadati > Pseudomonadota > Betaproteobacteria > Burkholderiales > Burkholderiaceae > Caballeronia > Caballeronia sp. M1242. The sequence continues at coordinate 232,796 of NZ_CP071130.1, read as the reverse complement.
CCGAATCCCCGATAGCGGCTGAGCGCCTCAGGGTGGAGACCTATAGCTGGGTTGAAGCGCTGCCGATGGCCTACACTCAGTCAGACACCCATCACTGGCAGGTCACGACGTTAACGAACTCGAAGATTCCGACGCCAGCCGAGGCTGACACCATGGCACTCGCTCATAAGCGTTTGGAAGGCGCCGACGATTTCATGTCCATTGCCGAATCGGCGAGGCTGTTATTCGTTTCCCGGTCGCAAGTCGTGAAGTTGGCGGAACAGGGAAAACTCAAGCTTCACCACAAAACGGGGAGCAACCTCTTCGTGGTGAAGGCATCGGTGCTGGGGTATCAAGCCGACCATCAGGCGGCGATGAGGGCGTAGCAAACTTCGGCAGGCGACGAAGAATAAGGTGGACTGCGACGCACGGGGCAAGACGCGAGAATTGTCGTCCGTCGCAAAATTCAGCGTTTCACCGCGACGCTTTTCGCGAGCCGTTGGGCAGAGGAAACTTCCCCCGGGCGCTTGGATCGCGCCCGCCCTCTTTTTGTCCGCCAGCGATGGCAAGTTTCTTTTTGGCTGCGTCGGTGGACTGCCGGAGAATCACGCTGCCACTTCGCATGGATGTTGAGATGCAGCGGTTTGCGAACGCTGAGCAACTATCCGTATGAATCACGGAAGAGGCTCAGTCACGACAGCTCCGGCGTTCACATGTCGAGATTCGAAACGAGTAGTGAATACGCCCGCAATTTCGAATCGAGGGCAAAACTCTAGGCGGGCGAATTGGCTGCCTTTCTAGCGCCGCCGAGCCAGCAAAAGCTGCCCGTATGAGCGTGGCCAGCATGCTCGTGCAGCGAACAAATCGCGAGTTCCCCTGAGACAGGAGTCTTTCAGGCGCTGTTTGCCAAAAGAGGGCGCCGATCGAATTCGGCGAGTTATCGTTCGGTGCTTTTCCGCCGCTGGCTGCCTCCGACGGTCGCCAGAAGCGTCGGTATTCGCGGATGGGACGCGCGAAAAAGCCCGACCTCTTTGAAAGAACCCGTACGCCTTGAGAGCTGAATATCAAAAAAACTACCTTTGTCTAGTGGGTAAATTTCGTGATTGTCAAAACTTGACCAACTCGTTTTTATCGGAGAGGGCACTCAAGGCGCTCTGTGTTTCGTTGGAGAAACGGAATGCGTGCCATACGAGTTCCGTAATTCGTGGAAAGGGGCTGCTAAAGACCTTCTCGTTTTCGATAACGAAGAAGAACGCCTCCCTCAACAGCTCCTCAACGCTTCGAAAGAAACCGGTCCGACTGATTGGGCCGACGACCATTTGATTTAAAACGCGCTGGCAGAGAGGTTGGCACTGGCGACTAAGGATGGGCCCGGGCGCCGCGCTTCTGTGGGCTTGAGGCTTTGCTCGTCGAGGATCGAGCATCGTCGAAAAAGCTTTTCGCCGACCTTGACTTGTTTCCGTGTGCGCAGGCGACTTCGCGAAATTGCTGTGGAGTTGAGAATAAGAACGTCGAAAACTACAGGCTGTTCGGCATCTCATCGGCACATCTTGCTCGCATTCCGGTTCAGCTTCCGGATATTGGCGCACATCGTCGGTGCAGTCCAAATCACGTACATGGCGCGTCAACACGACCATAGGCGGTTTGGGAGGCGGTGCCGCATGCCCAAGGGCGCCGCAGGAGTTGGAGGCTTCTAGAGACGTCCTGCCGACGATCGCTGCGCCGGATCGGGCGAGCCGTGTTTGGTTTTTCGGCCGGCAGACCGCCGAGTCAGGCGTCAATTCACGAGTGTCGCGCCGGGGTGACCTTGCGTCGGAGGGCGCGCGCCGCACACAACTTCGGCTACTTGAGGCGGCAAGACCGCTCCACCACCGCGTGAGGGGACGTGGGGGCGTTACGCTGGACGATCAGGCAGCCCTGTGACGTACGCGGGCTGTGCGAGACTGCCAATAAAGCATAACTTGGCCCAACGGACAATAAAGCATAACGTGTCCAAGTGGCCATTTTATGCCTAACGGCACATAACCCTCTGATATTTTGAAGTAAGCATTGGTGGGCCGGGTGGGACTCGAACCCACTGTCGGTCGATTATGAGTCGACAGCTTATACCAGTTAAGCTTCCGGCCCCTCACGAAAACGGAGGGCAAAAAGAAAGCGCCGTGCGGCGCTTTCTGATGCTTCAGAAGGATGCCAAAGGCGACTCTCGAAGGTCTGCGAGTTTGCCTGACAACGCCTCTCAATACAAGCCCGACACGCGCATCAATTGCCCTCGAGGAACGACTTCAGCTTGTCCGACCGGCTCGGGTGACGCAGCTTGCGCAGCGCCTTCGCCTCGATCTGGCGAATGCGCTCACGCGTCACGTCGAACTGCTTGCCCACTTCTTCGAGCGTGTGATCCGTGCTCATCTCGATACCGAAGCGCATCCGCAGCACCTTCGCCTCACGCGGCGTCAGCGAGTCGAGCACGTCCTTCACCACGTCCCGCATGCTCGCATGCAGCGCCGCGTCCGAAGGCGCCACCGTGTTCGTATCTTCGATGAAATCGCCGAGATGCGAGTCGTCGTCGTCGCCGATCGGCGTTTCCATGGAGATCGGCTCCTTCGCGATCTTCATGATCTTGCGGATCTTGTCCTCGGGCATTTCCATCTTCTCGGCAAGCGTTGCCGGATCCGGTTCCAGACCGGTCTCCTGCAAAATCTGCCGCGAGATACGGTTCATCTTGTTGATCGTCTCGATCATGTGAACCGGAATACGAATGGTGCGCGCCTGATCCGCAATCGACCGCGTAATGGCCTGTCGAATCCACCACGTCGCGTATGTCGAAAACTTGTAGCCGCGACGATATTCGAACTTGTCCACCGCCTTCATCAGGCCGATATTGCCTTCCTGAATCAGATCGAGAAACTGCAATCCGCGGTTCGTGTATTTCTTCGCGATCGAAATCACGAGACGCAGATTGGCCTCGGTCATTTCGCGCTTCGCCTGACGCGCCTTCAGTTCGCCCGCCGCCATCTGTCGATTGGTTTCCTTCAGGTCCTTCAGCGGCAACACCACGCGCGCCTGCAAGTCCAGCAGACGCTGCTGCTGTTCGCGAATCGCCGGAATGTTGCGCTCGAGCACCGCGCTGTAGTCGTGCCCTTCCGCGACGACCTTGTCGGCCCAGTCGAGGTCCGTCTCATTGCCCGGAAAGCGGGCGATGAACTCGGCGCGCGGCATGCCGCACTTGTCGACCACCGTATGCAGGATCTGCCGCTCGACCTGGCGCACTTCATCGACTTGCGCGCGCAGCGTGTCGCACAGGCGCTCGACGGTGCGCGCCGTGAAGCGGATCGACATGAGTTCGGTCTGAATGGCTTCCTGCGCCTTCAGGTACGCCTTCGACTTGTAGCCTTCCTTCTCGTAGGCGCGGCGCATCTTGTCGAACCACTCGCTGATCAGCGAGAACTTTTCGAGCGACTGGCGCTTCAGCGCTTCCAGTTGGGCGGCGTTCGCGCTCGCCTGCGCGGCGCCGTCATCGTCGTCCTCTTCTTCGTCGCTTTCCTCGTCGGCTTCCTCGTCCTCGGATTCAATCGCCTCGGCTTCCTGTTCGGAGAAGCCGTCGGTGTCTTCCGCGTTCGGATCGATCAGGCCATCGACGAGTTCGTCGACGCGCGTTTCCTCGTTCTGCACGCGCTCGGCCATCGCGAGAATGTCCGCGATGGTCGTCGGGCAGGCGGAAATCGCCATGACCATGTGCTTGAGGCCGTCCTCGATGCGCTTTGCGATCTCGATTTCGCCTTCGCGCGTCAGCAGCTCGACCGTGCCCATCTCGCGCATGTACATGCGCACGGGGTCGGTCGTGCGGCCGAACTCGGAATCGACCGTGGAGAGCGCGACTTCGGCTTCTTCCTCGACTTCGTCGTCGGCTGAGGCGTTCGGCGCGTTGTCGTTCAGAAGCAGCGTCTCGGCGTCGGGCGCCTGCTCGTACACCGCCACGCCCATGTCGTTGAACGTGCTGATGATGCCTTCGATCGCCTCGGTTTCCGTGAAGTTGTCCGGAAGGTGATCGTTGATTTCGGCGTACGTGAGGAACCCGCGCTCCTTGCCGAGCTTGATGAGCGCGCGCAGTTTCGAACGGCGCTCCTCCAGCTCTTCGACCGTGCCGGGCGCGCTCGACGCGAACGCGTCTTTCAGAAGCGCCTTCTCCTTGGCGCGGCGGTCGCGTGCCTTGGCCTTTTCGACCTTCGCCGCGGGTGCGGCGGCCGGCTCTGCAGTTTGCGGTGCGTCGTCTTCGACGGGTACATCGTTCAGCTTTTTCGTCATGGAGTTCGCCATACAGGCTCTAGTCTCGACTCGCGGCTGCCGGACGGCAACCGATGGAACCGTGAATACCCAATGCGCACGTGCCTCGACCTGCCTGGCTGCGTGCCCTGCCCGGGGCGCTACCGCGGTCCGAGCGATGCGCTCGAACGCGAATCGCTCCTACCCGCAATAGCAGCCGCTTCCCTTGCGCCCGTCTGTTCGTCGGCGTGCTTATCCGCCTGTTTTGTGTGTCGCGCCCCGCTCGAGGCAAACGCCGCTTTCGCGCGCCGCGACAGCCGATTCAGCCAGCGCCCTTGCAACTCTCGCAAATTCCCTCAAAGCTTCCGTACGTCTCGCCGCTCAGACTGCCTAAGCCAGCGAAATCGTACAAATCGTTGAAAAAAAGCAACGAATTTTCAACTTTTTATTATAGCAGTTCACCTTTCCCGATCCGGGCTCGTGGCCCGTCCCGCCTTGATCTGCGCGACTTTCGCCGACAGATCCGAGAACTCCGCCACCTCCTCCGCCGAGAGGCTCGCCTGCCGCGCCAGTTGATCGAGCCGCGCGCGATAGCTGTCGTGCCGCAGCTTGACGACGGTCGCGAGCAACTCTTCGGTCAACAAGCGCTTCTGCTCGTCGACGCGTTGCGCGGCGTCTTCGTCAGACGGGTCGCGTAGCAGCAAATCCCGAACGTTTTCATCATAGGCGAGAATTTCCTGGAAGATATCCTCGTAGGTCGGCGCATTTGCTGCATTTCTCAAAACGTCCGACAACATCTGAAATTCCGCCGCGCCGCCCAGTTCGCGGACGTGGCCGAGCACTTCGCTGAACAACTCGCCGTGCTCGGTCATGGTCACGAGCGTGCGTTCACTCTCTTCATCGAGCGATGCCGCGATGCCCGGATACATCACCAGATTGCGCAGCGCCCGCTGTTCCTGGCCCGTCACGCGACGCCGCTCGCTCTTCGGCACCGACGCGCGGGCGACGGCCGCCGCCCGGGAATCGATATCGCAAAGCGCCGCAATTTCCGTGAACGGCGTCGCGAGCCGGTCTGCCAGCATATGCAGGATCTGCACCCGCAGCGCGTTGGCCGGAAGCGCCTGCAGGAGCGGCTTCGCATCGAAGAGCGCCTTCGCGCGGCCTTCGGGCTGCTCCAGCTCCTTGTCGTTCAGCACTTCGTTCAGCAGGAACTGCGACAACGGCATGGCGCGGTCGACCTGCTCGCCGAAGCCGTCCGTGCCGAACTCGCGCACGTAGCTGTCCGGATCATGCTCTTTCGGCAGAAAGAGAAACTTGATGGTCCGGTTGTCCGCCGCGTGCGGCAGCGCCGCCTCGAGCGCGCGACGTGCGGCGCGTCGGCCGGCCGAATCGCCGTCGAAGCTGAACACCACGGTGTCGGTCTGGCGGAAGAGCTTCTGCACATGGACGGGCGTGCAGGCCGTGCCCAACGTGGCGACCGCGTTCGCGAAACCGAGCTGGGCGAGCGCGACGACATCCATATACCCTTCGACGACCAGCGCATACCCCAATTCCCGGATCGCGAGACGCGCTTCGAACAGGCCGTAAAGCTCGCTGCCCTTGCTAAATAGCGGCGTTTCGGGGGAATTCAAATACTTCGGCTCGCCGCCGTCCAGCACGCGCCCGCCGAAGCCGATGACATTGCCCTTCACGTTGCGGATGGGGAACATCACGCGCTCGCGAAAGCGGTCGTAGCGGCGCGGCTGGCCTTGCGCGTCGGTCTTCTCGCTGACGATCACGAGGCCCGCTTCGACGAGATTGTCGTTGCGGTAATCGGGGAACGCAGCTTCCAGGTTCTGCCAGCCGTCCGGCGCGTAGCCGAGGGCGAAGCGCGCAGCGATCTCGCCGGTCAGCCCGCGCTTCTTGAGATACGCGATGGCGTCCGGCGTCGCGCGCAATTGCTTCCTGTAGAAATCGCAGGCGGTCTGCATGACTTCCGTGAGCGCGACGCTCACCGCCTTGCTCGGCGCGCTTTCGCTGCCATAACCGCTGCCGCGGAACGAATTCGACGGCTCCTGCGGCACGGTCAAGCCCGCGCCTTGCGCCAGATCCTTGACGGCTTCGGGGAACGTGAGCCCCGTGTGCTCCATCAGAAAGCCGATGGCCGTGCCGTGCGCGCCACAGCCAAAGCAGTGATAGAACTGCTTCGTCGGACTCACGGTGAACGACGGGCTCTTCTCGTTGTGGAAGGGGCACAGGCCCATGAAGTTCGCGCCGCCCTTCTTCAACTGGACGTAGCGGCCCACCACGTCGACGATATCGACGCGGTTGAGCAAATCCTGCAAAAATGCGTGAGGAATCACCGGATGCGAGCGCGGGGTCGGTTACTTCGCGAGCGCCGCTTTCACCTGCGCGGAAACGGCGGTCATGTCCGCCTTGCCCGCGAGCTTCGGCTTGAGCACGCCCATGACCTTGCCCATGTCCTGCGGACCGGCCGCGCCCGTCGCGGCGACGGCGGCCTGCACTTCGGCGGCGATGGCATCGGCGGAAAGCTGCTCCGGCATGTATGCGGCGAGCACGGCAAGCTCGGCGTTTTCCTTCGCGACGAGATCGTCGCGGCCCGCGGCCTGGAACTGGCTCACCGAGTCCTTGCGCTGCTTGATCATCTTGTCGATGACGGCGGTCACGCCCGCGTCGTCGAGGGTCACGCGATCATCGACTTCACGCTGCTTGATGGCTGCGAGCAGCAGGCGAATGGTGCCGAGGCGCTCGGTTTCGCGCGCGCGCATGGCCGTCTTCATGTCGTCGTTGATCTGGTCCTTGAGGCTCATCTTTCACCCGGTGCAATTTCGAAGAGAATTTCGGCTGACTTCCTGCGCTGCGAAAGCAAAAACCCGCTTGGGGACGTTCCTCAAGCGGGACTGTAAGCGGGCCTTCTGGAGCTTGCAGCGATGCGCGCCGCGGGTCGCGTCAGCCAGAGCGAAGAAGCGCGGCGAAAGGCGCGCGAACTCCTTCGATGACCGTCCGAGTATAGCAAACGGGTCTGCGATCCGAGACCGGTGAAACACCTGCCGCGCGGCCGTTTCAGGCGACCTTCGCGGCGCCGTGCGCGTACTCCGACGCCGCCTTTCCCGCCGCCACGCCGGACGCCCACGCCCACTGGAAGTTGTAGCCGCCGAGCCAGCCGGTGACGTCCACCGCCTCGCCGACGAAGAACAGGCCAGGCACGCGTTCGCTCATCATCGTGGCGGACGAAAGCTCGCGCGTATCGACGCCGCCGCGCGTGACTTCCGCCTTGCGGTAGCCCTCGGTGCCGCTCGGCGTCAGCGTCCAGCCCGACAGCGACGCGCCGATGCCTTTAAGCGTGCGGTCGGGGAGATCGGCGAGGCGCGCATCGACCGGCACGCGCTGCGCGTCGAGCCACGCGTGCGCGAGGCGCGCGGGCACATGTTCGGCGAGAAAGTTGCCGATCTGTTTGCGCGATCCGGCTTTCGCTTCCAGCAGCGTTTCGGTGGCGTCGAGTTCGGGCAGCAGATCGACGCGAATCGGCTCGGACGGATTCCAGTAGCTCGAAATTTGCAGCACGCCCGGACCCGAGAGCCCGCGATGCGTGAGCAGCAAGTCTTCGTCGAACTCGCCGCGCGTCTTGCCGCTTCCCGTGCTGATGCGCACCGGCAGCGAAAGCCCCGACAGCGCGGCGAACGGCGCCCAGTCGGCGGAGGTGAATGTGAGCGGCACGAGCGCTGGCCGCGTATCGACGAGCTTGTGGCCGAACTGCTTCGCGATGCGGTAGCCGAAGTCGGTCGCGCCGATCTTCGGAATCGACAGCCCGCCCGTCGCGATCACGAGCGCGGCCCCGCCGATCGCGCCAGCGGTCGTATCCAGCGCGAAGCGCGCGCCGTCGTGACGGATCGCGTGCACGCTCACCGGACGCCGCCACGCGACGCCGCCCGCGTCGCACTCGCTGCGCAAGACGTCGATGATCGTCTCGCTGGAGTCGTCGCAAAAGAGCTGGCCTTTGTGCTTCTCGTGCCACTTCACGCGATACTGCTTCAGGAGCGCGAGGAAATCGCGCGGCGTGTAGCGGGCGAGCGCCGAACGGCAAAAATGCGGATTCGCCGAGAGGAAATTGGCCGGCTGGGCGTTGACGTTCGTGAAGTTGCAGCGCCCACCGCCGGAGATGCGGATTTTCTCGGCGAGACGCTCGGCGTGGTCGATCAGCACGACGCGCCGGCCCGTCTGAGCCGCGACGGCCGCGCACATCATGCCGGCCGCGCCCGCGCCGATGACGGCGATATCGAAGGATTCCATGCCGCGCATTGTAACTGCCGCCGGGAAACGCGCCGTGCGGGCCGCTGCTATACTTTTCGGTTCGCTTTGATGCACCCAATGGATGTCACCCACATGCTCGTTCTCGGCATCGAAAGTTCCTGCGACGAAACCGGCCTCGCGCTCTACGACACCGAGCGCGGGCTGCTTTCGCACGCCCTTCACTCGCAGATCGCCATGCATCGCGAGTACGGCGGCGTCGTGCCGGAACTCGCGTCGCGCGATCACATTCGCCGGGCGCTGCCGCTGCTCGAACAGGTGATGAACGAGGCGCGCGTCGAGCGCGAAAGCATCGACGCAATCGCCTTCACGCAAGGGCCGGGGCTCGCGGGCGCGCTGCTGGTCGGCGCGAGCATCGCCAATGCGCTCGCGATGGCGTGGGACAAGCCGACGGTCGGCATTCACCATCTGGAAGGGCATCTGCTCTCGCCGCTTTTGGTCGATTCGCCGCCGCCGTTTCCGTTCGTCGCGCTCCTGGTGTCGGGCGGCCATACGCAACTGATGCGCGTCACGGACGTGGGCGTCTACGAGACGCTCGGCGAAACGCTCGACGATGCCGCTGGCGAAGCGTTCGACAAGACCGCGAAGCTGCTCGGGCTCGGCTATCCCGGCGGGCCGGAAGTCTCGCGCCTGGCCGAATTCGGCACGCCGGGCGCGGTCGCGCTGCCGCGCCCGATGCTGCATTCCGGCGATCTCGACTTCAGCTTCAGCGGTCTGAAAACCGCCGTGCTGACGCACAGCCGCAAGCTCGACGCATCCGGCGGCAATGTCTGCGAGCAGGCGAAGGCGGATCTGGCGCGCGGTTTCGTCGATGCCGCCGTCGATGTCCTCGTCGCGAAATCGCTGGCGGCGCTGAAGAAGACCGGCCTCAAGCGGCTCGTCGTGGCGGGCGGCGTAGGCGCGAACCGGCAGTTGCGCGAGGCGCTGTCGGCGGCGGCGAAGAAGCGGCGCTTCGACGTTCACTATCCGGACTTGTCGCTCTGCACCGACAACGGCGCGATGATCGCGCTGGCGGGTGCGCTCCGGCTCGCGCGATGGCCGGAGCAGGCCGTGCGCGACTACGCGTTCACGGTAAAGCCGCGCTGGGATCTCACCGCGCTCGCGCGCGCCTGACTGCCTATTTCGGCGGATTGAACGGCTGCACGATGGCTGCGAACGCCGGCAGCGTCTCGCAGCGGTCCGCGTGACCGATCAGCGACGGCCAGCGCGCTTGCGCGAAGACCTGCGGATGCGCTTCGCGCGCGAAGCCCAGCGCGCACGCCACCGCGATGTCCGCATGACCGATCGAATCGCCGAACCAGTAAGGCGTCGGGCGCGCGGCGCGGTCGGCTTCGAGCACGTTCAGCACGCGCTCGACCTGCCCCGTGCAGCGATCCACCCACGCCTGCGATTTCTCCTTGTGCAGCACACGCTCGTAGACGAGCGCGACGGCTTTGTCGGCAAGGCCCGTTGCGAGCGCGCACACCTTCAGCGCCTCGCGCCGCGCTGCGCCCGCTGATGCGATCAGCGCGCGCCCGGGGCCCGCTTGTTCGTCGAGATAATCGAGAATCATCGCGCTTTCGATCAGCACGTCGCCCGAATCGAGCACGAGCGTCGGCACGCGAATCAGCGGGTTGAACGGCGCGATCTTGTCGGCATCGCCGAACACGGACCACGGGCGATGCTCGAACGCCATGTCGTACAGCGTCAGCGCGATGGCGACGCGCCGCACGTACGGAGAATCGTATTGGCCGATCAGGATCAAGATGCGCGTCCTCGTTGCGATTGCCGGAAAAGCATTCTACGGCCGCGTGCGCTGCGGGAACAACGGCAGCGCGAAGAGCGCAGACAGGCCGGCCGCGAGCCATACGGTCGTCCACGAGCCGAACGACAACACATGCGCAATGGCGAGCGGCGTCAGAAAGAACCCGACGTAGACCGCAGTGTTTGCCATGCCGAGTGCCGTGCCTGCGTGCGCGGTGCCGGCGAGCGTAGCGAGTTCCGTGTACGCGACGCCGTGCCATGCGGACACGCACACGCCCGCGAGCACGAGCATTACGGCAAGCAGCGCCGGCGTGCGCGCGACGCCAAGCGCCGTGGCCGCCGCCAGCGCGACGAACGATGCGGACGCCACGAGCGTCGAAGCACGCAGATACGCGCGCCGGTTACCGTGCCGGTCCGTGAGTCGGCCGCTCACGACGCGCATGACCATTGCGCCGAGCTGGATCGCGCCCATCGTCGCGCTGATCGCCGTGACGCCGAAGCCGCCCGCATCGTGCAGAAACACAGTCGCGAAGGTCAGCACCGCGAACTGCGGCACGCACAGCACGCCGATGCCCGTCACCATCCGCCAGATACATGGACGTCGAAGCGGGCCACGATCGGCTGCATCGGCGATAGCGGAGGAAGGCTCGGCTGCGCGATGCGAGGCAATCGGCGGCTCGCGCAGCCAGCGCCACGCGAACGCACCGGAGACCGCGCACATCGCGGCGAGCGCGCCGAACACCGCCGTGAAGCCATGCGTCGAGGCGAGCCACGGCAGCAGCGCCGCGCCGATTCCGCCGCCCAGCGGGACGGCCGTCTGGCGGATGCTCATCGCGAGGCCGCGCTCGTTTTCCGCAAACCACGACATGACCGCGCGCCCGCTCGATCCGTTGACGCTGCCGCCGAGCAGGCCGAGCAGGCACATCGCGAAGACGAGGAAGCCGAGGGTGGTCCCGGGCGGCGTGGCGAGAATGCTCGTTGCGAGCAGCGTCGCGGCCGTGGCGAAAAGGCCGGTCAGCAGAACGGGCCGGTCGCCCCAACGGTCCGTGAGCAGGCCCCACGGCAATTCGGAGACCGCGACGCCCAACCCCAGCGCACCGAGCACGAGTCCCAAGCCGCCATTGTCGAGGTGATAGCCGCTGCGCAGCCATACCGCCGTGGTCGGAATGCCCGTCGCCGCCGCCGAGAAGCTCGCGTTCGCCGCCACGCCCACGCTGAGCACTTTCCATCGATGCGCAGCGCTCCACGCGGGCGCATTCACGGTCAAAAGGGTTGCCATTGCTGTCCTCGTCTTTCGTTTGACTCCGAGCAGTCTGACGGCTTAGCATCGTCCCGAAAATCACAAAGTTTCGGATGCGTCGTTCGAAAAAACAGGATGGTTGCGATGAATCACGTTACGTTCGATCTTGCCGTGCTGCGCAGCTTCGTCGCAGGCATGGATCTGGGCAGCTTCGCGAAGGCGGCAGATCGGGTCGGGCGCTCGACGTCCGCGATCAGCGCGCAGATTCGCAAGCTCGAAGAACAGGCCGGTACCACGCTCTTTCGTAAATCGGGGCGCGGGCTCGCGCTGACGGACGCGGGCGAAGTGATGCTCGCGTACGCGCGACGCCTCGTCGAACTGAACGACGAAGCGTCCGTCGCCGTGCGCGGCGTCGATCTGGAAGGCTGGATTCGGCTCGGTCTACAGGAAGATTTCGGCGAAGTCGTGCTGCCGGACGTGCTCGGCCGCTTTGCGCGGGCGCATCCGAAAGTGCGGATCGAGGCACGCGTCGCGCGCAATACCGAACTGCTGGAGCGCATCGACGCCGGGCAGCTCGACCTCGCGCTCGTGTGGGGCACGACCGGCGCGGCGCAGATGCAGCCGCTCGCCTCGCCGTCGATGCGCTGGATCGGCTCGTCCACCGTTCCGTGGCAAAACGACCGCAACGAGCCGCTGCCGCTCATCGCGTTCGATCGTCCCTGCCTCTTTCACAGCGCGGCGACGTCGGCGCTGGATCGCGCGGGCATCAAATGGCGTGTCGCCTTCACGAGCCCGAGCCTTTCCGGTCTTTGGGCCGCTGCCGCTGCAGGGCTCGGCTTGACCGTGCGCACGTGCTACGGGCTGCCCGCCACCGTGCGCACGCTCGACGAGGCCGAGCACGCACTACCGACGCTGCCCGCCATCACGCTCGCGCTGCATCGCACGCCGGGAACCGCCTCGCCGCCGATCGAGCGGCTGGCCTCGCTCGTCGTGGATTCGGTGCGCGAGACGCATGCGTCGGCGCAAATGGAATTCGCATGAAAAAGCCGGTCGCTCGAACCGGCTTTCGCTCGCCTCGACCAGCTCACGCGATCAGCGTTTGTCGCGCTCGATCACCGCATACGCGCTGTGATTGTGGATCGACTCGAAGTTCTCCGCTTCGAGCACGTAGGCGACGATGCGCTCGTCCGCGTTCAGCCGCGTCGCGATATCGCGCACGAGGTCCTCGACGAACTTGGGATTCTCATACGCGCGCTCGGTCACGAACTTCTCGTCGGGGCGCTTCAGCAGCCCCCACAGCTCGCACGACGCCTCTTCTTCCGCGATGCGCACCAGCTCTTCCACCGCGACCTCGCCCGCCAGTTCCGCCGTGATCGTCACGTGCGACCGCTGATTGTGCGCGCCGTACTGCGAGATCTTCTTCGAGCACGGGCACAGGCTCGTGACCGGCACGAGCACTTTCAGCGTCAGCCGCGTCTGGCCGTCGCGCTTCTCGGCGATGAACGTCGCCTCATAATCGAGCAGGCTCTGCACGCCGGACACCGGCGCCGTTTTCATCACGAAGTACGGCAGCGTCACTTCGATACGGCCCGAATGCGCTTCGAGTTTCGCGAGCATCGACGCGAGCATGGCGCAGAGCGCAGCCTGATCGAGCGGCTCGCGATGTTCTTCGAGCAGCGCGACAAAGCGCGACATGTGCGTGCCCTTCTGTTCGGCCGGCAAATGCACGTCGAGATTCCATACGCCGACGCTCGGCTGAACGCCGCTTTCCGTGCGCACCGACAACGGATGCCGAACGCCTTTCACGCCCACGCGCTGAATCGCGATCTGACGCGTGTCGGGCGTGCTTTGGACGTCCGGCATCACGAAGGCGGGATTCATCTGATTCATGTTTTTATGTCCTATCTGCACCGACGCTTCACGCGCGTGGCGCTAAACGGTGAAACGCATACGGCGCGGGACGAAGCCCGCGCCGTATGCAAACACACTGCGGCCATTGCCGATGAACGGCGCGCCCCGAGCGCCCGTGGCCGATTCTGCGTCAGGCGACGCGCTTGGTCAGCTTGTCCGCCGCTTCGACCGCGGACAGGAAACGCTCGCGGATGGAATGCGCAATGCCGGCCGCATCCAGCCCGACGCTCGCGAGCAGCTTGGCCGGATCGCCGTGGTCGATGAACACGTCCGGCAGGCCGAGTTGCAGCACCGGCTTGACGACGCCGCTCGCGAGCAGCGCCTCGACGCACGCGGAACCCGCGCCGCCCATGATCGTGCCTTCCTCGACGGTCACGAGCGCGTCGTGCGTCGCGGCCAGTTCGCGCAGCAGATCGGCGTCGACGGGCTTCACGAAACGCATGTTCGCCACGGTGGCGTCCAGTTCCTCGGCGGCGGCCAGCGACGGCGCGACCATCGTGCCGAACGCGAGAATCGCGATGCGCTTGCCGGAGCCCATTTTCTGCGACGACTGACGGCGGATTTCGCCCTTGCCGAGCGGAATGGCGGTCATCTGCTTGACGGTGGCGACGCCCGTGCCCGCGCCGCGCGGATAGCGCACGGCCGTCGGGTTCGGCTGCTGAAGCGCCGTGTAGAGCATCTGACGGCATTCGTTTTCGTCGGATGCGGCCATCACCGTCATGTTCGGGATGCAGCGCAGGAACGCGAGATCGTAATTGCCCGCGTGCGTCGCGCCGTCGGCACCGACCAGGCCCGCGCGGTCGATTGCGAATACGACCGGCAGATTCTGCAACGCGACGTCGTGGATCAACTGGTCGTACGCGCGCTGCAGGAACGTCGAGTAAATGGCGACGACCGGCTTCATGCCGTCCGCAGCCAGCCCGCCCGCGAACGTGACGGCGTGCTGCTCCGCGATGCCGACATCGAAGTAGCGGTCCGGGAAACGCTTTTCGAACTCGACCATGCCCGAGCCTTCGCGCATGGCGGGCGTGATGCCGACCACGCGGGAATCCTGCGCGGCGGCGTCGCAGAGCCATTCGCCGAAGACCTGCGTGTAGGTCTTCTTCGACGGCGCGGTCGAGGGCTTGATGCCTTCGGCCGGATTGAACTTGCCCGGGCCGTGATACAGAACGGGATCGGCTTCCGCGAGCTTGTAGCCCTGGCCTTTCTTCGTGACGACGTGCAGGAATTGCGGGCCGCGCAGTTCCTTGATGTTTTGCAGCGTCGGGATGAGCGAATCGAGATCATGGCCGTCGATCGGGCCGATGTAGTTGAAGCCGAACTCTTCGAAGAGCGTGGCCGGCACGATCATGCCTTTCGCGTGCTCTTCGAGCTTGCGGGCGAGGTCGAGCACCGGTGGCGCGGCGCGCAGCACGCGCTCCACGCCCGCGCGGGCGGCGGCATAGAAGCGGCCCGACATCAGACGCGCCAGATGGCGATTCAGCGCGCCGACCGGCGGCGAGATCGACATGTCGTTGTCGTTGAGGATGACGAGCAGCGGCAGGTCGTCGGCGACGCCCGCGTTGTTCATCGCCTCGAACGCCATGCCCGCGGTCATCGCGCCGTCGCCGATCACGGCGATGGAATAGCGGTTGTCGCCCTGCAGTTTGTTCGCGATGGCCATGCCGAGCGCCGCCGAAATCGACGTGCTCGAATGCGCCGTGCCGAACGTGTCGTACTCGGATTCGCTGCGGCGCGGAAAGCCCGAAATGCCGTTGAGCTGACGCAGCGTCGGCATCCGGTCGCGGCGTCCGGTCAGAATCTTGTGAGGATACGTCTGATGGCCGACGTCCCAGACGATACGGTCGTTCGGCGTATCGAACACATAATGCAGCGCGATCGTCAGCTCGACCGTGCCGAGGTTGGACGACAGATGGCCACCCGTCTGCGACACGCTGTCGAGCACATAGGCCCGCAGTTCGTCGGCAAGCGGCTGCAGTTGGCGTCGATCGAGGGCACGCAAATCGGCCGGATCGTCGATGGTTTTCAGCAAGTCGTACATCGTCGTCCCATTTTAGGAAAACTGGCGTGATTCGTTCAGCGCGAGTGACTTCTACGTTTCGCGCCGTGGGCTTCGTCACGCGTTCAACAATTAATGCGCCCGGTTCACGACCAGGTCGGCGAGTTCGGCAAGGCGCTGCGCCCGAGCGCCGAACGGCTGGATAGCGGCGTGCGCGTCGCGGCCGAGCTGCGCCGCGAGTTCGCGCGACGCGTCGAGTCCGATGATCGACACGTAAGTCGGCTTGTCATGCTGCGCGTCTTTGCCGGCGGTCTTGCCGAGCGTCGCGGAATCGGCCGTGACGTCGAGAATGTCGTCGACGACCTGAAACGCGAGCCCGACGGCAGCGGCGTATTGATCGAGCGCGGCGAGCACGTCCGCGCCCGGCTCGTCGCCTGCAAGCGCGCCCATGCGCACCGACGCGCGCAGCAACGCGCCCGTCTTCTTGCGATGCATGGTTTCGAGTTCGGGCCGCGACAGCTTGCGCCCGACGCTTTCGAGGTCGATGGCCTGCCCGCCCGCCATGCCGACGGAGCCGCTCGCGACCGCCAGTTCGCGCACGAGCGCGGCCTGCTGGCGGTCCGACAGACCATTGCCTTCGGCCGTCAGCGCGATGAACGCCTGCGACTGAAGCGCGTCGCCGACAAGCAGCGCCGTCGCTTCGTCATATTGAATGTGTACCGTGGGCTTGCCGCGACGCAGTGCGTCGTCGTCCATCGCGGGCATGTCGTCGTGCACGAGCGAATAGACGTGGATCATCTCCAGCGCGGCGCTCGCCGCTTCGACCGCCTGCGCGCTCGCGCCGGTGAGTTCGCCGGCCGCGTGAACCAGAAGCGGACGCACGCGCTTGCCGCCGCCGAGCACGGCATAGCGCATGGCTTCATGCAGACGCGCCGGCGCGACATCCGTGCCGGGAAGATAGTGCTCGAGCGCGGTTTCGACGCGGTCGAGCGTGGCGCGCATCCATTGTTCGAAGGTCATAGATCGTCCCCGTTGTCGTTCGTCGCGCGTTCTGCGTCGCCGGGCAGCGGCTTGAGCGTCTCGCCGTCGAGCACGCGAACCTGCTGCTCGACTTTTTCGAGCTGTTGTTGGCAAAAGCCGACAAGCGCCGCGCCTCGGCGGTACGCGGCAAGCGATTCTTCGAGGCTCAACGCGCCCTCTTCCATGCGCGCGACGAGCGATTCGAGTTCGGCCAGCGCCGCTTCGTAATTCTGCGGAAGCGGCGAGCTGTCCGCGCCCGGCGCATCGGCGCGGGCTTCTTCGCTTGTTGCGTCTTCTGCGGTCTTCGCCATGAATCGTGGATGTGCGGTGAAAATTGGAACCAAGTCGCACATTCTACGGCAAAAGCCGATTTTTCGACCCGCATCCCGTGCGCGCGACGCGACGGCGACCCCCGCGCACGGCGATGCCACGCCGCGCGGCATGCGGACGACATGCGCGCGGAACGACTCTTGCGCAAGATCAGCTAAATGCGCATTTGTAGGAACTCTCGCGACAATTTATACCCAAATCAAGACCTTATGCGCCCCGGCGAGGCGGATTTCGGTATAATCGCGGGCTCCCTAAATCGAATCTTCGATGGTTGGGTTGTTCACTGCTTTCACGTCTTCATCGGGAGTGGGAATGTCCAATCTGAGCAATGCATTGCAGTTGAAGGCTGTTCATAGTCAACTGCCAGTCACGGCTTACTTTGACGAAGCGCTTCTTACGCGCGAAATCGACGTACTTTTCAAGCAAGGTCCACGCTATATCGGGCACGAACTCATGGTCCCCGAAGCGGGGAACTATTTCGCGCTTCCCGGCGAAGGCGAAGGGCGCGTGCTCGTCCGCAATCAGCAGAACAACATCGAACTGCTGTCCAACGTGTGCCGTCACCGTCAGGCCATCATGCTAAACGGGCGCGGCAGCGCGGAGAACATCGTCTGTCCGCTGCACCGCTGGACCTATGATCTGAGCGGCCAGTTGCTCGGCGCGCCGCATTTCGCCGACAAACCGTGCCTCAATCTCGGCGCCACGCCGCTACAGAACTGGCAAGGCCTGCTCTTCGAGGCCGAGGGCCGCAACGTCGCGGCCGATCTCGCCAAGCTCGGCACGGCGCGTCACTTCGACTTCTCGGGCTTCATGTTCGATCACGTCGAAGTGCACGAGTGCAACTACAACTGGAAGACCTTCATCGAGGTCTATCTGGAGGACTACCACGTCGCGCCGTTCCATCCGGGTCTCGGCAGTTTCGTGTCGTGCGACAACCTCGAATGGGAATTCGGCGACTGGTACAGCGTGCAGACGGTGGGCGTCCACAAGAATCTGGAAAAGCCCGGCAGCCCGACGTATCGCAAATGGCACGACCAGGTCCTGCGCTTTCGCAACGGCGCGCCGCCGGAGTTCGGCGCCATCTGGATGGTGTACTACCCCGGTCTCATGATCGAGTGGTATCCGCACGTGCTCGTCGTGTCGTGGCTCATTCCGCGCGGCACGCAGAAGACGACGAACATCGTCGAGTTCTATTACCCCGAGGAGATCGCGCTGTTCGAGCGCGAGTTCATCGAGGCCGAGCGCGCCGCGTACATGGAAACGGCGCGCGAGGACGATGAAATCGGCGAGCGCATGGACGCGGGCCGTCGCGCGCTCATGTCGCGCGGCGAGAACCAGGTCGGGCCGTATCAAAGTCCGATGGAATCGGGCATGCAGCACTTCCACGAGTTCCTGCGGCATCAGCTCGGCAGCATTTGAGCGCAGCGCATCATCGCAAGAGACGGGCTTTCGGGCCCGTTTTCTTGTTTACACTAGGCGTTCATCCACTTCGAAGTCCGTGCCGAAGCTATCAGGAGCCGCCATGCCGCACACTCACTACACCACGCTCATTTCAGCGGCCAATCTCGCCCAATGGCTCGCCGACGCGCCCGGCAGCGTGCTCGTCTTCGACTGCCGCTTCGATTTGGCCGCGCCGGAAGCCGGAGAAACGGCCTACGCCGCCGGCCACATTCCCGGCGCGCATTACCTGCATCTCGACCGCGACCTGTCCGGCGCGAAAACCGGCACGAACGGCCGGCATCCGTTGCCGGAGCGCGCAGCGCTCGTCGAGAAGCTCGCGAGCTTCGGCTTGAACGAAGGCCAGCAAGTCGTCGCTTACGACGCGCAAGGCGGCATGTACGCCGCGCGTCTGTGGTGGCTGCTGCGCTGGCTCGGGCATGATTCGGTCGCGTTGCTGGATGGCGGCCTGCAAGCGTGGGAGGCTGCGGGCAAGCCGCTCGACACGGCCGTGCCGCCGAAAGCGCAGGGCACGTTCAAGGCTGGCCAGCCGCTGCAAGTGACCGTGGATGCGCGAGCGATCGAACGCAGTATCGGCACGCGCGATCATCTGCTGATCGATGCGCGCGCCGCCGACCGTTATCGCGGCGAGAACGAAACGATCGATCCGGTCGGCGGCCACATTCCCGGCGCGCTGAACCACTTCTTCAAGAACAACCTGACGCAGGAAGGCCGCTTCAAGACGGCACACGAACTGCGCGAAACGTTCGCCTCGCTCATCGGCGAGACGCCCGCGGATCGCGTGGTGCTGCAATGCGGATCCGGCGTGACGGCGTGCCATAACGCGCTCGCAATGGAAATCGCCGGGCTGCACGGCGCCGCGCTCTATCCGGGCTCATGGAGCGAATGGAGCGCCGATCCGGGCCGCCCCGTCGCGACCGGCGCGAAGGCCTGATCCGTCTTACTTGACGCCGTGCTCGTGGAACCACGCGAGCGCGCGCTTCCAGCCGTCTTCGGCGTCGGCCTTGCGGTAGCTCGGGCGATAATCCGCGAAAAACGCGTGCGGCGCGTCGTCGTAGACCACGAACTGCGAGCCGCGCGCGCTCGGCGGGCCGTTCGCGATGGCCTGTTTCATCTGCTCGATGGTGTCCTGCGGAATGCTCGGATCCTGCCGTCCATATAGGCCGAGCACGGGCACCTTCAGTTCGCCAGCGTTGTCGATCGCATTGCTCGGTGAGTTCGCCGTCTTGTTGCCGGCGAGGCGCCCGTACCACGCGACCGCCGCCTTCACGCGCGGATTGTGCTCCGCGTACAGCCACGTGATGCGCCCGCCCCAGCAGAAGCCGGTGATGCCGAGCCGCTTGAGATCGCCGCCGTGCTCGCCGGCCCATTTGACTGTCTCGTCGATATCGGAGAGCACCTGCGAATCCGGCACCTTGGAGACGATCTGATCGTTGAGTTGCTGAATCGACGGATACACCGACGCATCGCCTTGCCGCGTATAAAGATCCGGCGCGATGGCCAGATAGCCCAGCTTGGCGAAGCGGCGGCAGACATCGGCGATATGCTCGTGCACGCCGAAAATCTCGTGGATCACGATGATGACCGGCAGATGCGTCTTGCCGAGCGGCTGCGCGCGATACGCCGGAATCAGCGTGCCGTCCGCGCCGCGCACGCCGATCGCGCCGGCTTCGAGACCGTCGGCATCGGTATGGATGGTCTGCGCGGAGACCGGCAGCACCGCAGCCGCGAAGCCGGTGCCGAAAGCGGCCTTGATGAAAGTGCGTCGATCGAACGGAACGCGCGGGATGAGGCTGTCGACTTCGGGACTCAGCATACGAAGCTCCTGCGGCAAGCGCCGCCAACGCGCCGCCGATGCGGCTCGCTCGCGTGTCGAGCCACAGCCGCACCGATGGCACTGAACCGGAAACCGCGCTGGAACGTCGCAGCGCGGCGCTACACGACTGTTCGGGCGGCAAGCCGCATCGCCCGGGCGCGCACGACACCGCGCGCGCCGCCCATTCTAAACAGCTTTGTTCCGCAAGCGCTTAAGCCGTCAGTGCAGCTTCACGCGCGGCGCGGTGGACCGGCGCAGCCAGTGCGCGAAGGTATCGAGCACCATGCGCGCGTAGCCATGCAGCGCAGCCACATGGAGCCGGTATAGCGACATGTACATGAAGCGCGCGAAGAGCCCTTCGATCAGCATGTTTCCGCCGATCAGCCCGCCCATCAGATTGCCGACCGCGCTGTAATGTCCGAGCGAAACGAGCGAGCCGAAATCGCGATAGGTGTATTCGGGCAGCGGCTTGCCGTCCATGCGCCGCGCGAACGCCTTGAACAAGAAACTCGCCTGCTGATGCGCCGCCTGCGCGCGCGGCGGCACGTTGCGCTCGTTGCCGGGCCACGGACAGGCCGCGCAATCGCCGAGCGCGAAGACGTTGTCGTCGATTTCGGTTTGCAGCGTGCGGCGCACGATCAACTGACCGAGGCGATTGGTCGGCAGGCCGTCGAGTTGCGACAGCACCGCGGGCGCCTTGATGCCCGCCGCCCACACCGTCAGGTCCGCGCGGATGATCTTGCCGCTCGCCGTGCGGATCGAGTCGCGCGAGACCTGCGCGACGGTCTCGCCCGTCATCAGCTTCACGCCGAGCTTCGTGAGCAGTTCCGCCGTGGCGGTCGACACACGCTCCTGCAACGCCGGCAGAATGCGCGGCCCCGCTTCGATCAGGACGATGCCGATGTCGTTCTTCGGATCGAGCTTGTGCAGGCCGTACGCCGACAGCACTTGCGCGGTGTTGCGCAGTTCCGCCGACAGTTCGACGCCCGTCGCGCCCGCGCCGACAATCGCGATCTGAATGCGCGGCGCGGCTTCCACGACGACAGGCTCCTGCGCCGGCCCTTCGACGGCCAGTTCGGGCACGACGTGCTCGGCGCGCATGCACGCGGCGATCAGCCGTTTGCGAAAAAGCTCCGCCTGACCGACCGTATCGAGCGCGATCGAATACTGCTGCGCGCCCTCGACGCCGAAGAAATGCGTCGTGCTGCCGATCGCGATCACGAGCGTGTCGTATTCCAGTTGGCGCTGGGGCAACAGTTCACCGGCTTCGTCGTCACGCAGCGCGCCTATTGTGATGCGCTTTGCCGCGCGGTTCAGGCCGATCATCTCGCCCTGCTGGAACTCGAAGCCGTGCCACAGCGCCTGCGCCGCGTATTCGAGTTCCTGCGTGAACGGGTCCATGCTGCCCGCCGCGACTTCGTGCAGCAACGGCTTCCAGATGTGCGTCGGATTGCGGTCCACGAGCGTGATCTGCGCGCGCGGCGTTTTGGCGTCCGTTTTGGCGTCGGCCTTGCCTTCGCCCGAACCGAAGCGGTCACCGAGACGCGTCGCGAGTTCGAGACCGCCCGCCCCGCCGCCGACGATAATGAAGCGATGCATGAAGAGCTCTCCCTTTGCCTGATGGATTGCACGGCGCTGTCCGCTCGCCTCGTTGCCTCATTGTGCGTGATGCGACGCGGCATTCACAAGCGCCGCCGTCGCATGAACGACATATGCTCGATGCCGGCCGCTCAGTGCGCCCTCAGTCGCCCTCAGTCGCCCTCAGTGTGCTTCTTCCCAGTTGTTGCCGACGCCCACTTCCGCGACGAGCGGCACCTTCAGTTCGGCGACGCCGCACATCAGTTCGGGCAGGCGCTTGCGCACGTCCGGCAGTTCTTCTTCGGGCACTTCGAGCACGAGTTCGTCGTGGACCTGCATGATCATCTTCGTGCGCATGCCCGCTTGTTCGATCCAGTCCTGCACCGCGATCATCGACATCTTGATGAGGTCGGCGGCGGTGCCCTGCATCGGCGCGTTGATCGCGGCGCGCTCGGCCGCCTGACGGCGCGGACCGCTGCCGCCATTGATCTCGGGCAGCCACAGCCGCCGCCCGAACACGGTTTCGACGAAGCCGTTCATCTTCGCCGTCACGCGCGTGGTTTCCATGTACGCGGCCACGCCCGGATAGCGCGCGAAATAGCGGTCGATATAGAGCTTCGCCGCGTCGCGCGTGATGCCGAGATTCGACGCGAGACCGAACGAGCTCATGCCGTAGATCAAGCCGAAGTTGATGACCTTCGCGATGCGCCGCTGGTCGTTGTCCACTTCGAGCGGCGTCACGCTGAACACTTCGGATGCCGTCGCGCGGTGCACGTCCTCGCCTTCCGTGAACGCGCGCATGAGCGAGGCATCGCCTGAAATGTGCGCCATGATGCGAAGTTCGATCTGCGAATAATCCGCCGACACGATCTTGCTGCCCGGCGGCGCGATGAACGCCTCGCGAATGCGCCGGCCTTCGCCGGTTCGCACGGGAATGTTTTGCAGATTCGGTTCGTTCGACGACAAGCGCCCCGTCACCGCGACGGCCTGCGCGTAGTTCGTGTGCACGCGGCCCGTAGCCGGATTGACCATGCGCGGCAGCTTGTCCGTGTACGTCGACTTGAGCTTCGACAGCGCGCGATGTTCGAGTAGCACCTTCGGCAGCGGATAGTCTTCTGCGAGCTTTTGCAGCACTTCTTCGTCCGTGGAAGGCGCGCCGCTCGGCGTCTTCTTCACGACGGGCAATTGCAGCTTCTCGAAGAAAATCTGGCCGATTTGCTTGGGCGATCCGAGATTGAATTCGCCGCCGGCATGCTCGTAGGCTTCCGTCTGTAGCTCGATCAGGCGCTTGGCGATTTCGTTGCTTTGCGCGTCGAGTTTCTCGCGGTCGATCAGCACGCCGTTGCGCTCCATCTTGCGTAACACGCGCGCGGTCGGCATTTCGATATCGCGATACACGCGCAGCAGTCCTTCTTCTTCCGCGACCTGCGGATAAAGCGTCTGATGCAGGCGCAACGTCACGTCGGCGTCTTCGGCTGCGTATTCGGCGGCCTTCTCCAGCGCCACTTCATCGAAGCCGATCTGCGCCGCGCCCTTGCCCGCCACGTCTTCGTACTTGATGGTCTTCACGCCCAGATGCCGCAGCGCGAGGTTATCCATGTCGTGCGGACGATGCGACTCCAGCACGTACGATTGCAGCAGCGTGTCGTGCTCGACGCCGTTCAGCTCGATGCCGTGATTGGCCAGCACTTGCTCGTCGTACTTCAGATGCTGGCCGACCTTCTTCTTCGATGCGTCCTCGAGCCAGGGCTTGAGCTTCGCGAGCACTTCGTCGCGCGGCAACTGCACGGGCGCGTCCGGCCCGCGATGCGCGACCGGAATGTACGCGGCATGTCCCGGCTCGACTGCCACGGACAAGCCGACGATCTGCGCGACCATCGGATCCAGCGACGTGGTCTCCGTATCGAACGACGTAATCTCGGCGGCTTCGATGCGCGCGAGCCATGCATCGAACTGCTCCCACGACTGCACGGTCTCGTAGTGATGGACGATCTCGGTGACTTCGGCGGGTGGGGTATCGGTCGGGCCTTCGACGGCATCCGCGATTTCGATCTCGCGCAGCCACGTCTTGAAGCCGTGCCGCAGGAACACGTCGCGCAACTCGTCGCGCGATTCAGGGCGCGTTTGCAGCGTCTCTTCGATAGAGTCGATCTGCGAAGTGAGGTCGCATTCCGTGTGCACGGTGACGAGCTTTCTCGCCATCGGCAGGAAGTCGAGAGCCTTGCGCAGATTGTCTCCTACCGCACCTTTGATCTCGCTCGCGTGTGCGACGATGCCATCGAGCGTTTCGTATGCGGTAAGCCATTTGAGCGCGGTCTTGGGTCCGCACTTTTCGACGCCGGGCACGTTGTCGACCGTATCGCCGATGAGCGACAGATAGTCGACGATGCGCTCCGGAGGCACGCCGAACTTGTTCACGACGCCTGCGCGATCGAGCGTTTCGTTGGTCATCGTATTGATGAGGGTGACATGATCCGTCACGAGCTGAGCCAGATCCTTGTCGCCCGTCGACACGATTACCTTCATGCCGCGCTTTTCGGCCTGCACGGCGAGCGTGCCGATGACGTCATCGGCCTCGACGCCTTCGATCATCACGAGCGGCCAGCCGAGCGCGCGCACGGCGACATGGATGGGCTCGATCTGCTTGCTGAGGTCTTCGGGCATCGAAGGACGGTTGGCTTTGTAATCGGCGTACCAGTCGTCGCGGAAGGTCTTACCCTTGGCGTCGAAGATGCACGCGCTATACTCTGCATTGATTTCGCGGCGAAGGCGCCGCAGCATGTTCACCATCCCATACAGTGCGCCGGTGGGACCGCCGTCGGGACCACGCAGGTCAGGCATCGCATGGTAAGCCCGGTACAAGTAGCTAGAACCGTCGACCAATAGCAGGGTCTTACCTTCAAGACTGAGTTCTTCAGGCATTATGAACAAGAGAAAAGTGATTCCGAGTCTGCGATCACTCGCAGATCAAGAGCGCGCGACAGCCAAGAAGGCCCGCGCGTCGTGGCAGATGTTCACGATTATGGCAGAGTTTATCGAGGCGACCGAGTACCTCTCGGAGATCCGCCCTGCCATCAGCATCTATGGTTCGGCCCGTCTGAAACCGGAGTCGCCGTACTATCAGCGCACCATCGAAATCGCGCAAAAGTTCTCGGATGCAGGCTTCGCCGTCATTTCGGGCGGCGGTCCGGGCATCATGGAAGCGGCCAACAAGGGCGCGCACGCGGGCAAGTCGCCGTCGGTGGGGTTGAACATCGAATTGCCGCATGAACAGTCGGGCAATCAGTGGCAGGACATCTCGCTGCGCTTCCGTCACTTCTTCACGCGCAAGGTAACGTTCGTGAAGAATTCGGATGCGGTCGTGGTGATGCCGGGCGGCTTCGGCACGCTCGACGAACTTGCCGAAGTGCTCACGCTCATCCAGACGAAGAAGTCGCGTCATGTGCCTATCGTGCTGGTCGGCGCGGAGTTCTGGGCGGGGCTGCTCGACTGGTTCAAGAAAACGCTGTTGACCAATGGCGTGATTAGCGAGAAGGACCTCGATCTGATGCAAGTCATCGACGAGCCGGATCAGGTGCTCGATGCCGTGCTGCGGTTCTATGAAGACCGCGAAGAGAAGGTGGAAGAACCGGCTGAGGGTAAGTCGGACGAGGATCGGATGTTTTATTTGTAAGGCTGAAGGTTGGGCGCGGAGGCTTTGAATCAGTGTCTCCGCGCGCTTCAGTCCGCCTCTCCGGCTTGTCGAGGCTCAGGCCCTTGACCAATTTTCACGATTATTAGTTCTGCAGAATGTAAGCTTTGCCCCGGCACTTGTAGTCGGAGCGAAGCATGGCAAGTATCAAACACAGCAAGCTTTTCAACGCCGCCCTATGGATTTGCGCATTCGTGGGAGCCGGAGTTTGGGCTTTTGCGTGGGAAGCAATCGCGCATCACCTAAACTCTCGCCTCGTCGCCTCGGTCTTAGCTGGCGATGTAGGAGAGCCGACGGCAGTAGCGGTCGGAGCGGCGACAGGGATTATCAGGTTCTCTCCCATCGTGTGCACAGTCTGGGCCTTCTCAACACGTAGAAAAGCAGACCGATTCTCTCTGTGGCGCATGACCGTGCTGTGGGCAAGCGCAGGGCTCGGCGCGGTCGCTCTCGCCGTCGTAGCCGTGGTTCAATTGAGCAGCGCATTTCCCGGCACGCCGCAACAAATATCGCCGATTGCCAGCCCCGCGCAGTCATCCGTCCCGAGAACCGACTCGCCACCAAGTCGTACGGACGAGACGGCAACGGAAGGTCCAGGAAAGTCGCAGGACGACACGTCCCCTGTCAAGGCCATGCCTGATCCTCAGCAGCAGTTCGTAGCCGATCTAACGCAACAAGAACCTGACCTTGATCAAATCGCCCATGATCCCGACTGGAAGACCTATCTGCAATGGAATGAAGGAGCGTCGACGATCGCTGACGTTCTAGCCGATGCAAATCGCAAGCGCGACGTGCAAACAGTCGTAAACGTCATTGAATCGTTCAAGCTTTCAAAGAATGCGGCGGCAGCACGCGGAGTTCCGTTCCTCGAAGAAAAGCGCTACGAGGAGGAATTAATGCGTCAAGCTCCGTTTCTTGATACACGCACCTATCAAACGAGCTTCGACTGCAAGAAAGCTCTTTCGACGCCGGAGTATTTGGTCTGCCACGACGCGGAGTTAGCTAGCGCTGACTTACTTCTTGCACAGTTGGTCCAGCAGGTCCGAAGCATTGTCACCGATCAGGCTGCGCTTACCGAACGACTTCGAAAGCAGTGGAACTACCGGCAGCAACGATGCTTGGACAAGCCATGCCTCGCCGCGTGGTACGCCTACGAGCGAGACATCCTCATCAAAGTGGCGGAAACGGGGAACGTCAACGCTCGATAACGTCCCCGATGAGCGCCCTATATTACTGAAACGCCACCTCCGCGAAACTCCGCAACTTGCGAGAGTGCAGCCTCGACAAGCCGTTCATCCGCAACAGTTCCATCGCCTTCACGCCGATCTGCAAGTGCTGATCCACCTGCGCGCGATAGAACTGGTCTGCCATCCCCGGCAGCTTCAGTTCACCGTGCAGCGGCTTGTCCGATACACATAGCAACGTCCCGTACGGCACGCGAAAGCGAAAGCCGTTCGCAGCAATCGTCGCGCTCTCCATATCGAGCGCGATCGCCCGGCTTTGCGACAGGCGCTGCACCGGCTCGCGATGATCGCGCAGCTCCCAATTCCGGTTATCGACACTCGCGACCGTCCCCGTTCGCATCACGCGCTTCAGCTCGACACCTTCCAGCTGCGTCACCTGCGCCACCGCTTTTTCGAGCGCGACCTGCACTTCCGCGAGCGCCGGCACGGGCACCCAGAGCGGCAGATCGGCATCGAGCACGTGATCTTCGCGCACATAGCCATGCGCGAGCACATAGTCGCCGAGACGCTGCGTGTTGCGCAGGCCCGCGCAATGGCCGAGCATGACCCACGCGTGCGGGCGCAGCACCGCGATGTGATCCGTGATCGTCTTCGCGTTCGACGGCCCCACGCCGATATTGACCATCGTGATGCCGCTGCCGTCCGCGCGCTTCAGGTGATACGCGGGCATCTGCGGCAAACGCGCGAGCGCCGTGCCTTCGTCGGGCTGCTCGCCGAGATTCGCGTTGTACGTGATGACATCGCCCGGCTCGACGAACGACGAATATTCGCTGCGATACGCGCGGGTCTCTTCGTCGTCGGCGCGCGACATCAGCGTGCGGCCGAGCTTCACGAACTCGTCGATGTAGAACTGATAGTTCGTGTAGAGCACGTAGTTCTGGAAATGCGTCGGCGACGTCGCCGTGTAATGGCGCAGCCGATGCAGCGAAAAATCCACGCGCGCCGCCGTGAACAATGCAAGCGGATGCGGCTCGCCCGGTCCGGGCTCGTACGTGCCGTTGACGATGCGGTCGTCGAGCAGCGCGAGGTCCGGCGTATCAAAGACATTGCGCATCGCGAGCAGGCGGTCGCGGTCGAGATCGCCTTCGAGGTGAATGCCTTCCGCGAACGCGAAGTGGATCGGAATGGGTTGCGCCGACACGCCCACTTCGATGCCCACATGATGATTCTTCGTGAGCAGGCGCAACTGCTCGCGGTAGTAGTCGCCGAAGAGATCGGGCCGCGTGAGCGTCGTCTCGAAGATGCCCGGCCCCGCGACAAAGCCGTACGAGCGGCGCGAATCGATGTGCGTGTTCAGCTCCGTTCGCACTCGCACGAACGGATAGCACGCGCGCACCCGATGCGTGAATTGCTCGTTGCGCCGGTAGCGCGCGAAGGCGTCGCGCAGAAATGCGGTGTTCGCTTCGTAAATGGCGGAAAGGCGCGTGACGGCGGCGACCGGGTCATCGAAGGATTCGGTCGGGAAATCGTTGGCCGGCGTGCCTTGCGTGGTTTGTGTGCGGTCGTTTGTCATGATTTTGTGTGCGTGTGCTTCAATGCCCTGTCGATGAATCGACATTAACACGGAAGAAAGCGCGGACCATGAAGCCCCTACCGCGCGCCTTCCGATAAGCCGGACACGCGCGAAGCAACGCGGGCCGTTACGCTTCGATAGGGTTTGTTAGAATCCGGCCATCCCTGGAGAATTATCATGAAGCCGCTTCTTTCTGTCGCGACGGCGGCAGTCCTCGCCGCCGCAAGCGTTGGCGCCTTCGCGCAGCCGATATCCGACGCGAACCCGCCGGCGGCGCAACCGGCTCAGCACACCATGTCGGCGGAAGAAGCCGCGGGCCTTCCGGATCTCAAGGCCATTAACCGGCCGCCCGCCAATGTCAGCTCCAAGGTCGAGATTTCGCCGCCGCGCACGCCGAGCTTTCACGAACTGAGCCCGAACGGAACCGAGATCACCGAGTACCGCGACAAGGGCAAGCCTGTCGAGATCAACGTCCACTCGAATTTCGGCACGCATTATCAGATGAGCGCGCCTGCGGATACGTCGCCGCAAGTGCGCGACAACGGCCGCGCGAGCACGCGCCTGCCGTCCGTGAATCTGCGTTATTGAGTCAAGTAAGATAGCTTCGAGCCCGCTCTCCGTGAGCGGGCTTCGTCATTCGGCCCCGCGCGGGCCAATCAACCAGACCGACGTTTCCTGCATGGCCGTATTCACTCCCGTCACTGACGCCGAGCTCGGCGACTGGCTGCAACATTACGATCTCGGCGATGTCGTCGACTTTCGCGGCATCCAATCGGGCATCGAAAACAGCAACTTCTTCCTCACGACCACGCACGGCGAATACGTGCTGACGATCTTCGAGAATCTCACGGCCACGCAGCTTCCGTTCTATCTGGATCTGATGCGCCATCTCGCCTCGCATCGCGTGCCGGTTCCCGATCCGATGCCGCGCTCCGACGGCTCGCTCTTCGGCATGCTGCGCGGAAAGCCGGCCGCCATCGTCACCAAGCTCGAAGGCGCGCCCGAACTGGCGCCGACGCCCGCGCATTGCATCGAGGTCGGCAACATGCTCGCGCGCATGCATCTCGCGGGACGCGACTTCCCGCGGCATCAGCCGAATCTGCGCAGCCTGCCGTGGTGGCAGGAGAATGTGCCGGCCATCATCGATTTCTTAAGCGACAGCCAGCGCGAACTGATCGAATCCGAACTCGCGCATCAGACCGCCTTTTTCGCCTCGGCCGATTACGCGGCGCTGCCCGCCGGCCCGTGCCATTGCGACCTCTTTCGCGACAACGTGCTGTTCGCGCATGGCCGCGAGCACGCGCGGCTCGGCGGCTTCTTCGATTTCTATTTCGCGGGCGTCGACAAGTGGCTGTTCGACGTGGCCGTGACCGTGAACGACTGGTGCGTCGACCTGACGACCGGCGCGCTCGATGCGGCCCGCGTCGATGCGCTTTTGCGCGCCTATCAAACCGTGCGCCCTTTCACGCTGGCCGAGGAACGCCACTGGAATGACATGCTGCGCGCGGGCGCCATGCGTTTCTGGGTGTCGCGGCTCTATGACTTTCATCGTCCGCGCGAAGCGCAGATGCTGAAGGCGCACGATCCCGGCCATTTCGAGCGCATTCTGCGCGAGCGCGTCCAAGCCGCGTCCTCTTCCGCCCAACGGTAATTCAGCGACTCCTCATGCGACTCATCGAAGTTCCCGCCAAAACCGGCTACGTGTGGTTTCGCCAGGGCATCTGGCTCTTCCGCCGCAACCCGTTTGCGTTCCTCACGGTGTTCTTCGCCTATTTGTTCGTGATGACGCTGATTTCGCGCGTGCCGCTCGTCGGTCCGTTGCTGCCGCTCTTGTTCATTCCCGGCGTCGCCGTGGGTTTTATGGCCGCGTGCCGGAACACCATCGCGGGCAAGCCCGTCTGGCCGACCATCCTCGTCGACGGATTTCGCTCGTACGGAAGTGTGGTCGCGCGCCGCTTGCTGGTGCTGGGCGCGCTGTATGTCGTCGCGATGGCGGGCATTTTCGGCATCTCCGCCCTGGTGGATGGCGGCGCGCTCCTCAACCTGATGATGGGCAACGCGCCGTCCGGCGACCCGGAGACCGTCGCGGCCGGCTTCAGTCCGCTGGCGGTGCTGGTGGCCATGGCGTGCTACCTGCCGGTCGCCATGCTGTTTTGGTTCTCGCCGATTCTGATTGCATGGCACGAGGTTCCGACCGCGAAAGCGCTGTTCTTCAGCCTCGTTTCTTGCTGGCGCAATCGCGGCGCGTTCATCCTGTACGGCGTCCTATGGATCGCGGTGGCGCTCGCTATTTCCTTCGGCCTGACCGCGCTGATGCAGGCGCTCGGCGTCGGACAGGAGATGGCGTTCGCGGTGCTGATGCCGGCGTCGATTCTCGTGACCACCGCGCTGTACTGCTCGTTCTACGCGACGTATCGCGGCTGCTTCGGCGTGCAGACGCCGGATGCGCCGGACCTGCCGAACACGTCCGGCGCCTCGGGACGCTGACGGCGCCGCGCGAATGCGGCGATCAGACAACAAAAAAGCCGGCTGACTGCCGGCTTTTTCGCATCGACTCAAGCTCGCGCCGAGGGACGACTCAGTTCGCCATCCACGACGGATGACGTGCTGCGGCACGCTGGTCCAACTTCTTCATGCGATATTCGAGATCATAGATGTCGGTGGCTTCAGCGAGGTACGCGTCGTCACGCTCGCGGTCACGCTCTTCAGCGGTCTTGGTCAGGAACAGGAAAATACGGGAAAGCAGGAACATGATTGGCCTCGCTGGATACTGGGGTAACTACCTATAAGCGTGATTATAGGGTAATCCCTGAGCCAGCGCCAGCATTTACCGCTAGAACGCTGATACTAAAGACGAAATTGCAACACCTGAAACAGAGCCGCCGCGTTTAAGCGACGAACGCCGCGCGCGCGGCCTCGCTGGAGCGGCGCTGATGCTTGAAGAACTCCCACAGCACCGCAGACGAATCCGGCCCTTTGGACGAATGGAAGGCCACGGTGTCGTCGCCGCCCGCCCACGCATGCCCGAGTCCGCGCACGATCGACGTCTTCACGACACGTCGCCCGTTCTTGAAAAAGTCGCGCACGACGCCGTCGGCATGCGTTTCCTCCCGCACTTCGCCCGCGCGCGGCTTGCCCGCTGCGTCGATGAAGCCGTTCAGCCGAAGGAACTGCTGCGTCAGTTGCTCGGCGTTCTCGGCGGACACCACCGAATCCAGTTCGCCGTGGATGATGACTGCCGGCATGCCCGGATAGTCGCGCACGTCGAGCGCGGCGTCGATCAGCGTCACCGGGTCGGTGCGGCTTGCGCGACGCATGACGTCCATCGCGCCGATCGCCGAGTTCGCCTCGCCGAAAACCACGCCGGAATGCAGCCCGACCGCCGCGAACAAATCCGGATAGCGGACGGCGAGCAGCGCCGCAAGTCCGGCGCCCGCCGACATGCCCGCGAGATAGACGCGTTCGGGATCGAAATGGTGCTCGGCGACCGTCGCGCGAATGAGCGATACGATCGACGCCGCCTCGCCGCCGCCGCCGCTGTCGGAATCGTCGTACCAGCGCCAGCAGCGATGCGGATGGTCGTGCTTCGACTGCTCCGGGTATAGGACCGCGAAGCCGTATTTGTCCGCGAGGAGATTCATTCGCGTACCTTGCGCGAAGTCGTCGGCGCTTTGCTTGCAGCCGTGGAGCATCACGACGACGGGCATGCGGCCGAGGCCGGTTCTCGGCGGCACGTACAACGCGTAGGAAAGGTGGTTGACGAACCGGCCGGCAGTCGGCGGGGCGGAATGATACGAGCGATCCCACTTGCCGCGCGCCCATGCGGACGCACGCGGCCGCACGCGGGACTCGCGCGTTTCGGGGCGACGAGCAGCGGGCGCGAAAGCCGCGGCCTTCGAGGCGGCGCCCGACTTGAGCTTCGATCGTACCGTTTTCGAACGCGCGGGCTTCGCAGCCGGGCGCGACTTCGGCGGGCGGATGCCTTCGACTTGAACTGCGACCAGGCGTCTCAAGCCACGCAACCAGAGTTTGGTAAGGCTCTTCGACATTCGGCTGGTTCTCCTAAAGCGTGTTTCAAATACGCGCGCTTGACGCGTCGTGTTGCAGTGCACAATACCACTAATTAGGATGATGCGCTCATTCGCACGCCTCGGTGCATCGTCGTAATGTGCGGCCTTGACGGCAGAAGAAAGAAGTTGAAGAGAATTGGGCGAATTTGTTGGCTAAGTGACGGCCAAAAATTCGTCTTCCTCCCAACCGGTATACTGCTGCTCCAACCCGCTTACCGGCGTAACCGCTGCCGCAACGCAGCAACTGCTATTCCTATTGCTCCTGATGAACGTCGAAATTCCCGTTTCGCTCTGGTTGAGCATTACCGCCCTCGGCAGCGTCGGCGTCATGCTGCCGGTCGGGCTCGCCGCTGCCGCGTGGCTCGCGCTGGGTTATCGCTGGAAGTACACGCTCGAATGGCTCGCGCTGCTCGGCGCGGGCAGCGCATGCGTCGCGCTGAGCAAGATCGCGTTCATCGGCTGGGGAATCGGCGTGCGCATTATCGACTTCACGGGTATCAGCGGCCACGCTTACATGGCGACCGCGGTGCTTCCCGTGGCGCTCTTTGTCGCGCTGCTGCCGGCACGCGGCCCGTTGCGCGCGGGCGGCGTCGGCGTCGGTCTGCTGCTGGGCGCGCTGATCGGCGGGTCGCGCGTGGTGGTCCACGCGCATTCGGTATCGGAAGTCGTCGCGGGCTGCGCGCTCGGCGGCGCGGTGGCGATCGCGTTCGTGAGCATCGCGTGGAAAGCGGAAGCCGGCAAGCTATCGCCGACGCCCGTGGTGGCAAGCCTCGGCGCGGTCGTCGTCGCGCTGCATGGCGTCCCGGTGCCGACGCAGCACTGGATCACCGAGATTGCGCTCGGATTATCGGGCCACGAGCGCCCGTACGTTCGGGCGCGCTGGAAGGCGAAGATCTATCGCGTGCCGGACCGGCGCGCCGACTCCCAAGCGCCGCGCGAGCCCGCCGCCGCGTAAAGCAACGGAGAACGCGTCAGTCGTTCACGCCGATGATCACGCTCGACGCCTTGACGACGGCGACAGCCTTCTGGCCCTCGGCCAGCCCAAGCGTCTCCGCGCTCTGGTTCGTGATGATCGCGGTGACGGTCGTCGACTCGTCGAGCGAGAGCGTGACTTCGGCGTTGACCGCGCCGCGCGTCACGCTGGCAATGGTCCCACGCAACTGGTTGCGCGCCGACAGCTTAGCGGGCGCGTCTACCATCAGCATTACCCACGACGCCTTGATGAGCGCGAACGCGTCGCTGCCCTGCTGAAGGCCGAGCGCCTCCGTGCTCTCATGCGTGACGACCGCGACGATGGTCTGACCGCCCGGTAAGCCGAGTTCCACTTCGTCATTCACCGCGCCGCGCGTGATTTTCGTGATCTTGCCGGCCAGCTGGTTCCGCGCACTCGTTCTCATCCCCAATCTCCCGATAAGCCGCCAATCGCGGTCGAAGCCTTCGATGGCCTCGCCCACGTGTTCAAGAAACTTGCGATGCTCGCGCTCGACCGCGTGATACGTGTCGATGAGCCGCAGCGCCGACGCAGTCAGTCTCGTTCCGCCGCCGCCCCGGCCGCCGGTCGCGCTGGCCACGAGCGGCTCGCCCGCGAGGTTGTTCATCGTATCCACGGCGTCCCACGCCGCCTTGTAGCTCATGCCGACGCGTTTTGCGGCCGAGGTGATCGATCCGGTATCGCGAATCGCGGCCAGCAGCGCGATGCGTGCCGCGCCGCCGAGCGTTTCGCCACCGCTTTTCACCCAGACCGAGCCGCCGAACTCGAGCGGTTCGGGGACGGCGGGCGGTGTGTCCTTGGTCATCGGTCGCCTCTCGAGTGACGGAATACGCGAAACGTGCCGCCGAATTATATCGACGCCCTTGGCGGCCAAGCGGGTGCTCATAGACGTTCCCGAAGCGACACATCAGAGGAAATAGGAATTGTTCCGAGAGTCATGAAAACGACACGCGCGCCATGAAACATGACCTTTTCCCCTCGCCGGCCTATTGCTTCGACATTGCCGGAGTTCCTCGCCTCAAGGACGCGCCATGAACCAGATTGTCTTTCCGCAAACGCAAGGCCGCACGCCAGGGCAACGCTTCGCGTTTCTGTTGTTCTTGCTCGCCATCGGAGCGGGCGTCGTGTATTGCATCCTGCACCTGTTCGAGGATCTCGCGCCGGTGCGCGAATCGTCGGTGTTTCCCTACCTTCTGCTCGGCGTCGCGCTGGTCATCGCGCTCGGCTTCGAGTTCGTGAACGGCTTCCACGATACGGCCAACGCCGTCGCGACCGTCATCTACACGCACTCGCTGACGCCGAATCTGGCCGTCGTGTGGTCCGGCGCGTGGAACTTCATCGGCGTGCTGATTTCGAGCGGCGCAGTGGCGTTCGGCATCCTTCAATTGCTGCCGGTGGAACTGATCATCGGCGTCGGCAGTTCGCAGGGCTTCGCGATGGTCTTCGCGCTGCTGATCGCGGCGATCATCTGGAATCTCGGCACGTGGGCGCTCGGGCTGCCGTCGTCGAGTTCGCATACGCTGATCGGCTCGGTCATCGGCGTCGGCGTCATGAATCAGATGCTGCACGGGAGCAACGGCACGTCGGGCGTCGACTGGAGCCAGGCGGTGTCGGTCGGTAAGTCGCTGCTGTTCTCGCCGCTCGTCGGTTTCGTGCTCGCGGGCTTTCTGCTGTACGTGCTGAAGCTCGTCGTGCGTGTGCCGGAGCTTTACCAGGAGCCGAAGAAGAACACGCCGCCGCCGTTCTGGATTCGTTGCTTGCTGATCTTGACGTGTACCGGCGTGTCGTTCGCTCACGGCTCCAACGATGGCCAGAAGGGCATGGGCCTCATCATGCTCATTCTGATCGGCACGGTGCCCACGGCCTACGCGCTCAACAAGGCGGTGACGCCTGCCGAGACGCAGACGTTTCTCGCGGTCAGCCACAGCGCGACCGAGGTGCTCCAGCGATATAACGGCGGCGCGTCCCCGGCGCCGGACGCGCGCGCGCAAGTCGAGAAGTTCGTGCAGACGAAGACGCTCGCGCCCGACACCATCGCCTCGTTGAAGGCGCTGATCGGTTCGATCGAATCGCAGATCCGCCCCAGCGAGACGATCGCCTCCGTGCCGCAAGGCAACGTCCGCAACGTGCGAAACGAGATGTACATCGCGTCCGAAGCCCTGCGCGTGATGGAGAAGCAGAAGTCGCCCGCGTTCGCGCCTGCCGACGTCGCCGTGCTCGACAACTACAAGCATCAGCTCGATCACGCGACGAAGTTCATTCCGACGTGGGTGAAAGTAGCGGTCGCCGTGGCGCTCGGACTCGGGACGATGGTCGGCTGGAAGCGCATCGTCGTGACGGTGGGCGAACGCATCGGCAAGACGCACCTGACGTATGGGCAAGGCGCGTCGGCAGAACTCGTCGCGATGCTGACCATCGGCGCCGCCGACGTCTACGGCCTGCCCGTCAGCACGACGCATGTGCTGTCGTCGGGCGTCGCGGGCACGATGGCCGCCAACGGCTCCGGACTGCAATGGCGAACCGTCCGCAGTTTGGCGCTCGCTTGGCTGCTCACGCTGCCCGTTTCGATCGCGCTGGCCGGCGCGCTCTTCTGGGCATTCCGCGGACTGTTCTGACGCACGGCCGGGCGCGCGCGTTTCGCTTTGAAAATTTTGCGCGCGCCGATACCCCGTCTTTCATTTTGACAATCGGCATCGTCGCACGCAGCCTTGCGTACGCGTGCGGCGCCTTGCTGCCGCGCCCGCGCCGACGTCGGCACGGGCCTTGCTTTTTGCTCCTTGTCGATCGCAACGCCGGACGGCCAGCGGCTTGGATGCCGCTGCGCTAAGACGTGTAGCGGGTTGGGAGGTGCACGTCGAGCCGGATGGTCGCGCGGTCTTTTATAAGGAGAAGTCAAATGACGATCGGAACCATCCTGCTCATCATCCTGATTCTGCTGTTGATCGGCGCCATTCCGTCCTGGCCGCACAGCCGAAGCTGGGGCTACGGACCCAGCGGAATTCTCGGCGTCGTGTTGATCGTCGTGATCGTTCTGTTGTTGATGGGCCGCATATGACATCGGGCGGGCGCCGCAAGCGTCCGCCGCCTCGCTGCAAAAAAGAAGGGCGCTCGACCGAGCGCCCTTCTTCGTTTGATGCAGTGTGGTTCAAACCTGCATGACCTGGCCGTTCGGCTCGATCTTGCGGGGAATGACAGGCTCCGTCTGTCGGGGCGACGCAGCCTTCGCGCGCGGCGCGACCGTCGGTGCCTCGATGGCAGCTTTGTCGGCGATCTGCTTGACCGCCGCCACGCTTCGGGCCTTCTTCTTCGCGACCGTCCGCGATGCGGCGTGCGTCTTCGCCTTGCTCTTAGCCGATTGCGACTTCGCTTCCGGCGGATTCCAGACTTCCGTGTACCGCTGCGCCGCCACGACCGGCGACGTTCCGAGCACGAAAGCCACCGTCAGGAATGCGAGTTTCAATTCGTTGCGCTCCATCGGTTGAGTATTAGATGCACCTCAGTGACCCCGACGCGCGCTGCGCGCCAGGATTGCGTCGAGCGTGCGTTCGGAGGTTTCCAGTTCGCGTAGCGCGGCGTCGAGGCGCGCGAGCGACCGCGCGACGGACTGCGTGCCCTCTTCAAACTGCGGCTCGCCTCGCGTGGCGTCGAAGGCGGCGTCCACGGCGCGGCTTGCGCGCATGAAGCGTTCGAGCGCGGCAGCTTCGAGCGAATCATTGCGGGAGATCATCGGCAAGCTCCTTGTTGCAGACAAGCTGTACGAATATACAGTAATGCGACGGGCCGGCAAACAGGCGATGCACCGCGTGGCGAAAATGCCGAAGGGACTATTGACCGGAGAAGCAGCGCATTGCAGAACGCGCGAGGAGCGGCGTTTTGCCGCATATCACACGCGGCGGATCCGGATTAAGCCGGGCTTAATTGTCGGCGCACACACTCGATGCGCGATCACGCCCGGCCGCCCACAGCCGGGCATCCACGTGAGGAATGTGCCATGTCCGCCAACCCCGCCGCGCGCCCTTTCGCCAACCTCGCCCGCGCCATGCGCCGCCATACGGCGCTCAAGTTGAGCCGCTGCCGCCTGTCCGCGCCCATCGAGCCGCCCTGGGGCGAGCCGTATCGTACCGTCGAATGGACGCTAAAGAGCGATCCGCGCGTGCAGCGGCGCGTGTTACGGGCCGATTGCACGCCGTCCGATATCGCGGATGCGCTTCAAACGCATACACCCGGCCGTTACTACGGTCCCGCCGACGACGATGACTAACCGCACGAACGGCGCGTGAAAGTTAGATTTAGCTTGTATAAATCCATATATGGACTAACATGCGTTAAAGGTTCCTTTGGAGACTTAACGACATGCCTCACGCCGCACGCGCCGCATCCTCGGCGGCCGGCCATCCGGCGCCGCGTCCCGCGCCGGATCTCGGCGACCTGTCCGCTGCCGGCCTGCGCGCCTTCTTCAAGATCGCGGAAGCGTGGTCCCTCTCAGCCGACGAGCAAATCGTCCTGCTGGGCAAACCCGGGCGGTCGACCTTCTTCAAGTGGAAAAACGCGCCGCAAGCCGCTCGCGTCGGGCGCGACACGCTCGAACGCCTGTCGCTGATTCTCGGCATCTACAAGGCGCTGCAAATCCTTCTGCCCGATCCGCAAGCCGCCGACACCTGGGTCAAGCGTCCGAACACCGCGCCCGCATTCGGCGGACGGCCGGCGCTCGAACGCATGCTCGCGGGCAATGTCAGCGATCTCGTTGCCGTCCGGCAATATCTCGACGCAATGCGAGGCGGCTGGGCGTGACGGGCACTCAGGCTGTATCGAACTGGCGGGACCGCTGGCCACACGCCGAGCTGGACTGGTCGCCGGCGTATCGCGTGATTCCGACCCGCTTTCCCGCCGTGAATCTGTTCGACCGGGTGGCATCGCCGCAAGATTTCGACGCGCTTTACGCGCTCGAAGCCATGACCAACGACCGCCTGCGCACCGAAGTCGGCGACTTGGATCTCGTGCCGCCGGAAGAACGTTGTTTCGGGCCCGGCTGCGGCCCGATCATGGCGGCCTTCACGCACCTGAACCCGAACGGCAGCCGTTTCTCGGACGGCAGCTACGGCGTGTTCTATTGCGCCCGCGACCGGCAGACCGCAATTGCGGAGACGCGCTATCACGCCGGCCTCTTTCTCGGCGCGACGAAGGAAGCGCCGCTGCGTCAGCAGATGCGGCTCTACCGCGTGACGGCGCGCGGCGAAGTCGTGGATGTGAGGGGCGATCGCATAGCGCAGGCGGGGCTGAATCCGCGAATTCTCGCGCCGGACGATTACGCGCCCGGCATGGCGCTCGGCCGGGCGGTGCGGGCAGCGGGCGCGCCGGGCATCGTCTATCCGTCGGTGCGCGATCCGCAAGGCGAATGTCTCGCCGCGCTGCGCACGACGCTCTTGCGCGACTGTCATCACGCCGCGTATCTCGAATACAACTGGAACGGTCACGCAATCGATTGCGTGTTCGAACTGAACCAGGTCGGCTAGCTTCGGGCTAGTTGATCGCGACGGCCGTCGAACTGCGCGTGCGCGACAGCTTCTTCGTCGCGGGCCGCGCGGCTTTCGGCGAGGTCTTGCGCGCCACCGTCTGAAGCGCCTGCGCCGCCGCGCCCTTCGCGCTCCCCTTCAGCGCCCCTGCGCGCGCCTTCTTGCTCGATTCCGCGAGCAGCCCGGTGAGCCGCGCGTCGCTTGCCGCTGCGCCCTTGCGGTTCGCGCGGGCCGCCTCGCGGGCGCGGCGCTTCGCGTCCTTCTCCAGAAAGATGACGAGCGCGGCCTCGTCCGTCTTGAGCCCGTGCCGCCGCGACGCCGGCAACGCCTCGGCGAGTTCGCCCGCCTCGAAAGCCTCGATCACAGCCGGATGCACGTAGCACTTGCGGCACACCGCCGGCGTATTGCGGAGCAGTTGCGACACTTCCTTGATCGTGCCGACCACATGCTTGCGCGCTTCCGTCACCGTCTCCCATTGCAGCTTGCGCAGCGCCGCCAGCGCGAACACGCTGCCCGCCCACGTGCGGTAATCCTTCGCGGTGAAATCGGCGCCGGTGATCTCGCGCAGATAATCGTTGATGTCGGACGAACTGACCGAGTGCCGCTCGCCATCGGCATCGAGATACTGGAAGAGGTCTTGCCCCGGCAGATCCATGCAGCGCTTGACGATGCGGGCAACGCGCGCATCGCTCACGGCAACATCGTGCTCGATGCCGCTCTTGCCGCGAAACTTGAAGCGCAGCGTGCCCGACGACACCTTCAGATGGCGCTTTCTCAGCGTCGTCAGTCCGTAAGAGCGGTTTTCGCGCGCATATTCCTCGCTGCCGATGCGAATGAGCGTCGTATCGAGCAAGCGGACGACCGTGGCGAGCACCTTGTCGCGGGGCATGCCGTCGAGTGCGAGATCGCGCGACACGCGGGCGCGCAGCTTCGGCAGCACCGCGCCGAACGCGAGCATGCGTTCGTACTTGTTGGCGTCGCGCGTTTCGCGCCATTGCGGGTGATAGCGATACTGCTTGCGGCCGCGCGCATCGCGGCCCGTCGCCTGCAAATGGCCGCGCGAGTCCGGGCAGATCCAGACATCGACGTAAGCGGGTGGAATGGCGAGCGCGTTGATGCGCCGGATTTCGGCTTCGTCTTCGATGCGCTTGCCTTGCGTGTTGAAGTAGACGAACGCGCCGTCGATCCATTCGCGCGTGTAGCCGCGGCGCGAATCGTCCACGTAACGCAGGCCGGGCGGAAGCTCTTCCGCGAGCGACTGCGCCAGAACGTTCTGCGCGCCGCGCGGTTCTTCCGCGGCCCCGTTGCCGCCGCTGCGTGCGGCGTTTTGTCCAGCGTTGCGTCCGATCCTCGCCACTGCGTGCCTCGACTCGTTGCTTTTGGTTCGTGGCGAGACTGCGAGCAACGCTCGTGCCGCGCTATCTTCCGAGCGCGACGCTCAAGGCAACGCGAGTTCACGCGCCCCTTCGGACGCCGCCTAGCGCTCCTTGATCGACCAGATCTCGACGCTGCCGACTTCCACGATCGTCAGCCGTCCTTCCGCAGCGAACGCGCCGGTGTCGAAACGGTCGTGCCAGGCTATCCTGAGAGCCCGATGCTTAAGGCAACGCGAGTTCGCGCGCGCATTCGGACGCCGCCCAGCGTTACTTGACCGACCAGATCTAGTCGCCGCCGACCTCACTATGGTCAGCCGTCCTTCCGCCGCGAACGCGCCGGTATCGAAACGCTCGTGCCGCGCTATCTTCCGAGCGCGACGCTCAAGGCAACGCGAGTTCACGCGCCCCTTCGGACGCCGCCCAGCGTTCCTTCACCGACCAGATTTCGTCGCTGCCCACTTCCACTATGGTCAGTCGTCCTTCGGCGGCGAACGCGCCGGTATCGACATAGATCTGCGAGCCGATTTGCCGCACCGCGCGCATCGGCGTGTGGCCGCAGTACGTCGGCGAAAGCCCGCGCTGGCGCGACGGGTCCGCGTTGCCGAGCGCGAGGCTGCGGCCCCACAGCATCTGACTGCGCGTGTCTTCCGAGAATACGCCGACGTCCAGATCGGCGTCGCTGCCGAAGAATTCCGCGTGCAGCACGTTGAAGCGCCGCGCGCCCTCGCCGACGACGCGCACGAGCGGCAGCGTCGAGAGCCGAGTGGCGAGCGCGGCGAGTTGCACGTCGGGAAGCGTCTCGGCCCACGCGCCGCCGATGGCGTACCACGACTGACGACGCATCTGGCCCGCCGCCACCGCGATCAGCGAATCCTCGTGATTGCCGAGCACCGGATAGAACCACGGCTTGTCGATGAGCTCGACGGCCGCGAGGGAATCCGTGCCGCGGTCGACCAGATCGCCGACCGAGAAGAGACGGTCGCGCGAGCCGTCGAAGCCGATCTCGCTCAGAAGATAGCGCAGCGCATCGACGCAGCCATGCAAGTCGCCGACGACGAAGTCGCGGCCAATATCGTTGGCGGGATGCCTGCAGACGGCGGAATAGGTCGGATCATTCATGCGTCGATCTTAGCGCCGGGTCAATGGAACGTGTGCGTGTTGGGTCGCTTTCGCTGCGGATTTCGTAGCGTCGGCGGCTCGGCGTTTCGCGAGCCGGTTCGATGCTGGTTCGTTGCTAGTCGTTGACTTCGGGCAGAAAGCGAACTGAGCGAGCCCTATTATTGCGCGATCGAGCGTAGCCGCGCGACATCTTCGGCCTGCGTCGTCGCGCGAGGGTCGCCGAACTGGTGGGTCACATAGTTGGCGAGCGCCGCGATGTCCTTGTCGGAGAAGGACGCGCCGAACGCAGGCATGAGCGCTGGAGCATCGCGGGTTTCGCGGTTCACGCCGTGGAGGATCACGAGGACGAGGTTGCTCGTGTCCATCGAGCCGAACGCGGCAGTCACAGCGTCGTGGACGAGCGACGGGGACGCGCCGCCCTCGCCCGAGACGCCGTGACAACTTGCGCAGGCGGCGGCGTAGAGGCGAGCGCCTTGGGGATTGGAGGCGTTAGCTGCGCCGGGGTCGGCTTGGGTCGCGCGTTGCGGGCTCTTTTGGGCGTCCGCGCTGGCGTGGGTGGAATCCGTCGAGGCGGTCGGCGTCCTCGCGGTGCTTGCGCTGTCGTGGCCGACTTTCGTCTCGGTGGCTGGCGATTTCGCGGTGCTCGCGCTGTCGCGGCCAATTTCCGTCGCTGTGGCTGGCGCTTCTCCGGTGCTCGCGCTGTCGCGGCCAAGTTCCGTCGCGGTAGCTAGGGTTTTCGCGGCGCTCGCGCTGTCGCGTCCAGATCCGCTCGCGGTGACCGGCGTTCTCGCGGTGCTCGCGCTGTCGCGGATGGAACTGGTCGCGGTAGTCGGCGTCCTGGCATTGCTCGCGCTGTCGCGGGCGATCTCAGTCGAGGTGGCCGGCGCTTTTCCGATGCTCGCGCTGTCGCGGCCAAGTTCCGTCGCGGTACCCGGCGTTCTCGCGGTGCTTGCGCTGTCGCGACCATTCTCAGCCGCGGCGGCCGGCGTGTACGCTGTGCTCGCGCCGGCGCTGGCAATTTCAGTCGCGGCGGCCGGCGTCTTCGCGGTGCTCGCGCTGTCCCGGCCAGAATCCGTCGCGGTGCCCGGCGCTTTCCCGGTGCTCGCGTTGTCGCTTTTGTTTTCCATCGCC
Organism: Caballeronia sp. M1242; assembly: GCF_017220215.1. Classification (NCBI taxonomy): domain Bacteria; kingdom Pseudomonadati; phylum Pseudomonadota; class Betaproteobacteria; order Burkholderiales; family Burkholderiaceae; genus Caballeronia; species Caballeronia sp. M1242. The sequence goes on along the minus strand of NZ_CP071130.1, from coordinate 190,509 downwards.
GCAGCCCGCCCTCTCGCCCCATCGCGCTCGAACGCGCCCACCGCATCCAGCGTTGTGATATCAGCCTGCCCCGCCGCGCCGAAGCTCCATCGCGAACGCGTGCCGCTCTGCCCAGCGACAACCGGCATCGAGCGAAGATAAGCCACCATCGCCCGACGATCCTCATCGGTCAAAAACTCCGTGCTGTTAGCGACGACTTCCGCCATCGGCCCGATCGCGTACGCGCGCCCCGGCGCCGCGCCGCTCGCGAGATAGCGCAGCAACTCGTCGTCGCGCCATGCGCCGATGCCCGCCACCCGCTCAGGCGTCAGATTGCCCGCGCGCCACCCCGCCACCGACGCGCCGCCGAGCCGCTCGCTCTCCTTCAACCCGCCCAGCACGTTGCGCGGCGTGTGGCACTGTCCGCAATGCGCGAGGGCTTCGACGAGATACGCGCCGCGATTCCACTCCGCGCGCTTGCCCGGGTCCGGCACGAACCGGCCCGGCGTGAAGTTGAACGCGTTCCACGCGGCCATCAGCCAGCGCCAGCCGAACGGAAACCGCAGCGCGTGCGGCGGCGGCGTGTAGCGCACGGGCGGCACCGTCGCGAGATAGGCGCGCATGGCGAGCACGTCGGCGTCGGAAAGCCGCGTGTACACCGTGTACGGAAACGCGGGATAAAGATGCTCGCCGTTCCTGCCGATGCCCTCGCGCATCGCGCGGACGAACTGCGCGTCGGTCCACGCGCCGATGCCGGTCGCGCGGTCGCTCGTGATGTTCGGCGTATAAAAGGTGCCGAAGCGCGTTTGCATCGCGCGGCCACCCGCGAACGGCCGCGCCGGGTCCGCCGTGTGGCACGCCATGCAGCCGCCCGCGCGCACCAGATATTCCCCGCGCGTAACGCTCTCGGCCCGCGCGGGCGCGGCGGTCTCGCCGTGTTGCGATTGCGCCGAAAGATGGCCGAACGCGACCGCGAGCGCGACCGCAAGGGCAAGCATCGCGGTCACGACGAGCGAACGCCGCCGCGTCATCGCAGCGACGCTTCGATGGTGCCCGCGAGCCGCAGCGCGAGCGCCGCGATCGTCAGCGTGCAGTTGACCGAGCCGCCCGCCGGCATCACGGCGCTCCCCGCGACGAAGAGATTCGGGTGATCGTGCGCGCGGCAGTCGGTATCGACGACGGAATCGCTCGCGTCGCGGCCCATGATCGCCGTGCCCATGATGTGGCTGCTCGGCTCGAGACCGTCGTCGTGCTCGATCTGCTCGCCGCCGAACCATCCGGCAATGCGCTCGAAGACCGCCCGCGTATCGGCGGCGCTGCGGCGCACGTAATCGTCGATCGCGTAGCGTATTTCCGGGCGCGGCAAACCGAGCGCGTCTTTCTGCGCGGACAGCGTCACGCGGTTGTCCGGCGACGCCAGTTGTTCGTGGAAGCTGCCGAGCGTCAGCCGTCGCGCGGACTGCTCGCGGATTTGCCGGTCGAGCTCGCCGCCGGTCAGCCCGGCTTCGATCAATTTCGACGTGACGACGAGCGTCGGCGACGCATTCGACAGATGCAGCTTCTTCGCCGCCTGCTGCGCGCGAAACGGGCCGTCGCGGAAATCGACGACCGAACTCATTTCCACCGGCCCGCGCCCCGGCCAGAGCGCCTCGTTCGCAAGGAAGCTGACGGCCACGCCCGGATGGTCCATGAGATTGCGTCCGACCTGATCCGACGCGTTCGCGATGCCCTTCGGAAAGCGCGCCGACGCCGACATCAGCAAGAGCTTCGGCGTCTCGATGCCGTTCGCCGCGATCACGAAGCGCCTGCCGGTGACGCGCGTGCTCGCGCCGTTCGGGTCTTTGTAGTGAATGGCGACGATTTCGCCTTTGTCGTTCGCTTCGATGCGATACGCGACCGCCTGCGCAATCAGCGTCGCGCCGGCGCGTTCGGCCTTGTCGGCATGCGTGCCGCCGTGATAAAGCGCGCCGATCGGGCACACGGGCATGCAACTGTTCGCGCCGCAGCACGGCGGCCTGGCGTCGTACGCGCGGCTGTTGCGCGCCATCGGCTCGGGCACCGCGCGCATCGACTGCGCCGCGAGCACCTGCGCGAACCGCTGATCCAGATACGAGAGCGGCAACGGCGGCATCGGATACGGCGTCGACCGCGGCGAGCCGAGATCGACGTCCGGCCCCGCGACGCCCAACTCGCGTTCGGCCTGTCCGTACCACGGTTCCAGCGTTTCATAGGGAAACGGCCAGTCGCGGCCGACGCCATGCAGCGTGCGCAGCCGAAAGTCCGCCGGCAACAGACGCCACGCCGCGCCTGCCCAATGCCACGTTGTGCCGCCGACGAGCCGGAGAAACTGCGGCTCGTACGCCTTCTCCCCGCGATTCACGAGATAGCTGCCCGGATTCGCCGGATCGGGGCGCGGCGCGTGGCGAACGAGCGGATACGGCGCACACAGATCGCGCTTCTCGGGCGCGCGCCGGAAGTTCTCGACGATCTGCCAGCGCGCGAGACGCGGCCCCGCTTCGAGCAGGATCACCGACGCGCCCGCCTTCGCCAGCCGGTACGCGACGAGACTGCCCGCCACCCCCGACCCGACGATGACCACGTCCGCCGCTGTCGATCCCGCCATGCGCTTCGCCTTTGTTCGTCGTTGTCGTTGTGGTTGGGGAGTCGGATGTTGGCTACGGCTTTTTCGCCCAGTCGGCGGGCGCGCCGCGGCAGTACGAAGGAACCGTGAGCATGTCGCGGACGGGATCGAACATCAGTGCGCGTTCGAACGCAACGACCTCCGCCTGCTCGCCCTCGCCGACGACGCCCAGATACCACGCGCGCACCACGCTGCCGACGGCCTTCGCGAGATCGGGCTGCGTCGCCCGCAGCGCGGCGGTCACGACGTCGCTCGGCGTGCCGCCGTGCGTCGATAACCAGTGATCGAGCCGCTTCATGGTGTCGGCGAAATTCGCATCCGCGCGAAGGAGAGCCGCGTGAACGCGCGCGGCGACGAGCGGATCGAAGGCGGTGCGGCCGGTCAGCTTCATAGACACCGCGATGAACGTGTCGAAGTCTTCGGCGACCGCGGGCGCCGCGCGCGACGGCGCGAACGCCAACGCAGCCGACGCCCCCGCGCCCGCCAGCACGCCTCGACGCATCGCGAAGGACACGCGCTTACGTTCAGCCATCGGTCGTCCTCATGTCTATGTAAGGCGCGTCAGTGATAATCGCTGGCGTCGAGCGAACCGAGCCGTTGCCACGCGATGAACCTTATCCCGTCCGTTTTGCGCACTCGTCCGCGAGCCATGATCGGCCTGCTGGTTGGTTTCGTCATCGCGGCTTTGGTTCCGGCGCACGTGCGGCCGGCTGCCCGCGCGCTGATCGGCTGGGACTCGGCTGTCTGGCTCTATCTCGCGCTGATCTGGCTACAGATGGGCACCGCGCGCCAGAGCAACGTGCAGGCGCTCGCCGAACGCGAAGACGAGAACGCCGCCGCCGTGCTCGTGATCGTGAGCCTCGCGGCCATCGCGAGCCTCGTGGCGATCGTCGTCGAACTCGCTGCAGCGAAGAGCCTCGGCTTTCGCGCGTTTCCCAACTATCTGCTGACCGGCGCGACGATGCTCGGCGCCTGGTTCCTCATTCCCACGATGTTCACGCTGCACTACGCCCGGCATTACTATCGTTCGCCGCGAGGCGATGCGGCACTGAGGTTTCCCGACCGGCACCTGAAACCCGATTATTGGGATTTTCTCTACTTCTCGTTCACCATCGCGGTCGCTTCGCAGACTTCCGACGTCGTGCTCTGCTCGACTAGCGCGCGACGCACCGCGCTCGCGCAATCCGTCCTCTCGTTCTTCTTCAATCTCGCGGTGCTCGGGTTGTCCGTGAACATTGCCGCGAGCCTCGTCGGCGGCTGACGCCGAGCTTCGTCTCCGCTCCTTCTTCGACGCGGCGCGCAACGCGCCTGTCACACGTCGTCCCTAAGCTCTTCTACGAGCGCCCGACGAAACGCGTCATGTAAAAACGCGGCGCGCGCGGCTGTCAGTTTTACATGCGCGACCGCTTCGCGCGTTTCGGGTTTTCGCGTGCGCGCGAGCAGACCCTCGTCGAGCATCAGTCCGAAATGATCGTGGTCAACCGCACATACCGCAGAGCGCAGTGGCACGTAGATTGCTGCACTGCGCCAGCACTAAGAATAAACCCCAATCAGCACCAGGATCGCGCGGCCCGGCCTTTTCCTCGTCACTCGAATACCCACGTCGATGCACGTGAACGAGGCGCATGGTCATCGTCCGCGTCTGCCCGCACAGGAGCCCATTTTGCCTTTGAACGTACTGCTGGTCGCCTCCGAGGCCGTTCCGCTCGCCAAGACGGGCGGCCTCGGCGATATGGTCAGCGCCTACGCCGCCGCCCTGCGCGCAGCGGGCGTCGATGCCACCATCCTTCTTCCCGCCTACCCGAAAGCGCTCGCGCAGGCCGAAGGCGTGAGCAAGCTCTGCACCTTGCGCGGCCTGCCGGGCGGCGACGCCGCGCTCTTGCGCGCCCGCATGCCGGACACCGGCGTCCCGGTTCTTTTGCTGCGCTGCGATGCACTCTACGCGCGCACCGGGCTCTATCAGGATGCGCAGGGCCGCGACTATCCGGACAACGCCGTGCGTTTCGCGACGCTTTCGGCCGCCGCCGTGCGCATCGCGCAAGGCGTGCGCGGCGTGAAGAAGCCTGACCTCGTTCATGCGCACGACTGGCATACCGGCCTCACGCCGCTTCTGATGAAAGACGCGGGCGTGCAGGCGAAAAGCGTCTACACGATCCACAACCTCGCGTTTCAGGGCAACTACGCGCTGTCGCTGGGCGCATCGCTCGGCGTGCCGGCGAAATGGCTGGTTCACGCGCTCAGCAATCCGGAAAGCATCGAATTCTATGGCGCGCTGAGTCTCATGAAAGCGGGCATCGTCCATAGCGACCGGGTGACGACCGTCAGTGAAACGTATGCGCGCGAGATCCTGACGCCGCGCTTCGGGCACCTGATGGAAGGCGTGCTGCAAAGCTGCGCGGACAAGCTCTCGGGCGTGGTGAACGGCATCGACGAAGACGTGTGGAATCCGGCTACGGACCCGCTGATCGAGCGCGCCTATTCCTTCGACGACATGCGCGGCAAGCACGCGTGCAAGCGCCGTCTTCAGCGCATGTTCGGGCTGCCGGCCGATCCGTTCGCGCCGCTCATGGCGATCGGCAGCCGCATGACCGGCCAGAAGCTCGCGGATGTCGTGATCGACGCCTTGCCGCGCCTGCTAGAAAAGCATCCGCGTCTGCAACTGGCCGTGATCGGCCAGGGCGAGGCGTACATCGAGCGCGGTTTCCGGCAGCTCGCGCAGCAATGGCCGGATCGCGTCGGCGTCCATATCGGCTATGACGAGCGCCGCGCGCACGCGCTGCACGCGGGCGCCGACATTCTTCTGCACGGCAGCCGCTTCGAGCCGTGCGGCCTCACGCAGATGTACGCCATGCGCTACGGCACGCTGCCCGTGGCCTCGCGCGTGGGCGGGCTTGCCGATACCATCGTCGATGCCGGGCACCACGCCGAACTGGCCTCGCGCGAGACCCTCTATGTCCGCGACGGCACGCATGACGCGCCCATCGCGATGCATGACGCGCACGACACGGCGCCCGCGCCCACGGGCTTTCTCTTCGACGGCGAAACGCCCGACGACGTGATCGCCGCCGCGAGCCGCGCCATCGACGCCTACATGCGCCCGCCGGTCTGGCGCGCGATGCAGCGCAACGCGATGTCCAGCGATTTCGGCTGGGGCGAAACCGTCGCGAAGATGGTCGCGCTTTACAGCGATCTCACCGGCCTGCGCCCGAGCCGCACCGCCCTCCGTCCGCGCCGCGCCGCCGAAAGCGACGCGCACGCGCTCGGCCACCGCACGCACGAGAGCGGCAAGCCGCTCGTCGCGAAGACCGCCTGAGCACCGCGTGAGCCCATGCCGCGCGCGTCCGCCCGCCTGAGCGCACAGCAGCGATGCAGCCAATGCGTCGCTGTTGCGCCGGGCGCGGCACGTAACGTGCTCCCAAGCCCGTGCAATGCCCGCAGGACATCCCTTTTGGGACCGTGGCGCCCACCGGCGAGCGCGACCAGGCGGCAGCTGCGCTCGATGCATGGTGCACACGAGACGCGACCGGGACTTGCGCCGCTCGACGGCGCGGCGGTGTCCCACGGTTCGCGACGCGCGATGCGCGCCATGCGGCGTAACGTGCGGACCGGCTCTTCAGCCAGTTTGACCCGTGAGCGTGATCGCGATTGGTTGCCCGCATCCCCGCCACCGCAGGACGACTCTGGAAAAGACGAACGATGGAAAACCATCAAGCTCATCATGCGTACGCACCCCGTATTTATTTCATCGATCCCTTGCTCGTCGGCCCGCTGTCCAACTGGCCTGCCCAGTTCGAACACGCGGCGGCGCTCGGTTTCGACCATGTCCTGATCGGCTCTCCGTTCGTGCCCGGCAGCAACGGGCATCGCGAGGCCGTCGCCGATCATCATCGCCTGCACCCTGTCTTCGAATGCGACACGAGCGCCGCGGACGGCCTGCGCCAGCTCGCCGACGCCGCGAAAACGCATGGCCTGACGGTGCTGGTGGACATCGTGATCAACCGCGTGAGCGCGGAAGGCGGTCTGTATCAGGACAACAAGCACTGGTTTCAGCCGTTCGAGAGCGCGGATGCGCGGCTCGATCCGCGCCGTCCGCCGCAACAGCGCGACGTGGCCTACGCCAATTTCGCCGATGGCGAAGCCGCGCATCAACTGACGCAGTGGTGGGCGCGCGAGTTGAGCGTGATCGCGGATGCGGGCATCGGCGGCTTTCGCTTCGACTCGCCGCACGCGGTGCCGGCGCATGTGTGGCGGCGGCTCGGGGCCGCGGTGCGGGAAAAGCATCCGCAGACGCGCTGGCTCGCGTGGACCGTCGGCGTATCGCGCGATGACTTGCGCGCGCTCGCCGATGCCGAGTTCGATGCCGTCTTCGCCTCGACGCGCTGGTGGGACTTCAAGGGCGCGTGGCTGGTGGACGAGCACGCGGCGCTCTCGCGCATCGCGCCGCCGATCTCGTTCCCCGAGGAGCCGTTCGGCACGCGCCTGATCGCGGACCTGAGCGATACGAGCGATACCGCGCTCGTCGAACGCGCGTATTGCCGCGCGCTTTACACGGCCACCGCGCTCGGCACGGGCATCCTCGTGCCGATGGGCTTCGAATTCGGCGTCGGCTTGCCGATGTCGCAGCAGTACGGCGTCGCAGCCGAGTATCAGCGCGCGAAGAGCGAGGCGCGCATCGACCTGTGCGAGCAGATCAAGCGCGCGAACGGATTGCAGCGCGATACCGCGACGCTTTCCGATGTCGGCGAACTGCGCTCGCTGACAGGCGCGGGCACGCCGTACGCCGCGCTGATTCGCGCCGCCGGCGGCGACTTGCGCGACAGCGATTCGGCGGTGCTCGTGCTCGTCAATCCCGATCTCGTCGCGCCGGTGCAGGTGGACACGCGGCATCTGCTGGAAGGCGTGCCTGGCAACTACACGCGCTTCGCGCCGCTCGGCGACGCGAACGCCCCGGCGGAGCGCCTCTCGGCGTTGTCGCTGAAAGCCGGCGAACTGCGCCTCTTCCGCGCGGAAGCCGAGCCGTTCATTCTGCTCGCGCAGCCGCAAGTGAAGCGCGGCGCGAAGACCGCCGACAAGAAGTCCGTGAACGAAGCGATCGCCGCGCCGCGCGTATCCATCGAGAGCGTCACGCCTTCGGTGGATCACGGGCGCTTTCCGGCCAAGCGCATCGTCGGCGAGGCGGTCGAGATTCAGGCTGCGATCTTCGCGGAAGGCCACGACAAGATCGCGGCGGCGGTGCAATGGCGCGCCGCCGACGAAACCGAGTGGCACGAAACGCCGATGTCGCTCGTGCTTCCGCTCGGCAACGACTTGTGGACGGCGCGCATTCCGCTCGAACGCGTGGGACGTCACGAATTCGTGGTGATGGCGTGGCGCGACGACTTCGCGTCGCTCGTCGATCACATGCAGAAGAAGCTGAAGGCCGGGCAAACGGTCGAGCTCGAACTCGAAGAAGCCAAGCACCTGTTCGCGCTGATCCTCGCGGAAGTGAAGACCGTCGAGGGCTCCGAGAGCGCGCCGCTCGAAGCCATCGTCAAGGAGTTCACGAAGGCCGAGTCCGAGCGCAAGCTCGAACTCGTGCTGTCGGCCGCGACGGCGAAGGCGGTCGCGGCGGCGCGCCACCGGCCGTTCCTGTCGCGCGATCCGGTCGTGTATCGCATCGACTCCGAACGCGCGGCTGCGCGCTTCGCAAGCTGGTACGAGATCTTCCCGCGCTCGATGAGCGACGACGAGAACCGTCACGGCACGTTCATCGACGTGATCGGCAAGATGCCGCGCATTCGCGAGATGGGCTTCGACGTGCTGTATTTCCCGCCGATCCATCCTATCGGCACGGCGAACCGCAAGGGCAAGAACAATTCGCTGACGGCCGAGCCGGGCGACGTGGGCAGCCCGTATGCGATCGGCGCGAAGGAAGGCGGCCACGATGCGGTGCATCCGGAACTCGGCAACTTCGATGACTTCAAGCGCATGCTCGAAGCCGCGCACGAGCACGGCCTAGAAATCGCGCTCGACTTCGCGGTGCAGTGCTCGCCGGATCATCCGTGGCTGAAGGAGCATCCGACATGGTTCGCGTGGCGACCCGACGGCACGTTGCGTTATGCCGAGAACCCGCCGAAGAAGTATCAGGACATCGTGAATCCGGACTTCTACGCGCAGGACGCGAAGCCCGATTTGTGGATCGCCTTGCGCGACGTGTTCCTGCACTGGATCGCGGCGGGCGTGCGTATCTTCCGCGTCGATAACCCGCATACTAAGCCGTTCCCGTTCTGGGAATGGGTGATCGGCGACGTGCGCGCGCGTCATCCAGATGTGATCTTCCTTGCCGAAGCGTTCACGCGGCCGCGCGTGATGAACCGGCTCGCGAAGCTGGGCTTCTCGCAGTCGTACACGTACTTCACGTGGCGCGAGACCAAGCGCGATTTCCTCGAATACATGCACGACCTGACGCAGACGGACGCGAAGGATTACTTCCGGCCCAACTTCTTCGTCAACACGCCGGACATCAACCCGCGCTTCCTGCAAAGCTCGGGGCGTCCCGGCTTCGTGATTCGCGCCGCGCTCGCCGCGACGCTTTCCGGGCTGTGGGGCGTGTACAGCGGCTTTGAATTGTGCGAGTCCGCCGCGCTGCCGAATAGCGAGGAGTATCTCGATTCCGAGAAGTATCAGTTGAAGGCGTGGGACTGGAACCGGCCCGGCAACATCGTCGGCGAAGTGACTGCGCTCAATCGCATTCGACGCGCGAATCCCGCGTTGCAGACGCATCTCGGCGTGAACTTCCTGCCGGCGCATAACGATCACATCCTGTTCTTCGAGAAGGCCAACGCATCGCGCGATAACGTCGTGCTCGTCGCGATTAATCTCGATCCGTTCAACGAGCAAGGCGCGGATATCGAACTGCCGTGGCAGACGCTGGAACGCTGGGGCGTGAAGGAATGGGACGCCATCGCGGTCGAGGATCAGATGACGGGCGAACGTTTCGAGTGGCGCGGCCGGCGTCAGCATGTGCGGCTCAACCCGCATTCGCTGCCCTTCGCGATCTGGCGCATCTCGCCGACGTGGGGTCTGCCGAAGCCTTCGCCCGACGGAGAACGTTAATTGCGACAGGGTACGAACGAGCAGCCAACGTCAGCGACGACAGCGAACCGATAACAGGGCAGAGATTCGCCTACAAGAGCACTGGAGCAAACCGTGGATACAAGGGTGAAGCGCAGCAAGAAGTCGTCGACTCTCAGCGACGATCCGCTGTGGTACAAGGACGCGATCATCTATCAGGTGCACATCAAGTCGTTCTTCGATGCGAACAACGACGGCATCGGCGACTTCCCGGGCTTGCTCGCGAAGCTGGATTACATCGCGGAGCTCGGCGTCGACGCCATCTGGCTGCTGCCGTTCTATCCCTCGCCGCGCCGTGACGACGGTTACGACATCGCCGACTATCGCAACGTGCATCCGGATTACGGCACCATCGCCGATGTCAAACGCTTCATTCAGGAAGCGCACGCGCGCGGCATTCGCGTCATCACGGAACTGGTCATCAATCACACGTCGGACCAGCATCCGTGGTTTCAGCGCGCGCGCCGCGCGAAGCCGGGATCGAATCACCGCAACTACTACGTGTGGTCCGATACCGACAAGAAGTACGAAGAGACGCGCATCATCTTCATCGACACCGAGCCTTCGAACTGGACGCATGATCCCGTCGCGGGTCAGTACTACTGGCACCGCTTCTATTCACACCAGCCGGATTTGAACTTCGACAATCCGGCCGTGATGAAGGAAGTGCTGCAAATCATGCGCTTCTGGCTCGACATGGGCATCGACGGTCTGCGGCTGGATGCGGTGCCATATCTCGTCGAACGCGAAGGCACCAACAACGAGAATCTGCCCGAAACGCACGCCATCCTGAAGCAGATTCGCGCGACCATCGACGCCGAGTATCCGAACCGCATGCTGCTCGCCGAAGCGAACCAGTGGCCGGAAGACGTGAAGGAGTATTTCGGCGACGAAGACGAATGCCACATGGCGTTCCACTTCCCGCTGATGCCGCGCATCTACATGTCGATTGCAAGCGAAGACCGCTTCCCGATCACCGACATCATGCGGCAGACGCCGGACCTCGCCGAAACGAATCAGTGGGCGATCTTCCTGCGCAACCACGACGAACTCACGCTCGAAATGGTCACGGACTCCGAGCGCGATTACTTGTGGAACACGTACGCGAGCGACCGCCGGGCGCGCCTGAACCTCGGCATTCGCCGGCGTCTCGCGCCGCTGATGGAGCGCGACCGCCGCCGTATCGAGCTCATCAATTCGCTGCTCTTTTCGATGCCGGGCACGCCCGTCATCTATTACGGCGACGAGCTCGGCATGGGCGACAACATTCACCTGGGCGACCGCGACGGCGTGCGCACGCCGATGCAATGGTCGTCGGATCGCAACGGCGGCTTTTCGCGCGCCGATCCCGAACAACTCGTGCTGCCGCCGGTGATGGGCTCGCTCTACGGCTACGACGCGATCAACGTCGAAGCGCAAAGCCGCGACCCGCATTCGCTTTTGAACTGGACGCGCAAGATGCTCGCGGTGCGCCGCTCGAAGCATGCGTTCGGACGCGGCACCATTCGCTTCCTGAAGCCGAGCAACCGCAAGATTCTCGCGTATCTGCGTGAACTGAAGGGCGAGCCGCCTATTCTCTGCGTCGCGAATCTTTCGCGCGCGCCGCAAGCGGTGGAGCTCGATTTGTCGGAATTCGCGGGCTCCGTGCCGCTCGAAATGACGGCGGATCAGCCCTTCCCCGCCATCGGTCAGCTCACCTATCTGCTGACCTTCCCGCCTTACGGCTTCTTGTGGTTCCAGCTTTGCCCCGGCAACATGCGCCCCGCATGGTCGCAGGCACCGTCGGAGCAGTTACCGGAGTTCGTCACCATGGTGATTCGCGCAGGGCAAACGGGACCGACGCCCGAGAACGTGCGTCTGCTCGAATCGGAAGTGCTGCCGAGCTATCTCAGCAAGCGCCGCTGGTTTGCATCGAAAGATCAGCAGCTGCATGCGGTGCGCCTCGCCGCGCTCACGACGATAGAAGGCGCGGGCTTCGCGTTCACCGAAATCGAAGCCGACGTCGGCGATCACACCGAACGCTATGTGTTGCCGCTTTCCATTGCATGGGGCACGGAAACGACGTCGCCGCTCTACATGCAGCTTGCGCTCGCGCGGGTGCGGCGCGGCCGCACGATCGGGCACATCACGGACGCGTTCGCGGTGCCGCAATTCACCTACGGCATCTTGCAGAAGCTCGCGCAGCGCGCCGTGGTGCCGACCGTGCAGAAGAGCGAGATCCGCTTCTTGCCGACCGAACGCTTCGCTACGCTCGACATGAATCCCGCGTCGCCGCCCGAAATCCGCTGGCTCGCGGCGGAACAGAGCAACAGCTCGCTCGTGATCGGCGACAAGATCGTGCTGAAACTCGTGCGGCGCGTGGTCGGCGGCATTCATCCCGAAGCGGAGATGAGCCGCTATCTGACGAAGCTCGGCTATGCGAACACCGGCCCGCTGTATGGCGAAGTGGTACGCGTCGATCCGCAAGGCGTGCCGCATACGCTCGTGATTCTGCAAGGCTTCGTCGACAATCAAGGCGATGCGTGGAACTACGCGCTCGACTATCTGCGCCGCGTGGTCGACGAGCTTGCCGTCACGGTCGATACCGAAGAGAGCAAGCCGGATCACAGCGCTCAATTGAACGGCTTCGAAGGCTACGGCAACATCATCGGGATCATCGGCAAGCGGCTGGGTGAATTGCACGTCGCGCTCGCCACGCCGACCGACGACGAAGCGTTCTCGCCGCGTCGCGCGACGGCCGAAGACGTGCAAGGCTGGATCGACGGCACGCTGCAACTGCTCACCAGCGCGCTCGATATCCTCGCGCAGAAGATCGGCGGCTTCAACGAGCACGACCGCTTCCTCGCGCAAAGCCTGCTGGACCGCCGCGAGAAGCTCATTGAAGCGGTAAAGCAGCTGGTGACGTCCGACGCCGATGCGTTGTGCATTCGCATCCACGGCGACTTCCACCTCGGTCAGGTGTTGATGGCGCAGGGCGACGCCTATCTCATCGACTTCGAAGGCGAGCCCGCGCGCACGCTCGAAGAGCGTCGCAAGAAGACGAGCCCGCTGCGCGACGTGGCCGGTCTCTTGCGTTCGCTGTCGTATGCGAGCGCCGCCGCGCAGCCGACCACCGAAGCCGCGCCCGCGCAAACGGCCGACCGCAAGCGCGCGCTGTTCGAACGCATGCGCGCCGTCGCGGAAGAGAGCTTCATGCGGCAATACCGCGAAGCAATTGCGTCGTCGCCCGAACCGATTGCGGGCGAGAGCGTGTTGCCTGCGCTGCTCGATCTCTTCCTGATCGAGAAGGCCGCTTACGAAATCCGCTATGAAGCGGCGAACCGGCCGACGTGGATCGGTCTTCCGCTGCGGGGCCTCGCGTCGCTCGCGAGCCGCCTGCTCGGCGACACGGGCGAGCCGCCCGCGCCCGGCACGCGGCCCGTGTTCGATGTAACCAAGGACAATCCGGATGGAACTCACCATGAATAACCGTAGCGATCCGGGCGCGGATACGAGGAATCCGGCCCACGGCCTGAATCCGCTCGACATCGATGCGCTCGTCGAGGCGCGGCATCCCGATCCGTTCTCGATGCTCGGCCTGCATCAGACCGAGCACGGCTATGTCGTGCGCGTGTTTCTGCCGAACGCGGCCGGCGTGAGCGTGCTCGATGCGGGCAGCGGCGAGCCGCTCGGGACGCTCACGCGCATTCACGATGCGGGTCTTTTCGCGGGATTTATCGAGCGGCCCACGGCTTACCGGCTTCTGATCGACTGGCACGGCACGCCGCAGGAGACACACGATCCCTATTCGTTCGGCCCCGTGCTATCCGATGAATGGCTGCATCGCCTGTCGCAAGCCGATCCGTACGCGGTGCTCGAATGTCTCGGCTCGCGGCCGATCACGCATGGCGGCGTGGCGGGCGTGCGCTTCGCGGTGTGGGCGCCGAATGCGCGGCGCGTGTCGGTGGTCGGCGACTTCAATACGTGGGACGGACGCCGCCATCCGATGCGTCTGCGTCATAACGCGGGCGTGTGGGAGTTGTTCATTCCGGGCATCGGCGCGGGCACGCGCTACAAGTACGAGATCGTCGCGCGCGAGGGCTACACGCTGCCGCTGAAGGCCGATCCGTGCGCGATGCAAAGCGAGAAGCCGCCTTCGACGGCATCGGTGGTGGCGGATGCGGATGCCATCGACCATTACGCATGGACCGACGCCGAATGGATGAACTCGCGCGCCGGCAAGCAGACGCCACAGGCGCCGATCGCGATTTACGAAGCGCATGCGGAATCGTGGCTGCGCGTGCCGGAAGAAGGCAATCGCGGCATGAACTGGCACGAACTCGCCGAGCGCCTCATTCCGTACGCGAAAGGCATGGGCTTCACGCATATCGAGTTCATGCCGGTCGCGGAGCATCCGTTCGGCGGATCGTGGGGCTATCAGCCGCTCGGCCAGTTCGCACCGTCCGCGCGCTTTGGCACGCCGGAGCAGTTCGCGGAGTTCGTGAACCGTGCGCATGAGGCGGGGCTCGGCGTGATTATCGACTGGGTGCCGGCGCATTTTCCGAACGACGCGCATGGTCTCATTCAGTTCGACGGCACGCCGCTTTACGAGCATGCCGATCCGCGCGAGGGGTATCACCAGGACTGGAACACGATGATCTACAACCTCGGCCGCAACGAGGTGAGCGCGTTCCTGATCGCATCGGGGCTCGCGTGGCTGAAGCGTTATCACGTCGATGGACTGCGTGTCGATGCGGTTGCATCGATGCTGTATCGCGACTATTCGCGCAAAGCGGGCGAGTGGGTGCCGAACATCTATGGCGGCCGCGAGAATCTCGAATCGATTGCGTTTCTGAAGCGGCTGAATCAGGAAGTGCGGCACATTCCGGGCGCGATCACGATTGCGGAAGAATCGACGGCGTGGCCGGGCGTGACGGCGAGCGTCGATAGCGGCGGACTCGGTTTCGACTTCAAGTGGAACATGGGCTGGATGCACGACACGCTGCACTACATGCAGGAAGATCCGGTGTACCGGCAGTATCACCATCACCTGTTCACGTTCGGCATGGTGTACGCGTATTCCGAGCGCTTCGTGCTGCCGCTATCGCACGATGAAGTGGTGCATGGCAAGGGATCGCTCATCGGCAAGATGCCGGGCGACCGTTGGCAGAAGTTCGCGAATCTGCGCGCGTATTTGAGCTTTATGTGGACGCATCCGGGCAAGAAGCTGCTCTTCATGGGCGGAGAGTTCGGCCAGGTCGCGGAGTTCAATCACGACCAGTCGCCGCACTGGCATTTGCTCGATGACGCGATGCACGGCGGCCTGCAAAAGCTCGTGCGCGATCTGAACATGCTCTATGCGCATGAGCCTGCGCTGCATAAGCTCGATAGCGATCCGCGCGGCTTCGAGTGGATTGTCGGCGATGACAATGGCAATAGCGTCTTTGCGTTTCGGCGCACGGATGCCGAGGGGCGCGAACTCGTGGTCATATGCAACATGACGCCGGTGCCGCGGCATGGGTATCGCGTAGGGTTGCCGCGCGGCGGGCGCTGGAGTGAGATCCTTAATTCGGATGCGGCCATTTATGGCGGGTCCAATACGGGGAATGGGGGCGTTATTCATGCCGATGACCATCCTAGTCATGGGAAGCCGCAGTCTGCTGCACTGACTTTGCCTCCTTTGGCTGCTATCGTTTTGCGGGCTGATTAGAACTTTTGCTTTTGCCTGCTGCGCTTTTTCGGGGAACTTGTTTTCGCGTCGGTCTATTGGCGTTGCCCCTCCCCGGGGCGGGGGTCACTTTCTTGGCTGTCGACCAGAGTAGGCGCTTTAGCGCCGTACTCTGGTCCCATGCAAAGAAAGTAACCAAAGAAAGCAGCTTTTTTCTGGGCCCGCAGCACTGAAAAGGTAGTCACTTCGCAGAGAGACCGTGGCACTCAGCTGGATACAGCGTTGAATCACCTTCCGCGCCAGCTGAGCACCACGTCCTCCGAGCCCCTTGGCTCGTTAACACCAACGCGTGTTTTCGCGTGTCGCATGGAAGAAGAAAGTGCCTGTGTTGAACTACATTGCGTGCTTGTCCGGCTCGGCGCGTGCAGCATCTGTCGCGCGGATTCCATTTCAGGCGTTGGAGGCAGTCGCGTGCTACACGGATTAGCCTGGGCAACGTGAGAGGAACGACATGCGCGATGTTCCCGAAGGTTTTGACGAGCCAAGGGGCTCGGAGGACGTGGTGTTCAGTGGGCGTGGAGGGTGATTCAGGGTTGGTTCAAACTGAGTGCCAATGACTTGCTGCGGAGTGACCACACTGTTACTGCTTCGGGCTAAAAAAAGCTGCTTTCTTTGGTTACTTTCTTTGCAGCAGCAAAGAAAGTAACCCCCGCCCCGGGGAGGGGCAACGCTAATAGACCGACAAGAAATCAAGTTCCCCGACAAAGAAACCAAGTACCCCTGAGCGAAGCTCAAAAAACCAATTATGCCGAACGCACTCCCCGAAAAGTTGCTCCCGGGCGCTCCGTACCCGCTCGGAGCCAACTGGGACGGTTTGGGCGTCAACTTCGCCGTGTTCTCGTCGAATGCGCACCGCATCGAGGTGTGTCTCTTCGACAGCACCGGCCGCAAGGAGCTGATGCGCTTCGACCTGCCCGAATGCACCGACGAAATCTGGCACGGCTATCTGCCGGGCGCGCATCCCGGCACCGTGTACGGCTTTCGCGCGCACGGGCCGTATCAGCCGCAGCACGGGCATCGCTTCAATCCGCACAAGCTGCTGCTCGATCCGTACGCGAAGAAGCTCGTCGGCCCGTGGCGATGGTCCGATGCGCTCTTCGGTTATCGCGTGCATTCGAACCGGCTCGACATGTCGATGGATCGCCGCGATTCCGCGCCCGCGATGCCCAAGTGCATCGTCACCGACGACGCCTTCGACTGGTCCCGCGACGTGCGCCCCGATACGCCCTGGGGCGAAACCATCATCTACGAAACGCACGTGCGCGGCGCATCCATGCTGCGCGGCGATATTCGTCAGCACGAACGCGGCACGTTCGCGGCGCTCTCCTCGCCGTGGTTCATCGAGCACTTGCAGAAGCTCGGCATCACCGCCGTCGAGTTCCTGCCGGTGCACGCTTTTCTGAACGACCGCTTCCTCATCGAGCGCGGCCTGCGCAATTACTGGGGCTACAACACCGCCGCGTTCTTCGCGCCCGAGCCCACGTATCTGTCCACGCATCGGCTCAACGAAATGCGCATCGCCGTGCGGCAACTGCATGCGGCAGGCATCGAAGTCATACTCGATGTCGTGTACAACCACACGTGCGAAGGAAGCGAACTTGGGCCGACGCTGTCGTGGCGCGGGCTCGACAACGCCAGCTACTATCGTCTGATTCCCGGCGACGAACGGCATTACATCAACGAGACCGGCTGCGGCAACACGGTGAATCTTTCGCATCCGCGCGTGCTGCAAATGGTGATGGATTCGCTGCGCTACTGGTGCACCGCGTTCAACATCGACGGCTTCCGTTTCGATCTCGGCGTCACGCTTGGGCGCGAAGGTCATGGCTTCGATCCGGGCTCGGGCTTCTTCGACGCCATCCGCCAAGACCCGATTCTCTCCACGCGCAAGCTGATTTCCGAGCCGTGGGATATCGGGCCCGACGGCTATCAGGTCGGCAATCATCCGCCGGGCTTCGCGGAATGGAACGACAAGTTCCGCGACGGCGTGCGGCGCTTCTGGCGCGGCGACGCCGGCATGCGGCCCGATCTCGCCGCGCGTCTCACGGGCTCGGCGGAACTCTTCAACAGGCGTTTTCGCAAGCCGTGGGCATCGGTGAACTTCGTCGCGTCGCACGACGGCTTCCCGCTCGCCGACGTGACCGCCTATACGCACAAGCACAACGAAGCGAATCAGGAAGGCAACAATGACGGCCACAACGAAAATTGCAGCGCGAATTGGGGCGTGGAAGGCCCGACCGACGACCCGAAGATCCTCGACGTCCGCGCGCGTCTCGCGCGTTCGATGATCGCGACGACGCTGCTCTCGCTCGGCACGCCGATGATTCTCGGCGGCGACGAGTTTCTTCGCACGCAGGGCGGCAACAACAACGCGTACTGTCAGGACAACGAGTTGTCGTGGATGGACTGGGAAGCGGCGCAAAGCCCGCGCGGCGTGGAGATGACGGAATTCGTCGCGCGCGTGATCGCGCTGCGCAAAAAGTACCCGGTGCTGCGCGAAACGCGCTTTCTCTACGGCGACCGCGAAGTGCTGCCCGGCCTCTACGACGTCAGCTGGTTCGACGAACGCGGCAACGCGCTCGCCATCGAAGCGTGGCAGGACCCCGAAGGCCGCGCGTTGACTTTGCGTCGCGCGGGACCCGGCATCCACAGCGAAATCGACGTCATCCTCATCATGATCAACGGCTCCGCGAGCCCGCTCGCGTTCGCGCCGCCCGCGCCGCACTTGGAATGGAACGTGCTGCTAGACAGCGCGGAACCTGACGCCGTCGAACGGCCGCTCGTGGGCAGCGAACTGCAGCTGGAAGCGCATAGCATCGTCGTGCTGCTGGCGCAGCCGTCGGGCCAAGCGGACTGGCAGGCTGTCTGGATGGCGGGCGCGCATCAGGGCCCGCGACTTCTGACCGCGCTGCCGCCGGACCCCGGCACGTTGCCGTCGAACCGGCCACACGAGACCGATTCGACGCAGTAGCGCCACGTCGGACGCACGACGTCGAGGCTCGCGCGGCACGCTCCACCGTAGGCAATGCGACAAGCAAACCTGGCACTCAATCATGTCCGAACGTCCGATCGATCCTCATCAGCATCACCACGCGCATTGCCTTCCTTTCGGCGCGCATCTCACCGGCGCGGCGGGCGACAATCCGCGCACGCGCTTTCGCTTCTGGGCGCCTTCCCGCGACCACGTTCAAGTGGAGATTCAACGCCCCGGCAACACGACGCCCGACCTCGTCGACATGCAGGCGACGGGCGACGGCTGGTTCGAAGCCGAAGCCGATGGCGGCGCAGGCACGCTGTATCGCTATCGTCTCGATGCGGACCTCGCCGTGCCCGATCCGGCCTCGCGCTTTCAGCCGCAGGACGTGCACGGTCCGAGCGAAGTGGTCGATCCGCGCGCCTATCGCTGGACGAATACCAACTGGCACGGCCGGCCGTGGGAAGAGACCGTGCTCTACGAATTGCACGTCGGCGCGATGGGCGGCTACGCGGGCGTCACCGCGCGTCTGCCGGAACTCGCGCAACTCGGCGTCACGGCCATCGAACTGATGCCGCTCAACGACTTCTCCGGCACGCGCAACTGGGGCTATGACGGCGTGCTGCCGTATGCGCCCGATTCCGCGTATGGCCGTCCGGAAGAACTGAAGCAGTTGATCGACACCGCGCACGGCTTGGGGCTGATGGTCTTTCTCGATGTCGTCTATAACCACTTCGGCCCGGACGGCAACTATCTGCACGCCTACGCGAAGACCTTCTTCCGCGAAGGCGTGAACACGCCGTGGGGCCCGGCGATCGACTTCGAGCGTCCGCAAGTGCGCGACTTCTTCTTCGACAACGCACTGTACTGGCTCAACGAGTACCGTTTCGATGGCCTGCGCCTCGACGCGGTGCATGCGATTAACGACGACGAATGGCTGCGCGAACTCGCGGACCGCGTGCGCAGTTCCGTTGAGGCGGGACGTCACGTGCATCTGGTGCTCGAGAACGAGCACAACACGGCGAGCCTGCTCGAGAACCACTTCAACGCGCAGTGGAGCGACGACGCGCACAACACGCTGCATGTGCTGCTCACGGGCGAAAACGAGAGCTACTACGGCGCGTATGCGGAAGAGCCCATTCAGAAGCTCGCGCGCGTGCTGTCGGAAGGCTTCGTGTATCAGGGCGATCCGTCGCCGATTCACGACGGCGCCCCGCGCGGCGAGCCGAGCGGTCACTTGCCGCCCACGGCCTTCGTCATGTTTCTGCAGAATCACGATCAGGTCGGCAACCGCGCGATGGGCGATCGCCTGCGCGCGCTGACCGACGACGAATCGCTCTATGCGGCCACCGGCCTTTTGCTGCTATCGCCGCAGATTCCGATGCTTTTCATGGAAGAACAATACGGCTCGAAGCAACCGTTCCTGTTCTTCACCGACTATCACGATGAACTTGCCGACGCCGTGCGCGAAGGACGTCGCAAGGAATTCGCGAAGTTCTCCGCGTTCACGGATGAAAAGCGCCGTGCGCAGATTCCCGATCCGAACGACAAGCGCACCTTCGAGATGTCGTCGCCGAACATCGCGAACAAGGAAGACGAACTCGATCGCCTCGAATGGCTGCATTTCTATCGCTCGGGGCTGACGGTGCGCGCGAAGCTCATCACGCCGCGTCTGAAGGGCGCGAAGGCGCTCGGCGCGAACGTGCTCGGCGAGAAGGCGCTCGTCGCGCGCTGGAAGCTCGGCGACGGCGAGACGCTCACCATCGCGCTGAATCTGGCCGATGCGCCCGTCGCCCTTTCCGACTCGCCTTCCGATGCACCACAGGGCAAGGTGATCTTCGAAACGCCGCCGCGCGCGCAGGATCGCACGGCCAAGGGTGAACTAGGCGGCCGCACGTTCGTCGCGTGGCTGACCGGCGAAGTGAACGAATACGCGACCGCGCACGACGCGCGCCGCTTCGAACCGACTGAAGGACAACGCTCGTGAGCGCCGCGAATCAAGGCAAAAGTGAGCGCCCGCGCTCGTCGATCGAAACCCTCGCCGAGCGCGCGGGTTTCGAAGTCGAGTGGCAGGACGCGCACAAGAAGACGCAGCGCGTGCCGGAAAACACGCTGCGCATCCTGCTCGAAAAGCTCGGCCTGCCGTGCGGCAACGCCACGCAGATCAAGCAGAGCATGGCGGCCGTCGATGCCGAAATGAGCGGCCGCAAGCTGCCGCCGCTCATCACGGCGGAAGTGGATCGCGGCATCGCGCTGCCGGCGGCGGCGGCCAAGTCGGGCGCGCGTTATCGCGTCGAGCTGGAGAACGGCGAGATCATCGACGGGCGCTTCACGTCGCCCAAAGGCGAGACCGCGCTGCTCGCGCCGATTGCCGAGCCGGGCTATCACACGCTCGTCATCAACGACCATCGCACGACGCTCGCCGTCGCGCCGACGCGCTGCTATACGGTCGATGACGCATGGCGCGCGTTGCATGACGACGCCGACGACGCTCAAGTCGCGCCGCCGCTCTGGGGCATCGCCGCGCAAGTGTATGGCTTGCGCCGCAACGGCGACGGCGGCGTGGGCGACTTCACCGCGCTCGCATCGCTCGCGACGCAGGCGGCGAAGCAAGGCAGCCACGCGCTCGCCATCAGCCCGATGCACGCCATGTTCACCGCCGAGCCGAACAAGTGCAGCCCGTACTCGCCGTCGTCGCGGCTCTTCGTCAACATCGCGCATATCGATCCGGCCGCCGTGCTCGGCGCGCCGGCTGCGCGCGCCGCGATCGAGAAAGCCGGCGTCGCCGATGAACTCACCGCGCTCGAAGGACTGCCGCTGATCGACTGGCCGCGTTTGATGCAAGCGCGCGTGGCCGTGCTGCGCGCCCTCTTCGACGGCTTCTCGCAAGACGACGATTCGCCCTTTGCGAAGGACTTCGCATCGTTTGTCGAGAAAGGCGGCCGCGCGCTGTTAGACCACGCGCGCTTCGAGGCGCTGCAAGCCGAACAGATCGCGCAGAACGGCGAAGGTCACTGGCGCAACTGGCCCGAGGAACTGCGCGACCCGCGCAGCGAAGCGGTGACCGCGTTCGCCGAGGCGCATCGGCGCGAAGTGGACTTCTATCTTTTCACGCAATGGCTCGCGGCCAAGGGACTCGCGCACGCCCAGCACGCCGCGCGCGATGCCGGCATGGCGGTCGGTCTCGTGGCGGATCTCGCGGTCGGCTGCGACAGCGCGGGCAGTCACGCATGGTCGTATCGCGACGACATGCTGACCGGCGTGTCCGTCGGCGCTCCGCCCGATCTCTTCAATCAGGCCGGGCAGTCGTGGGGACTCACGACGTTCTCGCCGCGCGCCATGCGCATGCAGGGCTTCGCCGCGTTCATCGACATGCTGCGCGCCGCGTTCGCGCACGCGGGCGGCATTCGCATCGACCATATTCTCGGGCTGCGCCGCCTTTGGCTCGTGCCCGAAGGCGAGAGCGCGAAAGACGGCGCCTATCTGCGCTATCCGTTCGAAGACCTGTTGCGGCTGATCGCGCTGGAATCGTGGCGGCATCGCGCGATCGTGGTCGGCGAAGACCTCGGCACCGTGCCGCCGGGCTTCAGCGAGCGCTTGCAGGAGCAGGGTTTGCTAGGCATACGAGTACTCTGGTTCGAACGTGCTCAGGATGGCGAAGGATTCAAGCCGCCGGGCGAATGGAGCGATGGCGTGACGGCAACGACGACGACGCACGACCTGCCGACCGTCAACGGATGGTGGCGCGGCGAAGACATCGAATGGCGCTCGAAGATCGGCCAGACGATGGCGCGCGCCGATGGCCGCGATCCGGTCGAGGCGGCGATGGAAGAGCGCGGCGTCGATCGCGGGCATCTGTGGCAGGCGTTTCAGGAAGCCGGCATTGCGCCGAAAGACGTGCCGCCGCCTTCCGTCCACAACGCGCCGGTGGACGAGGCGTTGGCCTTCGTCGGCATGACGCCCGCGCCGCTCGTCACGTATCCGCTCGAAGACCTGCTCGGACTCGTGGAGCAGCCGAATCTGCCCGGTTCCATCGACGAGCATCCGAACTGGAGGCGGCGTCTCGCGCTGCCGGTGGACGAGATGATGAACGACGATGCGTTCCGCGACCGTCTGCTCGCCGTCGATTCAGCCCGCAAGCGCGCCGTGCGCCCTGACAACTCAGACACACCCAAATCCGAAACACCATGACCGTACCGCGCTCCACGCTAAGGCTTCAGCTTCACAAGGACTTCACCTTCGACGACGCCGCCGCGCAAGTGGACTACTTCGCGTCGCTCGGGGTGAGCCACGCGTATGCGTCGCCGATCACGACCGCGACCTCCGGTTCCACGCACGGCTACGACACCGTCGACTACACGAAGGTCAACCCCGAGCTCGGCGGCGAGGAAGGCTTGCGCCGCTTCGTCGAAAAACTGCGCGCACATGACATGGGCTTGATCGTCGATGTCGTGCCGAACCACATGGGCGTCGGCGGATCGGAGAACGCGTGGTGGCAGGACATCCTCGAATGGGGACGCCACGCGGCGCATGCGCGCTTCTTCGATGTCGACTGGCACTCGCCCGATCCCGCGCTGCGCGGCAAGGTGCTCGCGCCTTTTCTCGGCGCGGCCTACGGCGAAGAGCTGCAAGGCGGCAAGATCAAGCTCGCGTATCGTCAGGAGGAAGGGCGCTTCGTCATCGAGTATTACTCGCATGTGTTCCCGGTGTGTCCGGTGGATTACCCCGCCGTGCTTCAGGAAGCGCCCGAGCTTGCGCAACGCTTCGCCGGCCTGACGACGCAGCCCGTCGATCAGCCGCGCGCCGCCGACGCGCGCACGGCGCTCGTGACCATCGCGAACACGGAAGGCGGCCGGGCCGCGATCAAAGCGGTGCTCGCCGCGCATTCGCCGGAAACGCCGGCGGGCCGCGAGCGTCTGCACCGGCTGCTGGAGCGCCAGCACTACCGGCTCGCATGGTGGCGCACGGCAGCGGACGAAGTGAACTGGCGGCGCTTCTTCGACGTGAGCACGCTGGGCGGCGTGCGCGTCGAGCGGCCGGAAGTGTTCGAGGCATCGCATGCGCTGATTTTCCGGCTCTTCACGGAAGGGCTGATCGACGGCGTTCGGATCGATCACGTCGATGGTCTCGCGGAACCGCGCGAGTATTGCCAGCGCCTGCGCGCGCGGCTCGAAGAACTGTCGGCGGAGCGGCCCGAAGCGTTGCGCAACGGCAATGGCCACACGTATTTCGTCGTCGAAAAGATTCTGGCGCGCGGCGAGCCGTTGCGCCGCGACTGGCAGGTGGACGGCACGACCGGCTACGACTTCATGAACGACGTCGGCGCGCTCCTGCATGATCCGGCGGGCGCGGAGCCGCTTGCCGCGCTGTGGGCCGAGATCACGGGCAAGAGCAGCGAATTCGCGGACGAGGCGCTGATCGCGCGCCGCAAGATTCTCGCGGAGAACCTGTCGGCGGAACTGGATCGCGTGACGCGGGCGCTGCATCGCATTGCACGCGATGCGCAGACCACGCGCGACTACACGTTCACGTCGATTCGCCGCGTGGTGGCGGAACTCGTCGTGCATTTCCCGGTGTATCGCATTTATCCGGTCGGCGGCGTGCGCAGTCCCGAGGATGAACGCTACTTCTCGCAGGCACTCGAAGCCGCGCGCGCGTCGCTGGCGCCTGCGGATCATCAGATTCTCGATCAGGTCGCGCAATGGCTCGGCGGCAAGCTGCCCGACGACGGCGCGCAACACGAGCGCGGCGACAAGAACGACCGTCAGCGGGATCGCGCAGCCGAACGCAATCGCGACCGCAATCACGCGCAGGTTCACGCGGGGCAAGGCCAGAACCCGAATCAGAACCCGCAGGCATCCGCAGGATCGCAGCGGCGCGCGGCGCAGACGCTGTTCTCGCAACTCACCTCGCCTGTCGCGGCGAAGGCGGTCGAGGACACCGCGTGCTATCGCTATGGCCGCCTCATCTCGCGCAACGAAGTGGGCGCCGATCCGGGCGAGTTTTCGCTGTCGCTCGAAGAGTTCCACAAGGCCAATCGCGAGCGGCTTGCCTCCTTCCCGCACGCGATGCTCTGCACCGCGACGCACGACCACAAGCGCGGCGAGGACGTGCGCGCGCGCATCGCCGCATTGAGCGAGATTCCCGACGAATGGGCCGCGACGCAGAAGGCGTGGTCCACGCTGAACGCACCGTTGCGGCGCGGGCCGAACGGCGGCCACAACGAAACGAGCGACAGCCACGACTGGGCGCCCGGTCCCGCCGCCGAATCGATGCTGTATCAGACGCTCGTCGGCTGCTGGCCGCTCACGCTCTCGCCGGACGACGAAGCGGGCGTGCAGGAACTCGCCGAACGCGTCGCGCAATGGCAGCTGAAGGCATTGCGCGAAGGCAAGCTGCGCACGAGCTGGTTCGCGCCCGACGAGGCGTACGAGCAGGCGTGCCGCGACTTCCTGTTCGATATCGTCGCGCCGCAGCGCCGCAGCGGGTTTCTGCAGGAGCTATCGAAGTTCGTCGAGCGCATCGGGCCGCTCGGCGCCATCGACAGCTTCCAGCAGACGCTCTTGCGGCTCACATCGCCGGGCGTGCCGGACCTGTATCAGGGCACCGAGCTGTGGGATTTCAGTCTCGTCGATCCGGACAATCGGCGCCCGGTGGATTACGCGCTGCGCCGCAAGTGGCTCGAAGAGATCGACGAAAAAGGCCCGCCGTCCGAGCAGATGGAAAACTGGCGCGACGGCCGCGTGAAACTTGGGTTGGTGCGTCGTGCGCTGGCGTTGCGCAAGCACTGCGAGTCGCTGTTCGCGCAGGGCGATTACGTGCCGCTCACCGTGCAGGGCGAACACGCGAAGCATGTGATCGCCTACGCGCGGCATGCGGGCAGCGCGTATGCGATCGTCGTCGCGACCCGGCATGCGGCGCGGTTGCTCGGCGATAAGCGTGATGTGCCGCTGGTCGAACCTTCGGTCTGGGGCGATACGTCGATCGTGCTGCCGGAAGCGCTGCATTCGCGGGCGCTCTTCGACTGGCTCAGTCCCAACGCGCCGAAGGCCGATGGCGAGCGGTTGTTCGTGCGCGACGTGCTCGGCGTGATGCCGGTGGCGTTGCTCGTGGAGGAAGGCGTTCCGGGCGGTTGATAGGTCGATGTTGCGATGGCCGCGAGCGCCCGCTCGCGGCCACGCTTCATTCGGCCCCTTCGAGCGCCTCTTCGCGAGGATACACGCGAACGAGCACGATTCTCGGCCCGTTCATCTTCTTGACGACGATATCGAAGCGGTCGAAGCCCACGCGCTGCCCTTCCGATGGCAGATCGCCCAGCGCGTTGATGACGAGCCCGCCGACCGACTCCGCGCGGCCTTCGTCGATATCGATACCGAGCGCGCGCTCCAGCGACACCACCGGCAACGAGCCTTTGCCCATCAGCGTGCCGTCGTCCATACGCGACCAGTCCGCGTCGCCCTGACGGAATTCATCGTGAATCTGGCCGACGAGCGCGCCGAGCAGGTTATCGAGCGTGATGAAGCCGATCGGCTTCGCGCCCTTCCTGCCGACGATGGCGAGATGCGGCGCGCCCTTGCGAAAGCGCCGGAAGAGTTCGAGCGCGGACAGATTCGGCGCGACGTATTGCACTGGCCGCGCATACCGCGAGAGCTTCTCCAGCTTGCTCGCGTCCTTCGTGATGCTGAAGCTGAACGTGCGGCTCGCGAGCCCGCGATCCAGCAGCAAGTCCTTCAGATGAACCATGCCGATCACGCGCTCACCGGAAGCGTCCGCATACAGCGGATAGCGGCTGAAGCGATGCCGCGAGATGATCGCGAGATTCTCGCGAGCGGGCAAGTCGTTGCGCAGGCCGACGAGTTCGTGCGCGGGCCGCATCAGATCGGAGACCGTCATGCGGCTGAAATCGAGCGAATGCGCGATGGTGTTCCACTCGTCCGCGTTATACGACGACGCGCCCCCATGACGCCGGCCGCGCAGGATCAGCTTGAGTTCGTCGGTCGAATACTGCGCGTCGTGGCCGTGCTCAGCGGACATGCCGAAAAGCCGCAGCACGAGATTCGCGCTGGTGTTCAGCACCCAGATGAACGGGTACATCAGCCAATAGAAACCGTAGAGCGGCGTGGCGAGCCACAAGCCCACTTGTTCCGCGCGGCGAATGGCCCACGACTTGGGCGCGAGCTCGCCGACGACGATATGCAGGAACGAAATGACGGAGAACGCGAAGAAGAGCGAGACGGACTCGATCACTTGCTCCGAATGCACGCCGACGAGCGCGAACAGCGGATGCAGCAACGCGGCGAATGCCGGTTCGCCGATCCAGCCGAGGCCGAGCGATGCCAGCGTGATGCCGAGCTGGCATGCGGAGAGATAGGCGTCGAGTTGCCCGTGCACTTTGGCGAGCAAGCGGCCGGGCAAGCCGTTGGTCCGCGCGATGGCCTTGACGCGCGTCGCCCTCAGTTTGACGAGGCCGAATTCCGCCGCAACGAAGAAGCCGTTGAGGGCGACCAACAACAATGCGCCGACGAGCGCGACAACCTGAGCCAAAGCAACTCTCTTCGAAAATGGAAAGCGTCAGTATATGGGCGACAGGTAATCGAAAGTCAACTTACATTCCTGCGACCGCGATACGCGCCGACAGCACGGCCTCCTGGCCGTCGACGATATTCGCGTGCTCGAAGCCGCCGCCGTGCGCCTCGGCAACGCGCTTGCAGAGCGCGAGCCCCCACGCAATGCGCCCGGCCTCGCGCGGCTCGAGCGCCTGCCTGCGCGCGAACGCTTCGAGCGCGTGCGGCGATGACGCATCGGTGAGCGCCTGCGCCGATGTCGTGAAGCGCACGTCCGTGCGCCACATGCCGCCCTCCATGACGCTCGACACCTGCACGCTCGCGTCGCGCGCGCTCGCTTCCGCGGCGAACGTGAGCATGAGCCAAAGCATTTGAGTGAGACGCTCGGCATCGCCTTCGACCTGCTCCTCGGCCAACGACGACTCCACCGCGAAGCTGATGCCACGCGAGCGCGCAATGCTCGCACGCGCGAGCGCGACGCTCTTGTCGAGCAGCGGACGCACGGCCACCGGCGCCAGCGAGAGCGCGACGGCACGCGTTTCGGCGCGCGTGGTATCGACGGATTGCTCGATCAGCTTGACCTGCTGCTCGACGCCCGAGCGAATGCCCGTCAGCGCGCGTTGCGCGGCGGGATCTTTCGCGTCGACCTTGCGTTCGAGCACGTAGCCCCAGCTGTGAATGGCGTTGAGCGGCCCGCGCAGGTCATGCGAGACGATGGACAGCACGTGATCGCGCATGAAGAGCGCGGCCTCCGCCCGAAGATGCGCGATGCGGCCGGGCGCCACTTCCTCCGACGCATCGGCCGATGGCGAGACCACGACCGTCACCGCCCCTGCCGATGGCAGCGCGAGAATGGTGAAGCTGCGCGAGGCGGCATCGTCATCGAACGTCACCCGCGCACGGCTTAAGCGGTGACCGGCGAGCGCGGCGTCCGCGGCTTCGCCGAGCGCGGCCGCGAGCGGCTTGGGCAGCGGCGTGTCGGCGAGCGCGCGGTTGGCAAGGGCCGCGGCATCCAGTTCGAAGAGATGGGCGAAGGTGGCGTCGGCCGAGATGCAGCGCAGGGCGGCATCGAGGACCAGAACGCCGTCGTTTCCTGCGACGACCGGATCGCCGGACTGGGCGCCTGTGCGTTCGACCGTACTTGAGAAAGACGTGGTCACGGTTGTTAGTCCTTGCATGTATCGATGTTGCAGTGAATGACGCTTTAGCCGATGCGTTCCGGTCGCCCATGAGCGCCCTGAGCGATGCAAGCCGTGTTGCCGATCATGTAGCCTTATCGTCAGCGCATTATAGGTGAGCGCCAGACGCGCATGCGGGGCGAAACAGCGCCACCGCTCGACCCCGGCTCGCGGCCGTCTTTCGCGATGGAGCAAACCGCGTGCGTGAGGACACGCCAGACTCTTCGTTCTCTACGCCGCGCATGCACACGCGCGCCAATTCGTTCGTGTGCCAACCCACTGAACAATTCTTTTTTTTCCTGTTAAATACCCATTACTTGTGTCCGCGTCATACTCGCGCCCCGTGGTGCGATACTGAGGCGACGCCGTCATGTCGTTGCATCGTTACCTCGCATGTTCCTTCGCTCACTCGCTGTCAGGCCAAGACGCGGGTGCTTCACCCTCTACGGCCTACGTCCTGCCGTTGCGATCCGCGCGTCCGACGAAACTATTCGTCCGATGCGTTGTCTGGCAATGGCTCGCCGACAGGGCGAACATGCACGAGGCACGTATGAGTCAGCATTTTTTGCGTCATCGAAATCAAGCGCAGCATTCAAGCCGGGAAAAATCGCTCAATGGCATCTTTTCGAAAGAACTTCACGATTCTGATGACGTTGCAGGTATCGACCTACCTCGCACCGCTTCTGACGCTGCCGTGGCTCGCACGCGTCCTGGGTCCGAGCGAGTATGGCCGGCTTTCGTTTGCGATGGCCTTCACGGCCTATTTCATCACCCTCACGAACTTCAGTTTCTCACTCACCGCCACACCCAAGATATCCATCAACCGTGATAACCGCGCGGTGCGGTCCCAGATCTTCTGGGAGACCATGTATGCGCAGATTGCGCTCTCGGTCGCTGGCTTTCTCGTGCTGCTCGTGTTGACGTTCGTCGTGCCGACGCTCGCGGAGAATCGACAGTTGCTGCTCGTGGGCTTCGGCATGGCCATCGGCTCGATGCTGATTCCTACGTGGTATTTCCAGGGCGTCGAAGATCTCGGCGTGATCAGCGCGCTCGTGTTCGTGGGCCGCGCGCTCAGCATCCCCGCGATGTATCTCTTCGTGCGTCATCACGACGACGTGAACAACGCCATGCTCGTCAATACGCTCGTGCCGCTCGGCTCGGGTATCGCGATCTGCATTTACTTGTACTTCCGGCGCGATATCGACTTCGTTCACGTCTCGCTCAAGACCGTCATCGATCGCCTGAAAGACGGATGGAGCGTCTTCATGGCAACATCGCTCGTCGACATCTATGCGTCGAGCAATATCGTGCTGTTGACGTTCATCTCGGGCAACGTCGCGGGCGGTTACTTTGCCGCGGCGGACAAGCTGATTCGCGCGGCGCTCAACATGCTGAGGCCGCTCAAGACGGCGGCTTATCCGCGCGTGAGCTTCCTCATGCACCATGCACGCGAAGATGCCTTCGCGTTCCTGCGCAAGATGTTCGTGGTTCAAGGCACGATCGTTTCGCTCATCTCCGTAGGCATCTTCTTCGGCGCGCCGCTCGCCGTGAAGCTGCTGTACGGTCCGCAGTTCGGGCCGACCGTCGACGTGCTGCGCTGGATGGCCTTCGTGCCGCTGATGTCGGGACTGACCGACCTCTTCGGCGTTCAGACCATGCTTCCGCTCGGCATGAAGTCGCATTTCAGCCGCGTGTTGATCGGCTCCGCGATCCTGAACTTCAGCCTGCTCGCGGTACTGGCGGTGCTCTTCGGGGAACAGGGCGCGGCGGCCACCGTCCTTATCGTCGAGACGGCCATTGCGGCGGCCATGGCCTTCACGCTGCACCTCGAAGGCGTGCCCTTGCTCAAGCGCCCCATGACGCCCGGCGGAGCCGGTTGAGACCTGGCCCGTTTCCTGCATCTTCACGTGGGCTGTCTAGCCTGACAGCCCCGGTTTTTCTTCGCACCCCGACCTTGCCTGCTTTTGTCCTGCTATAGAACTTTCACGGACGACATGCCAAACCTGCACGTCGCCCTGTGAAGCTTTTGTGTCTTGCTTGGCCGCTACTCCGAAAGTTGCACCGGTGTATGTGGGCGAGCGCACGGACGGATGACATTTGGGGGCTTAAGGTACTAGGTATCAATCCTTATTGTGAGCCGTGGCATGAAACAAGACGACCTATCGTTCGAACGCGTGCAGAGGCTGGTTGAGCGCGCTGAAAATCTGCGCATGCAATCCGCTGCGGTGCCGGTCAAGGATCTTCGAATCCTGCTGGACGTATGCGAAATAGCGTTTGCACAACGGACCATGTCCGACATCAAGACAGAACCGGAAGTCAATTGACTTCGCCATCATCAGTAAAGCCCTCGCGAGTCGGCCGGCACGGGAATGCGCAACATGCCCCGGCGTGTCAGCATGCGCTTTCTCAGCCGGCCGGTCTCGACTGATTGCATGACAAATGGGCTTTACGTTCCGTACGGATTTTTCAAGCAGACTCGAAAATGATCGGTTGCGCGGCGATTCGTTCGCGCAAACGGGCCTGCGTTATCTGTCACGAAAGAATGAGTTGGAGCTTCACTGGAGTCGCCCGCCCGGACAAACGGGCGAATCTTGACGGGGAAGGCGCATCTCGCGATTGTCCGGGGATTCATGGAAGACAGAACGATGCCTGGCGATGGCAGGCGGCGTGCGTAGGGGTGCATCCCGACCGAGTGGTCGAAACCACACTCGGTTAGCGATGCTGCGCGCCTAGTTCTGTTTTTTGTGTTTTCCTTTGAACGTGGATGCGCCCTTGCCGTCAGAGCATGCTGCACATGGCGATATGTGGGTCACCGACCATTGATAACGACAAGACCGCTGTTCTTCTCCATTGCGATTGCCGCGGGGCGCACGGTAATACGCTATTCGAAGAGTCAAACATGAAAGAGATCGTCCATATAACAGAAGCGTTCGGAGGCGGGGTTCTCTCGATGCTCACCCAGCTATCCAACCGCGCAGCAGCCGCAGGAGTCGGCGTAACGATCCTTCATTCCATCAGGCAGGAAACCCCGGACAACTTCGAGAAGCTGTTCCACCCCGCAGTCAGACTCAGGCACGTCAACATGTGCCGCGAAGTACATCCGAAAAACGATTGCGTCGGCGTTCGCGATCTGTCGCGCGCGCTGCGCGAATGCGATCCGTCGGTCGTGCATCTGCATTCCTCGAAGGCCGGCGTGCTGGGCCGCGTCGCCGCTCGCATCGCCGCGCCGCAAGCGCGCGTCTTCTATTCGCCGCATGGCCTGTCGTTCCTGCGTCGCGATGTATCGCCTGCCAAGCAGTTCGCGTATCTCACGTTCGAGCGCATCGCGGCGCGCATGGGCGGCACCATCGTCGCGTGTTCGACGAGCGAACTGCGCGAGATCGAAACGAAGGTCAGGCCGCCCGACGCGCGCATGATCGAGAACGGCGTGAACATTGCCGAGATTCCGCCTCGCATCCAGAAGACGAGCGGCGAGCTCGTCATCGGCATGAGCGGCCGCGCCTCGTACCAGAAGAATCACGAGGCATTCGTGAAGCTCGCAACCGATCTGCACGCGCCATCGGTCAGGTTTCTATGGATCGGCGGCAATGTCGAAGAACTGCCGGGCCAGTCGAAGCGCGCGGTCGAATGCAGCGGCTGGGTGACGCGCGAGCGCGCGCTCGAACTGACATCGGAACTGGACATCTACGTGCAGACGTCGCGCTGGGAAGGCATGCCTATCGCGCTGATCGAAGCGCAGGTGGCGGGCATTCCGGCAGTCGTCACCGACGTGGTGGGAAACCGCGACGTGGTTCAGCACGGCGTGACCGGCTTCGTCGCGAAGAGCGAGGAAGAGATGGCAGGCTACATCGCACGTCTGCGCGACGACGCGCCGTTGCGCGAACGCATGGGCGCCGAAGCGCGCGCGTCGGCTTGCAAGCGCTTTTCGATGGACGCGATCTTCCGGCAGTGGCTTTCGATGTACGAGTTCGGCTCGGACCGTCATTCGCGCGAACCGCTCGGCACGAATGAAGTGGCATCGTATGAGACGAGCTCCGATTCACAGTTCTGACGCGTAAGACATGGATACCTCCTTCGCCCCAAACAAGCTTGTCTACAACGGCCGCTTCACGAGCCAGAAAACCACCGGCGTGCAGCGCGTCGCGCGCGAACTCGTCGCCGCGTTGATGAAGTTGCCCGAAGGCTCGCACGTGACGCTCGCCGTGCCGCCGCAACCGGGCCTCGTGCCGGTGGATGGCGTGCCGACCGTCGAACTCGGATTCGGCAAGGGCGTGTTCTGGGAGCAGATCGTGCTGCCGCTTTTCGCGGGGCGCTCGCGCATCGTCAATCTCAGCAACTCGGGCTCCATCTTCCGGCCGAACCAGATCATCTACATGCACGATGCAGCGGTGTTCGACACGCCCGCGCATTTCTCGTGGAAATTCCGCATGTGGTACCGCGTGATGTTCTGGATTCTCGCGCGTACTTCGAGCTGTGTGATGACGAACTCCGAGTTCTCGCGTGATCGGCTCGCCCATCATGTCGGCGTGGATCCGAAGCGAATCGGCGTCGTACCGCTCGCGGCGGACCATCTGGATCACATCGTGCCGGATACGTCGGTCATCGGCGACCTGAAGCTCACGCCGAACCGCTATGTGCTGGCCGTGAGCAGCATGAATCCGACGAAGAACTTCAAGCGTCTGGTCGAAGCGTTCATGCGCCTGAACGATCCGTCCATCGATCTCGTCATCGTCGGCATGAAGAATGCGACGATCTTCGGCAAGGCGCAGGATCTGTCGAGCGCACCGAACATCAAGCAGGCGGGCTACGTGAGCGACGAAAAGCTCAAGGCGCTGTATCAGCATGCGGCCTGCTTTCTTTACCCTTCGATTTATGAAGGCTTCGGCATTCCACCACTGGAAGCGATGCGTAATGGATGCCCCACGCTCGTCGGACGCGCGGCCGCGCTGCCGGAAACGTGCGGCGATGCGTCCATTTACTGCGATCCCTTCTCGGTCGAAGACATTGCCGCGAAGCTGCGCGAACTGCTGGACTCGCCGCAACTGAGCGAAGAGCTCAGACGCCGGGGACTCGCGCATGCGGAGCGGTACCGCTGGACCGAGAGCGCGCGAATGCTGATGCAGTTCATAAACAGACGATAAGCAGACGATGAAGCGCGCCCACGCGTGCGACAGGGGAAATACAGTGAACGTTGGAATCTATTGCGATTCGGGCATCAACGGCGGGCACGAGGAGATGCTCAAGCGTTTCATGCTCGCGCTTATTTCGAGCGGAAGCGTCGACACGCTCCACATTCTCGTGCCGCGAACGAACGCAGCCCTTTACCGCTATGTCAGCGATCTGAGCCGCCAGCATGCGAAGGTGCGCACCATCGGGCTCGCTTACACGGCGGAGTCCATTAGAGGCGACCTCTTCGCGCTCTTGCGCGCCATTCGCTCGACGGCCGCGACGCTGCGCACGCTCAACCTTTCGAAACTGCTGATCGCGCAGGGCACGATTGCATCCGGCCTCGCGGGCCTTTTGGGAGCACGTTATGCACGCGTGCCGACCCTGAGCTATCTGCCGCTCGTCGATGAAGCGCCCGAACACGCCGGCGTCACCGACAAGATGAAGTGGCTCGTGAAACGCGTGCTGTACCGCATGCCGGATGAATTCGTCACGCTTAACGAACATCTGCGCGGGCAGTTGCGCGCGCTCGCGCCTCAGGCGCGCACGATGATCCTCGAAAACTACGTCGACGACCGCTTCAGCCGCTCCATGCTGACGAAGCCCGCGGCGCGCGCAGCGCTGGGATTGCCGGACGATGGCACGACGATCATCGCGCATATCGGCCGCATCAACTTCAAGCAAAAGCGCCAGGACTTTCTGATGGAAGCCATCGAGCGGCATGCCGACGCATTCAAGCGCACGGTCGTGCTGATCGTGGGCGAAGGACCGGATGCCGCGCGGCTTGCCGAAATGGTCGACGCGAGCCCGGTCTTGTCGGCATGCGTGCGCATCGTTGGGCCGAAGCATGACGTGCTGCCGTATATCGTCGCGAGCGATACGCTCGTGTTGCCGTCGGCCTTCGAAGGCGTGCCGCTCGTGATGATCGAAGCGGTGCTGGCCGAGCGGCCCATCGTCGTGTCGCGTATCTCGGGCCTCGATTCGTACTTGCCGAATGCGCTGCTCTTCCGGCCTGGCGATCACGACGCGTTCGTCGAGCGCATCTTTGCCGCGCGCGACGTGCCGATGACCGCGCTTGCCAACAGCTTCCGCCGCCGCTTCTCGCGCGAAGCGTTCGATGCGCAAGCGCAAAACGTCATGCTGCCCGCCATGCCGTGCCGCGGCGCGTTCGATCCGGCATCGCCGCAACACTCCGATGTTCCGGGCTGATCGGGCTTTCTCGTGAGGGATGAATGTTGAAGCGAAGGCTGTGGGTCGCAATCTCGTTGGTCGGCGTGCTGCTGTGCGGCTCGGCCGTGGTGCAGGCGCGAACTAGCGCGGTGCATTCCGCACCGTCGGGTGCGCCGAAGATGCAGTGCGGTGATCGCACGAATGGCGTGTTCTACGGCGTCGTCGGGCATCTCGAACATCGCGGCGCTTATCGCACGACCGACTTCGGCCTGCAGATTTCGCAACTGCGCGATCTCGGCGTCACCATGTACGCGCAGGACGTGTCGAGTGAAGACAGCGCGCATCTCGTCGCGGATTTCGCGCGTCAGGCCGCGAAATCCTGCATCGGCGTGCTCGCGCTCGTGACGCCGTTCGAGCCGCAAAAGCGCGCGAACGAGCAGGAAACCTTCGAGCGCGGCTATGCGCTCGGCAAGACGGCGGGGCGCGTGTTGAAGGGTCTCGTCACTTACTATCAGGTCGGCAACGAGTACGACAACTGGACCATTCTCGGCTCGGATCGCAGCGGCGAGCATCCGTCGGATTACGACAACGCGAGATTCATGAAAGCGCGTGGCTCGATACTCGGCCTCATCAAAGGCATACGCGAAGCGAACCCGGACGCGAAGATTCTGCTCACGTCATTCGGATGGCTGCATTACGGCTTCACGGACATGCTCTTCGCGGGCACGCAACCGGACGGCACGAAAGGTCACCCCATTCCTCAATGGGACATCACCGCGTGGCACTGGTATTCGAACATGGGTTCGATCACGGCGGCCGGCCCGAAAAAGGTCAATGTGCTCGAACGTCTGCGTGATAGCTACGGCAAGCCCATCTGGATCACGGAATTCGGCGTGCGCCCGGACCATGCGGACCCGGGCGGTTATCTGACCGGCAAGGACGCGCTCGCGGGCTTTGTGAAGGCGGCTAAAACGTACGACATTCAAAACGTCACGCTCTACGAGCTTTACGACGACGAACGCTTCGGCGGCGACGGAAATTATGGCGTGATTCACGACGACGGGCAGACGCGCAAGCCGCGCTTCGACGTCGTGCGCGACTTCATCAAAGCGAATCCGATGCCGTAACGGAAAAAAAGTTAGGTATGAAGAATGGCGTTCGAGCCAAATCAGTAAGTATCGCCCGAAACGCCGCTCATGCAAGTGCGGTACGCGCCATTACGCTCCATATTTCGTTCGCTACTTAACAGACGTAAGCACTTCAAGGCTGGAAGATTAGCCTGACGCTACATATTTTTTGGGCGTATGGTGTCGATTCGCACACACGCGTGGGGCGAACACCCTGCCGTTGCAGATCGATAGAGCGCCTCGACGATTCGCGCTCTCCTCGTTCGAGCGCAACTCGACGAGCCGTACCGCCTGAAGCCTTTGACACTCCCGGCCACGCCGGACAAACAACACGAACGACGTAACGCGGCCAACCGCGCGGGCTTTGCGTTCCTGTCAGGCCCGGAAAACCACGCTCAACATTCGAACAGAGGATGCCGCCTTTGAACACGCTATACGTCAACTCTGGATCTTCGCGTCCTGGCAAGGACGACAATGAATTCACTGCGGGCGACATGATCAAGCTGCTGCGCGATCACATCGGCATGTTGCTGGTGTTCATCGCCGCGGCCGCCGCGCTCGCGTCCGCCTACGCTTTCCTCGCGAAGCCGATCTATTCGGCCGACGTCGTCGTGCGCGTCGATCCTCCGGATCCGAACGCGCTCGGCATCGCGCCGCAGAACCAGATGCAGGCGCAGCAGCCGCAAATGTCGGCCACTCAGCTCGCGCCGGCAGAAATCTCGGTGATGAAGAGCCGCTCGGTGCTGGAGCCGGTCGTCAATCAGTTCCACTTCGATATCAAGGTCAAGCCGCATGCCATGCCGGTGCTCGGCTGGATCGCGAGCATGTTCGCCGAGCGCGGCCATCTCGCGCCCGCATGGTTCGGCATGAAGTCGTATGCGTGGGGCGGCGAAGATCTGCGCATCTCGCGTCTGGACGTACCGCCGTCGCTCGAAGACGCGAAGCTCGACTTCACGCTGCTCGACAACAATCAGTATCAGCTCGAAGACCCGGACGGCAACGTGATCCTGCGCGGCACCATCGGCCGTCCCGCTTCGGCGCACGGCGTGTCGATGCTCGTGGACGGCGCGGTCGGTCATCCGGGAGTGCACTTCACGGTCACGCGCTACAACACGCTGGATGCCATCGACTTGCTGCTGAAGTCGATCAAGGTGGCCGAGTCCACGAAGGACACGGGCATCGTCGAGATCTCGTATAACGGCGACGATCCCGATCAAACCGCCGAAGTCGCGAACGCGCTAGGTCAGGCCTATCTCGCCGCCGCCGTCGCGAGCCGTCAGGCCAACGATACGAAGACGCTCGAATTCATCCGCTCGGAACTGCCGCGCCTCGAACGCGACCTGAAGGACGCAGAAGGCCGCCTGAGCGCATTCCGCGCGAAGTCGCAGTCGGTGCAGCCGATCAACGAAGCGCAAGCGTATCTGCAAGGCAGCATCACTTCGATGCAGCAACTCGCGATGCTGCAACTTCAGCGCACGCAAGCGTTGCAGCGCTTCACGCCGGACAGCCCGCAGGTTCGCAATCTGGACCAGCAGATCTCGCAATACGAGCAGACCAACAAGCAGATTCAATCGCGCTTCGACAGCATGCCTGCTTCCGAACGCGAAAGCGCCGAACTCACGCGTGATGCGCGCGTCGCGGAAACGGTCTACCTCGGCATGATGAACAAGGCCGAAGAGCTGTCGATTCGTCGCGCGAGCACGAGCGGCGGCGCGCATATCGTCGATAGCGCGCTGCGTCCGCATCGTCCGGTCAAGCCGAATAAGCCGCTCGTGATCGTCGCGGGCACGGCGCTCGGCTTCTTCGTCGGCACGTTCTTCATCTTCCTGCGCCGTCACGCAATGATCGGCGTCACCGATCCGATGTTCGTCGAACGTCGCCTCTCGGTGCCGGTGCTCGGCGAAGTGCTCTTCAGCCGCCAGCAGCAGTTGCTCGATCATGAGATCTCGGTCTCGCCGGTCGGTCACGCGCTCGGGTCTTCGGGCACGCAAACGGGCAGCGCGCCGAAGGCGTTGCCGCACATCAAGCGCGAAGCGCACGACGACATCACCATGCCGAATCTCGGCGATACCGACCGCGACGCCTTCGTGCTCGCGACGCGTTATCCGCATGATCCGGCCGTCGAAGCGCTGCGTGCGGTGCGCACCGAGTTGTATCGCGACCTCGTGAATGCGCCGAACAACATCGTCATGCTGACCGGTCCGATTCCGTCGGCGGGCAAGAGCTTCGTCGCGGCGAACCTGTCGGTTCTGCTCGCGGAGATCGGCCTGCGCGTGCTGCTGATCGACGGCGACTTGCGCCGCGGCCATATCGCGTCGTTCTTCAAGCAGTCGAATCCGGGCGGTCTGTCCGAAGTGCTGAAGGGTCAAGTGGGCACGGCCGAGGCGATTCGTCAGGTCGGCGTGCCGGGGCTCTCGTTCATGTCGTGCGGCAGCTACCCGGAGAATCCGTCGGAACTGCTGATGATGCCGGGCTTCCGCGACATGCTCGCGCGCTTGAGCGATCAGTACGACCTCGTGCTCATCGATACCCCGCCCTTCCTCGCCGTCACGGACGCGGCCATCGTCGCAAGCGATGCGGGCTCGACGGTTCTGGTTCTGCGCTCGGGCATCCAGAGCGAAGAGGAAATCGAAGAGACCGTCAAGAAGGTGCAGCGCGCAGGCGGGCGTCTCGTCGGCTCGGTGTTCAACGCCATTCCGAAGCGCCGCAGCAACCGCCGCACGTATGGTTACGCGGCGGCCTACACGAGCAGCTTCAAGTCGGCGAACTGATGGACGTCTCGAAGCAAGGCAACATTGCTTGAGCGAAACGCCGCGTGCCCGTCACGCGGCGTTGCGTTTCAGGGGCATGGCCTTCTCACGCAACGGCAAGCAAAACAAAAGACGCAGCCACACTCTCTACGATGAAAGACAAAGCAACGCTGCTCGACAAGTACTACCGCATCTGGGCCTTTGCGATGCCGGTGACGTCGTTCCTCGTGATCCCGTCGATTCAGGGCACGACGATCGGCTATCTCATGTGCTTTCTTTCCGTGCCGCTCGTGCTTCTGTTCGGCGGCCGTTCGCGCAAGAACTGGATGCACTTCGTGGGCGCGGCCATCTTCGTCTGGCTGTTGATGGTCTGCACGACGCAACTCGCCGACGTGATGGCGCCGTTCGATCCGGACTTCAGCAAGATCGCGCTCGTCGACGATAAGGACCCGCTCACGTTCATCCTGCGCAAGAGCATGTTCACGCAGTCCATCTACGTGGCGGCGGTCGTGCTGTATGCGGCGTACGTGTACTACTACTACCGGCCGACGTGGGACCAGTGGATTTTCGCGGCGGTGACGCTCTTCGCCATCTACGGTATCTATGAAGTGGTGTTCTACGTGCTGACGGGCTCGCCCGGCGACTTCATCTCGAACCGCGCGTTCGGCGACCAGTTCGGCCGCGGCATCGTGCGTTCGGACGGCACCGTGAACGGCAGCTCGTTTCAGGTCGTGAGCGCGGGCGGCATGTCGATACAGCGTCTCAAGGCGTTGACCGGCGAGCCGTCGATGTACGCCATGTCCATCTTTCCGTTCTGGATCTACTTCAACGCGACGGCCCGCCTGCGCTGGCCGGTGTGGATCATCGGGATTTCGCTCGTGATGAGCACGTCGTCGACGGTGCTGATCGGCTATGCGGTCTTCGCGCTCATTCGCATGCGCAAGCTCGGCATCAATCCGATCAAGGCGCTCATCGGCCTCTTCCTGCTCGCGGTGGTCGCGTTCGTCTTGCAGGACTATATCGCCGACCTGTTCCAGCAGATGGTGATGGACAAGCTCGAGGGAAAGAACGAGTCCGGCTCCGACCGCGCGATGCTGTTCTTCGAGTCGTTGCGCTTGTGGGTGCATGCTTCCCCGCTGAACCAGCTATTCGGCATCGGCTTCGGCTATATCCGCTCCACTGACCTGTTCTCGACGCTGCTCGTCAACACGGGCGTGGTCGGTCTCGTCGGCGTCAGCGTGCTGATGCTCTACCCTGCCTTCAAGCTCGACTGGGACGCGCGCGGCATGGCGCTGCGGCAGTGCTGCGTCGCGACGTGGACCATGATGATGGTGTCGGTGCCCGAGTTCGCGTACCTCTCGCCGTGGACGTTCATCGCGATGGCGTACGTGCGCGTGCGGGCGCTGAAGCTCGCGAGGAGCGACACGCGCGACCGCGTTCAGGGCAACGCGATGGAGCCTTCGTACATCAGCCCCGATTTCGGCGTGAGCGTGAGTCCGAACGCCGGCGCGCGGCTCGGCTCGCCGATGACCGCGAAACGGCCGCGCATCGGCAGCCGCATGAATCCGCGCGGCCGTCACTCCTGATCGCCATGACTTGCTTCGTTGCTACGCTCTACAATGGTGGTTTCGACCATCGGCGTAGAGCCGTGCAACCAGGAGCAAACAATGTCGACAGTCACGACCGATTCCGGTCTCAAGTATGAAGACGTCACCGTCGGCGAAGGCGCCGAAGCCGTCGCGGGCAAGACCGTCAGCGTGCACTACACCGGCTGGCTGACCGACGGCCAGAAGTTCGACTCCAGCAAGGACCGCAACGATCCTTTCGCCTTCGTGCTCGGCGGGGGCATGGTCATCAAGGGCTGGGATGAAGGCGTGCAGGGCATGAAGGTCGGCGGCGTGCGCCGTCTTACCATCCCGCCGCAACTCGGTTACGGCGCGCGCGGCGCGGGCGGCGTGATTCCGCCCAACGCCACGCTCGTCTTCGAAGTGGAACTGCTCGACGTCTGAGCTCGCGGCATGAACGCGCCGGTCCCCCGCCCTACCGTTTCGCTGCGCCGCTATGAAGCGGTGCAGGCGTCGGACGAGCACGACTTCCATCAGATCGTGCTCGGTTTCGATGGCGCAATGGGCATGGCGGTGGATGGCGGCGAATCGCTCATCGACCGTCATCGCGCGTGGATCATTCCTGCCGGCGCGCGTCACGAGTACTGGGCCGAAGGCGTCAATCGCCAGCTCGTGCTCGATCTTCCCGCTTCATCGGTCGCGGTGCCCGCACGTTTCTTCGAGCGCGCGCGTACCGTCGATCTCGATTCCTCTCTCACGCAACTCGTCGCGAGCGTCGCGCTACGGCTCGATCGCGACGGTAGCGCCCTGCCCTCGCGCATGGCCTGGCAAACAGCTACGCATCTGTGCGGCGCGTTGATGGCCGATGCAAGCGCGTCGCTCAATGCCGAATCGCGCGGCCTCGACTTCGCGCGCATCGACCGATGGCTGCGTGCGCATCTGTGCGAGCCGCTGCGCATCGCGGATCTCGCCGCGCATTGCGGCTTCGGCATGCGGCGCTTTCACCAGTTGTTCAGCGAAGCGTTCGGCGAGACGCCGCATCGCTATCTGCATCGCCTGCGTCTGGACACGGCGCTGACCCTGCTCGCCGATCCGCGCGCCTCGCTCACGCATGTCGCGCTCGAAGTCGGTTTCGCGGATCAAAGCGCATTCACGCATGCGTTCTCCAAGCGCTTCGGCATGGCGCCGGGACAATGGCGCAGCAGCGCATTCAAGACGCCGCGCGAGCAACAGACGCAAAAAAGCCCGCTCGTCTGATCGACGGAGCGGGCTTCTCGAAGCCACGACGAACGCTTATTCCACCGACAGTTGTAGATGCAGTTGCGAACGCGCGGGACCGCCTTCGAGCGCCTCGCCCGCGATGTCGCGGTCCGTCTGCTCTTGCGGCGCGAGACGCGCGGTTTCGATGCGATCCAGATAGTCGGTCGTGACGTCGCCGGTAATGTAGTTGCCGTCGAAGCAGGACGCCTCGAAATCCTTCAGCGCCGGATTAATGTCGCGCACCGCGTTCTTCAGGTCTTCGACGTCCTGATACACCAGATAGTCCGCGCCGATCATGCGCGCTACCTCTTCGTCGCTGCGGCCATGCGCGACGAGTTCGCCACGCGTCGGCATGTCGATGCCGTACACGTTCGGGAACTTCACCGGCGGCGCGGCGGACGCGAAAATCACCTTGTTCGCGCCGGCATCGCGGGCCATCTGCACGATTTCATGCGATGTCGTGCCGCGCACGATCGAATCGTCGACGATCAGCACGTTCTTGCCCTTGAACTCGATGCCCATCGCGTTCAGCTTCTGGCGCACCGACTTCTTGCGCACCGCCTGGCCCGGCATGATGAACGTGCGGCCCACGTAGCGGTTCTTGAAGAAGCCTTCGCGATATTCGACGCCGAGCTTCGCGGCCACCTGCATCGCGGCGGGGCGCGACGAATCGGGAATCGGCATCACGACGTCGATCGGCACGTCCGGCAGCACGCGCTTGATCTTCTCGGCGAGATAGTCGCCCATGCGCAGACGCGCGTTGTAGACCGGCACGCCGTCGAGGCACGAATCCGGACGCGCCAGATACACGAGCTCGAAGATGCAGGGATTGAGCACCGGCTTTTCGGCGCATTGGTGACTGTGCAGATTGCCGTCGGCGTCGATAAAGATCGCTTCGCCCGGCTCGATGTCGCGCACGAATTCGAAGCCGATACCTTCGATCGCCACCGATTCCGACGCCACCATCCACTCGACGCCCGTCGACGTTTCCAGCTTGCCGAGCACGAGCGGACGAATGCCGAACGGATCGCGGAACGCCACGAGCCCGTAGCCCGCGATCAGCGAGACGATTGCGTACGACCCCTTCACCCGCCGATGCACGCCCGCGACCGCCTTCCACAGCGCGGCTTCGTCGAGTTCGAGGCCGGAGCTCGCCAGTTGCAGTTCGTGCGCGAAGACGTTCAGCAGCACTTCCGTGTCGGACGCGGTGTTGATGTGCCGGCGGTCGATCCGGAACATCTCGTCCTTCAGCTGCATCCAGTTCGTCAGGTTGCCGTTGTGCGCGAGGATGATGCCGAACGGCGCGTTGACGTAGAACGGCTGCGCTTCTTCCTCGTTCGACGCCGAACCGGCCGTCGGATAACGCACTTGCCCGATACCGACGTTACCCGGCAGGCTGCGCATGTTGCGCGTGCGGAACACGTCGCGCACCATGCCGTTGGCTTTGTGCATGTGGAAGTTGTTGCCGTTCGCTGTCGCGATTCCCGCCGCATCCTGCCCGCGATGCTGCAAGAGCAGCAGGCTGTCATAGATGAGCTGATTGACGGGGCTTTGGGAAACTACACCTACGATGCCGCACATGGCATGGTCCTTCAAAGAGTCGAAACGGTAGAGAGGCGTGCCGGCGTCGCGCCAGGTCGAACGAGCCGCGCGAGCGGGCGCGTTCGGCTGCGCAACTGGCCGTCGCGCGTTCCTCGTGTAGCCTGCCGTTCGTCTATTGTGCGGCGCTTGGCGCCGTGTCGCCTGATTGCGGTGCGACGTGCACATACGCGGCGAGCGTATCGGGGAGAAGCGGTCTCAATTCGCGCACGCCTTGCTCGGCCATGGGCCGCAGCAGCGCGTGACGCCAGAAATCCTTTTGCGGCAATTCGGTCAGACCTGCGAGCGCGACCAGAATCACCACCAATATAGCGCCTCGGACGAGGCCGAACAGCAGGCCGAGCGAACGATCCACGCCGCGCAGGCCCGTCACTTCCGTGATGCGCGTGAGCAGCGCCGACAGCACGCTCGACAGCAGCAGCACCGCGCCGACCACCAGCAAAAACGCGACGAGCCACTGAGTCAGCGCGCCGCCCGGCCAGTATGCCGGGATGTACGGCACCACCACGCTCACGAACCGGCCCGCGATCAAGATGGCAGCGACCCAGCCAATCAGCCCGAAGGCTTCGGCGAGCAACCCGCGCCACATGCCGCGCAAGGCGGACAAGCCGATCACGGCCATCACGGCGTAGTCGAAGCTCGTGAACATCGACATCGACGCTTAGTTCGACGCCGACCGCTTGCCGCCGGCCAGGCCCGCCTGCCGCACCTTGACGAGCGCGGCGGACGCCGACGCGCGATCCGGGAACGGTCCTGCGCGCAACAACGCGCGGGACGAGCCATCCGACTGCTGACGATGTTCGAGATATGCGGGCACGCCCGCGGCTTTCAACTTGTTGACCCAGTTTTGCGCTGCCGTGTCGTCGTCGAACGTGCCGATCTGAAGCACGAAGCGGCTGCCGGCCGGCGACGACGGCGTGTTTGCCGCGCCCGATGCCGGGCTTGCGGTGGCGTCCTTTTCCGCGGCCGCTTGGGCCTGCGGCTTCGCGGCTTCCTTGGCAACGGGTGCCGGCTTGCTGTCAACCTTCGCTTCCGGCTTCGCCTGCGCAGCGGCAGCAGGCGCCGAAGCCGACGGTTGCGGCTGCGTCACGCCTGCGGCCACGTTGGCCGTGTCAGTTGCCGCAGCAGGCGACTCATGCGCGACGCCTGCCTGCGTGTCCGCGTCGTTCGCCTCGCGGGACTGCTTCGCGGCGGGCGCGGCGCGGTTTGGAATATCGATGGAAATGTCGTCGGCGACGGGTTTCGGGCGCGAATCCAGCACCATCGGCAAAACAATGACCGCCGCCAGCACCAGCGCGATGGCTCCGACGAGCCTGCGGCGCGCGCGCTGCTTCTCGGGAAGCGTGGGGTCGAGCATCATCGCGTCGGCATCGGGACGGTCGGTGCGGCGCGTGCGGCGCTCCGTGCGCACGGTATGACGCGAGCCGCGCGGGGAATCGGAGTATGCGTCGCTCGCGGCGCGGGCGTCGTCTTTCTTGCCGAACGAGAAAAGTCCCATGTATGGCTTGGTGCGAGAAGCTTCAGACGGCCTGCCGTCTCAGTGATGCTGCGATTTGCGGTAGGCCATGACGCCAGCCACCGTATAGAAACTGCCGAAAACCACGATTCTATCATTTTCGGACGCGCGACTTAACGCGTCTCGAAATGCATCGGCCGGGGTCTCGAATCGGAGAACGCTGCTGTCGGGGCCGTCGTTGACACCGGCATCGCGCAGGACAGCTTCCAGGCGGTCGGCGGTGGCCGCACGCGGCGTCGGCAGCGCGGTCACGTTCCAGTGATCGATCTCGCCCGCGAGCTGCTTCACGATGCCCTCGATGTCCTTGTCGCCCATCGCGCCGAAAACCGCGTAGGTGTACGGGAAATAGCCCATGTTGCCGAGGTTTTGCGCGAGCACGGCGGCGGCGTGCGGATTGTGCGCCACGTCGAGAATGATCTGCGGCTTGCCCGGCAGCACCTGAAAGCGCCCCGGCAATTCCACGTTCGCGAGCCC
Organism: Caballeronia sp. M1242; assembly: GCF_017220215.1. Classification (NCBI taxonomy): domain Bacteria; kingdom Pseudomonadati; phylum Pseudomonadota; class Betaproteobacteria; order Burkholderiales; family Burkholderiaceae; genus Caballeronia; species Caballeronia sp. M1242. The sequence continues at coordinate 145,726 of NZ_CP071130.1, read as the reverse complement.
GAGACGAATATCCTGCGCGGACACCGGCAGGCGGTCGCGCAGCGCCTCCAGCGCGGCGAGCGCCGCCGACGTATTGATGAGCTGATTCGCCCCGCGCAGCGCCGGATACGCGAGCGCCGCGCGCCGCTGCGTGCGGCCGATGTAGCTCCACTGCTGGCGTTCGTTGCCCGGCTGCGCTTCGTAGCGGAAGTCGCGGCCGACGAGCCACAAATCCGCGCCCACAGCGGCGGCATGGTCGATCAGCGTCTGCGGCGGCGAAGGATCGCCGCACACGGCAGGCTTGCCCGGACGGAAGATGCCCGCCTTCTCGAAGCCGATCTTCTCGCGCGTGTCGCCGAGATAGTCCGCATGATCGATGTCGATGCTCGTCACCACGGCGCAGTCCGTATCGACGATATTCACCGCGTCCAGCCGCCCGCCGAGCCCCACTTCGAGGATGACGACATCCAGCCCGCGCGACGCGAACAGATGCAGGATGGCGAGCGTCGTAAATTCGAAATACGTCAGCGAAACGGGATCCGGCAAACTGACGCGCGCCTTCTCGACGGCTTCGAAGTGTTCCAGCAAGTCACCGTCCGTGGCTTCCACACCATCGAGGCGCGCGCGTTCATTGAACGACAGCAGATGCGGCGACGTATGGCAGCCCACGCGATAGCCCGCGCGCAGCAGAATGCTTTCGAGGATCGCGCACGTCGAGCCCTTGCCGTTCGTGCCGCCGACGGTGATCACCGGGCAGTCGAAGCGCAGGCCGAGCGCCTCCTTGACGCGCCCGATGCGCGCGAGGCCCATGTCGATGCCGACCGGATGCGCCGCTTCCAGATGAGCGAGCCACGCGTCGAGAGTGGGAAATGTGGTCATGTTCGGTAGTCGGAAAAGCAAAAACGCCGCGCGGAACCTCGCGGTTCACGCGCGGCGCGGCGCGGGCACAAAACGGCGTCAAGTCACCGAATCGGCCGGCTGTCGCGTCATCAGCGCCATCAACTGGGCGATTTCTTCGCGCATCTTGCGGCGATCCACGATCATGTCGATCGCGCCCTTCTGCAACAGGAATTCCGCGCGCTGGAAGCCTTCGGGCAGCTTCTCGCGCACCGTCTGCTCGATCACGCGCGGGCCGGCAAAGCCGATCAGCGCCTTCGGCTCCGCGATCACGACGTCGCCCAGGAACGCGAAGCTCGCGGACACGCCGCCCATCGTCGGGTCGGTGAGAACGGAGATGAACGGCAGTTTCGCGTCGGCGAGCTTGGTCAGCATGGCGGTGGTCTTGGCCATTTGCATCAGCGAAAGCAGGCTTTCCTGCATGCGCGCGCCGCCCGACGCCGTGAAGCAGATGAACGGCACGTTCTGCTCCAGCGCGTTGCGCGCGCCGCGAGCGAAGCGTTCGCCGACCACCGAGCCCATCGAGCCGCCCATGAACGCGAACTCGAAGCATGCGACCACGCACGGCAGCGTATGGATCGCGCCGCCCATGACGACCATCGCGTCGGTTTCGTCGGTGTCTTCCATCGCTTCTTTCAGGCGGTCCGGATACTTGCGGCTGTCCTTGAACTTGAGCGCGTCGACCGGCACGATTTCCTGGCCGATTTCGTAGCGGCCTTCCGGGTCCAGCAGGCGGTCGAGCCGCTCGCGCGCGCCGATGCGCATGTGGTGGCTGCACTTCGGGCAAACGTGCAGATTGGCCTCGACGTCGTTGCGGTACAGCACCGCTTCGCACGACGGACACTTCACCCACAGCCCTTCCGGGATGCTCTTGCGGTTCTTGGGATCGGTTTGCTTGATCTTGGGCGGCAGCAGTTTGTCGAGCCAGCTCATCGTTGTTCCTTGACTGATCGGGGCAGCGCCGCGCACCGTCGACGACGGCCGCGGCAGCACATGTTATTTGGCGGAATCGAGCGCCGCGCGAATTTCCGCGATGAAGCTCGTGAGCGACGCGGCGGCCGTGTCCGGCGGCGCCTCTTCGAGCAACTGCACGAGCCGGCTTCCGATGACGACCGCGTCCGCGACTTCCGCGACGGCGCGGGCCGTCTCTGCGTCGCGAATGCCGAAGCCGACGCCGACCGGCAGCGGCACCTGCGACTTGATGGCCGGGATTTTACTCGCGATGCTGGAAACGTCCAGATTTGCCGCGCCCGTCACGCCCTTGAGCGACACGTAGTACACGTAGCCGCTCGCGATCTTGCCGACCGCCGCCACGCGCTCATCGGTCGATGTCGGCGCGAGGAGAAAGATCGGATCGATGCCGGCCGCGCGCATCGTCGCGCCGAAATCGCTGGCTTCCTCGGGCGGGTAATCGACGACGAGCACGCCGTCCACGCCCGCCTGCTTCGCGGCTTGCGCGAACGCGTCCGCGCCCATGCGCTCGATCGGATTCGCGTAGCCCATCAGCACGACAGGCGTGTCGGCGTCGGTCTCGCGAAAGCGCGTCACGTCGGCGAGCACGCGCTTGAGCGTCACGCCGCGCGCCAGCGCGCGCTCCGACGAACGCTGGATGACGGGGCCATCGGCCATCGGATCGGAAAACGGCACGCCCAGTTCGATGACGTCCGCGCCGCCCCTAGCGAGCGCGTGCATGAATTCGACGGTTTGCTCGGGGTTCGGATCGCCCGCCGTGATGAACGGAATCAGCCCTTTGCGGCCTTGCGCGGCAAGCGTCGCGAAAGTGTTCTTGATACGGGACATGAGAATTCTCGTAAGCGTATTCGTTAGCGTCGATCATTCGACGCGTTTCAGCGACGAAGCGGCGGCTCGCGCGTTATTCGGCGGTCTCGGTTTCGGCGGTCAGCGGCGCATCCACCTTCGCCAGGCGGTTTTCCGCGATGGCGCAGTAATCCGCGTTGATCTCGAAGCCCGTGAACAGCCGGCCGTGGCGCGCGCACGCGACAGCGGTCGTGCCGCTGCCCATGAACGGATCGAGCACGCGGCCGCCCGGCGGACAACTCGCCAGCACCATGCGCTCGACGATTTCCAGCGGCTTTTGCGTCGGATGATCGACCCGCTCCGCGTGCTGCCGGTGCAGCCGCGACACGGACCAGACGTCCTTCGGGTTGTAGCCCATTTCGAGCCACTTGCTGCCCTCGAAAATCTTGCGCGAGCGCGCCTTCTTCGTCGCTGCGTCGTAGGGAATGCGCACCGGATCGAGATCGAAGTAGTAGTCCTTCGATACCGCGAAATAGCCGATGTTGTCGTGCACCGACGTGTATTTGCGCGTGGTTCCGCCCATGCTCGGCACGCGCCGGTCCCAGACGATCTCGTTGACCATCGTCATCCGGCGCTTCAGAAACACGAACAGTTCCGGCGAATACTGCCAGGTGCAGAAGATGTACATCGACCCGCTTTTCTTGAGCTTGGGTATCGCGATATCCAGCCAGCGATACGTCCACGCAAGAAAGGCCTCGCCGGACAGCATGTCCGAATCGTTCCCGTAGTCCTTGCCGAGCCCGTACGGCGGGTCGGCGACGATCAGATCGATCGACGCATCGGGAATGGAGGCGGCATCGGCGAGAAAATCGCGGTTCCGAATGTCGATGCCGGCGCCTTGCAGCGCGCCGGCGGACATCGGTTCGTCGATAACGGTGCGCATCTGCGGCTTAGAACTGGATGCCCGATCGCTCGGCGACCGTGTGCATGTCCTTGTCGCCGCGGCCCGACAGGTTGACGAGCAGCACCTTGTCGCGCGGCAACGTCTTCGCGAGCTTCGCCCCGTACGCCAGCGCGTGACTCGACTCCAGCGCCGGAATGATGCCCTCGATGCGGCAGCAGTCGTGGAACGCCTTCAGCGCCTCGTCGTCCGTGATGCCGACGTACTCTGCGCGGCCGACGTCCTTGAGCCACGCGTGCTCCGGACCGACGCCCGGATAGTCGAGCCCTGCCGACACCGAATGCGTCTCGATGATCTGGCCGTTGTCGTCCTGCAAGAGATAGGTGCGGTTGCCGTGCAGCACGCCGGGGCTTCCGCCCATCAGCGACGCCGCGTGCCGACCGGTGTCGATACCGTCGCCGGCCGCCTCCACGCCGATCAAACGTACGGCTTCATCTTCGATGTACGGATAAAAGATTCCCATCGCATTCGATCCGCCGCCGACGCACGCGATCACGGCATCCGGCTGGCGGCCCGCCATTTCGGGCATCTGCACGCGGCATTCGTCGCCGATCACGCGCTGGAAGTCGCGCACCATCATCGGGTAGGGATGCGGACCGGCCACGGTGCCGATGATATAGAACGTGTTTTCCACGTTCGTCACCCAGTCGCGCATGGCTTCGTTGAGCGCGTCCTTCAGCGTACGCGAGCCGGATTCCACGGGCACGACGGTCGCGCCCAGCAGTTTCATGCGATAGACGTTCGCCGCCTGCCGCTTCACGTCCTCCGCGCCCATGTAGACCACGCACTCCATGCCGAAGCGCGCCGCGATGGTCGCCGTCGCCACGCCGTGCTGTCCTGCGCCGGTCTCGGCGATCACGCGCGGCTTGCCCATCTTGCGGGCGAGCAGCGCCTGCCCGATCACGTTGTTGACCTTGTGCGCGCCCGTGTGATTCAGGTCTTCGCGCTTCAGATAAAGCTGCGCGCCGCCGAGCATGTCGCTCCAGCGTTTCGCGTGATAGATCGGGGAAGGACGGCCGACGTAGTGCTTCAGTTCGTAGTCGTATTCGGCCTGGAATGCAGGGTCCTGGCGGGCTGCGTCGTAGGCGCGGCGCAGTTCGTCCAGCGCGTGAATCAGCGTTTCGGAGACGAACACGCCGCCATATTGGCCGAAGTGGCCTCTTTCGTCAGGCAAGTTGTACATTGCGTCACTCTCTCGGTGGCGAGCCTTGGTTGGCTCGCAGACGGAATCAACCGGCGTCCGCTTCGCGCACTGCGCGCACGAACGCGGTCATTCGGGCGGAATCTTTCACGCCCTTTGCGCCCGGCACTTCGATGCCGCTCGAGACATCGACCGCGAACGGGCGCACGCGCCGGATGGCGTCACTGACGTTTTGCGCGTTCAACCCACCACTCAAAACGGCCCGATGCCCGAGATCTGTTGGAATAAGTGACCAATCGAATACCTTCCCACCGCCGCCGAAGCCCTCGACGAGTGCGTCGAGCAAAATACCGCCTGCAGCCGCATAGTTAAGCGACGATTCTACCAAATCGCTTGCGGCCGCATCAGGCCCTACACGCACTGCGCGCCACCAGGGCAAACCCGCAATCGCGGCCAGTTCTGCACACTGCTCGGGCGTTTCGTCGCCGTGAAATTGCAGCAGCGAGAGCGGCACGTTCGACGTCACCTCGCGAACCCTTTCGGGCGTCGCGTTGACGAACAGACCAACCGCCGCCACGAGCGGCGGCACGTAGCGGCACAGTTCCACCGCCTGAGACACGGTCAGCGAGCGCGGACTCGGCGGATAAAAGACGAAACCCACGGCGTCCGCGCCTAGCGCGACGGCGTGCTTAACGTGCTCCTCTGTCGAGAGCCCGCACAGCTTGATTCTGGTCCGGTGCAAATCTTGAGTTGTCATGGCTGGTCGGCCCAAACGGCGCTCCACGGCATGCTTGCAATATGCGGTGGCGGAACCGCGAAATGCTCGGGGTATCCGACTTCCGCGAGATAAAGCCCGTCGGGCATGAAGGTCGGCGCGGCGGCGCGACGGTCGCGCGCTGCGAGCACGTCGGCCATCCACGACGCGGGATAGCGTCCGCGCCCGATCGCGACGAAGCAGCCCATCAAATTGCGCACCATGTGATGCAGGAACGCATTCGCCCGAAAACGAAAGTGGACGAAATCTCCCTGTTCGCGCACGTCGATCCGATAGAGATGCTTGACCGGCGTCTTCGACTGGCAATCGGCCGCACGGAAGGACGAGAAATCGTGCTCGCCGATGAGGCACGCGGCGGAATCGCGCATCGCGGCGACGTCGAGCGGCGTGTGCACCCAGCCCGCGCGTTTCGCCAGCATGGGTGAACGCACCGGATTGACGTACAGAACGTAAAAGTACGTGCGCTCGAAGGCCGCGAAACGGGCGTGAAAGTCGTCGGGCATCGCCTTCGCCCACTGAACGGCGACCGAACTCGGCAGAAACGCGTTCGTCCCGCGCACCCACGAGAAGTCGGTGCGGTCCAGTTCGGTGTCGAAGTGCACCACTTGCCCGAGGCCGTGGACGCCCGTGTCCGTTCGTCCGGCGACGACCGTCTGAACCGGCGTCTGCGTGAATTCCGCGAGCGCGCGCTCCAGTTCATTCTGCACCGTATTGCCATGCGGCTGCGATTGCCAGCCGCAAAACGCGGCCCCGTCGTACTGAACGCCTAACGCTATGCGCATATCAGGAGTGCGGCGCGAGCGTCGAGAGCAAGCCGGCCGCTTGCTGGCGCGTCGCCTGATCGTTCGATGCGATCACTTCCTGCAACAGCGTGCGCGCGCCCGAAAGATCGCCCAATTCGATGTATTCGACCGCCAATTCCAGCTTATTGCGCGCGATGGTCGCCAGTTGCGCGGCGGTCAGCGCGGGCAGCGGTTCGGTGTGGCTCGATGGCAGATCAAGATTGAAGTCGAGACTCAACGGGCCGAACTGCGTCGCGCCCAGCCCTGCGACCGACGGCGCGCCGGCCGTTCCCGCTTCGATACGCGCGGCGGCGGACGACTGATCCTCGTCGGCAACCGATGGCAGCGCGAATGCCTGCGCCTCGTGCGCGGGGTTCGTCTCGGCAATCGGCTGCGGAACGAAAGGCTCGTCCCCGACCGACCGGTGCGCCGGCGCGTCGTGGCGCGGAGCGTGGTCATCGGAAGGCGGAGCCAGCGTCAGCTCCATGCGAGGCGGCAGGCTCATGTCGAGCGAGTCCAGCGCCTGGACGGCTTCGGTCGGAAACTTGGGCATCGGGAAGCGGTCAGCGGATGCCGGTTCGTCGTCCTCGACGCCCGCAGGATGCTTCTCCGCGTCGCGCGCGGCTTGCTCCTCGACGGCGCGTTGTTGCGCCGCGCGCTGCTCCGCTGCTTGCTGCCGCGCGGCAACCGCCTGCGCTTCGCGCAACTCGGCTTCGCGAGCGATGATCTCGCGCGCCGCTGCCTCGCGAGCCTGATGCGCCTGCGCTTCCTGCTCGGCCGCTTCGCGAGACGCCTCGTCGCGCCCGGCAAGCTCGCGTTCCAGTGCTTCGCGCGCTGCGGCTTCCCGCGCTGCGGCTTCGCGCTCCTCCGCTTCTCGAGCGGCGGCCTGTCGCGCGGCGGCTTCCCGTTCTTCGGTTTCCCACTTTTCGGCTTCGTGCGCTGCGGCCTCGCGGGCGGCGATTTCCCGCACGTGAGCCTCCTGGGCCTCATGCGTTTGGGCGTCGGCCGTGCCCGCATGCGCAAGCGGCGGAACGAAGGCAGCGTGAGCCGCGGCCGGCGGCGTCGGAATGAACGGCTCGGCAGGCTCTGTGCGATTCGGCTGGTCCGCGCGCGCTTCGGGCGTTCTGGCGGACTCGGGCGCGTCATCCGCCGACGGCGTCGCGAAAGACTGCGCCGCTTCGTAACTTTCCAGGCTCGCAGCCACGGCGTTCAGTTCGGATTGATCGCGCTCGACGGCGGTACCTTCCAGATCGGCTGCCGATTCAGCACGCTGCGGCGTTGCGGCGGGAACCGGCGCGGGCGGCTGCTGGCGGGCTTCGGCTTCGGCCTGAGCGCGGCGCTTATTGCGGCGGAGCACGAGAAACAGCAGCACGGCGATGACCGCGAGAACGAGCGCGATCACCTTCGGATCGATGCCGCCGTGGGCTTGCGGCGCGGCGTCGGCCGCAGGCGCGCTCGCGACGGGCGCGACGGCAGGCGCGGCCTCGGGCGCGGCTTGCGATGCCGCCGAAGCCGTGCCCGGCGTGGCCTGCTCGCTCGCGGCCGGTTTGGGGGCGGACGCCGCCGGCTGAACCGGCGCGGTTTCGACCGCCAGCGACGACGACTGCGCTGCACTCGCCGAATTCGCCGACGGCGCGCTCGGCTGAACTGCCTGCGGCGCTGGCGCCGGCGCTGCGGCGCCTTCAGAGGCCGCGCTGGCATCCATAGCCGGAACGTTCAACACCGCGCCCAGCTTCAGCCGATTGATGTCGTGGCCCGCGAACGCGTTCGGATTCGCGTCGAACAGCGCACGCGCCATCTTCTCCTTGACGGCCCGCTCTTTCGAACCCGTGAGCTCGCCCGCGATATCACTCAGCGACTGCCCCGGCTTCACGGCGTACCGCTGCGCGGGCGCATTGCCGGGCGCGGCGGCATCGGCTGTCGCGCCGCTCGCCTGCGCGAACGCCGCGCCGGAGTTCGTCCAGAGCGCCGCGCACAGAACGGCGCTGGCCGCGGCAAGCGCCGCACGCGATGACGGGATGAAGGACCGGCGGGGTCGTCGAATCATTGAAGCTCCAGAAGTACGGCGAAGGTTGATACGAACAGCAAGACTGATGCGCGCCCCAATCGTACGACCGGTCGATTCGCTCGCAGTCCCAAAAATGCGGCTCCATAAACAAAAAGCGCCGCGATAACGCGACGCTTCCTGGACGAGGTCCGCGCTCTCAGGCGCGTAGTTTACTTTACTTGTCCAACAGAATGCGAAGCATGCGGCGCAACGGCTCCGCGGCGCCCCACAGCAGCTGGTCGCCGACGGTGAACGCCGACAGGTATTCGCCGCCCATGGCGAGCTTGCGCAGACGGCCGACCGGCACGGTCAGCGTGCCGGTGACGACTGCCGGCGACAGATCGCGCATCGAGGCTTCGCGCTCGTTCGGCACGACCTTCACCCAGTCGTTCGCCGAAGCCAGAATGCCGTTGATTTCGTCGAGCGGCACGTCCTTGTTCAGCTTGATGGTCAGCGCCTGCGAATGGCAGCGCATCGCGCCGATACGCACGCAGAGGCCATCGACCGGAATGGAACCCGGCTGGCCCATTGCCGGCTTGCCGAGAATCTTGTTGGTTTCCGCGCCGCCCTTCCACTCTTCCTTCGACATGCCGTTGCCGAGATCCTTGTCGATCCACGGAATCAGCGAGCCGGCGAGCGGCACGCCGAAATGGTCGGTCGGCATGGCGTCGCTGTTCATGGTGGCGAGCACCTTGCGGTCGATATCCAGAATGGCCGACGACGGATTCGCGAGATCGTCCGCCACCGACGCGTTCAGCGCGCCCATTTGCGACAGCAGTTCGCGCATGTTCTGCGCGCCCGCGCCCGATGCGGCCTGGTACGTCATGGCCGTCATCCAGTCGACGAGGTTTTCGCGGAAGAGGCCGCCCAACGCCATCAGCATCAGGCTGACGGTGCAGTTGCCGCCGATGAAATCGCGGCCGCCCTTGACGAGCGAATCCTTGATGACGTCGAGGTTCACCGGATCGAGAATGATGACCGCGTCGTCCTTCATGCGCAGTGCCGAGGCCGCGTCGATCCAGTAGCCCTTCCAGCCCGCCGCGCGCAGCTTCGGATACACGTCGTTCGTGTAGTCGCCGCCCTGGCAGGTGATGATGGCGTCGCACTTCTTCAGGTCGTCGATGCTCGTCGCGTCTTTGAGCTTCGTCTCGTTTTTGGCGAACGACGGCGCGTTGCCGCCCGCATTGCTGGTGCTGAAAAACACCGGTTCGATCAGGTCGAAATCGCCTTCCTGCTGCATGCGCTGCATCAGCACGCTGCCGACCATGCCGCGCCAACCCACGAGACCTACGTTCATGACTAACCTTATTTGTTGAGGCTTCCCCGCATCCTTACCCGGCGTGGCCGCGCGGGGAAGACGCTCGGACACGAGGGACGATCAGCGAATCGTGATCGCTTTGATGGAGAGTTTCGTAATGCGCGTTTTCGACGTGCCGATAGTGCCGATAGCGCCAATGCTGGCGATGCCGTCGATGCGCGTGACGATGGCGAAGCCGGTCGCGCGAGCGTCGATGCCGCGGCCGATGCAATCCGTAGAGAATTGAGAGTTCTTCGCCATGACCAAAGAATATACACGAAACGCGGCGTTTTCGTCGGAAGTACCGTCTTTCCGGTGAAATCGCCGCGAATTGCGTGTCAACTGTACCGACTCGGGTCATCCCGAGACGGACATTACAGCGCTGCCAGCACCGCGTCGCCCATTTCCTTCGTGCCGACGGTCCTGCCGTCCTGCGTCGCGATATCGCCGGTGCGGTAGCCCTGTTCGAGCACCTTCTTTACCGCGTTCTCGATGCGATCCGCCTGCTCCGTCTTGCCGAGCGAATAGCGCAGCATCATCGCGGCCGACAGGATGGTCGCGAGAGGATTGGCCACGCCCTTGCCCGCGATATCCGGCGCGGAACCGTGCGACGGCTCGTACAGACCCTTGTTGTTCTTGTCGAGCGACGCCGACGGCAACATACCGATAGAGCCGGTCAGCATCGCGGCTTCGTCGGACAGAATGTCGCCGAACATGTTGCCGGTCACGACCACGTCGAATGCCTTCGGCGCCTTGACGAGCTGCATCGCCGCGTTGTCCACATACATGTGCGACAGCTCGACGTCCGCGTATTCCTTCGCGACGTCGATCATCGTGTCGCGCCAAAGTTGCGACGTTTCCAGCACGTTGGCCTTGTCGACGCTCGTCAGCTTTTTCTGGCGCTTTTGCGCGGCCTGAAACGCGACGTGCGCGATACGGCGCACTTCCGGCTCCGAATAGCGCATGGTGTCGAAACCTTCGCGCGCGCCTTCGAACGGGCCGTCCGGCGCTTGCCGCACGCCGCGCGGCTGGCCGAAGTAGATGTCGCCATTTAGTTCGCGCACGATCAGGATGTCGAGCCCCGACACGATTTCCGCCTTCAGCGACGACGCGGCCGTCAGTTGCGGATAGCAGATCGCCGGGCGGAAGTTCGCGAAGAGCTGCAGATGCTTGCGCAGGCCGAGAATGGCTTGCTCCGGGCGCAGCGCGCGCTCGAGCGAGTCGTACTTCCAGTCGCCGACCGCGCCGAAGAGAATCGCGTCGGCCTCTTTCGCGAGGGCGAGCGTCTCGTCGGGCAGCGGATGCCCCTTCGCTTCGTAACCCGCGCCGCCGACGGGCGCTTCCTCCAGCTCGAACTTTTCGCCGAGCGCGTTCAGCACCTTGACCGCTTCGGCCGTGATTTCCGGACCGATCCCGTCGCCGGGGAGCACTGCAATCTTCATGTCGCTTCCTTCTACGTGTGCGTGTTTCGTTTATCCGACGAGCCGATTGTTCAGCCACGGCTGCTTCGCGAGCCGCTCGGCTTCGAACTGCTTGATCTTGTCCGCGTGGCGCAGCGTGAGACCGATGTCGTCGAAACCGTTCAGCAGGCAATACTTGCGAAAGCCGGGCACGTCGAACGCGTACTCGGTGCCGTCGCCGGTGCGCACGACTTGCGCTTCGAGGTCGATGGTCAGCTTGAAGCCGACGAACGCGTACGTCTCGTTGAAGAGCCTGTCGACCTGTTGCTCCGACAGCACGACCGGCAGCAAGCCGTTCTTGAAGCAGTTGTTATAGAAAATGTCCGCGAAGCTCGGCGCGATGATCGCGCGGAAACCGTACTGTTCCAGCGCCCACGGCGCATGCTCGCGCGAACTGCCGCAGCCGAAGTTCTTGCGCGTGAGCAGAATCGACGCGCCCTGATAGCGCGGCTGGTTCAGCACGAAGTCCGGATTCAGCGGACGCTTGCTGTTGTCCTGGCCAGGCTGGCCGACGTCCAGATAACGCCATTCGTCGAACGCGTTCGGGCCGAAACCGGTGCGCTTGATCGACTTCAGGAACTGCTTCGGGATGATTGCGTCGGTATCGACGTTCTCGCGGTCCAGGGGCGCCACGAGGCCGCTATGCACGGTGAATTTTTCCATGATCTGTCTCTGTGTCCCGTTGGGTTACGCGAGCTTGCGCACGTCGACGAAGTGACCTTCGATGGCCGCCGCGGCGGCCATCGCCGGGCTGACGAGGTGCGTGCGGCCGCCCGCGCCCTGACGCCCTTCGAAGTTGCGGTTCGACGTCGATGCGCAGCGTTCGCCCGGCTCCAAACGGTCCGCGTTCATCGCGAGGCACATGGAGCAGCCCGGCTCGCGCCACTCGAAACCGGCGTTGGTGAAGATCTTGTCGAGCCCTTCGCGCTCGGCCTGCGCCTTCACGAGACCCGAGCCAGGCACGACCATGGCCGTGCGGATGTTCGACGCCACGCGCTTGCCGAGCGACTTCACCACGTACGCGGCGGCGCGCAGGTCTTCGATGCGCGCGTTCGTGCACGAGCCGATGAAGATCTTGTCCGGCTTGATCGATTCGATCGGCGTATTCGGCTGCAGCGCCATGTAATGCAGCGCGCGCTCCATGGCATCGCGCTTGACCGGGTCCTTCTCGCGCTCGGGATCGGGCACGCGACCGTCGATGGACGTCACCATTTCCGGCGACGTGCCCCACGTCACTTGCGGCACGATCTCGGCGGCATTGATCTCCACCACGCGATCGAAGTGCGCGTCCGGGTCCGACTTGAGCGTGCGCCAGTATTCGACCGCCTGATTCCACTCGACGCCCTGCGGCGAATACGGACGATCCTTCAGATAGTTGATGGTCGTATCGTCGACGGCGACCATGCCCGCGCGCGCGCCCGCTTCGATCGCCATGTTGCAGACGGTCATGCGGCCTTCCATGCTGAGCGCGCGAATGGTGGAGCCGCCGAACTCGATGGCGTAGCCCGTGCCGCCCGCCGTGCCGATCTTGCCGATGACCGCGAGCGCGATGTCCTTACCCGTGCAACCGCGCGGCAGCGGACCTTCCACCTTGACGAGCATGTTCTTGCTCTTCTTTTGCAGGAGCGTTTGCGTAGCGAGCACGTGCTCGACTTCCGACGTGCCGATACCGTGCGCGAGCGCGCCGAACGCGCCGTGCGTGGACGTGTGCGAGTCGCCGCAGACGATGGTCATGCCCGGCAGCGTCGCGCCCTGCTCCGGCCCGATGATGTGCACGATGCCCTGCCGCAGGTCGTTCATCTTGAACTGCGTGATGCCGAACTCGTCGCAATTGGCGTCGAGCGTGTCGACTTGCAGCTTCGACACCGGATCGGCGATGCCTTGCGAGCGGTCGGTGGTCGGTACGTTGTGATCGGACACGGCCAGATTCGCGCTGATGCGCCAGACGGGACGCTGATGCAGCTTGAGCCCTTCGAAGGCTTGCGGGCTCGTCACTTCATGCAGCAGATGACGGTCGATATAGAGGATCGAGGTGCCGTCCTCTTCCGTGTGGATGACGTGCGAGTTCCACAACTTGTCGTAGAGAGTCTGGGACATGGTGAGCGCTTCTCAGATGACTGCGGGGTGACGCTGCTTCGCTTCGTCGGCAGCTTGTTGGACGATTATGCCACCTTCGCGCGCCGCTTGGGTAATAGGCTAAGGCAAAAAAGCTATTGAAAACATGGGGTTATGGTAGTGGTATCAGTACCTGGATGGGCACTACCAGCCTTCCGCTCCTGTGCCATCAATGTTGGAGCACTGCATTGACGCCGAGCTCTTCCGCGACTTTGTGCAAGCGCTTATCGCGCGTCCAGATCTTTACGCCCTTCCTACCGACGACGGCGAGCGCCTTTAACGTCCGGCTGAATGCCGCCGAGGCTCGCAAGCCGCCGCGCTGCCTCGCGCTGCACGAGCGCCTTCAGCGCTTCGTACACACCGCGGATTCGTCCGTCAGACTAGTGTAAGCCTGCGCTCTAGCCAGTAAGTCACGATCAATCGCGACAGTCGTTCGCATATCAGTCTCCCCGTCGATTCTGTCATTCACAACGCAAAAGGCCCCGGCAGTCGCCCGCCGGGGCCTTCAAACCTACTTGAACCGTGAGATCGGCTTAACGCTGATCCAGCGGCTTTGCCTCACGCGGCGTCTGACCAATAAACAACTGACGCGGACGGCCAATCTTCTGCTCGGGATCGGCGATCATCTCGTTCCACTGCGCGATCCAGCCGACGGTACGCGCCATCGCGAAGATGCAGGTGAACATCGACGTCGGAATGCCCAGCGCGCGCTGCACGATGCCCGAGTAGAAATCGACGTTCGGGTACAGCTTGCGCGACACGAAGTATTCGTCTTCCAGCGCGATCTTTTCCAGTTCCATCGCGAGCTTGAAGAGCGGATCGTCGTGCAGGCCGAGCTCGTTCAGCACTTCGTGGCAGGTTTCGCGCATCAGCTTGGCGCGCGGATCGTAGTTCTTGTAGACGCGGTGGCCGAAGCCCATCAGCTTCACGCCCGAATTCTTGTCCTTCACCTGCTTGATGAATTCGGGAATGTTCTCGACGGAGCCGATCTCTTCCAGCATGTTCAGCGCGGCTTCGTTCGCGCCGCCGTGCGCCGGGCCCCACAGACACGCGATACCGGCCGCGATACACGCGAACGGATTCGCGCCCGACGAGCCCGCGAGACGCACGGTGGACGTCGACGCGTTCTGCTCGTGATCCGCGTGCAGAATCAGGATGCGGTCGAGCGCGCGCACCAGCACGTCATTGACCTTGTACTCTTCGCACGGGTTCGAGAACATCATGTGCATGAAGTTCGCGCTGTACGACAGATCGTTCTTCGGATACACGAACGGCTGGCCGATGCTGAACTTGTACGCCATCGCGACGAGCGTCGGCAGCTTCGCGATCATGCGAATCGCGGAGACTTCGCGGTGACGCGGGTCGTTGATGTTCAGCGAATCGTGATAGAACGCCGACAGCGCGCCAACTGCCGCAGTCAGCACGGCCATCGGGTGCGCGTCGCGACGGAAGCCGCGGAAGAAGAAGTGCATCTGCTCATGCACCATCGTGTGACGCGTCACCGTGTCGACGAATTCCTTGTTCTGCGCCGCGTTCGGCAATTCGCCCTTCAGCAGCAGATAGCAGGTTTCGAGGAAGTCGGCGTTCACGGCCAGTTGCTCGATCGGGTAGCCGCGATACAGCAGCTCGCCCTTGTCGCCGTCGATATACGTGATCGCCGAATTACACGCCGCCGTCGACATGAAGCCCGGGTCGTACGTGAACTTGCCGGTCTGCCCGTACAACTTGCGGATGTCGATCACGTCCGGGCCCATCGTGCCCTTGTAGATCGGCATTTCGACGCTCGGCGAGTTGTCGCTGAACGATAGCGTGGCTTTAACATCTGACGGGGTCATAGCACATCCTCAATCGAAGTATGGATACAGGTTTTCGATAATTTGCACGACGGAAGCTGCGCGGCAACGCTTTTGAGTAGCCGCGAGTGCTTTAGGCTGGTCGTCGCGTGACTTCGGCCCGGTTCGTACGCGTATTGTGCAGAACGCCCGGGATCTTTGCCGAAATCACACCGAACGCAGCCACTGCAGCAGGCGCAGCACGTCCGGCGTGGCGAGATCGCCTTCCGGTTCGGTGCGCGCGAGCAGCAGGTCCATCAGTTCGTTGTCGCTCAGCTCCAGCAGGCGCGTCAAAGCGGCCACGTCGGCGTCGCTGAGGTCATGCTCATATCGGCTGAAAAAACGCTCGAAGATCAGATCGTTTTCCAGCAAGCCGCGCCGCGCGCGCCAGCGAAGACGCGCACGGCGAAGAGGGTCGGACTGATGCGAGTCGTCTTGCTTGTCGACCATGTCATCGTCCTTTGTCAAACCGCCCGCCGCACCAGCATTTCCCTGATCTTGCCGATGGCCTTCGTCGGGTTGAGTCCCTTCGGGCACACATCGACGCAGTTCATGATGGTATGGCAGCGGAACAGGCGATACGGGTCTTCCAGATTATCGAGCCGCTCGCCAGTGGCCTGATCGCGGCTATCGGCGATAAAGCGATACGCCTGCAGCAAACCCGCCGGACCCACGAACTTGTCCGGATTCCACCAGAAGCTCGGGCACGACGTCGAGCAGCTCGCGCACAGAATGCACTCGTACAGCCCATCGAGTTCATCCCGCTCCACCGGCGACTGCAAACGCTCCTTCTCCGGCGGCGGCGTGTCGTTGATCAGGTACGGCTTGATCGAGTGATACTGGTTGAAGAACTGCGTGAAATCGCAGATCAGATCGCGCACCACCGGCAGCCCCGGCAGCGGACGCAGCACGATGCGCTGCGGCAAGTCGTTCAGGTTCGTGAGGCACGCGAGCCCGTTCTTGCCGTTGATGTTCATCGCGTCCGATCCGCACACGCCCTCGCGGCACGAACGACGGAACGACAGCGTTTCATCGAGCTCCTTCAGCTTCACCAGCGCATCCAGCAGCATGCGTTCATGCGTCAGGTCGAGCTCGTAGCGCTGCATGCGCGGCGCGGCGTCCTTGTCCGGATCGTACCGGTAGACCTCGAAAATTCTCTTTGCCATTTGGATATCCTTGCCCTTGCCTTAGAAGGTACGCGCCTTCGGCGGCACCGATTCGACCGTCAGCGGCTTCATCTGCACCGGCTTGTAGTCGAGGCGATTGCCTTCGCTGAACCACAGCGTATGACGCATCCAGTTCTCGTCATCGCGATGTTCGTAGTCGCTATGCGCATGCGCGCCGCGGCTTTCCTTGCGCGCCTCGGCCGAGACCATCGTCGCGCGCGCCACTTCGATCAGATTCGCCAGCTCCAGCGCCTCGACCTTCGCGGTGTTGAACACCTTCGACTTGTCCTTCAGATGCACGTGCTTCACGCGCTCGGCCAACTCCGCGATCTTGCCGACGCCCTCTTCCAGGAGCTTCGAGGTTCGGAAGACGCCCGCGTGCGACTGCATCGTCGCGCGGATGTCGTTGGCGATGTGCTGCGTGTATTCGCCCGAGGTCGACTTCTCCAGCACCGCGAGGCGTTCGAGCGCGAAGTCGGCGGCGTCGGCCGGCAGCGGCTTGTGCTCCTTCATCTCGGTCGCGTGCTTGATGATGTGATTGCCCGCCGCGCGGCCGAACACGACGAGGTCGAGCAGCGAGTTCGTGCCCAGACGGTTCGCGCCGTGCACCGACACGCACGAGCATTCGCCCACTGCATAGAAGCCGTTGACCGGATCGTCGTAGCCCTTGGCCGTGCCGACGACCTGACCGTGCATGTTCGTCGGAATCCCGCCCATCTGATAGTGGATGGTCGGCACCACGGGAATCGGCTCTTTGATGCAGTCCACGTTGGCGAACTTGAGCGCGATCTCGCGGATCGACGGCAGACGCTTCATGATCGTCTCGGCGCCGATGTGCGACAGGTCCAGCAGCACGTGATCCTTGTTCGGACCGACGCCGCGTCCTTCCTTGATCTCCTGGTCCATCGAGCGCGAGACGAAGTCGCGCGGCGCGAGGTCTTTCAGCGTCGGCGCGTAGCGTTCCATGAAGCGGTCGCCGTTCGCGTTACGCAAAATGCCGCCTTCGCCGCGCACGCCTTCGGTGATCAGCACGCCCGCGCCCGCGACGCCCGTCGGGTGGAACTGCCAGAACTCCATGTCCTGCAGCGCGATGCCCGAGCGAGCGGCCATGCCGAGGCCATCGCCCGTGTTGATGAACGCATTGGTCGATGCCGCGAAGATGCGACCCGCGCCGCCCGTGGCGAACAGCGTCGTCTTGCCTTCGAGGATGTAGACGTCGCCCGTTTCCATTTCGAGCGCGGTCACGCCGAGCACGTCGCCGTCGGCGTCGCGGATCAAGTCCAGCGCCATCCACTCGACGAAGAAGTGCGTCTTGGCCGCGACGTTCTGCTGATACAGCGTGTGCAGCAACGCGTGACCCGTGCGGTCAGCAGCGGCGCACGCGCGTTGCACGGGTTTCTCGCCGTAGTTCGCGGTGTGGCCGCCGAACGGGCGTTGATAGATGGTGCCGTCCGGATTGCGGTCGAACGGCATGCCCATGTGTTCGAGCTCGTACACGGCGTTCGGCGCCTCGCGGCACATGAACTCGATCGCGTCCTGGTCGCCGAGCCAGTCGGAGCCCTTGATCGTGTCGTAGAAGTGGTAGTGCCAGTTGTCTTCGCTCATGTTGCCGAGCGATGCGCCGATGCCGCCTTGCGCGGCCACCGTATGCGAGCGCGTCGGGAACACTTTGGAGAGCACCGCGACGGACAGGCCCGCGCGCGCGAGCTGCAGCGACGCGCGCATGCCCGACCCGCCCGCGCCCACGATCACCACGTCGAAACGACGACGCGGCAAGGAAGTCTTGATTGCAGCCATGTTCTTTAAACTCTCCAGAGAATCTGTGCAGCGTAGCCGGCGCATCCGATGAGCCACAGGACGGTGAGCACCAGCAGGCCCAGGCGCAATCCGACGGGCTTCACGTAATCCATCCAGATGTCGCGCATGCCGACCCACGCGTGATAGAAGAGCGAGAGCAAGGCGACGAAGGTGGCGAGCTTCATCCACTGCATCGCGAAGATGCCGGCCCAGCCTTCATAGGAGAAGTTATGTGCGCCGAAAAAGAGCACGAGCAGCAAGAGCGTGTACACCGCCACGGCGACGGCCGTCACGCGTTGCGCGAGCCATTCGCCTGTGCCGTAATGCGCGCCCACGACGAGGCGCTTCGGGCCGACCCGGTTTTGCGTTCCCATGTTAGAAGGCTCCGAAAAGTTTCAGCGCGACGGCAAGCGTCAGCACGAGCGACACGACCAGCACCGCGATGGCGGTCTGCCGTCCGCCTTCCTTGTTGACGGCGACGTGCATGTCAAGCACGAGAAAGCGGATACCCGCGCAGAAGTGATGCAGATACGCCCACGACAGCACGAGCGTGATGATCTTGACGATGGGGTGCGCGAGAAAGCCCTTGAACGCCTCGAAGCTGATCTCGGACGTGAGGCTCTGGTCGAGCAGATACAGCAGAAAGGGCAGCGCGATGAAGAGCAACAGACCGCTGATGCGATGCAGGATGGACACCTTGCCCGCCCACGGCAAGCGATACTTCGCGATCTGTCCAAGCCCGATGTTCCGGTACTCGGGCCTTGGTTTTTTTACGGCTTCAGCCATGCTAGACCCCAACTTGTTATTACACTAACCCGCGATTTTAGCGCCTTTTCATTCCGCAACGCAGCGAAAAGCGGCCCAAGAGACTGTTGCCGCCCACGCGAAAATAGCGCCCTCGGATGCCCTTGCCAGGCCGCTTCCAACCAGGCGGACCACTCGACCCAAGCCCGCGCGCTCAACTCAAGTCGTTCTGATAGTAATAGCCGCTCGTCACGTACCAGCCGCGCCGCACTTCCACCGGACGATCGCCGTAGGTGTACGAAATACGTTCGACCGACAACAGCGGATAGCCCGGCTGCACATCCAGCAATTGCGCGACCGGCTCTTCCGCCGCGACCGCCCGAATCTTCTCCGACGCGCGAATCATGCGCGTGCCGAACTCCGTTTCGAACATCGCGTAGAGCGGGCCCTTGTAGTCGGCGAGGCGTTCCGCCGTCAGCCCGCGAAACACGGCGCCCGGCAACCAGATTTCGTCGAAGACCGTGGTGACGCCATCGAATTGCAACAGACGCTTGATAAGAACGACGGGATCGGCGGGCTTGAGATCGAGCTGGCGCGCAATTTCGGCGGGCGCGCGCAGGCGTCGGCATTCGAGCAGGCGGCTGACATGGGGATGAATGTCGCCATCGTCGGGCAGAAGGCGCAGGAAGCGGAATTGCACGCGATCTTCGCTGTGCGTCGCAACGAACGTGCCTTTGCCCTGGCGGCGCACCAGAAGGTTGTCCGCGGCAAGTTCGTCGATCGCCTTGCGCACGGTGCCCTGGCTCACCTTGTAGCGGGCCGCGAGCTCGACCTCGCTCGGAATGATCTCGCCCGGCTTCCATTCGCCGGATTCGAGGCCCTGCGTGATGAGCGCCTTGATTTGCTGATACAGCGGGCTAAACGTCGGCGACGGCGCGCCCGCGGGCTCGCCCGCCTGTGCGCTGCCGTTCTGTGGGGGCGTGCCCGCCGAGTTTGGCGCGTTCGAATTCATGCCGCGCATTTCAACACAAAGGCCCGTCGCGCGTCCACATTTTCGCGCGAGTTCTATGTCTTATATAAGACATAAGATAGTGTTGACTTTGCCTGCGGGCAATCCTACACTCCTTGTCGAGCAAGGGTTTGCGGGTCGTCGCACGGTTTTCGGAAACGTTCGTTCGGCGTGGTTTTTTCGGCGGTTTTCGCCGAATTGCCAGTGTCGGGCGCGCGCCGGGTCCACGCCACCAACCGCCAGGCACGCCCTTTCGCTTCGCCTTACGCCGATCGGCCACACGATTCGCGCGCCGCTGCCTGTCTACCGCCTCGCAACGTCCAGCGCCGTCTCGAATGGGCGCTTGCCGTCAGACTCTAGCGAAAATGCGCCTCCTCGCGCAGTCCCGCACTTTCCGCTCATAGAAGGATTCATGGCATGACGGTCATGCCGCCACGCAGCCATGCGGGAAAGCGCAGCCATGCGGCGCGCGGCCCGCGTGGCGGAAGGCTCTCAGCAATCCGCGGGCGGCATGTCCGGCATGACATCATCAACGCTTTGCGTAACGCGCATAAAATGGCGTTTTTCCCTAGCGTTCCACGTACCGTCCAGGAGAGTTTCAATGGCTAAGTCCGCAAAGCGCGTTGCCGTCACCGGCGCCGCAGGTCAAATCGGCTACTCGCTGCTGTTTCGCATCGCCAACGGCGATCTGCTCGGCAAAGACCAGCCCGTGATTCTTCAGCTGCTCGATCTGCCGCAAGCGCAAGCCGCCGTGAAGGGCGTCGTGATGGAACTGGAAGACTGCGCGTTCCCGCTGCTCGCGGGCGTCGTCGTCACGGACGATCCCAAGGTCGCGTTCAAGGACGCCGACATCGCGCTGCTGGTCGGCGCGCGTCCGCGTTCGAAGGGCATGGAGCGCAAGGATTTGCTCTCGGCCAACGCCGAAATCTTCACGGTTCAGGGCAAGGCGCTGAACGAAGTCGCGAGCCGCGACGTGAAGGTGCTGGTCGTCGGCAACCCGGCGAACACGAACGCCTATATCGCGATGAAGTCGGCGCCGGACCTGCCGAAGAAGAACTTCACCGCCATGCTGCGTCTGGACCACAACCGCGCGCTGTCGCAACTGGCGGCCAAGTCGGGCAAGCCGGTGGCGTCCATCGAGAAGCTTGCCGTGTGGGGCAACCACTCGCCGACCATGTACCCGGACTTCCGCTTCGCGACGGCCGAAGGCGAGAACCTGACGAAGCTCATCAACGACGATGAATGGAACCGCAACACGTTCATCCCGACCGTCGGCAAGCGCGGCGCGGCGATCATCGAGGCTCGCGGCCTGTCGTCGGCGGCATCGGCGGCTAACGCGGCGATCGACCATGTGCGCGACTGGGTGCTCGGCACCAACGGCAAGTGGGTCACCATGGGCATTCCGTCGGACGGCTCGTACGGCATTCCGGAAGACATCATCTACGGCGTGCCCGTCACGTGCGAAAACGGCGAGTACAAGCGCGTGGAAGGCCTGGAAATCGACGCTTTCTCGCGCGAGAAGATGGACAACACGCTGAACGAACTGCTCGAAGAGCGCGACGGCGTTGCGCATCTGCTGGGCAAGTAAGCACGGCGGCACATGGGAAGCGCACGCGCTTCCCTTCAGCGCGGACTTTGCGGTTCGCGCCTGATCCGGTCGCGCTTGCGTACCTCGCGTACCACTGCGAGCGCGGCCGAATCAGACATACGAGCAGCATCGAATTCACATTTCCTCGGACCCGACGCCGACAATGCCCGCTCTCTCCCCCGCCGACGTGCTGTTTGACGGCGAGCCGCAACCCGCAGTTCTGCCGCCCTGCGATCACTACGCGGGCAGCGAGAAGCTGATCAGGAAGTCGCTCGCGTTGCAGGCGCAGCTCGGCCCGGTGTTCGACATCACGCTCGATTGCGAGGACGGCGCGCAGGTCGGTCGCGAGGCCGAACATGCGGAGATGGTGGCGTCGTTCGTCGGCGGCGAGGACGATCGCTTCGGGCGCGTCGGCGTGCGCATCCACGACTTCCAGCATCGCGCATGGCGCGACGACGTGCGCATCATCCTGCGTCAGGGGAAGCAGGCGCCGGCCTACGTGATGCTGCCGAAGATCCGCAGCGTCTCCGATGCCGCCGAAATGGTCGCATTCATCGAGGCCACGCGGCGCGAGTTGGGCATCGCGAAGGCCATCGCCTGTCATGTGCTGGTCGAAACGCATGGCGCGCTCGCGGATGTCTTCGGGCTGGCCGCGCTGCCCGGCGTCGAGTCGCTGAGCTTCGGACTGATGGACTTCGTGTCCGCGCACAACGGCGCGATTCCGGATTCCGCGATGCGCTCGCCCGGTCAGTTCGATCATCCGCTCGTGCGACGCGCGAAGCTGGAGATTGCGGCCGCATGTCACGCGCATGGCAAGGTGCCGTCGCATAACGTGTCGACGGAAGTGCGGGACATGACGGTCGTCGCGAACGATGCCGCGCGCGCCCGCAACGAGTTCGGCTACACGCGCATGTGGAGCATTCATCCGGAACAGATTCGCCCGATTGTCGAGGCTTTCTCGCCGCGCTCCGACGAAATCACGCTGGCCGCCGAGATTCTGCTCGCGGCACAGCGCGCGCAATGGGGACCGACGCGCCACGGCGACACGCTGCACGACCGCGCGAGTTATCGCTATTACTGGTCGGTGCTGCGCCGGGCGAAGTCGACGGGACACGCGCTGCCCGACGAGTGCGCGCCGCTTTTCGGCGCGAACTAGATGCAAGCTGACACGAGCCTTTGGTCACGCGGCGCGAGCGCAAGCCCGGCGCGCGTTTCAAGCGAAAGAGACGACGCCGCGGGACGGGCGTTCACAGGAGACTTGAAGCAATGAGCGACACCGTATCGAGCGACGCAGCCGCAGCCGGTGGTTTCAAGCCGAAGAAATCCGTCGCGCTGTCGGGCGTGACAGCGGGTAATACCGCTTTGTGCACCGTCGGCAAGACCGGCAACGATCTGCACTATCGCGGCTACGACATTCTCGATGTGGCGACCACGTCCGAGTTCGAAGAGATCGCGTATCTGCTCGTGCATGGCAAGCTGCCGAACGTCGCCGAACTGAAGGCGTACAAGACGAAGCTGAAAGCGCTGCGCGGCTTGCCTGCGAACCTGAAGGCTGCGCTCGAATGGATTCCCGCCTCCGCGCATCCGATGGACGTGATGCGTACTGGCGTCTCCGTGCTCGGCACGATTTTGCCGGAGAAGGAAGATCACAACATCGCGGGCGCGAGAGATATCGCCGACAAGCTGATGGCCTCGCTCGGCTCGATGTTGCTCTACTGGTATCACTACTCGCACAACGGCCAGCGCATCGAAGTGGAAACCGATGACGACTCCATCGGCGGCCACTTTCTGCATCTGCTGCATGGCGTGGAGCCGTCGCAGTCGTGGGTGCAGGCGATGCATGTCTCGCTCAATCTGTACGCCGAACACGAGTTCAACGCGTCCACGTTCACGAGCCGCGTGATCGCGGGCACGGGCTCCGACATGTATTCGGCGATTACCGGCGCAATTGGCGCGCTGCGCGGTCCGAAGCACGGCGGCGCGAACGAAGTCGCATTCGAGATCCAATCGCGCTACGAGACGCCCGACGAGGCGGAAGCCGACATCAAGCGTCGCGTCGAGAACAAGGAAGTCGTGATCGGCTTCGGGCATCCGGTTTA
Organism: Caballeronia sp. M1242; assembly: GCF_017220215.1. Lineage (NCBI taxonomy): Bacteria > Pseudomonadati > Pseudomonadota > Betaproteobacteria > Burkholderiales > Burkholderiaceae > Caballeronia > Caballeronia sp. M1242. The sequence continues at coordinate 122,279 of NZ_CP071130.1, read as the reverse complement.
TACGATCTCCGATCCGCGCAACAAGGTCATCAAGGAAGTGGCCAAGTCGCTGTCGAAAGAAGCGGGCAACACCAAGCTCTTCGATATCGCGGAACGCCTGGAAACGGTCATGTGGGACGCGAAGAAGATGTTCCCGAATCTCGACTGGTTCAGCGCGGTGTCGTATCACATGATGGGCGTGCCGACCGCGATGTTCACGCCGCTCTTCGTCATCTCGCGTACGTCGGGATGGAGCGCGCACATCATCGAGCAGCGCATCGACAATAAGATCATCCGGCCGAGCGCGAATTACACGGGACCGGAGAATTTGAAGTTCGTCCCGATAAATAAGCGAAAATAGCGGGCTGCGCGATCAGAATTCGTGATTCCGCGATTTCCATCCGCGCAGCAACCGCCACTCAACCCAAATGTTTCTGAAAGGTTTCACCGATGAATAAACTTCTGATCGCTGCAATCGTCGGCACGCTCGCCACGCCGAGCGTGTTCGTGAGTGCCGACGCCTTCGCCGCGACAACCGAATCGAGCGCGGCCAAGGCCAAACGCCCCGCTCCGGCACGCCGCCTGATCAAGCGCAAGCCCAAGGCCGAAGCGGCTGCGGCAGCGAAGACGGACCCGATCCCCGACGGCGCAGTGAAGTGGTCCTGCAAGGACGGCTCGGCTTTCTACCTGAAAGGCGACATGAAGCGTGACGCGATCGTCACGGTGAACTGGGCCAAGAAGGACTACAAGCTGCCGCGTCAGGACACGACGACCGGCGCAGACCGCTTCCACGACGCCGCAACAGGCATGGACCTGGTCGTCATTCCGACGAAGGCGATGCTGTTCTCGGACAAGGACTCGTCGCGTCTTGCCGACGAGTGCATGACAGCCGAGATGGCAGCCGGCGCGACGGCGCCCACGCAGGCGGAAGCGCTGAAGCAGAACCCGCTGCTGCTCAAGCCGGCGGAATAAGCCACATCAGTATTCAATACAGGAATCCTCGATGTCCGCACCGATCTCCAATGTCCGGCCCGAACCGGACAAGGTACTCGTCGACATAGTCGACTACGTTCTCGATTACGACGTCGACAGCGCCCTTGCGCTGGAAACCGCGCGCAATTGCCTGATCGACACACTCGGTTGCGGACTCGAAGCCCTCTCGTACCCCGCCTGCACCAAGCTGATGGGACCGATCGTGCCCGGCACGATCGTCCCCAACGGCGCGAAGGTGCCGGGCACCCAATTCCAGCTCGATCCGGTTCAGGCCGCGTTCAACATCGGCGCGATGATCCGCTGGCTCGACTTCAACGACACATGGCTCGCCGCGGAATGGGGCCATCCGTCGGACAACCTCGGCGGCATTCTCGCCACCGCGGACTGGCTTTCGCGCAACGCCGTCGCGACCGGCAAGCAGCCGCTCACGATGAAAGACGTCCTGATCGCGATGGTCAAGGCGCACGAGATTCAAGGCTGCATCGCGCTCGAAAACTCGTTCAACAAGGTCGGGCTCGATCACGTGCTGCTCGTCAAGGTCGCATCGACGGCGGTGGTCGGGCAGATGATCGGCCTGTCGCGCGAAGAACTGATCAACGCGGTATCGCTCGCCTTCGTGGACGGGCACTCGCTGCGCACGTACCGTCATGCGCCGAATACCGGCTCGCGCAAGTCGTGGGCGGCGGGCGACGCGACTTCGCGCGCCGTGCGTCTCGCGTTGATCGCGAAGACCGGCGAAATGGGCTATCCGTCCGTGCTGACCGCCAAGACGTGGGGCTTCTACGATGTCCTCTTCAAGGGCAACGAGTTCAAGTTCCAGCGTCCGTATGGCTCGTATGTGATGGAGAACGTGCTCTTCAAGATTTCGTTTCCGGCCGAATTCCATTCGCAAACGGCGGTGGAGGCGGCCATGACGCTGCACGACAAGCTGAAGGAAGTCGGCAAAGGCGTCGAAGACATCGCGAAGATCACCATTCGGACCCACGAAGCGGCGATTCGCATCATCGACAAGAAAGGCCCGCTCGATAATCCGGCTGACCGCGATCACTGCATTCAGTACATGATCGCCGTGCCGCTGATTTTCGGCCGGCTGACGGCTGCGGATTACGAAGACGTCGTCGCGAAAGACCCGCGCATCGACACATTGCGCGCGAAAATGGAATGCGTGGAAGACCCGCAATTCACGAAGGATTATTTCGACCCGGACAAGCGTTCGATCGCGAATGCGCTGACTGTCGAGTTCAACGACGGCACGAAGCTCGATGAAATCGCGGTCGACTATCCGATCGGACACAAGCGCCGCCGCGCGGACGGTATTCCGCTGCTCGTCGAGAAGTTCAAGACGAACCTCGCGCGGCGCTTTCCAACCAGGCAACAGCAGGCGATCCTCGCGGTATCGCTGGACCAGGCAAAGCTGGAAGCAATGCCGGTCAATGAATACGTCGATCTGTACGTGATTTAGTCGATCGACTCGGTCATACAGAAACGTTGCATCGAAGCTATTTCCTCGTTTAGCCCTAGGAAAATAACCATGGCCCACAATCTCCATAACACGCTCAAGGAATTCGACAGCGGCTCCGGCAAAGGCAAGTACTACTCGCTGCCGCAACTCGGAAAAGCACTGAACGTCGACATTCAGCGCCTGCCGGTTTCGATTCGTCTCGTGCTCGAATCCGTGCTGCGCAACTACGACGAAAAGAAGATCAGCGAAGAGCACATCAAGCAGCTCGCGAACTGGAAGCCGAACGCGGCCCGCGTCGATGAAATCCCGTTCGTCGTCGCGCGCGTGGTGCTGCAGGACTTCACCGGCGTGCCGCTGCTCGCCGACATCGCCGCGATGCGCGGCGTGGCGAAGCGCACGGGCAAGGACCCGAAGGCGATCGAGCCGCTGGTGCCGGTGGATCTCGTTGTCGATCACTCGGTGCAGATCGACCACTTCCGCGAGCCGAACGCGCTCGACCTGAACATGAAGCTGGAATTCCAGCGCAACAACGAGCGCTACCAGTTCATGAAGTGGGGCATGCAGGCGTTCGACACGTTCAAGGTCGTGCCGCCGGGCGTCGGCATCGTGCACCAGGTGAACCTCGAATACCTCGCGCGCGGCGTCCACAAGAAGGACGGCGTCTATTACCCGGACACGCTCGTCGGCACTGACAGCCACACGACGATGATCAACGGCATCGGCGTCGTGGGCTGGGGTGTGGGCGGCATCGAAGCGGAAGCGGGCATGCTCGGCCAGCCGGTGTACTTCCTGACGCCGGACGTGGTCGGCGTCGAACTGAAGGGCAAGCTGCGCGAAGGCTGCACGGCCACCGACCTCGTGCTGACCATCACCGAGATGCTGCGCAAGGAGAAGGTCGTCGGCAAGTTCGTCGAGTTCTTCGGCGAAGGCACGGCGTCGATCGCAGTGCCGGACCGCGCGACCATCGGCAACATGGCGCCGGAATACGGCGCGACCATGGGCTTCTTCCCGGTCGATGAGAAGACCATCGACTACTTCCGCGGCACGGGTCGCACCGACGAAGAAATCTCGGCGTTCGAGAACTACTTCAAGGCGCAGAACCTCTGGGGCGTGCCGAAGGCCGGCGACATCGAATACACGAAGACGCTGACGCTCGATCTGTCGACCGTCGCGCCGTCGCTCGCAGGCCCGAAGCGTCCGCAAGACCGCATCGAGATCGGCAATGTGAAGAGCACGTTCACCGACCTGTTCTCGAAGCCGGTCGGCGAAAACGGTTTCGCGAAGAAGCCGGAAGACCTGCAGGCCACGTACAAGACGTCAGACGGCATCGAAGTGAAGAACGGCGACGTGCTGATCGCGGCCATCACCTCGTGCACGAACACGTCGAACCCGAGCGTGCTGCTCGCCGCTGGCCTGCTCGCAAAGAAGGCGGTCGAAGCCGGCCTGACGGTTGCGCCGCACATCAAGACGTCGCTCGCGCCGGGATCGCGCATCGTCACCGACTATCTGACGAAGACGAACCTGCTGCCGTATCTCGACCAGCTCGGCTTCACGCTGGCCGCTTACGGCTGCACGACGTGTATCGGCAACGCGGGCGACCTGACGCCGGAACTGAACGACGCGATCGTGAAGAACGATATCGTCGCGGCGGCCGTGCTGTCGGGCAATCGCAACTTCGAGGCGCGCATTCACCCGAACATCCGCGCGAACTTCCTGGCATCGCCGCCGCTGGTCGTCGCCTATGCGATCGCGGGCAACATCACGCGCGACCTGATGACCGAGCCCGTCGGCCAGGGCAAGGATGGCCGCGACGTGTTCCTGGGCGATATCTGGCCGACGAGCGAAGAAGTGCACGCGCTGCTCAAGTTCGCCCTCGACGCGGATACGTTCCGCCAGAACTACTCGCAGCTCACGAAGGAAGGCGACCTGTGGAGCAAGATTGCGGGCGAAACCGGTCAGGTCTATGACTGGCCGAAGTCGACGTACATCGCGGAGCCGCCCTTCTTCGGCAATGACTTCTCGATGAAGCCGGCCGATTCGATTCCGGCGGTGACGAAAGCGCGCGCGCTCGGCATCTTCGGCGATTCGGTGACGACCGACCACATCAGCCCGGCGGGTTCGATCAAGGAAACGTCGCCGGCGGGCGTGTGGCTGAAGGCGAACGGCGTGCAGAAGGCCGACTTCAACAGCTACGGCTCGCGCCGCGGCAATCACGACGTGATGATGCGCGGCACGTTCGCGAACGTGCGGATCAAGAACCTGATGATCCCGCCCAAGGCGGACGGCACGCGCGTGGAAGGCGGCCTGACGATTCACCAGCCGAGCGGCGAACAGCTGTCGATCTACGACGCCGCGATGAAGTACATCGACGAAGGCACGCCGACCATCGTGTTCGCGGGCGAGGAGTACGGCACGGGTTCGTCGCGCGACTGGGCGGCGAAAGGCACGCAACTGCTCGGCGTGAAGGCCGTGGTGGCGCGCAGCTTCGAGCGGATCCATCGCTCGAATCTCGTCGGCATGGGTGTGTTGCCGCTGCAGTTCAAGGGCTCGGACAGCGTTCAGTCGCTCAACATCACGGGCGAAGAAACGTACGACATCGAAGGTCTCGGCGACGACTTCAAGCCGCAGCAGGAAGTGACGCTTGTGATTCACCGCAAAGACGGCAAGGAAGATCGCGTGGCGGTGCTGCTGCGTATCGATACGCCGATCGAAGTGGACTACTACAAGCACGGCGGGATTCTGCCGTTCGTGCTGCGCTCGCTGCTCGCGGCGTAAGCGGAAGTGTTTTGCAGGTGACCGCGCCCGAAAGGGCGCGGGAACATTGAACCCGGCCTTGGCCGGGTTTTTTTTTCGGGTGCGTGGCATCCGTGTGCCCACCTGCCCCCTCACATCGGCGGCACAACCCCTTCCTTCTCCACCACGATCCGCTGCGCCGCGAAATCCCCACCCGCCGGGCTCGCCACGACGAACACCTTCTTCCCCGGCTTCAGATCATCGTGCGTGGCAGGCGCAAACGTCACCACCGGCACATTCTCCGGCACCGTGATCGAACTCGACCCGCCCTTGTACGACAGCTTCAGATCACGTCCGCTCGTGCCCTGCACGACCTGATCGACATTCGCATTCGTCATCGAGCTTTGCGGGCCCAGATCCCACGCGTAGTGACCCTCGCCGGTGCCGCGCGCCGCTTCCGGGAAGACCAGCACTTCGGTCGCCGTCAGCTTGCCATCGGTGCCCGTCGTCGCGGCCGTGCCGACGAATTCGCCCGGCTTGATGTCCTGCAGCTTGATGTTCCTGAGCGCCGTCACGGGCGTGTCGGCTTTGACCGTGATTTTGACCGTATCGCCGCTACGACGATGCACCGTGAGCGTATCGCCCGACAGCGCAACGATATCGCCGCGAATACGCGTGGGCTTGGCAGCGGGCGTCTGCGCGAACGCGCCAGCCGTGAATGCGAGCGCCGCGATGCTGACGCCGAGTTTCATGCGAATGGACATGCAATCTCCTTGTGGTTGAACAAAAGACAAGTGTTGAATCAACGTCTGATCAGGAACCGCCGAACCAGTTGTAGCCCTGGTTCTCCCAATAGCCGCCGGGGTATTCGTTGGTCACGGTCATCGCGACGATATGCTTCGGGTTCTTGTAGCCGAGCTTGGTCGGCATGCGCAGCTTCATCGGGAATCCGTACTTCGGCGGCAAGATCTGACCGTCGTAGGTCAGCGTGAGCAGCGTCTGCGCGTGCAGCGCGGTCGGCATGTCGATGCTCGTCGAGTAGTTGTCCGCGCAATGGAACGCGACATACTTCGCGCTCGTATCCGCGCCCGCGCGCGCCAGAAACTGCGCAAAGCGCACGCCACCCCATTTGCCGATCGCGCTCCAGCCTTCTATGCAGATGTGCCGCGTGATCTGGCTTTCCTGCGGCATCGCGTGAAGCTCGTCGAGCGTCCACACGCGCTTGCCTTTGACGAGACCGCCGACTGCAAGCTTGTACGCGGACGGATCCACTTCCGGCACTTGGTCGATGTCATAAAACGCGTTAAACGGAAACGGCCGCGTGATCATCGACTCGGGATACGTCGGCGCGAGCTTGTTCGGATCGAAGAGCAGCGCCTGCGCGTCGTCGTTCAGCGACGAAATCTTGCGCAGCATCGCGTTCACGGATTTGTCGTCGGTGATATTGCAGCCCGACAGCATTACGAGGCCGCCCAGCGAAAGAATCCGCTTGCCGAACAGGCGCCGCGCGGGCGCTTTGAGTTCCTTCGCTGCGTCCTTGACGATGGACTCGGCGTCGAGTGTGTTCTTGCTGATCGGCATGGCGTCAACGTCCTTTGATCATCAATACGAGCGAACGCGGCACGAGCGCGACCATCGCCACATGCAGCACGACGAACGCAACCAGAAAGCTCATGCCGAAGAAATGCACGACGCGGGCGTTGTCATAGCCGCCCATCAGCGTGCGCAGCCACGGAAACTGCACAGACTTCCACACGACCAGCCCCGACAGAATGATGACGACGATATCCACGATCACCGCGAGATACGCGAACTTCTGCACCGCGTTGTAGTGCGTGAGATCGTCGTGGCCGAGCTTGCCGCGCAGCGCCGCGAACGCATCGCTGATTACGCTTTTGATGCTCAACGGAAACATGCGACGGCGCAGGCGGCCGGTCGCCACATTCATCGCGAGATAGACGATGAAGTTCGCGACCAGCAGCCACATCGCCGCGAAATGCCATTGAAGCGCGCCGCCGAGCCAGCCGCCGAGCGTGATGGCGGGCGCGAACGTGAGCGCCTTGAAGATGGGCGACGCGTTATAGATTTGCCAGCCGCTCGTCACCATCGCAACGATAGCGAGCGCATTCACCCAATGCGTGATGCGCAACCAGAGCGGCTGAACCGGCCGAAGTGTTCGTTCTTGCACGTATTGCCTCGCGGGTCGATGATCGAGCATGGACGCATGCTAACGGCCGCGCACTGATCGATCGATGACCTCTCCATGACGTTTTTGTCATTTGCGGCGGGAAACGGCAGACGCTCGATAGAATCACGTCAACCTGATAACGAAGCTCGCGCGCATGACCATTCTCGTGATCGAAGACGACCGCAAGACCGGCGATTACCTGAAGAAAGGGCTCATCGAGTCCGGCTATCAGGTGGACCTCGTGCGCAACGGCACGGACGGCCTGCATCAGGCGCTTGCGAACCCGTACGAGCTGATCGTACTGGACGTGATGCTGCCCGGCATCGACGGATGGCAGGTCATGGCCGCGTTACGCGCGAAGCGTGACTTGCCTGTCATCTTTCTCACGGCGCGCGATCATGTCACGGACCGCATTCACGGGCTCGAACTCGGCGCGGACGATTACCTCGTCAAGCCGTTCTCCTTCACCGAGCTTGTCTTGCGCATTCGCACGCTGCTGCGTCGCGGCGTGATGCGCGAGTCCGATACGTTTCAGATCGCCGATCTGCATGTGGATGTCCTGCGCCGCAAGGTCACGCGCAAGGGCATCGACATCGTGTTGACCAACAAGGAATTCGCGCTGCTGCATCTGTTCTGCAAGCATCCCGGCGAAGCGTTGTCGCGCACGCTCATCGCATCCGAAGTGTGGGACATGAACTTCGACAGCGACACCAATGTGGTCGATGTCGCCGTCAAACGCCTGCGCGCGAAGATCGACAACGCATTCGAGCCGAAGCTCATTCACACGGTGCGCAGCATCGGCTATTCGTTCGGAGAGGATGCTTGAACCGGCGCTTGATTCCGCGCTCGCGCTCGCTTGCGCTGCGCATCGCGTTGTCGTTCGCGGCCATCGTGTGGATCGTGGTCGGCATGGTCGGCGTGGCGCTGTATCAGGCGACGAACTCGGCGCTGTCCACGCGCGCCGATTATCAGTTGATCGGGCGCGTGGAGCACTTTCGCTCGTTGCTGCACGATCTCTACACCATCAACGAGATCGAAGCGCGCCCCCGGCTGTTCGAAACTATGCTCGGCGACCGGCAGGACGTGATCATCTTCCGGCGCGCGGGATCGGCGGCGTTCATCAACGTCAATCCCGACCCTATGCCGTTGCCGCCGCTGCATATCGTGCCGGTGAACCGCGCGATCGGACTCGACGATCTGTACGAAGGCGCCCGCGCCGACGGCGTGCGCATGCGCTGGATCGGCGCGCAGGCGCGCATCGGCGAAAGCGGCGAAGTGGTCGAGATCATCGCGGCGCATGTAATGACGCAGGAAGCGCGCGTGCTGTCCACGTACCTCGTTCGCGTGTGGGTCAACATGATCGGCGCGGCGCTCATCGCGATGTTGCTGGCGTACTGGGCCACGAGCCGCGGCCTGCGACCGCTCAAGCTCATGGCCGACAAAGCCGCCGAGATCACGCCCCACCGCCTGTCCGCGCGTCTCGACGTGGCCCATGCGCCGACTGAATTGCAGGGCCTCGCCGCTTCGTTCAACGCCATGCTCGACCGTCTGGAAACCGGTTACGAGCGCCTGCTGCAATTCTCGGCGGACCTCGCGCACGAACTGCGCACGCCCATCGGCGTGTTGATCGGCGAGACACAGGTGACGCTCGCGCACGCGCGCAGCGCGCCGGAATATCGCAGCGTGCTCGAATCGAATCTCGAAGAACTGGAGCGGCTCGCGCGCATCGCGCAGAACATCCTGTTTCTCGCGCAAGCGGATCACGGCGAGCAGGCCATCGAGCGCGAGCGTCTCGACATACGCGAGGAATTGCAGAGCATCGCGGCGTATTTCGAAGGCATCGCGGAAGAACGCCGCATCACGTTCGATATCGACGCAACCGGCGACATGCACGCCAACGCGATCATGTGCCGCCGCGCTATCGGCAATGTGGTGGTGAACGCGGTGCGATATGCGACGCCGGACAGCGTCGTGCGTCTGTCCGGCCATGCGGATGCCGAGGGCGCGTGCATCGTCGTGGGAAATCGCGGCGCGCCGATTCCGCGCGAAGTACTCGCGCGGCTTTTCGACCGCTTCTATCGTGGCGATGCAGCGCGCAGCGAATGGACCGAATCGAGTGGACTCGGCCTCGCCATCGTGCAGGCGATCATGCGGATGCACGGCGGAAGCGCGTCGGCGGAGTGCTCGGCCGACGGCTGGATCGAGTTCACGCTGCGCTTTCCCGCCGCAGCCTGAGCGCGCCCGGCCTAGCGCTCACGTTCCAGCGACGCTCGCCACTTCGCGCTGCGCCAGCAACGCGTGAATCTGCGAGACGACCGCCGCGCCTTCGCCCACGGCCGCCGCCACGCGCTTGGTCGAACTGGAGCGCACGTCGCCGATGGCGAACACGCCCGGCACGCTCGTCTCCAGTCCCATCACGCCTTCGGTGCGTCCCTCGTGCGCCTCGGGTCCGGTCAGCACGAAGCCTTTTGCATCCGTATTCACGCTGCAATCGCGCAGCCAGTCGGTGTTCGGGTCCGCGCCGGTAAACAGGAACAGATGCCGCGATTCGAGTCTCAGCGGCCCATCCGGCGTCTTGCAGTTGATGGCCGTGAGCACGCGGTCATCGCCTTCCAGCGAGACGATCTGCGTATGCGTGCGTACCGTCACGTTGGGCAACGAGCCGATACGCTCGACCAGATAGTGCGACATGCTCGCCGAGAGACTCGCGCCGCGAATCAGCACGTCGACGTGACGCGCGTGCGATGCGAGATACACCGCCGCCTGCCCCGCCGAATTGCCGCCGCCCACCAGCACGACGTCCGCGTTCTTGCAGAGCTTCGCCTCCACCGGCGACGCCCAGTAGTACGTGCCACGGCCCTCGTAACGTTCCAGCCCTTCGATGGCCGGCCGCCGGTACGCCGCACCCGACGCGATCACGACCGTCTGCGTGGCGACGCGCGTGCCGTTTTCCAGCTCGATTTGAATGGGCGACTCGCCGCAATGCAGCGCCTTGATGCGCGTCGGAATGGCGATGTGAGCGCCGAACTTCTGCGCCTGCACGAACGCCCGCCCCGCGAGCGCCTGACCGGAGATGCCGGTCGGAAAGCCGAGATAGTTTTCGATGCGGGAGCTCGCGCCCGCCTGACCGCCCGGCGCGCGGCAATCGAACACGGCCACCGACAATCCTTCGGACGCCGCATAAACGGCTGTCGCAAGACCGGCCGGCCCTGCGCCGACGATCGCGACATCGTAGACGTGGTTCGAATCGAACTCGGGCAGCCAGCCGAGCTGCGTCGCTACCTGATTCTCATCGGGCGCGCGCAACACCGTGCCGTCCGGACAAATGACGAGCGGAAAATCCGCCGTGGATGCCGAGATGCGCTCCAAGAGCGCGATGGCGTCCGGGTCGGTGTTGGCGTCGATGACCGTGTGCGGATAGCCGTTGCGCCGGAAGAAGCCTTGCAGCGAGATGAGCCGGCCATCGTCCGCCTGGCCGAGCAACACGGGCCCACTGCCCTTCTCGATCAACCCGACGCGCCGCAGGATCAGCGCGCGCATGATGCGCTCGCCGAGTTCCGCTTCGGCGACGAGCAGCGCGCGCAGCCGTTCGGGCGGAATCACGAAGCCTTCGACATCTTCGGCCGCCATGCCGTCGACCAGGCACGGCTTGCCGGAAAGCTGCGCCACTTCCGCGAGAAAATGCCCGGCGCCGTGTTCGACGACGATATGCGTCTTGCCGAGCGCATCGCGCCGCGTGACGCGCACGAGCCCCTTAAGGATGACCACCATGCCGCGCCCGACTTCGCCCGTGCGGAACATCCACTCGCCCGCGCGCCAGCGCGCCGCCTCGCCGAAGCGGGACATGCGCTGAATCTCGTCGTCGGTGAGACGCGGAAACATCTGGTGCGCCCGCGTTTGCAGCGGCGAAAACGGCGCGCTCTCCGCTTCGGGCGCGGCTGCGGCGGCAGGCGCCGGCGTGCCCGAATCGTCCGGCGGCGGCATGCCCGGACTCCACGCCACGACATTCGGCATCTGCGTGGCGCGATCGCTGTTCGGGGTGGTGCTCATGCGTGATCTCCGTGAGGTAGGCCGGGTTCATGCAGGGGCGCCGACGTCATGTTGGCGGACGAAGTGTTGGGCGACGCCGCATCTCGCACCATCGGCAGCGAGCACGTATTGGCCATTTGCTCCGCTTCCTCCGGCGTCGCCGCGACGATTTCGCCGAACTCCGTCAGCTTCGCCACTTCGAAGCCGGCGAGCCGCCATGCGTCGAGGCCGCCCGTGAGCGGCAGGACATCGCGAAAGCCCGCGTTGCGCAGCGTCTTCGCCATCCATGCGGCGGACACTTCGTTCGGGCACGAGCAATAGATGACGAGCTTGCGGTCCTTGTCGTAGTTCTCGATGATCTTCTGCAACTCGCGCTCGTCCGCGAACAGCGCGCCCGGAATCACGTACGGGTCGAGCATGCGCTTTTCCGCCGAGCGGATATCGAAGATGACGGGTAGCGGGTCGCCGTGCATCAGCGCGTAGAGATCGTCCACCGAGATGCGCGCTTTCTCCAGCGTCGCCATGAGCGTGCGGCGGCGCCACCAGCGGTACGTCACGTAGACGGCGAGCAGCACCGCGACCACGATCACCGCCTGGCGTCCGAGCCGCGAGATCATCGCGAAGACCATTTCCAGTTCCGCCGCGAACACCACGCCGACGGAGAGACCGACCGCGCTCCACAACGCGACGCCCGCGCCGTCGTGCAGGACGAAGCTGCGCAGCCGCACGCCCATCGCGCCCGCGAGCGGCACCGAGACGAGCGACAGACCGGGGATGAACTTCGCGACGAGCAGAATGCGCACGCCCCAGCGTCCGAAGAAGCGTTCGGTCTTCTTCACGCAGGTATCGCGCGAGAGCGACAGCTTGCAGATGGTCTTGAGCGTGCGGTCGCCGTACTTGCGCCCGCCCTGAAACCAGACGAGATCGCCGAGCACGCCGCCCAGCACGGCGACGGCCAGCACGCCCGCGAGCGGCGGCCAGAACGCTCCGCCGTTCACGGCCATGAGCGCGGTGGATGCACCGACGATGATCATCGTCGGCATGGCGGGCACGGGCAGCCCGAGCGCGGAGCCCATGACGTTGATGAAAACGATCGCCGGGCCGAAACGATCGACTAGCTGGTGGAGCAACATGGGATCTCCCGCGTGCGCGATGGCGTTCTGACGTGACCGAAGCGCTTGCCGCGAGCGCGGCGAAGGCGGCAATCCGGCCGCGAGCGAGGGAGAAACGGGCGTGCGACGCCCGTGATCCACTGCGGCCTTCGTCACACTGAAGAGAGGAGTGTAGCGCGGAAATAAGGATGTAAGCGTGACACGTGCGCGGCATGCCGAGCGCGATGGCGTTAGCTATCCGCTCCTTGAATTGGCTGCGGGTGTTTGCGCGACGAACGCGGCTAAGAGGCGTCGGCGGCGGCATCACCCGACAGTTCTGCCGCGCCGCTTCCGCATGAGTTCTCGCCGACTTGCGCGGCTACCCGCGCATTTCCTCGATATAAGCGCGAATCACGTCAGCGAACGACCGGTCGCCCGTCAGTCCCAATTGCTGGGCGCGCGACGTATCCCACGCGCCCGGCCAGCTTGCGACGATCTTCGCGATGCGCTCGTCGCGCTGCCAGTCGATGCGCGACACGACCTCGTCGCCCGCCACTTCGCGCAGCGCCGCGACCATCTCGTTCACGCTCACCGACAACCCCGGCAGATTGATGATCGGCCGCATGCCGAACTCGGCGCGATCGATCTCGCAGCCGGCGATCAGCGCATCGACGGCGCTCTTCGGCGAAAGCAGCCACAGCCGCGTGTCGCCGTCCACCGGACACACCGAGCGTTCGCCGTTCAGCGGCTCGCGAATGATGCCGCTCGCGAACGACGACGCCGCCGCGTTCGGCTTGCCCGGCCGCACGCTGATGGTCGGCAGCCGCAGCACGCGGCCATCCACGAAGCCGCGCCGCGAGTAATCGCAGAGGAGCAGTTCGGCAATGGCCTTCTGCGTTCCATACGACGTTTGCGGGTTCAGCGCCGTGTCGTCCTGCACGATGTCCGGCAGCACGCCGCCATACACCGCGACCGAGCTCGTGAACACGACGCGCGGCGCGTGCCCCGACGCGCGGCACACTTCGAGCAGCATGCGCGATGCGTCCAGATTGATGCGCATGCCGAGATCGAACTCCGCTTCGGCCTGACCGGAGACGATGGCCGCGAGATGAAAGATGGCGCGCGTCTCCCCGTCGATGCAGCGTTCCAGCACCGCGCGCTCCGCGATGTCGCCGGTTTCGGCGCGCACGCGCGGGTCGGCGAGCAGCTGCGCGTCGGCGGGACGCGCCACGTCGAGCAGCAGCAGTTCGGTGACCGGCTGGCCGTCGAGCGTGCCGCGCGCAAGCAACCGCTTGGCGAGCCGTTGGCCGAGGAAGCCCGCGCCGCCCGTGATCAGAATTTTCATGTCGTCGCTCCGAAACGCATCACACGCATCACACGCATCACAGATAAGGCTTCAGCCAGCCGAGACCTTCGGACGTACCCGCTTTCGGCCGGTATTCGCAGCCGATCCATCCGTCGTAGCCGAGCGAATCGATCAGTTCGAACAGATACGGATAGTTCAGCTCGCCAATATCCGGCTCGTTGCGGTCCGGCACGCCCGCAATCTGAATGTGCCCGATGCCGGCGTTCGGCCGCTTCATGTCGCGCTTGAGTTTCACGGCGATATCGCCTTCGACGATCTGGCAGTGATAGATGTCGAACTGCACTTGCAGATTCGGCGCGCCGATTTCATCGCAGATGGCTTGCGCCTCGTCCTGTCGATTCAGGAAGAAGCCGGGAATATCGCGCGTGTTGATCGGCTCGATCACGATGCCGACGCCCGCCGACTGCGCCGCTTTCGCCGCGTATTCGAGATTGCGCAGATAGACGGCGCCGTGCTCGTCGCGCGGCTGATCCGGCGCGATGAGGCCGGCCATCACGTGCAGCTTCTTGTTGCCGAGCGCGGCCGTGTACTCGAGCGCCTTGTCGATGCTTTGCCGGAATTCGTCCTCGCGCCCCGGCAACGACGCGATGCCGCGCTCGCCCGCCGCCCAGTCGCCGGGCGGCGCGTTGAAAAGCGCCTGCGTGAGGCCGTTGTCGGTCAGGCGCGCCTTGATGTCGGCGGCGGGGAAGTCGTATGGGAACAGGAATTCGACCGCCTTGAAGCCGTCTTTCGCGGCGGCGGCGAAGCGGTCGAGGAACGCGTTTTCGGGGTACATCATCGTCAGATTCGCGGCGAAGCGAGGCATCGCGTGTTCTCCTTCAGTGTCTTGTGGCGGCTCGGCTTACTGCATCTGGCGTCACTTCGCCCCTTTCGGAAGCTCGATGCCGGGAAAGATCTTGATGACCGAGGAATCGTCCTCGCCGCCGTACCCGGCCGTCGACGCCATCATGAACATCTGATGCGCGGCGGCAGAAAGCGGCAGCGGAAACTTGGTGGTGCGCGCCGTATCGAGCACGAGGCCCAGGTCTTTCACGAAAATATCGACGGCGGAAAGCGGCGTGGTGTCGCCCGCGAGGATATGCGGCACGCGGTTCTCGAACATCCACGAATTGCCTGCGCTGTGCGTGATGACGTCGTACAGCGCCTCCGGATCGACGCCTTCGCGCAGGCCGAGCGCCATCGCTTCGGCGGCCGCCGCGATATGCACGCCCGCGAGCAGTTGATTGATGATCTTGACCTTCGAGCCCGCGCCGTGAGCGTCGCCGAGCCGATACACCTTGCCGGCCATCGCGTCGAGCACGTCTTCGCACGCGGCGTAGGCGGCGGCGGGGCCGGAAGTCATCATCGTCATTTCGCCGGATGCGGCCTTCGCCGCGCCGCCGGACACGGGCGAGTCGAGCATCAGCACGCCTTTTTGCGCGATGCGCTCGCCCAGTTGCACGGCGAACGCGGGCGCGACCGTCGCGCAGGCCAGCACGACGCTGCCCGGCTTCATCGCGTCGACGGCGCCGGAGTCGCCAAACAGCACGGCTTCCGTCTGCGCCGCGTTGACGACGAGGGTCACGACGACATCGCACTTGCCGCCCAATTCCGCCGGCGACGCGCACGCGATGCCGCCTTCCGCAGCGAAGGCGTCGAGCACGTCGCGGCGCACGTCGCACGCATGGACGGCGAATCCCGCCCGCAAGAGTGAGCGCGCGACGCCCATTCCCATGGCGCCCAGCCCGATGACTCCGACGTTTCTCGACATGGCGTTCCTCTGGTTTGATGTGAAGTGTTAGCGAATGCCCGCTTCCGCGAGACGGCGCGCGGCGTTGATGAGATGCGTCTGCGCGGCGTTGCGCGCGGCCACGGCGTCGCCCGCGCGGATGGCGTCGGCGATCGCGGCATGCTCCTCGCGCACCTGCCGCGAGAAGTCCTCGCGCAGCGCTTCGTTGCGGCGCGTGACGACCGTGCCCGCCTCCAGATACTGATTGAGAAAAGCGAGCGTCTTCAAAAAATACGGATTGCCGGTCGCGTTCGCGATCTCGCGATGAAACGCCACGTCTTCGGCCACGCCGTCGCGCCCCTCGCGCACGGCTTCGTCGATACGGCTGAGCGCCGCGTCGATAGCCTGCATATGCGCGTTCGTGCGATGCATCGCAGCTTCGGATGCCACTTCGGCTTCGATGGCGCGACGCAGCGCGAGAATCTGCACCACCGCGCCCGGCTCGACGGCCTGCGCATAGTCGATGCGCAGCGGCCGGATGCCCGCCCGCTCCACGATGAACACGCCGCTGCCCTGCCGCGGCTCGACCATGCCTTCGTTCTTCAGACGCGAGACGGCTTCGCGGATCACCGTGCGGCTCACGCCGAACTCCTGCGCGAGCACGGCTTCGCTCGGCAGCTTGCCCGTCGCGGCGAAACTGCCGTTCTCGATCAGCGTCTGCAATTGCTGCGCGACCGTGTCCGACAACGCGCGAGGCGGAATCTTTTCGAACAGGCGCGGCGTGGACGGGTGCAAAGTCATCGGGTCATCATACAAGTCAGGCGCGGCGCTGTCTTGCTGGCGATAACCCTGAGCGCGCTAAGAAGCGCGAGCGATTATTCGGCGAGCGGCTCGTCGATGAGCGCGAGCGCGTCGCGAATTTCTCCGACGTCGCCCGGGCGCACGAGGCGCGCGACTTCCTTGCCTTCGAGCATGAAGATGAGCGTCGGCCACAGCTTCACGCGGAAGGATCGGCCGAGCGGCCGGCCGCTGCCATCTTCGATCTTGATGTGATGCACGCCGCGATGCGCCTGAAACGCCTGCGCAATCAACGGCTGCGCGGCGCGGCAGAAGCCGCACCAGTCCGTGCCGAACTCGACGACGGTCGGCGCGGTCATCGCGTCGATTTCGCTGCGGTCGGGCGCGGTCTTCGCGTATTCGGTGGTCATGGTCATGGCGCGTTCCTCGTGTTTGCATCGGCTTGAGAAGCAGCAGGAAGCCTGCCAGGTTGGCGCTCAGCCGGTTCGTGGCCGTAGCGCGGCAGCTAGTCATTCGTCGGTTGCTGGGCCGAGCCGGTCATGAGCGCGCCTTTAGCCGTTAGCGCCCTCTTGCCTTGCTCGTTTGCTCCCGAAGAACCGCCAGTCACAATCAATTCGCCGTTGTTCGGTCACTGCCCGAAGCCCGACATCCCGATCAGCGCGCCGCCCGCGAGCAGCCACAGCGGATGCAGCTTCGTCCTGTACGCGAGCACCGCGACGACCGCCGTGATGCCGACGAGCACCGCCGCGCGGTCCGACGCCTCCGCAATCAAAAGCGCGCTCGCCGCGACGAGTCCGACGGTAATCGGCACGAGCCCGAGCTGCACATAGCGCCGCCACGGGCGGTCCTTGAAGCGCTCCCACGCGTGCAGCGCGAGAATCGTCACGAGCGACGACGGCCCGAACTTCGCGAGCGACGTCACCAGCACGCCCGGCCATCCCGCGACATGCCAGCCGATCAGCGTGACGACCATCATGTTCGGCCCCGGCGCGGCCTGCGCGAGCGCGAAGAGCGCGGAGAAATCCGCCTTCGTCATCCAGTGATGCACCTGCACGACCTGCCGCTGCATCTCCGGCAGGATGGTGTTGCCGCCGCCGAACGCGAGCAACGACAACTGGCTGAAGATGGTCGCGAGCGAGAACAGATCGTCTTTCATCGGCGCACCTTCCAGGCGATCAGCACCGAAATGGGCGTGAGCACGAGCATCGACGGGAGCAGCGGCGTGCGCAGCAACGCGATGCCAGCGAACATCACGAGCGCGACGGCGGCGGCCTCCGGCTTCTTGCGCAGCGGCCAGAGCAGCTTCACGGCCATCGCGATCAAGAGTCCCGCCGCGGCCGCCGCGAGCCCGGCGAAGAGATGCGCGACGCGCGGGTCCTGATGCGTGCGTTGGTAGATGACGCCGAGCCCGATCACGATCAGCGACGGCCCGACGAGCAGACCGAGCAGACCGGCAATCGCGCCCGGCACGCCGCGAAAGCGCATGCCGACAGCCACGGATAGATTGATCACGTTGCCGCCCGGCAGGAACTGACAGAGGCCGAGCAAATCGGTGAAGGCTTCGGCGTCGAGCCATTTGCGGCGCTCGACGATCTCGCGTCGCGCGAGCGGCAGCGCGCCGCCAAACGCCGTGAGGCCGAGCGTCAGAAAACCTAAGAAAAGTTCGGGAATCGTGGGACGGGCGGAATCCGGTGGCATGGCGCGGTGAGGGGCAAAAAGCGGCAAAAGCCGAGAGCGTACAGCGTCGGACCGCGCGGCAGAAGCGGCCCGCGCGCGGGTTCATGCCTGAGAAGCGCGCGCCCGCCTTGCTTCGTATGCCTTCAGATGCGCATACGCCGTAGCCAGCACGGACGACGACACATCCACCGCCGACTTTCGCCGCGCCAGCAGATCGCCGACGATATGGTCCGCTTCGATCGGCGCGTTGTTCTCAATATCGCGCAGCATGGAGGCTGTCATCTGCGAGCCGCGCTCGGAGAAGAACGCACGCGCACGCGCGAGCACCGCGTCGCCGGGCGCGTGGCCGTTGTCGGCGGCGATGCCGCGGCATTCGTCGAACAGCCGTCGCAGCAGCTCTTCGCCGGCCGGCGCGGCCACGATGTCGCCGATCGGCGCGCGCATCAGACACGTGCCGCTCGCGAGCGTCGCGAGAAAGACCCACTTGTCCCACATCGACTGGAGGACGTTCTCGCTCACATTCAGTTCGAAGCGCGCGCCGCCGAGTTGCTGCGCGATGGCGTCGATGCGCGGCGTCCGGCCGCCCGCGCGCTCGCCGATGGTCATCGACTGCATGTTGTTCAAATGCACGATGGTGCCTTCGGCATCGAGCGTCGCGGCAATCACGCATTGGCCGCCGAGCACGTTCGCGGCTTCGAAGCGCGCGTCGAGCGCATCGAGATGAGCCATGCCGTTCAGGAGCGGCAAGATGGCCGTGTCGGGACCGACGGCGGGCGCGAAGGAATCGATCGCGCCTTGCAGATCGTAGGCTTTGCAACTCAGCAGAATGAGATCGAAAGGCTGATGGATATCCTGCGCGAGAACGATAGGCGGATTCGCGAACGTCAAATCGCCTTCAGGGCTTCGCACCTTCAGGCCGCTTGCGCGCAGCCGCTTGGCGCGGCGTTCACGCACGAGGAAGGTCACGTCCCTGCCCGCTTCCAAAAGCCGCGCGCCGAAATAACCGCCGATCGCCCCCGCGCCCACGACCAGAATCCGCATGTCTCGCTCCTTATCGCAATGGTTGTCCGATGTTCGCCGCTATGCCTGCCAGACGCCGTAGCCCGCTTCGCGCAAGCCGATCGCCAGTTCCACTTCCATGTCGCGTGCGCCGTCGTAGGGCATCGGGTTGTACATCTCGTACAGATGCGGCAGGAGCCGCAGCCCGAATTCGCGCACATAACGGTTCGACTGAATGCCCGCCTTGTGCTTGTCGAAACGCACGTCAGGGTCCACGCCCGTCATGCCGACATACACGAACGGCTTGCCGAGCACGTAATCCGGATTCGCACGACGAAAGCGCGCTTCGTTCCAGACCGCGTCCGAGAGTTCGACGACATAAACCGAATAGTGATGCGCTCGCGTGCGCCGGGAAAGCGCCATGATTCGTTGATTGCGTGGCTCTTGGCGCGTTGCGCCGATGGCGGGCGTCCATTCTATGCCGGCGAACCGCGCCGCGCACAACCGCGCACGCTGCCGGATACCGCCCGAAGTGGTAAATTCGGGCGGTCTGCGCTCGCGCACCGGCCGGGCGGCGGCGCAATCCTTCGCCGGTCGGACATGAGGACGACCCCTCCCGCGCGAAGCCCGCATTCAATCGACACGTTTCTTTCCCGAAGCGACACGCGCCACGAGCCGCGATCGCTTCGGTCATTCGGAGATCAAGCATGAGCAAACAAGCTATCGGCGTGGTGGGTCTCGCCGTCATGGGCAGCAATCTGGCCTTGAACATCGAGAGCCGCGGGCACGCTGTGTCGGTCTACAACCGCAGCCGCGCCAGAACCGACGAACTGATTGCCGAACACCCCGACAAGAAGCTCGTGCCCACGTACACGCTCGAAGAGTTCGTGCAGTCGCTCGAAACGCCGCGCCGCATTCTGATGATGGTGAAAGCCGGCGCCGGCACCGACGACACCATCGCGGCGCTGCGTCCGCTGCTGGAGAAGGGCGACATCCTCATCGACGGCGGCAACACGCATTTCACCGACACCATCCGCCGCAATCAGGACCTCGCGAAGTCGGGGCTGCATTTCATCGGCACGGGCGTGTCCGGCGGCGAGGAAGGCGCGCTGAAAGGGCCGTCGATCATGCCGGGCGGACAGAAGGAAGCGTACGAATTGGTCGCCCCGATCCTCACTGAAATCGCCGCGAAAGCGCCGGACGGCGAGCCGTGCGTCGCCTACATGGGCCCGGACGGCGCGGGCCATTTCGTGAAGATGGTGCACAACGGCATCGAGTACGGCGACATGCAGCTGATCGCCGAAAGCTACGATGTGCTGAAGCGCGTCGCGGGGCTGTCGAACGAAGAGTTGGGCAAGGTCTATGTCGAGTGGAACCAGGGCGAGCTGGACAGCTACCTGATCGAGATCACGTCAAAGATTTTCTCGAAGAAGGACGAGGAAACAGGCAAGGATTTGGTCGATGTCATTCTGGATCGCGCGGCGCAAAAGGGCACGGGCAAGTGGACGAGCCAGAACGCGCTGGATCTCGGCGCGCCGCTGCCGCTGATTACGGAAGCGGTGTTTGCGCGCGTGCTGTCGTCGCTGAAGGATCAGCGCGTGGCGGCGAGCAAGGTGCTGTCGGGGCCGACGCCGAAGTTCGACGGCGATCGCGCGGCGTTCATCGAGTCGGTGCGGCGTGCGCTGTATCTGTCGAAGATCGTTTCTTATGCGCAGGGCTTCGCGCAGTTGCGCGCGGCGTCGGAAGAGTACAACTGGAATCTGCAATACGGCGAGATCGCGAAGATTTTCCGGGCGGGCTGCATTATTCGCGCGCGCTTTTTGCAGAAGATCACGGATGCTTATGCGACGAATAAAGACCTCGCGAATCTGCTGCTCGATCCTTATTTCAGCGATATTGCCGCGAAGTATCAGGACGCATTGCGCGATGTCGTCGTCGCGGCGGTGAAGGCGGGTATTCCGGTGCCGGCGTTTTCATCAGCGATTGCGTATTTCGATGCGTATCGGTCGGAGCGGCTGCCGGCGAATCTGGTGCAGGCGCAGCGGGACTTCTTCGGCGCGCATACGTTCGAGCGGACGGATAAGGCGGGGAGCTTTCACGCCAATTGGGCGTGATTGCTGGTTGATGAGTTAGGCGCGACGGGCGGTTTGTGTTGCACTGACTGCTGAGAGAGCCCTGGCTTCGGCCGGGGCTTTGTCGTTTGTGCGGTCGTGGTTCAGTTGTCTTGGCGCCGTCTGAAGCACGGCTCGCCGGTCATTACGTGCTGGTCGCCGCAGCGCCGGGACATCCGCGTCGATGATGCGTAAGCCGATCCTGCGCGGTACGGCGGTGGTTGTTCGCTTTCCACATTTGACCGTCCAGCGGCACGCTTTGACACGCAGTCGGTCATCGTGGATGTGTTGGCCGGCGACGTCGGTCGGTAAAATCGTGGGACCGGGTGCAGACGATGCGACGATTGCCGGTTAAGCCTTTTTTTCGTCGGGCTCCTTCTCGCCTTTTGAATCAAGGTCTTGCGATGGTGGCGGGGTTTTGGGTTATCTAGGTCTGGCGAGGGAAATGTCTCTTTGAATCAAAGTGTTCGCATGTTTTGTGTCTAGTTCGCTGCCGCGTAGGCAGCTTAGAAATCGTCGAATGTTACGGCGCCGCGGTAGGCCACGTTCGCTGCCGCGTAGGCAGCTTAGAAACTACCGCAACCGCCTCGATGTTTTTCTCGATAAGTTCGCTGCCGCGTAGGCAGCTTAGAAATAGCCGACCGCGATGCGGAAGCTTCGCGGCGCGTTCGCTGCCGCGTAGGCAGCTTAGAAAGTCGCGCGGGTCAGTCGTCATGCGTTGTCATCGTTCGCTGCCGCGTAGGCAGCTTACAAAAGGGAACGGGTTCGGGCGGCCTCGTGCTGCGCGTTCGCTGCCGCGTAGGCAGCTTAGAAATCGACGAGCAGACCTTCGGCGTAAGCGAGCGGGTTCGCTGCCGCGTAGGCAGCTTAGAAACTTTCCGACTCGGTCGACAACATCGAAGTGCTGTTCGCTGCCGCGTAGGCAGCTTAGAAACGAGCGCAGGCCTTGCGCAAGCCCTGTCCGACGTTCGCTGCCGCGTAGGCAGCTTAGAAACTCGGACGGATCCGCCGTCGGATTGCCGTCCGGTTCGCTGCCGCGTAGGCAGCTTAGAAATCTTCGCGCAGGCGGTCGAGGTGAGAGTTGCCGTTCGCTGCCGCGTAGGCAGCTTAGAAACGCCGAACGTCCCCACGCCGAGCCGAAAGTCGGTTCGCTGCCGCGTAGGCAGCTTAGAAAAGATCGTGTCGCTCGCTGTCACCTGCATGACGCGTTCGCTGCCGCGTAGGCAGCTTAGAAATGCGAGAATCTCCGCTTCCAGTGCCGTCGCCCGTTCGCTGCCGCGTAGGCAGCTTAGAAAGCCGCAGCTCGCGCGCCGAAAACGCCCTCGGCGTTCGCTGCCGCGTAGGCAGCTTAGAAATGGTCCCTGGTGAGACTATCGTCGCAGTAGCAGTTCGCTGCCGCGTAGGCAGCTTAGAAAAATATCCAGCGCTTGAGACACCGCCCGCGCTCGTTCGCTGCCGCGTAGGCAGCTTAGAAAAATACGACACCTTCCGCGCGGAGATGATGATCGTTCGCTGCCGCGTAGGCAGCTTAGAAAATCGCCTAGACGCTCAGCGTGTGGCGCGCCATAGTTCGCTGCCGCGTAGGCAGCTTAGAAACCACCGCGCATCTTGCAGCGTGTCTTGCAAGCGTTCGCTGCCGCGTAGGCAGCTTAGAAAGTCGAACAACTCCTCGAAGGTTTCCACGATCAACGTTCGCTGCCGCGTAGGCAGCTTAGAAAAGCAGACGACTGCCCGCGCGGATCGTTACGTGGTTCGCTGCCGCGTAGGCAGCTTAGAAACAGACCATGACTGTCGTCAGTACGTCGTCCTGCGTTCGCTGCCGCGTAGGCAGCTTAGAAAAGCCGGGGCGGAGTCGTGATGTCAAACTCCGTGTTCGCTGCCGCGTAGGCAGCTTAGAAATATGTGGCAAATCTTCAGATATCGCGCACGCTGTTCGCTGCCGCGTAGGCAGCTTAGAAAGATCAGGTGAAGCGGATCGTCGCCCCACCAGCGTTCGCTGCCGCGTAGGCAGCTTAGAAAGATTACTTTTACGAGAAGTACCAGGAGTGGCGGTTCGCTGCCGCGTAAGCAGCTTAGAAACGTCGCGCCGATGCACCATTAATCCATGCGGCGTTCGCTGCCGCGTAGCCAGCTTAGAAATCGCCCTGCAAACGGCGGATGTGGATCTCGTCGTTCGCTGCCGCGTAGGCAGCTTAGAAAACTGCGCAGCGTCGGCATCTTCCTGAAAACCTGTGCGCTGCCGCGTAGGCAGCTTAGAAAGTGCTCGGGTTGAGCATGACGAAGAGTGCCGTGTTCGCTGCCCCGTAGGCAGCTTAGAAATCGTTGATCTTCGCCGACATCAGGGCCTTCGCGTTCGCTGCCGCGTAGGCAGCTTAGAAAATCGACTGAATGTCGCTCAGCTTGTTCATGGGGTTCGCTGCCGCGAAGGCAGCTTAGAAATTGATGCCGTACGGCGCGACGAGGTCGCGCGCGTTCGCTGCCGCGTAGGCAGCTTAGAAAATTGCGCGATGCTGACCGATGGACGCGCCCGGAGTTCGCTGCCGCGTAGGCAGCTTAGAAGCGCCGAATCACCGGTGTGCGCCGGGTCATATCGTTCGCTGCCGCGTAGGCACCTTAGAAAACTTGCCGTCCTCGATCTTGCGGCGGATCGCTGTTCGCTGCCGCGTACGCAGCTTACAAAGCGTTGCAAGCCAGTTAGCAACGGTTCCTGCCATCCGCTGCCGCCACACAGCTAATAACCACCCGGAAAGACCATAAACAAACCCTCACCGCTCGCCCTCCTTGCGCCAGCGCAAAATTGACGATTCCCGAGTACGACAATCGATTACCCCTCTGCTAGAGTCGATCCCACAACGACCAATCAGACTCTTCACAAACATTCGAGGCAGCGTGGAATCGATACGGACTACGGACCTTAAGACCATCCTGCATTCAAAGCGCGCCAATCTGTACTACTTGGAACATTGCCGCGTACTCGTGAAGGGCGGACGCGTCGAATATGTGACTGACGCGGGTAAGAAAAGCCTCTATTGGAATATCCCGATCGCCAATACAACCAGTATCCTGCTCGGAACAGGCACGTCCGTCACGCAGGCGGCCATGCGCGAGCTCGCCAAGGCGGGAGTGCTGGTGGGCTTTTGCGGCGGTGGCGGCACGCCGCTCTTCAGCGCGAACGAGACTGACGTCGAAGTGGCGTGGATGTCGCCTCAAAGCGAATACCGGCCGACCGAGTATCTTCAGGCGTGGGTTCGCTTCTGGTTCGACGAAGCGCTGCGCCTAGCCGCTGCCAAGCAGTTGCAGACAAAGCGGCTCGAACGACTTCAGCAGGCGTGGACCGCACAACCGTCGCGAGAGACTGGATTCTCCGTCGACGTCGACCGTTTGCAGACACTCGTGCGGCAGGCTGTCGATCAAATCGCGCATGCACCGGACACTACCGCGCTGCTCACCGTCGAAGCTCGCCTGACCAAGGCTCTCTTCAAGCTCGCGGTGGACACCGTCGGCTACGGGGAATTTACTCGCGCGAAACGTGGCAGCGGCACCGATGCCGCCAATCGTTTCCTCGATCACGGCAACTATCTCGGCTACGGCCTCGGCGCCACGGCAACCTGGGTTCTGGGCCTGCCCCACGGACTCGCTGTGTTGCACGGCAAAACGCGACGCGGTGCGCTCGTGTTCGATGCGGCCGATTTGATCAAGGATGCCGTGATACTGCCGCAGGCATTCTTGTCGGCCATGCGCGGCGACGACGAGCAGCAGTTCCGCCGGCAATGCATCGAGGCGCTCACGCGCGACGAGTCACTGGACTTCATCATCGACACGCTGAAAGCCATCGCCATCGAAACTGCAGCCCGCGCCAACCCACCCGTTGTCCTCCGATGAACGTGCTGTTCGTCTCGCAATGTACCAAGCGCGCGCTCACTGAGACACGGCGCGTTCTCGACCAGTTCGCCGAACGGCGCGGCGACCGCACTTGGCAGACGCCAATCACGCAAGGGGGACTCGATACGGTACGCAAGCTGTTGCGCCAAAACGCGCGCAAGAACACGGCCGTCGCTTGCCATTGGATACGGGCGCGTGACCACAGCGAGCTTCTGTGGATCGTCGGTGATGCACGGCAATTCAATCCCGAAGGAGCAGTGCCGACGAACGTCACCTCGAACGACGTGTTGCGTGTCGACGATGAAACCGCGTGGCACCGGCTACCCGCGATGTCGGCACTGACCGCACTAGCCGCTCTGCTGCATGACCTGGGAAAATCCACCCGGGCCTTTCAGGACCGATTGCGCAATCCCGGCATGAGGCAGCGCAATCACTACCGTCATGAATGGGTATCCGTGCGCTTGTTCCAGGCGTTCGTCGGTGACGCGAAAGACGATGCAGACTGGCTGCGTCGCCTGGCATCGTGTACCGATGCGTCCACCGATGTGCAGGCGTTCGGGGCGCAGTGGCTCGATCACCAAGGCGGTCGCCTGCTACGCGACGGACTCGATGAGCCCCAAGCGCGCAGTCGCTTGCCGTTCGCGACAATGCCGCCTCTGGCCCAGGCCGTGGCATGGCTGGTCATGACGCATCACCGCATGCCGTGCAAGCCGATCGTGAAAGAGGATGGAAGCGCAGACGCCGATGTCGACACAACCGAGCACAATTCCCGCCCTTTCGGGGCAAACCTCGCAACCGTCTATCCGCACGAACTTGTCGATCTACCTGACCGAATCGACGCGAACTGGAATGAACCTCGTGAAGAAGTAAGCGAGGCCATTCTAAAGGCGCACTGGTCTTTTCCCTGCGGCCTTCCGGTCGCCACTTCGTCCTGGCGAAAGCAAGCGGCACGCTACGCAAGCAAGCTCCTGAATCTGCCGAATTCGGACATGACCACCGCGCTAGACGATCCGTTCGTGATGCACGTGTCGCGGTTATGTCTGATGCTCGCGGATCACCATTATTCGAGTCTTGATGACGAAGCGCGTCGCAAGCCCTATCTCAATCCCGGATATCCGCTGTACGCCAACACCCGCCGTCAAGCGAGCCCCGATCAGTTGCCGCGTCTGTCGTTCAATCAAACGCTAGATGAGCACCTGCTCGGCGTGCAAGCACATGCTTCTCTCATAACGCGTTCGCTGCCGACGCTGGTCCGAAGCCTGCCCACGCTTCGGAACCATCGCAGCCTTAAGAAGCGCAACACCGACCCACGCTTCCAATGGCAGGACAAAGCAACCGATCTCGCTGCCGGTGTGCGATTACGCGCGGCCGAGCACGGTGCGTTCGTGGTCAACATGGCATCCACGGGCTGCGGCAAAACAATCGGCAACGCACGGATCATGAACGCGCTTGCCGACCCACAGTTGGGTATGCGCTGCGCGTTTGCAATCGGCCTGCGTACGCTTACGTTGCAAACCGGACGCAGCTTCCAGGGCGATCTCGCGCTGAACGACGACCGAGTCGCGATCATGGTGGGCGGAGCGGCCAGCCGCGCGTTATTCGAATATGGAGAGAGTCAGGCCGAATCGACCGGCTCTGCCTCCGCTCAAGGATTGCTCGACGAAGGCGAACAGCTCTTCTGCGAGGGCAACGATCAGCATCCCCTTCTTCAGCGATTAGTCGATGATCCGCAGATGCGTTCGTTGATCGCGGCCCCGTTGCTCGTCTGCACCGTCGATCACCTGACGCCCGCCACCGAAAGCCTGCGCGGCGGGCGCCAAATTGCACCGATGCTGCGGCTGATGACTGGCGATCTGGTTCTCGACGAGCCAGACGATTTCGACATGGACGACCTACCCGCGCTGACGCGGCTCGTGCATTGGGCGGGGCTCCTCGGTTCGCGCGTCCTCCTGTCTTCTGCTACCTTGCCGCCAGCGTTGGTACAAGGGCTGTATCTCGCCTACCTGGATGGTCGGCGTCACTATCAACGAAATCGCGGCGAGCGGCCCGACGAACCGCCGCGTGTGCCCTGTCTCTGGGTCGACGAGTTCGCGCAAACTCATGCGGACTGCGCCAGTGGAAACGAATTCTCAGCAGTGCATGATGAGTTCGTGCAAAAGCGCTGTTCACATCTTGCCGATGCTGAAGTCCGACGACGAGTGCAATTGATAAAAGTGCCCGTGCAGGAATGGAAAGCGATGCGCAAGCACAAGCGCCGTGAAGCGTTCGCATCGCTTGCACTCGAGCGCGCGTGGACCTTGCACCAGGACGCGCAGAACCACACCGTCGATCCCGCGACAGGCAAGCGCGTGAGTTTCGGCCTGATTCGGATCGCGAATATCGACGCGCTGTTCGATGTCGCACTGGCGATGTATCGGCAGGGCTCACCGGCAGAGGGCGTGCGCGTGCACGTTTGCGTGTATCACTCGCAGTTCCCGCTCATCGCGCGCTCGCATATCGAGCAGCAGTTGGATGCCGTGTTCGATCGCCGCCCGAGTGCGCACGCGAGACAGTCATCGGTGCAGCATCCTTCCGTGCGCGCTTTGCTGGAAGCGCACGATGAGCCGCATCACATGTTCGTGGTCCTTGCGTCGCCGGTCTGCGAAGTCGGTCGAGACTGGGATGCGGACTGGGCGATCGCCGAACCGTCGTCGATGCGCTCGTTCATCCAGCTCGCGGGGCGTGTGCGACGCCACCGGTCCGGGCTCGTCGAGCGGGCGAATATCGCGCTGTTCGATACGAACTTGCGGTACTTCGAACGGGGCGGCGATGCACAGCCTGCCTTCTGTAAGCCCGGCTTCGAAATGAACAGGTACAGCGGCAATAGCGGCGACCGCAAGAAAGACTCGCAGACGTGCTTCCATCTGGAGTCGCATCAGTTGAGCAGCTTGCTGGATCTGCCTCCTTCCGACAATGATTGGCCTATCGATGCGCAGGCCCGCATTCAGCAGCCGAAACAGCTGCATCCGCGTTCCCGCCTGGCCGACCTAGAGCACGCCCGCATGCGTGACACCATGTTGCCGCGCGACGAAACCAGCCGACTCTACACGCCCGTGTCGCGCGATGCCACGCGGCATTGGTACAGTCGGGAAGGCCGGCAGACGCGAATCTGGCTGACCGGTGTACTGCCACAGTTGCAGCGATTCCGCCGCGAATCTCAGCCACGGGAAGACGTGGTGTTGCTGCCCACGGAGGACGAGGACGAGGTGCGCCTGCATCGCGTCCTCGATCAGTCGGACGGGAAGAAAGCGCGATTCGTGGATATTCGCAATCTTCTATGCCTGGTGCCGGAATCTGACCTGAGCGGCCCGCGCATTGCCCCTTGGTTTCAGGTCGAGCTCATTGATCTGCTTCGGCAATGGGCCGCCGCCCGCGATCAGAGTCTCCTCAATAGTGCTCAGAGCATGGCGACCGTGAGCTTGCCTGAGTCGGAAGACGGCTGGAGATATCACCCGGCATTGGGCTTCACGAAGAAGTGAGGGTGCGCTGCCTGTGCGGCAGGAATCGACGACACCAAAAGGCTGACTTTGCTCAGCTACCTGCTCGGTAGAGCAAGCATTAAACCACTGTATGCGGCACGAATTCTACCTTAGTTCGATATCCGAAATTCTAAAGGTTGACTGGTTTCTGACCGAAGATTATGCTTCCGTCGGCGCGCGACGCTCCTAGCCGCGCCGATCATGGCTCTGATTGCTGTTTCGCAGAGTTCTCTTCAATAAGGATGCCTATATGACCGATTCAGATGCGACGGAAGACTGTCCGAACTTCCGTTCCGCAATCGATGCATTTCTGCTTGACCGCCTTCAAACGAAACTCGATAAGCTGGCGCCCGACGATCCCAAGCGAGCCGAACTCATTGCGGACCATCAACGCGACACGTGGCTCGAAAGCGCAGCGCGGCGCCTCAAGCAGATTCAAGCCGTCACGCATTCCCTGAAACCGATGCATCCCGAGGCACGCGGCACCAACATCTACATAACACCATCCAGTTTGCCGGCGCTGAACGAGTTAGGCAGTCACGCGCTCGGCAGTCAGTTTGCGGTAGACGTCGTGGGAAACGCAGCAGCACTGGATGTGTACAAGCTGTTAAAGCTGCAGATCCGGGGGCGCAGCTTGCTGGAGGCCCTTCGTGCCAACGACACAGACGCGCTGCAAGCGCTCGACGATGAACCCGCCAAAGCCAAGTCACTAAGAGACGCACTAGTCAGCCTGACCGACGAGCGCGATGCCGGCGCTACCTCACATGTAAGAGCCAAGCAGTTGTATTGGCTCGTAGGTGAAGATGCCGCTGACGATGCGCAATATCATCTTCTCGCGCCGCTGTACGCCACCTCGCTCGCTCAAGCGGTTTACGAGGACGTGCAAGACGTTCGTTTCGGCGACTCGAACAAGCTCGCCCGGCAAGCTCGCCGCGACGGCTTGCCCTTCGACGGCGTGTACCGAGAATACCGTGATCTCGCCGTTCAGAAGTTAGGAGGCACGAAGCCGCAGAACATTTCCCAACTCAATAGCGAACGCGGCGGGAACAACTACTTACTGTCGGCGCTGCCACCGCCCGTCTGGCAAAGCCAGCGCGACTACCTTCCCGTCAATGCGCGCTCCATCTTCGAAAGAGCATTCGGCGCGCGCCCGTTGGTGCGTACGGTCCTGCGCGAACTCGAGTCCGTACTGTTAGACAGCCGACCGAAGAACATGCACACCCGCGATCGCGTCGGCGAGCTCGTCAACGAGCTTGTCGATGAACTCGTCGCCCACGCCGGCGAACTGCTCCAGCATCCGGCGGGATGGACAAGGGACGCAACCTTTGAGGATCTGGCGGAAGAGGAGCAACTGTGGCTCGATCCGCTTCGGGCCGAGTTGCCGGAAGAAGGCGAGTTCGCCGGCCGCTGGTTGTCGCTGGACTGGCCCGCTCATGTGGGAGAACGTTTCGGCAAATGGCTCAATGCCCGGCTGCGAGACAAGCTACCCGAGGTCGGTTACTTCGAGTCTCGCGAGTGGCGAAGAATCCTCCTGGACGATGAGGGTAGCTGGATGCAACACCTACGCATCGTACGTGAACGGCTCGATTCCCGATCTGCAATAACCAGCTAAGAAGGTCACAGACATGACCAGATCAAACGCTCCCGAGGCGCTGCTCGTACTGCCGCATCTGCGCGTGCAAAACGCCAACGCCATATCGAGCCCCCTCACACATGGCTTCCCGTCCATTACCGCCTTCACGGGGCATATGTGGGCATTGCAACGCAAGCTCGTTGCCGCTGATATACCCATCAAGCTCGACGCGGTGGGCGTGGTGTGCCATCACCACGAAGAGCAGGTAACGGAAGGATATGTCAAGACCTTTCGCCTGACGCGCAATCCCCTCGATAGCAGCGGCCAGAGTGCGGCCATTGCAGAAGAAGGCCGGATGCATCTGGACATTACCTTGCTTTATTTGGCCACACCGCACGCGAACAACGGTGTCAGTGCTTCGTGGCCACTGAATCACGAAGCGCAATTCGGCGAATGGGCTGCACAGATCGGCGAAGTGGTCGCGCGTATGCGCGTCGCCGGCGGGAGCGTGCTTCCGACTCGTCCCAAACCGGGACGACGCACACGACCGTGGATGGCATTGCTTGCCGAAGACCACGATGAAAAGACACGCGCCTTCGCTCGTTGGCGACGCCAGTGGCTGCCAGGCTATGCGCTGGTTGGGCGCGACGACCTGTTGACCGATCGTCTTCGCACACTGAGTAGCGAACAGTCCGGCGCTACGTTGCTCGATGCCTGGCTACACGCGGCGCGGTTCAATCATCAGCCCGTGTCGGAGGGCGACGCTCAGGAAACATCGAGTAAAAAGTTGCGATGGGCAGACCCCGCCAGGCAAAAGGGCGGCGGCTGGACCGTGCCGATACCCGTGGGATACGCGGCGCTCCGAGAGCCGCATCCTGCCGGCAGCGTCGCCAACGCGCGCGATGCTTCCACACCCTTCGTCTTCGTGGAGTCGGTCTACTCGTTCGGCGAATGGATCGGCCCCCATCGACTGAGCAGCGTCCATGAACTGATGTGGCGGCCGGAAACCGATCTGGCGACCGGTTTATATCGCTGCCGAAGCGGTTACTTGTTCAATGACTCGGCTGCCTCACGGGCCGATACCGAGACCCTCGAATTCGATTGAATCAATGTAGCCCACGCCGGGCTCATCACGTCGTTTCATCACTTCATTTAGTTAAGCTAAGATATGTCTGAAAAACTCACTACTGCATCCGTCCTCGCCTTCGAGCGCAAACTGGATCCATCCGATGCGTTGTTCCACTCGGGCCGCTGGGACGATCGCGGCGATGCGTCGGCATGGACACCGATTCGTATTCGGGAGAAATCGGTGCGCGGCACGATCTCCAACCGTCAAAAAACCAAGGATCAGGATCCGGCGAAGCTGGATGCGTCTATCCAGAATCCCAACTTGCAAACTGTCGATGTCGCCGCGTTGCCCGCCGACGCCGATACACTCAGAGTTCAGTTCACAATGCGAGTTCTATCGGGCGCCGGAACGCCATCGGCCTGCAATAACTCGGCATACCGGGCGAAACTGCAAGGCGTCGTTGATGGCTACGTCGCGCAACAAGGCTATACCGAATTGGCGACGCGTTATGCGGCCAATCTGGCTAACGGACGCTTCCTTTGGCGCAACCGCATCGGGGCGGAAAGCGTCCAGGTGGACGTGGCGCAACAGAAGAACGGCCAATCTGAACGAGCCTGGTCGTTCGACGCCCTGTCCGTCAGTCTTCGCGCGATGAACGAATTCGATTCGGATGTCGCGGCACTGGGTCAACTGATAGCCGACGGCCTGACCGGCGATGCGCATGTGCTGTTGCAGGTCACGGCTTATGTGCGCCTCGGGTTCGGACAGGAAGTGTTCCCGTCACAAGAGCTGATTCTCGACAAGGGCAGCAGCCGAAAAAGCAAAACGCTCTACGACGTGCAGAATGTGGCAGCCATTCACTCGCAAAAGATAGGAAACGCTGTGCGTACGATCGACACGTGGTATGCGGAGGCACACGAACTCGGGCCAATTGCCGTGGAGCCGTACGGCTCTGTGACGACGCAAGGCAAGGCGTATCGTCAGCCCAAGCAGAAGCAGGATTTCTACACGTTACTGGATGACTGGTTGCTCAGGGACAAGACGCCGCCTGTCGAGCAGCAACACTTCGTCATGGCCGTGATGATCCGTGGCGGCGTATTCGGCGATGCGAGTTGACGTCCATGACCAGCCACTACATCGACATCACGCTGTTACCCGATCCCGAGTTCAACCCGGCGCATCTGCTGGGCGCGCTCGTGGCGAAGCTGCATCGAGCGTTGGTGCAGCTTCATGCGGACCAGATCGGCATCAGTTTTCCGGGGTATAGCTTGCGCCCGCGTACATTGGGCGAAGTTTTGCGATTGCATGGCACCGAAGCCGAACTGCAGTCGCTGATGGCTCAAGCTTGGCTGCAGGGCATGAGGGATCATGTGAAGGTCACGCGCTGCATGTCCGTCCCGCCGGATGCGGCGCATTGCGTCGTACAACGCCGGCAGTTCAAGACGAATGTCGAGCGGTTGCGGCGACGTCGTATGCGACGCAAGGGCGAATCGGCGGAGCAGGCTGCGGCTGCGATTCCGGACAGCGTCGAACGACGTCCGCATCTGCCGTATGTGCAACTCCGCAGTGCTAGTACGGGGCAGTCGTTTTGCCTGTTCGTGGAGCAGGTGGTATCGGCGTCTGGTGCGGTGGCGGGGACGTTCAACGCTTATGGGCTCAGTTGCGGCGGCAGCGTGCCCTGGTTTTAACCCTTTTTTGGGGGTTGAGGTCGGGGGCCTGAAGGATCAACGGGATACGATCTGTTCGGGGATTTGGGTAGTTTGGCCGAGTCTTCGCTAGTTTCCTTTTGAATCAGAGGGTTGCTGTCATTTGAGCCTAGTTCGCTGCCGCGTAGGCAGCTTAGAGAAGTCGAGGCTTACGGCGCGGCTCTCTGCG
This sequence comes from Caballeronia sp. M1242, assembly GCF_017220215.1. NCBI lineage: Bacteria > Pseudomonadati > Pseudomonadota > Betaproteobacteria > Burkholderiales > Burkholderiaceae > Caballeronia > Caballeronia sp. M1242. Next base: position 89,228 of record NZ_CP071130.1, on the reverse strand, counting down.
AGCGTTCGCTGCCGCGTAGGCAGCTTAGAGAATGAGAGGATCACGCCGTCAGTGAGACGCTGCGTTCGCTGCCGCGTAGGCAGCTTAGAGAATACTCGCGCCGGAATGCGAGCCGGTCGTCCCGTTCGCTGCCGCGTAGGCAGCTTAGAAATCCTGAAAAAGGAAAATCCGTGAAACTCAATTGTTCGCTGCCGCGTAGGCAGCTTAGAAATTTGCCGAATGGCTCGCCATTGCGCTCGAGATGTTCGCTGCCGCGTAGGCAGCTTAGAAATGGATGTCTGCACGGATTCAAGATCTGGACAGGTTCGCTGCCGCGTAGGCAGCTTGGAAAAACGCAATGCGCGGCAATCTGCGCGCGGCGAAGTTCGCTGCCGCGTAGGCAGCTTCGCGCGCGGTAACACGCGAGTTCGCTGCCGCGTAGGCAGCTTAGAATCGTGGGCGTGATCCGCATCTTCCGCCATCACGTTCGCTGCCGCGTAGGCAGCTTAGAAAGAGGCAGCGCCCCACGGTGGAGCAATCACCGCGTTCGCTGCCGCGTAGGCAGCTTAGAAATCTACGTTCCATGGGACACCGACGCGAGTCCGAGTTCGCTGCCGCGTAGGCAGCTTAGAAAAACACCAGATGCTTTCATTGGTCCAATTCCGGGTTCGCTGCCGCGTAGGCAGCTTAGAAATGCGGTCGCGACGGCGGTTCGCGCGGTCACGTGTTCGCCGCCGCGTAGGCAGCTTAGAAATTGGAAGCGCAGCAGATCGCCGCCGATCGCGGGTTCGCTGCCGCGTAGGCAGCTTAGAAAGATCCGCTCGACGCCGAGGAGCAGGCGGCCGTGTTCGCTGCCGCGTAGGCAGCTTAGAAATGTCCAAATATGATGCTGTGGTAGCTGCGGTGGTTCGCTGCCGCGTAGGCAGCTTAGAAAATCGCGCGCGCATGAGCGGCCTAGCAGCGCCAGTTCGCTGCCGCGTAGGCAGCTTAGAAATATCCGCATCATTTCCCCTCGTTACTAGCCACGTTCGCTGCCGCGTAGGCAGCTTAGAAAGGGCAGATCAGCTATATGGGCGTGGAATCAGTAGTTCGCTGCCGCGTAGGCAGCTTAGAAACGATCAAGTGCGCCACCCGCGCGCCGTGCGGCGTTCGCTGCCGCGTAGGCAGCTTAGAAACCATCAAAGGCGCGCGGCGAGCTCGGCCGGCGGTTCGCTGCCGCGTAGGCAGCTTAGAGATGCGAGATTGGAAAGCAGCGCGGCTCGTCTTTCGTTCGCTGCCGCGTAGGCAGCTTAGAAATGTGTCCGTGCCGTCGGCTGTCATCCAGCCCGGTTCGCTGCCGCGTAGGCAGCTTAGAAATGTGAACGCTTCGTAGCGCGCGGCAAGCTCAAGTTCGCTGCCGCGTAGGCAGCTTAGAAAAACGCTGTGGCAATCGGCGCTAACTCTGTCGCTGTTCGCTGCCGCTAGGCAGCTTAGAAGATGCGCAAGAGGTCATGCTCAACCTGTTCCTGGTTCGCTGCCGCGTAGGCAGCTTAGAAATTGTTCGCGCAACGTCACGCGCGCAGAAGGAAGTTCGCTGCCGCGTAGGCAGCTTAGAAAAATCCGTGAGCGGTGCTTTTGGGTGGCCTAGAGTTCGCTGCCGCGTAGGCAGCTTAGAAAAGCTGATAGTAGAAAGCGTCTTTGCGCATCTGGTTCGCTGCCGCGTAGGCAGGTTAGAAAGATGGCGATCGTCACCGTTATCACGTTGCTGAGTTCGCTGCCGCGCAGGCAGCTTAGAAAGGCTTTTCCGCAGCCGTGATGCGGTACGCCTCGTTCGCTGCCGCGTAGGCAGCTTAGAAAGGGGCTCGCGTGAGGAAAGCCGACTCGCCACGGTTCGCTGCCGCGTAGCAGCTTAGAAATTCCGCCACAAGCCTCTCAGCGGGGTAGACGCGTTCGCTGCCGCGTAGGCAGCTTAGAAACTGATCTGCTGGTCGGGTTCCGCGGCCGGACCGTTCGCTGCCGGGCAGGCAGCTTAGAAAATCGACTGGATATCGCACACTTTGTTCATGGGGTTCGCTGCCGCGTAGGCAGCTTAGAAATAGGCATTGACGAGGCATTGCCTGAGCAAGACGTTCGCTGCCGCGTAGGCAGCTTGAAGATAGCGCCGGGCTGTGTAGCACGACGCTCAGCTGTTCGCTGCCGCGCAGGCAGCTTAGAAAGGTTCGAGGGCATCATCAAGGGGCCAAAGAACTAGAAATCGACGTACTCGCCGGTCGTGCGGATGCCACGGTTCGCTGCCGCGTAGGCAGCTTTAGAAAGTAACGTTCCAGCGGTATGAGGGCGACGGCAAGTTCGCTGCCGCGTACGCAGCTAAGAAGACCCTGCAACCTGACTCCGCGTCGACCCGATAAGCGCCCTCGGCGAGCTTGCGAATCGTCAAAAGAAGCAATTCTCGGATATACGCGCTCACAATCCCTCTCCCCTCCCGAAGCACGTTCGCTCCCCGCGCACAGCGCCCCCAAGCAGGTCCCGCGTTTCGCTGCCGAATATCAGTGTATTTGGCTTAAACGCTTTCCCTGATTCCTCTCGAAAAACATCCCGCATAGCGTGTCGCCGTCGTGTCGAGCCGCTCTCAGCTCGAATGTTTACGGCGCGCGATAAAACTCGCTGCGCCAAGAGCAACAAAACAGCTTCCTAACTCAATAAAACCAACGCCGGCGAGTGGCTCCTCAGGCAGACTCTTAGAACAACCAAATGAATGATTGGCACCCCACCAATCCGGTCGAACGCCGCTTCATGGCCGTTCACGAAGACTGGATCGGTTTCGCAAGCGATCCGAAAGCGCGACTGCTCTACTGGCACACCAGCGAAAGCGATCAGCGCATGATCGCCGCCTACATCCAGCGGCAGAGCCAGCTATCGAGCGCAGTACTGCGCCTGCATTCGACCTTCGACGATGCGGACTTCTATGCCGCCGCCTTGGCCGACGAGATCATCGCCTGGTACGAAAGCGGCAAGGAAGCCTCGACGGGAAACGGCGTGACGGCGGATTGGACGCCGCCTTTGCGACGTCGCAACGAAGCGGCCACGGCTTATCTGCTGCGCCTGACCGGCAGCCTGATGCGCCATCACCCGGACGTCTTTCCGCAACTGGTGCTCGTCCTCGAACCCGAGCCCATCCGCAAGCCTGCCGATTTCGAGCGTTGGCTCGATGCCCTGCTCGCAAACCTCGAACAAGACGCATGGCAAGCCCAGCGTCTGCGCCTCTTGCTGACGGGGACCGAGAGCGAGCCGCTTCCTCGGCTCACGAAAGAACGTCCGCAACAAGTGAAAGTGCTGCACGGCCGCTACCACATGGAAGCGTTGCCGCGCGAGTTGATCGCCGACTCCGGCGAACGCGGGCCGGCCGCCGACTTCCGACGCTTGTTCGTCGCGCTGAACGACACGATCACCATCGGCACGCCTGCGCGGCTCGACGAATTGCGTTCGCAAGCTCTGACGATCACTAGAGCGCAAGGCTGGCCCGACCAGAGCGTCGTCGTGCATTTGCTTGCCGGCGCGGCGTATCTCAAGTGGAATTCGCCGCAGCTCGCCTTATCCGCTTACGAACAGGCGACGCAGGCCGCGCGCGAGGCCGTTCAGGCGAACCACGAAGCAGGCAACAAGCTCGTCATCAACGGTTTGTTCGGCGAAGCCTCTGTCTACTGGATGCAAGCCGACTACGCGCGCGCAGCCGAGCGGTACGCGCAAGCCGCCGAGCTGGCCGAAGCCGATCGCGACGGGTTTCTCTCCGTCGAAGGCTGGCGCATGTGCAGCGAGTGTTTCGCGCAGATGAGCCGGCACGACGCGACGGTCGACGCGGGGCTCCGCGCGCTCGATGCGGGCACGCTAATCCCCGTCCCGTTGCGCGCCAACAGCAACCTGCAGATGGTCGCGCAAAGCCTGCTTAAGCGCGTCGGCTCGTTCCACAGACAGCGGCGCGATCTGACGTCGCGCCTTGTCGCCCTCTATGGCGAGAACTGGCCAGAAACGATCCGCCCGCTACCAGCAGGTGAAGTGACACGGCAGATCGCCGAAACATTACCGCTTGATACAGGAGGTCGGGCGTAATGGCGCTGCTCGCAGTCAATCATCTGACGCCTGTTATCGGCATCGACGTCCACCTGATTCAAACAGTCGCAGGCCCCATTCTGCCGCTGCCTCACCCGCATGTTTGATTGGTGCTCGATCCAATGGAGTACCTGAGTTGCTTGCCCGAAGGCGTCGGCAGCATGGTCTCCATCGGCATGATGGCGATGGGCGCGGCTTCCATAGCGAAGATGGGCATGCGCAGTATCGGAGCGGCGGCGGTCGGTCTGGCGTCGATGGGCGTCATGATGGCCGCAGGCGGCGGTGGCGGGCCGATCTATGTCAACGGCCTGATGCGAACCACTGCCGGTACGCAGACGATGCACGTTCCGGGTCTGCATTTTCCGATAGGCGGCACGTTCACCGCTGACGATGCGCCCAAGCCTTCCAGCAATAGCGAGTCGTTCCTTGGCAGCCTCACCGTGCGCGCTAACGGTGACCCGATGTCATACGCATTACTACCCGCACTGAGTTGCTGGTTCGCGGGAATGCTTCCGCTATCGCACAACGCAGAGCACAGCAAACGCGAATCTCCCTCGCTGCCCACCTCCCTCATGCTGCCGATCCCCGCATCGCGTCCGGTTCTGGTCGGCGGCCCGCCCGTGCCGAGCATCGCGGCGCTCGCCGGCATGGCGATGCAAGCGGCACACGCCCACGCGATGAAGCAGAATCCGAAGTTTTGCCGCATATCTCAGGCGATTCAAGATCGGCTGGGCGATGGTTTGTGGGGCCGATTCATCAAAGGGCTCGTCCGGCGCGCCTTCGGCGAACCCGTCGATGGCGCAACCGGCGAAGTGATCGTCGAGCAACACGACTTCACGGTCACGGGACGCTTGCCTCTCGTCTGGAATCGCTATTACGCGAGCCACAACCTTTCGCCTGGCGCTGCGGGCGAGGGCTGGCGCACGCCTGCTGACATCCGCCTCGATCTATTCGAACATGATGGCGGTATCGGCATCATCCTCAGCCTGCCCGACAAACTCGTGGCCTTCGATCAGATGCCGCTCGACGATGGATGGTCCGCGCGAATCATCGAAGGCGTCGGAGGCCATGCTCTATATCGTGACGGCGAACGCTTCATCGTTCGCACACGCGAAGGGCTCGAATATCGCTTTCCAGTGCGCGATGGATGGCGCGAGGATGCGCTGAAGGCGGCGCCAGACCGACCGCTCTCGCTATGGCTCGAGCAACTCAACGACCTGGACGGCAACGCTTGGCGCCTTCGCTGGCGGACCGGACGCGATGCGCCACAGCAACCGCTCTTGTACCTGATCGAGCACGCGGGCGACCTGCCTACCGGCCGAAGCGTGCAATGCGCGCAAGGAAGCCTGCGCGGCCAACTCGGCGAGATCACGCTCCTCGATGCAAACGGCGAGCGCCACGCACTCGTGCGCTACGCGCAGGACCGCGCGGGCGATCTCGTCGCCGTGCATGATGCGCTCGACGTGCCGTATCGCTTCGAATACGGCGGCGACCATCTGATGGTGCGCCATACGGATCGCAACGGACTGTCGTTCTACTACTCGCATCAGCATCACGACGATGGCCTCTGGCGCGTCGATCATGCGTGGGGCGATGGCGGACTGTATGACTACCGCTTCGAGTACGACCTGACGCATCTGGAGACGCACATCACCGATTCGCTCGGCGGCGTGACGCTTTTGCAAGCCGACGCGCGCGGTTTGCCCATCATGCTGACCGATCCGATGGGCGGTGTGTCCAGCTATCAATACGACGGCCTTGGGCGCACGACGTCGATGGTCGACCCGGCGGCCAATCGCACGACGTGGGAATACGATGCGTTCGGCAACGTGCTCACGCACACGCTGCCGGATCGAAGCCAGATCTGCACCGAGTATGACGAGACGCTCAAGCCCGTGGCGATCACCGATCCCGAGGGCGGCGTCTGGAAGCAGACCTGGAATGCACGCGGCCGCCTCGTCGACCAAACGACGCCCGCGGGCATCAAAACGGCTTACCACTATGACGCCGCGGGGCAACTCGTACGCGTAGTCGATCCGGTCGGACACGCTACGACGATTGCCTACGACCCGCTCGGATATGTCGCCGAGATCGTCGATGCGGCGGGCCGCAGCATGCGTCTTTCGCACGATACACGCGGCAACCTCCTGCGCCGCGAAGCGCCAGGCGAAGACGTCACGACATACCGTTGGGACGCGAAGAACCGCTTGAGCGCGTGCGAGCTGCCCGGCTCGCGCCTTGTGCGCTGTGAGTATGACGCGCAAGACAATCTCATCCGCTACATCGACGAAGCGGGCCAACACGCGACGTTCAGTTACTTCGGACAAGGAAAGCTGCGCACGCGCACGGCCCCGGACGGCAGCGTCACGCGCTACCACTACAACACCGAGGAGCAACTGATCGGCGTGAGCAATCCGCTGGGGCAGCAGTGGCAACTCAAGCGCGATGGCAATGGCCGGCTCATCGAAGAAGTGGACTATTGGGGACAAGCGCGACAGTACAGCTATGACCCCGCCGGTCATCTGACGCGGACCATCGATCCGCTGGGGCAGGCCCTCGCCATTCAATGCGATGCGCTGGGACGGGTCGTCAAGCGAAGCGCACGGCCGGCCGAGGAGGAACGCTACGCCTACAACCGTAAGGGCCAGTTGACCGAGGCGAGCAACGCGCACGGGACGGTCATGCGCGCCTACGATGCCGATGGCCGACTCACGCATGAAACGCAGCAGCAGGCGTCGTTCGCCGGCGCGATCGACTATGCCTATGATGAGGCCGGACGATTGGTGACCCAACGGCGGCGCATGCAGGCCGACGCGAAACCATCGTTCGAACAGACGCTGACCTATGGCTATGACGCGTTGGGCCATCCTCAGACGCTCCAGATCGACGACCAGGAACCGATTCGCTTCACGCGCGACATCGCAGGACGTCTGAGCCGCGTGAGCTTCTCGGCGGAACTCGATCACGTTCTCGAGTACGACCGCGCCGGACGGCTTGCGCGCCATACGACGATGCAGGCCGCGCGCGCTGTCGATCAGGTCGCCTATCGCTACGACGCACTGGGTAACTTGACGCAGCGCGACGATTCACGGCTGGGCGTGGACAGCTATCGCTACGATCCGTTGGGGCGGATTGTGGCGCATACCGATCCCGCGCAGACGCTGCGCTACTTCGTGTATGACAAGCAAGGCGACCGCTTTACGAGTCAATACGCGGATGGGAACCGACGCCACGTTCAGCACCACGACGGCGCGCGCTTGTGGCTCGATGCAGCGGGGCAACTCGTCGAGCGGCATGACCGCCGGTCGGGCGTGCAGTGCTTCAAGTGGGATGCGTTCGGGCGGCTCGCGGAGTTCGAGAATACGCACAACGAGAAGTGGTCTTATCGCTATGATCCGTTGGGCAGGCGGATCGGTAAGGTCGCGTTGGGTGGGCCTTACAGCACGACGCCCGACGAAGCGCAGACCTGCTTCCTGTGGGACGGCGATGCGATGGCCGGCGAAGTGCGCGACACGCCGGTACAACAGCAGGGACGCTTCTATGCGTATCATCTGAATAGCTTTGAGCCGCTCGTGATGCAGCTCAGCTCGAGAGATGAAGGGGCTGGCGCGATAGCCGTTCGTACGTTCTATTACCAGAACGATGTGAACGGCGCGCCGGTGAAATTGCGTTCAGGTGACGGCGAGATCGCATGGGAGGCGCATTATGGTGTCACCGGTGGCGTCGATTACGCCGCGACCGAGACGATCGATCAGCCGATTCGGTTGCAGGGGCAGTATTACGATCAGGAATCTGGATTACATTACAACAGGCATCGGTACTTTGATCCCAACACCGGACGGTTCATTTCGCAAGATCCGATCGGCCTGCAGGGCGGCGTTAATCCTTATCAGTTTGCGCCAAATACGTTCGGGTGGATCGATCCTACGGGCTTAACTAATGAGATTGTTCCGCATTGGCCGCCCAATGATGGCGCATCAGGGCCCGTTAGCACTATCACCTTAAAGCCGGGAACGCTTATCGATTGTTATGGCTATCCGGGAGGTAGTTACACATCACCGATAGGGACGCCATACCCGATGCGAGCCTTGCCGCCAGGAACCGATGTCACCAAACCCTATTACGCCTACAAGGTAGTCAAGCCTATAGAGGAAGTAAAAGCGAGCAAGATTGCTGCATGGTTTGGCGAGCTGGGCGGAGGAATTCAATATCTTCTGCCACGGTCAGTACAGGAGCTCATCGATTCTGGTCACTTGCGGAGGTAAAGAGTAATTGTGGATAAACAAGAACTAGTTAAAGTATTGAAATCAACTGACTTTCCTAAGGACAGTTATTCACTTGATGAAGTATCAGACCAATCGCTCTGTTTGATTCATGATGGAAACACTTGGAGGATCTTTTATAGCGAGCGCGGTCAGCGCACCGAAGAGCGGTCGTATCCCGACGAAGCGGAAGCTTGTAGGGAGTTCTTTGAAAGGCTGAAGCGCATGCTAGGACGATAATCCAAGGGAACGCGAAAAGTCCCTATCCCTATCTTCACTGCCTCACCGGCGCTCGGCGTGCTGGGGGGAGTTCGCGCAAAGAATCAACTGAGGGAGTGGAATTCGCCGCAGCTCGCCTTATCCGCTTACGAAGAGGCGACGCACGCCGGGCGGGAGGCCGTTCAGGCGAACCACGAAGCAGGCAACAAGCTCGTCATCAACGGCCTGTTCGGCGAAGTCTCTGTCTACTGGATGCAAGCCGACTACCCGCACGCCGCTGAACGCTACGCGCAAGCCGCCGAGTTGGCCGAAGTCGATCGAGATGGCTTTCTGTCGGTCGAAGGCAGGCGCATGTGAGCGAGTGCTTCGCGCAGATGAGCCGGGACGACGCGACGGTCGACGCGGGACTTCGCGCTCGATGCGGGCACGCTAATCCCCTCCCGCTGCGCGCCAACACCAAGAGCCTTGAAGGCGGCTCTTAACTTGTAGCTGGGTCGCGCTCTACGATGCGCTCCATGCGCCGTACTGATTTGGATATGGCGGCGAGCGTTTGATGGTGCGCCATACGGATCACAACGGCCTGTCGTTTTGTCCCTCGCATGGACTGCACGATGATGGCTACTGGCGCGTCGACTAGCTCGTACGCGTAGTCGACCCAACCGGACACGCGACGACGATTGCCTACGACCCGCTCGGATACGTCGCCGAGATCGTCGATGCGGCGGGCCGCAGCATGCGCCTCGCCTCAGCGAACCGGATGCAAGCCTGTCCGCCTCCTTGTGTCCGAGGCAGCTTTGAAACGTATGCAAGAGAAAAGGAAAACCCCGCTCACTTCGCTGCCGCGGGGGCAGCTTAAGGATGTCGATATCGGACACGCCCCCTCTACTCCACCCTCACCCACTCCCCCTCCCCCGCACTACTCCTCAACACCGCCTCCACAAACCTCAACCCCGCGACCCCATCCTCCACAGTGGTAAGCCACTCGTCGCCCTGCGTGGTCCCTCGCGCAATACACCCCGCGGCATCCGCATAAACCTGCGCGAACGCTTCGATATACCCCTCCGGATGCCCGGCGGGCACGCGCGTCGCATGCTGCGCTTCCGCGCTTTCCACACGCCCGCGCGTAATCCGCTGCGACACGCCCCCGACCGGCGTGAACCACAGTTCGTTAGGCGCTTGCTGATCGAACATCAAACCGGCCTTCGTGCCATACACGCGCAGCCGCAGCGCGTTCTCCTCGCCCGCCGCGACCTGACTCGCCCACAGCATGCCGCGCGCGCCGTTCGCATAACGCAGCATCGCCTGCACGTGATCGTCGACGCGTCGTCCCGGCACGAACGTCGTCACTTCCGCCGACAACGCCGAAGGCCGCATGCCCGTCACATACTCCGCCAACTGATACGCATGCGTGCCGATATCGCCGAGACAACCGGCCGGGCCCGCGAGCGCCGGATCGGTGCGCCACGCGGCCTGCCGGTTCGCCTGCGTCTCGACGGGCATCGACAGCCAGTCCTGCGCATACTCCACCTGCACGACGCGGATATCGCCGAGCGCGCCATCCCGCACCAGCGCGCGCGCATGGCGCACGAGCGGATAGCCGGTGTACGTGTACGTCACCGCGAACACGCGATTCTTCTCCTGCGCGAGCTTCGCCAACGCCTCGCCTTCAGCGAGCGATACCGCGAGCGGCTTGTCGCAGATCACGTGGATGCCGGCTTCCAGAAACGCCGTCGCAATCGGCGCATGCAAGTGATTCGGCGTGACGATCGCGACCGCTTCGATGCCATCGGCGCGGCTCGCTTCGACGCGCGCCATCTCACGATAATCGTCGTAGCTGCGCGGCAAGCCGATGGCCGCAGCGCTCGCCGCCGCGCGCTGCGGATCGGACGACAACGCGCCCGCCAGCAACTCATAGCGATCATCGAGCCGCGCCGCCATGCGATGCACCGCGCCGATAAACGCGCCCTCGCCGCCGCCGACCATGCCGAGCCGCACGCGCCTCATCGCTTTTCTCCTGCTTTGCTCCCAATGCCGAGCACATCGCGCATTTGCTCACGGCTCGCGCCGCTGCCCGCGAAGTCGTCGAACGCATGCTCGGCCACGCGGATAATGTGATCGCGAATGAACGTCGCGCCTTCCCGCGCGCCGTCTTCCGGATGCTTCAACGCGCATTCCCATTCCAGCACGGCCCAGCCGGGAAAGTCGTATTGGGCCATCTTCGAGAAGATCGCCTTGAAGTCGATCTGGCCGTCGCCGAGCGACCGGAAACGCCCCGCGCGCTCCACCCATCCCGAGTAGCCGCCGTACACGCCTTGCCGCCCATTCGGCCGGAACTCCGCGTCCTTCACATGAAACGCCTTGATGCGCGCGTGATAGATGTCGATGAACGCGAGATAGTCCAGTTGCTGCAGGACGAAGTGACTAGGATCGTAGAGGATGTTCGCGCGAGGATGATCGTTCACGGCCGCGAGAAAACGCTCGAACGTCACGCCGTCGTGCAGGTCTTCGCCGGGATGCAACTCGTAGCACACGTCGATGCCCGCGCGGTCGAACTCATCGAGAATCGGACGCCAGCGCGTGGCCAATTCATCGAACGCGGCTTCGACGAGACCCGCCGGGCGCTGCGGCCACGGATACACGTACGGCCATGCGAGCGCGCCGGAGAACGTCACGTGCGCACTCAAACCCAGCCGCTTCGATGCCGCCGCCGCGTGCTTCAACTGCGATATCGCCCATTCGGTGCGCGCCTGCGGATTGCCGCGCACATGCGGCGCGGCGAAGCCGTCGAAGAGCGTGTCGTAAGCGGGATGCACCGCGACCAACTGCCCCTGCAAATGCGTCGACAATTCGGTGATGACAACGCCCGCATCCTCGACCGTGCGGCGGATCTCGTCGCAATAGGCATCGGTCGATGCGGCTTTCTCCAGGTCGATCAGGCGCGGATCGGCGGGCACCTGAATGCCCTTGTAGCCGAGTCCCGCCGCCCACGACGCAAGACTGGCGAGCGTGTCGAACGGCGCTTCCCCGCCCATGAATTGCGCGAGAAAAATCGCCGGGCCTTTGATGGTCTTCATCTTTCGCCTCGTTAGAAACGCCGGTCAGCGCCGTTCAGCGTGACCGGCTGTGCACTCAGAACGGCGAGTTCGGGAAATAGAACTGCTTTGCGTTGTCCTTCGTGATGAGCACCGAAGGAATGATGGTCGTCGGCGGCAGCTTGTCGCCCTTCAGGCGCGCTTCGGCCGTGAGCTTGATCGCGTCATAGATGAACTTCGGCGAGTACGAGACGTCCGCCTTCACGCGCTGGTCGCCGTCCATGATGCGCTTGACCGCTTCCTTCGATCCCGCGCCGCCGAACACTTCCTTGATATCCGTGCGGTGCGCCTGATCGATCGCCTTCAGCACGCCGATCATCATGTCGTCGTCGGCGGCCCAGACGGCGTCGATATGCTTGAAGCGCGTCAGATAGTCCTGCATCACCTTGAACGCGTCGTCGCGGTTCCAGTTCGCGTACTTGGCATCCAGAATCTTGATGTCCGGATGCTGTTTCATCACGCCTTCGAAAGCGGTCCAGCGCTCGTTGTCGAGCGTCGTCGGAATGCCGCGCAGCGCGACGATATCGCCCTTGCCGTTCAGCGTCTTCGCCAGATATTCGGCGGGCAGCTTGCCGAACGCGGTGTTGTCGCCAGCAACATACGCGTCTTGCGCGCTGGTGTCGGTGAGGCCGCGATCGACCACGGTCACGTACACGCCCTTCTTCTTCACCTGCGCGACCGGTTGCGTGAGCGACGCGGATTCGAACGGGAAGATCACGAGCGCGTTGATCTTGTTGACCGTCACCAGATCCTGCAACTGATTGGCCTGCTCGGGCGCGCCGGACGCCGTCTTCACGATGATCTTGAGATCAGGATGCGCCTTCTCCAGTTCCTTCTTGGCCTCGTTCGCCCACCAGACGATGCCGCCCGTGAAGCCGTGCGTGGCGGTCGGGATGGCGACGCCGAGCACCACCTTGTCGGCGGCGAAGGCGGACGATGCGGCGGCGAACGCGCTCGCCGCCAGCGTCAGCGCGCCGAGCGCGCGAAGCAGTTTTTTCATGACGATGTCTCCTGTTATTCGAAGTAGAAAGTTACCGACGGCCACGCTGCAAGAAGGCTACGAAGATGATCACGGCGCCCTGCACCGCCGCGTTCAGATACACGCTGATGATGCTCGTGAGATTCAGGATGTTGTTGATGACCGAAAGCAGGATCGCGCCGATGACCGTGCCGATCACGCGCCCTTCGCCGCCCTTGAGCGCCGTGCCGCCGACCACCACGGCGGCGATCGCTTCGAGTTCCCACAAGAGGCCGGTCGTCGGCGTAGCTGACCCCAAGCGCGGCACGTAGAGCACGGTCGCCACGGCCACGCACAGTCCGAGCAGCACGTAGGTCGCGATCTTTGCGTTATCGACGCGAATGGCCGCATAGCGCGCGACCTGTTCGTTCGAGCCGATGGCCTGCACGTGCCGCCCGAACACCGTGCGGTTCAACACGAGCGCGCCGCCCGCCGCGACGATCGCGAAGATCCAGATCGGCACCGGCACGCCGAAAAGGCTCGCGTAATACACGGGGCCGTAGAGATCGACGAGCGAATTGTCGAGCGTGAGCGCGCCGCCGTCCGCGAGCCACGTCAGCAGCGCGCGAAAGACGCCGAGCGTGCCGAGCGTCACGATGAACGGCTCGATGCGCCCTTTGGTCACGAGCAGTCCGTGCGCGAAGCCGAACAGCGCGCCTAGCACGAGCGCGAGCACGATGCCGAGCGCGACGATCAGAAGCGGCGGCAGCGCATGCCCGTGCACGCCCTGAAGCAGGCCGTTCATCATGAAGATCATGCTGCCCGCGATGAGCGCGGCCATCGATCCGACGGACAGGTCGATGCCGCCCGAAATGATGACGAAGGTCATGCCCACCGCGATGATGCCGATGAACGACGTGCGCGTGAGCACGTTCATCGCGTTGTCGAAGGTGGCGAAGTCGCCGTTCAGCAGCGTGCCGCCGATGCACAGCGCGATGAGCCCGATCAGCGGCCCGACGCCGAGCAGAAACCGCGCGACGGCGGTGAGGCGGCTTTCTTGCGCGGTGTCTTCAGTGTGTGCCGGTCGCATGCGCGATCAACCTCTCTTCGGTCAGAAGGTCCATGCCGAGCGTCGCGACCAGTTCGCCCGCGCGCATCACCGCGACGCGATGGCACAGCCCGATCAGTTCGATCAGCTCGGAAGAAATGACGATCACCGCTCGGCCTTCGGCGGCGAGGCGGTGGATCAGGAAATAGATGTCGCGTTTCGCGCCGACGTCGACGCCGCGCGTGGGTTCGTCGAGCACGACCACGCGCGGATCGGGATGCAGGAACTTCGCGAGCGCCAGCTTCTGCTGATTGCCGCCCGAGAGCATGCGGGCGCGGCTGCGCGTATTGCCGGTGCGAATGCCGAAGTCCTTGACCGCGAGCGTCAGCGCGTCGCGCTCGGCGCGCGAGTCGATGAGCGGGCGCGCGTAGCGTTCCAGCGTCATCATCGTGAGGTTGTCCTTGAGCGCCATGTCCACATGCAGGCCGCGTCCCTTGCGGTCTTCGCTCAAGTACGTGATGCCGTGGCGCATCGCGTCGCGCGGGTTCTTGAGCTTCACGGTCTCGCCTTCGATGGCGATGCGCCCCGCCGCGAGCGGCCGTAAACCGACCAGCGCCTCGAACAGTTCCGTGCGTCCCGCGCCGACGAGCCCCGCGAAGCCGAACACTTCGCCCTGGCGCACGGAAAAGCTCACGCCTTCGGCCCATCCGGGCACGGACGCGCCTTCCACCTGAAACGCGAGTGGCGCGTCGGCAGCGAGCGGGGGCTTGTCGGGAAACATGTCGGAGACTTCGCGGCCTACCATCAGGTTCGCCATTTCGCGGCGCGTGAGGTCGGCGGTCGGCGCGCGCGCGACGAAGCGGCCGTCGCGCATCACGATCACTTCGTCGGTCACGCGTTCCACTTCGTCGAGTTTGTGCGAGATATAAACGATCGTCGTGCCCGCCTCCTTCAGGCGCGCCATCAGCGCGAAGAGGCGCTGCGTTTCCGAGGGCGTCAGCGTGGCGGTCGGCTCGTCCATGATGAGCAGGCGCGTGTCGCGCAGCATGGCCTTCGCGATCTCGACAAGCTGCTTCTCCGCGACGATCAGCTCGCGCACTTTCGTGTCCGGGTTCTTGTGCAGGCCGACTTCGCCTAGCGCGGCGCGGGCGTCCTCGCGCATCGCGGGTTCGTCGAGGAAGAAGCCTTTGCGCAGCTCGTGGCCGAGAAACATGTTCTGCGTGATGCTCAGATGATCCGCGAGATTCAGTTCCTGGTGGATTAGCACGATGCCCGCGCGCTCGGCGTCGCGCGAACTCGCGAAGGCAGCGGGCGTGCCGTCGATCAGCACGTCGCCGGCGCTCGCGCGCTCGTAGCCCGCGAGGATTTTCATCAGCGTGGACTTGCCCGCGCCGTTTTCGCCGAGCAAGCCGTAGATGCGCCCCGGCGCGAGATCGAAGCTCACGCCGTGGAGCACGCGCACCGGGCCGAAGTTCTTCTCGACTGCGTCGAAGCGCACGGCAAGGGTCATCGTCAGGCGCTCCTTCGTTGTATCAGGCGATGCGGCAGCAGCACGCCCGGCACCTCCGCGCGCGGATCGCGCAGGCGCTTGAGCAAGAGTTCCGCCGCTGTCTCGCCGAGCGCGCGCATCGGCTGCGCAACGGTCGTGAGCGGCGGCACGGCGTGGGCGGCCACCGCGATGTCATCGAATCCGACGACCGCGACATCTTCCGGCACGCGCAGCCCCGCGCTGCGCAGGCCGTTCAGCACGCCGATGGCAAGCGTGTCCGACACCGCGAAAATCGCGGTCGGCCGGTCGCGCCCGAGCGACGCGAGCTGCCGGGCGGCGCGCTCGCCGGCGTCGTAATCGAGGCTGTCCAGTTCGACTTGCCACGCCGGATTCGCGACGATGCCCGCGGCCTGCAGCGCATCGCGATACCCCGCGAGGCGCTGTCGGCCATACAGATAGCCTTCGCCCGAGTTGATCAGCGCGATGCGCTCGTGGCCCTTGTCCAACAGATAACGCACGACATCGCCTGCGGCAAGATGGTTGTCGATGCCCACGTAAGGCACGCGCGCGGCCGGATCGAATTCGCAACACGCGACCCACGGCAGCGTCGACGCCTGCTCGACGAGCGCCTTCTGCACGGCGGCAGGGTCGAGACAGATCGCGCCGTCCGCGCGACGCCCGCGCAGCAGGTCGAAGTAGCTGCGCTCGCGCAATGGATCGGCGCCCGTGTCGCAGAGAAGCATGAAGTAGCCGTTCTGCCGCGCGACCGTGTCGATGCCGCGCACGATGGCCGCATAGAACGGGTTGCCGAAGTCGGGGACCATGGTGAGAAGCAGGCGGCTTTCGGCTGTGCGCAGATTGCGCGCAAGTTCGTTCACGCGATAGCCGCTCGCCGCGACCGCCTCGCGTACCTTCTCGCGCGTGGCCTCGCGCACGTTGCTGTGGCTATTGAGCACGCGCGACACCGTGGCGACGGACACGCCGGCACGCCGGGCAACGTCGGCAATCGATACTTCCTCGGGAGGACGCACGGGATCGGACATGCTGCGTGCCGGGCGGCGAACGAAATGTAATGGATTACATTATTCGACGGTGTTTGTCCGGAAGGCAACCCGAATCGGATAGGGATAAACGCCTAAGCGAAAGTTCGACGGCTCGTGTCGATCGCGTGGCGGCGTGCGCGTCGTAAGGTGTGAACGCGCGGAACCGCGCGTTTGTCGACCTCGAACAGGAGCACTCCATGCGATTCATGATGCTGATGATCCCGCGCGGCTACGAAAGCGCGGAGCCCGGCGCGATGCCGAGCGCTGAAGCCGTCGCCGCGATGATGAAGTATAACGAAGAGTTGCAGAAGGCCGGCGTGCTGCTGGCGCTCGACGGACTTCATCCGCCGTCGATGGGCGCGCGCGTCACGTTCGAAGGCGGCAAGCCGCGCGTGACCGACGGGCCGTTCGCGGAAGCCAAGGAAGTGCTCGGCGGCTACTGGATGATTCAGGTGAAGTCGCGCGAAGAGGCGATCGAATGGGCGAAGCGGTGTCCCGCTTCGGCGAACGAGATCATCGAAGTGCGCCAAGTGCAGGAGTTCGGCGACTTCCCGTCCGACGTGCAGGAAGCCGCCGCCGGCTTCGAAGAAATGCAGAAGGCGCAGAGGCCGGCTTAACCGGGAATGCCGGTGATGTAAATCGGCTTCGCGGTCGACAGCGACTGCTTGACGCCGCGGCCGGTGTCATCGACGAGCACTTCTTCTTCGTCTCGCTCGACAGCCGCGAGCACTTGCTCGACCACGCTCGCGGGCGATGTTTTCGGCGCGTCGACTTCGGCGACCATGTCGGTGTCGATGTAGCCCGGATGCACGCCGACCACGAGCGTACCCTGTCCGCGCAGCTCGCCGCGCAGCGCGTTGGTCACGGCCCACGCCGCCGACTTCGACGCGCTGTACGCGCCCGCATCCGGCAGCGCGACCCAGCTCAGCACGGACAGTACGTTGATGACCGCGCCGCCGCCGTTCTTCTTGAGCGTGGGCGCGAACGCCTGCGTCACGGCGAGCGGACCGATCACATTGACTTCGAAAAGATCGCGCATACCTTGCGTCGATGCAGGATCGACCAGCGCGCCGCGCGCCAACGCCCCCGCGTTGTTGATGACGATCTGCACGTCCGTGTACTTGGCCGCGGCTTCGGCGATGTCGGCAGGCTTCGTGACGTCGAGGCGGATGGCTTCGACGCCTTCGATATCCACGCTGCCCGGATCGCGCGCCGCCGCATAAACCTTGGCGGCGCCCGCCTGCAACAGCGACTTCGCGAACTGCTTGCCGAGACCGCGGTTCGCGCCGGTGACGAGTACGACCTTTCCCTTGATCTGCATGACTGCTCCTGTTAGTGCATATGCACTTTAGCCGACATAAAAAAGGCACGCGGCCCTGCGTGCCCGGTTTGCTGGACTCAATCCATTGCGGTGATCTCAAACAGCATCTGACGCAACGACTTCGCGCGCTTCTCGCCGTATTTCTGCTCGAATTCGGCCTGCGCCGTCCGCCACTTCTCGACGCCCTGCGCGAGCAGCGCCTTACCTGCGGCCGTCAACGTGAGACCGACCGCGCGCGAATTCGGCGACTGCTGATCCGCCTGCACCATGCCGTCGCGCTGAAGCGGCTTGAGCGCGCGCACGAGCGTCGTGCGGTCCATGACCATGGCGTCCGCGAGCTCGACCATCTGCACGCCGGGCTTGCGCGCAATCGACGCGAGCAGCGTGAATTGCGCCGAAGTCAGGCCGACTTCGCCCATGTGCCGCTCGTAGAGTTGCGATACATATCGCGCGGCCTGCCGGATGGCGAAGCAGTTGCAGTCGAGAGGAGATGAGTGCGTTGACATGACTCGCAGCTTATATGTGTATATGCACTCGTGTCAAATGGCGCGTTTTCATCGGCGCGATAGGCCAAGCGCATGACGCGGCACGAATCGTCGCGCGCCCGGGCTCGGCGAAACGCGTGACGCCGCGCCGCGTCTGGAAAAGCGCCCTGCCGCGCCTGTGCCGAAATCCGCAGTTGCCGCGCGACGAATCGACAAGACGCCGCCAATTTGGCTTCCTACATTGCGCTTGTCCGCCGCCATGCGGGTCCGGATGCGACTTTCGCCGCGCCGAGGGCAACTCCGTCTTGCGGGCGGGTAATTGGTCATGTTCCATGCAGTAGCCGCGTTCCTGGATTGCCAAACCACAAAAGGAGAGGAAACCATGCGTATCCGTACGAGCGTCAAACCCTTGGCATGGCTGGTGGCGTGCGCGAGCGCCGCATTCGCCGCCGCGCCCATGACCGCCGCCGCCGAAGACGTCACGGTTAAGATCGGCTTCGCCGCGCCGCTCACGGGCGCGAACGCGGGCTACGGGAAGGATCTCCAGAACGGCGTGCAGCTCGCGCTCGACGAGGCGAACGCCAAGAAGATCAGCATCGGCGGCAAGACGGCGAAGTTCGAGATTCAGGCGGAAGACGATCAGGCGGACCCGCGCGTCGGCGTGCAGGCGGCGCAGAAGCTCGTCGATGACGGCGTGTCGGTGGTCGTCGGTCATTTCAATTCCGGCACGACGCTGCCCGCTTCGCCCATCTACAACAACGCCGGCATTCCGATGATCGATCCGGCCGCGACGAATCCGACGATCACCACGCGCGGCCTCGAGAACGTGTTCACGGTGATTTCCAGCGACGCCCAGAACGCGGGCAATGCCGGCGCGTACGCGGTCACGACGACGAAAGCGAAGCGCATCGCGATCATCGACGACCGCACGGCCTTCGGTCAGGGCGAAGCCGACGAGTTCGAGAAAGCGGTGAAGGCGAAAGGCGGCAATATCGTCGGCCGCGAATTCAGCGACAACCAGACCGTCGATTTCAGCGCGCAACTCACGCGCATCAAGGCCCTGAACGCGGACCTGATTTTCTTCGGCGGACTGGACCGACAAGCGGCGGCGGTCGTCAAGCGCATGAAGCAGCTCGGCGTCAACGCACAGTTCGTAGGCGGCGGCGGCGTGATGGACGCCGATTTCCTGAAGCTCGCGGGCGACGCCGCCGAAGGCGCGCAGGCGTGGGAATACGGCAGCCCGCTCGACAAGCTGCCGCAAGGCAAGGCGTTCAGCGACAAGTTCCAGAAGCGCTTCGGCGTCGCGATTCTGTCGTACGCGCCGTTCGGCTACGACGCGGCGTGGGCGGCGATCAACGCGATGCAGAAGGCGAGTTCCGCCGATCCGAAGGTGTATCGCCCCGTGCTTAAGAAGATTTCGTTCGAGGGCATCACGGGTCCGATTGCTTTCGACGATAACGGCGCGCTGAAGAACGCGTCATCGACGCTGTATCAGGTGAAGAACGGGCAATGGGAAACCGTCGTCACCAAGCACGGCATGTAGGCGCTATTGAAAACGCAGGTTGTCGCGCGTGGCCGCGGCTTCGCCGTTCAGCCACTGCGCGAACTGCTGCAACGCGGGCGACGGCGCCGGCCGCTCCGGATAGACGAGGTAGTAGGCCGCGCCGCTCGGCACGCGCAACGCGAAGGGCGCGATCACGCGTTTCGCGCGCAGGTCTTCTTCGATCAGCGAGACATCGCCGATGGTGACGCCCAGCCCCTGCATCGCCGACGAGATGGCGAGGTCGAGCGTGTCGAAGTGTTGCGCCTTCGCGGACGGCAAGCCGTCGTAGCCGTACGCGCCGAGCCACAAGAGCCAGTCGCGGCGATCGCGCGTCGGGTGCAGCAGCGTCTGGCCCGCGAGGTCGTCCGGCGTCGGCTCCGCGTTGCCGCGCGGTTTCCAGAGTTCGGGCGCGCAGACCGGCGTGAGCACTTCATCGAACAGATGATGCACCGTCAGGCCCTTGCCCGACGGCTTCGCGGACGTCGGGCTGAAGACGATAGCGGCGTCGAACTGTTCCGCATTGAACTCGACGCCGTGCGACACCGACGCCGTCACTTCCACGACCTGCTCGGGCCGCTCGTTCTGCAGCCGGATCACGCGCGGGAGCACCCAGCGCATCGCGCAGGTCGGACACTTGACGCGCAAGGTCCCGGAGGCGCTGCCGCCCTTGGCGAGCGCGTCGCCAATCTGCGCGAACGCCTGCTGCAACGGCGCGATCAGCAGCGCGCCGTGATGCGTGAGCGCGAGCCCGCGCGCCTGCCGCACGAAAAGCGCGTAGCCGAGCTGCGCCTCCAGTCCCGCGATCTGCCGGCTGACCGCGCCCTGCGTCACGTTGAGCGCATCGGCGGCGCGCGTGAAATTCAGCTTCTGGGCGACCACGAGAAAAGTTTTGAGAACGTCGAGCGAGGGCAGCGGTTTCATCGGGTTAACGAAAGGAGCCATGAGCGGCGCACATGGCTAGTATGACAAAGTTTCGATTGTCGGCCGTTTATTGCCGCGGTTGAATCGTCGCACTGTCCATTGGAGCGAGCCGTCGTGCACAGCGCCTGTATTCCCGAATCGAAGCTGCCGAAAGTCGGCACCACCATTTTCACGGTCATCGGCCAGCTTGCCGAAGAGCATCACGCGCTGAACCTGTCGCAAGGCGCGCCGAATTTCGCGTGCGATACGAGGCTCGTCGAAGGCGTCACGCGAGCCATGCAGGCAGGACATAACCAGTATTCGCCGATGTCCGGTGTGCTGGCGCTGCGCGAGGCCATCGCGCTGAAGACGCAGAAAGTCTACGGCGCGCAGTACGATCCGGGCACGGAAGTGACCGTGGTCGCGAGCGCGAGCGAAGGGCTGTATGCGAGCATCAGCGCGCTCGTGCATCCCGGCGACGAGGTGATCTACTTCGAGCCGTCGTTCGACAGCTACGCGCCGATCGTGCAGCTTCAGGGCGCGACGCCGATCGCGATCAAGCTGTCGCCGGAAAATTTCCGCATCGACTGGGACGAAGTCGCCGCCGCAATTACGCCGAAGACGCGCATGATTCTCGTCAACACGCCGCACAATCCGACGGGCAGCGCGTTCACGCCCGCCGACATCGAGCGGCTCACGGCGCTCACGCGCGACACGAAAATCATCGTGCTGTCGGACGAAGTGTACGAGCACGTCGTGTTCGACGGCGCGCCGCATCATGGCATGGCGCGTTATCCGGCGCTCGCCGAACGCAGCGTGATCGTGTCGTCGTTCGGCAAGTCGTATCACGTGACGGGCTGGCGCGTCGGCTATTGCCTCGCGCCCGCCGCCCTGACCGCCGAAATCCGCAAGATTCACCAGTTCATGACCTTCTCCGCCGACACGCCGATGCAAATGGCGTTCGCCGAGGCGCTCGCGGACGAATCCAGCTATCTGAACCTCGGGCCGTTCTATCAGCACAAGCGCGACGTGCTCGCCCGCGCGCTCGCCGGCTCGCGTTTCGAACTGTTGCCGAGCGCAGGCAGTTTCTTCATGCTTGCCCGTTACAGCGCCATCTCGGACGCGCCCGACAGCGATTTCGTGCTGCGGCTGATCCGCGAGGCGCGCGTCGCGACCATTCCGCTGTCCGCGTTCTACACGGACGGCACCGACAATCGCCTGATTCGCCTGTCGTTCGCGAAGGACGACGATACGCTCATCGAAGGCGCGCGCCGCCTTTGCCAGATCTAGCCCTTTGATTTCCCGGAGACCACGATGAAGAACAACCACCTCGCCGCCGCGCTTTTCGTCGCGTGCTCGCTCGCGAGCGGCGCGGCGCTCGCCGCCGACACCCTGCGCTTCGGCGTCGAAGCGCAATACCCGCCGTTCGAATCGAAATCGGCGACGGGCGAACTGCAAGGACTCGATATCGACGTGGGCAACGCCGTCTGCGCCGCCGCGAAGATGCAGTGCAAATGGGTCGAAACGTCGTTCGACGGCCTGATTCCCGCGCTGCAGGGCCGCAAGTTCGACGCGATCAATTCCGCGATGAACGCCACCGAGCAGCGCCGCCAGGCGATCGACTTCACGACGGTCGTGTATCGCGTGCCGACGCAACTCATCGCGAAGACCGGCAGCGGGATCGAGCCGACGGCGGCGGCGCTCAAAGGCAAGAGCGTGGGCGTGCTGCAAGGCTCCATTCAGGAAACGTTCGCCAAGGCGCACTGGGAGAATGAAGGCGTGAAGATCGTGCCGTATCAGGACCAGAATCAGGTCTATGCGGACCTCAAGTCCGGCCGTCTCGACGCGACGCTCGTGCTCGCGCCCGCCGGACAAAGTGGCTTCCTCTCGAAGCCCGACGGCGAAGGCTTCTCGTTCGCCGGCGCGCCGGTGCGCGACGACAAGATTCTCGGCAGCGGCATCGCGTACGGCATCCGCAAGGGCGACGATGCGCTGAAGACCAAGCTCGACGCGGCCATCGCGAAGGTGAAGGCGGACGGCACCATCGACAAGTACGCGAAGAAGTATCTCGGCAACATCGACATTTCAGCGAAGTAAGCTGCGGGCGGCGCCTGTGCAGCTTTTTTGAAGCGCAGGCACACTGGCGGATTCGTTGACATCCGGCCGCGATTTGAACGTCGCGGCGCTTCGCCGGGAGATGCATGAGCACGCCGCCGCAAACCAACGCCTCACCGCCTCCGCCGCCGCTCAAGGGCGGCCAGCTCGTGCTCGCCACCTTCGCCGTGGCGCTCGCGACCTTCATGAACGTGCTGGATTCGTCGATCGCCAACGTCGCGATTCCGACGATCTCCGGCAACCTCGGCGTGTCGGTGAACGAGGGCACGTGGGTCATCACCGTGTTCGCGGCGTCGAATGCCGTTTCCATTCCGCTGACCGGCTGGCTCACGCAACGGCTCGGGCAGATCCGGCTTTTCGTCGGCGCGATTCTCATGTTCGTGCTGTCGTCTTGGCTCTGCGGGCTCGCGCCGAATCTGCCGGTGCTGCTGATTGCCCGCGTGCTGCAAGGCGCGGTGGCCGGGCCGCTGATTCCGCTTTCGCAGGCCATTCTGCTCGGCTCGTATCCGAAAGAGAAAGCGTCGATGGCGCTCTCGCTCTGGGCGATGACCGCGACCGTCGGGCCGATTGCGGGCCCCGCGCTCGGCGGGTGGATCACCGACAGCTATTCGTGGTCGTGGATCTTCTACATCAACATACCGGTGGGCATCTTCGCGGCGGGCGTGACGTGGTTCATCTACCGCACGCGTGAATCGCCGACGCGCAAGGCGCCGATCGACGTGATCGGGCTCGCGCTGCTCGTCGCGTGGGTGGCGTCGCTGCAGATCATGCTCGACAAGGGACGCGACCTCGACTGGTTCTCGTCGCCGGTGATCGTCGTGCTGGCGATCGTCGCGGCCATTTCGTTCGCGTTCTTCGTCGTGTGGGAACTGACGGAGGCGAATCCGGTGGTCGATTTGCGGCTCTTCACCGGGCGCAATTTCTTCGGCGGGACGGTGGCGATTTCGGTGGCGTACGGCGTGTTCTTCGGCAACCTCGTGCTGTTGCCGCAGTGGATGCAGCAGTACCTCAATTACCGGTCCGTCGATGCCGGGCTCGTCACCGCGCCGCTCGGCGTGTTCGCCGTGATACTCGCGCCGATCATGGGCAAGATCCTGCCGCGCAGCGACGCCCGCGTGATCGCGACGATGGCGTTCATCGGCTTCGCGTTCGTGTTCTGGCTGCGCTCGAAATACGTGATCGAGATCGACACGTTCCACCTCGTGCTGCCGACGCTGCTTCAGGGCATCCCGATGGCGATGTTCTTCGTGCCGCTGACGGCCATCGTGCTATCGGGGCTGCCGCCTTCGAAGATTCCGGCGGCGGCCGGTTTATCGAATTTCGCGCGGGTGTTTTGCGGCGCGGTGGGCACGTCGCTCGCCGGCAATGCGTGGGACGACCGCATCGCGCTGCATCACGAGCGGCTCACCGAGCAGGCGAACGCCTTCAACCCGACGTTCTGGCAGGCGCTCGGCGCGTCGCAATCGACGCTCGATATCAGCGAAGCGCAGGCGCGCGGCATATTCAACTTCACCGTAAATTCGCAGGCCGCGATGATGGGCCTGAACGATATCTTCCTGATCTCGGCGGTGATCTTTATTTTGATCATCCCGCTCATCTGGATCACGAAGGTGGCGAAGGGCGGCGGAGGTGGGGCCGCGGCGGGGGCGCATTAGAGCGGGCGCGGGCCTCCGCTCAATCGGGGTAAAACTCCGGATCGAGGACCTGCGCCATCGGCCAGGGGCAGGTCTCGGGAAACGCGTCGATATCCAGACCCGTTTCCGATTCCGCGAGATTGCGTGCGCGCGACCACACCACGTCGATCCAGGCCGCGTCGTCGAACTTTCCGCGCAGGCTCGGCGCTTCGTTCAGCGCGTATGCCACTTCTTTGCGCTGCGTGCGGATGGTATGGCTCCAGCTCTTGCTGCCTCTTGCGTGCTGATATGTCCACTTCAACAAATGCGCCAGCAACACCGACATCCGGCTCGCCAGTTCGCGTTGCTCGCTCTTCCCCACGTCCTCGATTTCCTCTGCGATATGCTCGATATCGATGGCCGTGAGCTTTCCTGCACGCAGCAGCGCGGCCTGTTCCCTGGCCCACGCGACAACGTCCTGCTCGTAAGGCGTTCCCATCGGCTGACTCCCGTCTTCTTTCGAATCTCCGGTTTGGCTCATCGTAATTCGCCCCTCGCTATTCTTCGAGATCGTCCGTTCGGCTAACGCCGCTATTTCAGGCCCAGATCGACGCGGCTTCCCGCACCTTTATCGTCGATGCCGTCGGCAGTCAACTTCGGCGCGACCACGAAAATCCGGCTGCTTTCGATCTTGCCGTCGAAATATTCCTGCACCGCCTGCGCCCGCCGCTGCGCGAGGTCGCGCAACGACGCCTCGTCGACCGGCGCGTTTTGCAGCAGCGCGGCCTTCATATCCGCATCCGGCACAGTCTTGGTCAGACCGATCATATTGCGCGGCTTCTTGAAATCGGCCGACTTGTAGACCTTCGTCAGGTACTTGTCGTACTCGTCGCCGGACACTTTCACGCTCGCCCAGTCGACGTTCTCGCCATTGCCCGACATGTCGCGCACCTTCGCGCGCTTCACCTGCGCGTCGAGCCACGCGCTGCGCAAGCCCGGTTCGTCCACCTTCGGATCGACGCGGCCGGTCACGTCGAGCCGGATCGACGGCTTGTCCGCGAGCGCCTTCGCGATGGTTTCGAGCTTCTTCTGCGCGGCATCCGTGAGCGTGGCCGACCCGGCGTCGAATTCAACGTAGTTCAGCTCCTCGCCGCTGCCGCCGAACGCATGCGCCAGCAGCGAGAACGGCGCGGTGACGGCCTTCTGCACGAGGTTCAGAATGGCCTGCCACACGAGCCCGCCGACCGAAAACTCCGGGTTCGACAGCGAGCCGGAAATCGGAATGTTCACGTCGATTTCACCGCGCGAGTTTTTCAGCAGCGACACCGCGAGCCGCACCGGCAGCTTCGTCGCGCTCGGATTGTCGATGTGATCGCCGAAGGTCAACTGGTCGATGAACAGGTGGTTGTTCGCCGTCAGCTTGTCGTCGGCGAGCATGTAGTGCAGATCCACGTTCAGCTTGCCCTTGGTAATCGGGTAGCCCGCGTACTTCGCCGAATACGGCGTGAGGTTGGTCAATTCCACGTCGTGCGCGCTCGCGGTCAGATCGAGCGCGGGCTTCGCGATCAGCGGATTCACCTGCCCCTTGATCGACACCGGTCCGTTGGCCGCGAGCTTCGCGGTGACGTCGACGGGCGCGGGCGTCGTGGAATGCGTGCCGAACGCGCCGATGGTCCCGTTGATCGCCACCAGATTCGCCGTGTAGTTCGGCTTGATGAAGTTGTCGGTGTACGTGACGCGGCCGTTCTGCAGGACGAGCTCGCCGAAGCGCAGGTTCACCGGCGGCCCGGATTTCGGCGTGTCGGCGGGCGCGCTCGCGGCAACCGGCGCCGAGGCTGACGCAGACGCCGCCGGCTGCGTCACCGATTGCCCGGCTGCGTGATCGCTCGCCACGACATTCTTCAAATTCAGCTTGCCCTGCGCGTCCAGCAGCACGCGCCCGTAGAAATTGGCGAACGTGACGCGCGCCGCCTCCACGTCCGTGCCGCGCTCGCCGTAGCTCGCCTTCAGATTCGTGAGACCCAGCAGCTTCCAGCCGGCGAAGCGGTCGGACGTCGCCTTGTCGATCATGCGCACGTCGGTGAGCGAGGCGTCGCCCTTGTACGACGCCGCGAGCGTCTTGCCGCTGCCCGAAATCGCGACGTCGCCGTTCGCGTTGAGCGCGGCGCTCGCCACTTCGACGTTGAGCTTGTCGCCGAAATACGGTTCGAACGCGGACACATCCATCTGATCGCCCTTCACATGCAGCGCGACCTTGAGCGGACTGAGCGTCACATTGCCGTTCACGGCGAGCGCGCCGCGGCCGTTGAGCGTGAGCTTGCCGTCGATGGGAAGCGATTTCGTCATGTCGTCGCTGAACTGCCTGAGCTCCACCGACAGCGGCGCGACGCTCAGCTTCACCGGCCGCGCGGGCGTTTCGTCGGTGAACGTCGCCGATGCGCCGTCCAGCCCGATCTGACCGATCTGATAGCGCCACGCCGGACCGGCCTGCTGCGCCTTCTGCACCTTGCGCGTCGCCGTTTGCTCGGGCGCGGCCTCGTGCGGTCCCGCGAGCGCCGCCAGATCGATGCTGCCGTCTTTGCGGCGCGTCGCCTCGAGCGCGAGGCCGCTCGCCCGCACGCTGTCGAGCGCGGCGGTGCGCGCGGCCACATCGACCTTGCTGATCTTCGCGACCGCCGAGCCGAGCTTGATCGGCGCTGCGCCCGCCGCGTTCGACGGCACGAGCGTGAGACCCGCGACCGTGACATCGCCCGCGCCGACCTGCGCGCCCGCGTCGGGCTTCGACCAGTCGACCGACACCGGCAGATTCGCGCTCACCGTGCCCGCGACGACCCGCGCTGCCACCATGTTCGCGATGTACGGCTGCAGCGGCGGCAACGCCAACGCGTCGAGCGCGAGCTTCGCGTCCGCCGTGTGGGCGGCGAGCGTGACGTTGCCCGATGCCGCGAGCGTGCCGCCCTTGTCCGACGCCGTCTGGAGCGTGTAGCGCGCGGGCGTCTCGCCGAGCGTGGAGAAGCCGTCGAGCGTCACGGCGAGGTTCGTCAGCGCGGCTTCGACATGCTGCTTCAGCAGGTCGTCGGCATACGCGAGGCGCCCGCCATCGATGGCGAGATGGCGGATCGCGAGGTCGAGCGGCGGTGACTTGCTATCCGCGGTCTTCGTGGCTTCAGGCTTCGAAGGCGACGCGAGCCTCGTCACGTTGTACACGCCCGAGGCGTCGCGCGTGATATGCGCATCCGGCCCGGACAGCGTGATCTCCTCGAAGTGATAGACGCTGCGCAGCGGCTGCATGTCCGCGATCTTGACGTGCAGCGCGCGAGCGGCGATGAGCGGCGCGTTCGCGCGGTCGGTCACGGCGGCGTCGGCGAGATCGGCAGTGCCGTCGATGCGGATGGTCGGCACGTCGCCCGCAATCGCGAAACGCACGTTGAGATCGGTCGAAAGCCGGCCGCTCTTGACCGCGACCGGCAGCGAGGCGGGCGCATACGACGCCAATTGCGGCACGTCGAGCCCGTCGAGCGTCAGCGCAATTTCCGATTCCCGCGACTGCGCGAACGGCTTCGTGCGGCCCTTCAGCACGAGCGGCGAGCCGTCGATGCGCGCCTGCAAAAGCGGCGTCACGAAGATGTCCGTGGCGGACGGCAACGTCGCGATGAACGGAATGCCGAGCGCGAAGCGGTCGATGGTGTGCTTGGTCTTCGTGAGCCTGTCGTCGAAAACGATGCGCCCGTTCTCGATCCGGATGTTCGACACCGAAAACCGCGCGGGCTTGTCCGAGGGCGGCGACGAAGGCTTCGAGAACTTCGCGATCAGATCGGAGAAATTGAAATGCTCGGCGTCGTACCGGACGACGTTGATGCGCGGCGAGTCGATCTTCAGTTCATCGATGACCGGCGCGAGCCGGAACAGCGACGTCCACGACGTGCGCACCACGAGCCGCGACACATCCACGAAGCCCGGCGCGTTCGGGCCTTGCGCGCGGGATTCGCCGATATGCACGTCATCGGCTTCGAAATCGAGCGTATAGGGATTGAGCGCGATGCGCCGGATGCTCACCGGCCGGTCGAGCTGCGTCGAAAGCTGCTGTTCGGCGACGTGCCGGATGACCGGCGGCGCGACGAAGAACCCGAGCAGCCCGATTACCAGCAGCGCGACGACAAACCCGATGGCGATGCGCCGCGTGCGGGGCGCGTGGACCACGCCGCGCAAAGTCTGCCCGGCCGTGGTGAACGTTGACTTCGTGGTGCTTGACATGCGATGCGCGGCGACGCGATGCGCGCATCGGCGCGGCGCGATCTCGCCGTCTCGGAAGGAGGATGCCCGAGTATACGACGATGCGCCGCGCCAACGTTGTCAAAACTCTTCGATAACGCGGCGCAAAAAAGACGGGCGAGAAGACGCTATTGCCGCTGCACGGGCGGCGGCGCCCACGTGCCGTCGCTCGCCTGCGGCTTCGGCGCATAGAGGCGCATGGCGAGCTGGAACTCGCCCGCGGGCGCGGGCAGCCAGTTCGACGCTCGCGCCTTGCCCGGCGACTCGGACGACACGATCACGTCGATCGAGCCGTCGCGATTCTTCTTCAGGCGGTCGCGGTCGGAAAGCGACAGGCGCGGCACTTTGGCATCGGCGAGCGCGCCGTCCTTCGTGTAGGCCGTGAGCGTCCAGAAGCCGCGCACCGGCGGAAGCTGATTCGGCTCGAAGTGCAGCACGTAGTCGTTCGCGCCGTTCAGCGCGTGACCGTCGCTGTCGACGGATGCAACCGGCTTCGCTTCGCCGTCTTTCGTGCTCGTCGCCGTCTGCCGCCGCGCGAGATAGGCGCGCAGCGTGTAGTCGGTGCCGTAGTTGCCGACGCCGTCGCCGAACCACGTCCAGCCGTTCTTCGTGATCGCGTTGGGCGGCACGGTCGATAGCCGCTCGCGCGCCTCGGCGATGCCCGCGTCGAGCACCGGCGCGTCCGTCGTCTTGAACTGCACCGGCTCGCCGGGCTTGACGCCGATGGCGGCGAGACGGCTCATCGCGGGCGTGTCGGCGGTGGCGGGCGGGTTGTCGTCGAGCGAGCGGGCAAGACGCGCGAAGAAGGCCCTTGCGTCGAGCGATTCGGCTTGTGCGCCGGGCGATGCCGTCGCCGGCGCGGCGGGCAACGGCGGCACCGCCGGCTGCTGCCCGCTACTGCCGCCGGGCCATGCGCCGGTGACGGCGGGCGTCGCATCGGCGACGGAGCCTTTCGCGGGCGTGAGCGGCTCGATACGCATCCCGGTTTGCAGCTTGCGCGCCTCGCGCACGTCGCGCGGGCCGTTCACGCGCACGCGCACCGAGAGCCACACGTAACGCGTGCGGCATTCGACGCGCGTGGCATCCGCGGGCAGCGTGCCGCTGAAGCCCGCCGGCACGAACGCGATCGACTGCATCTTCGGATACGGCGTGGTATCGGCGCTCGAATAGAGCGCGTTGGTCCACGCGTCGAAGGCGCGCGCGTCCAGATACCGCCCGCGCGGCGCGGCGGGCAGCGAGACGATCACCGGATCGGCCGACACATCCAGCCATGCGGTCGAGTCGAGCGTATCGACGCTCGGCCAGCCCGCCGCGCCGACGGGCGGCAGCGCGCTCGCGTGCCGGAACGTGTTGAGCGGCGCGCGGCCGGACAGCGCCGCGTTGCCGCTCGCGCGCTCCCGGGCAATGTCCGAGGCAACGAGCGGGAAGCCGAAGGTGTAGGCGTCCGCCACCTGGTCCTTCACCCAGCCGGTGCTGGCTTTGGCTTCGGGCGGCTTGTTCGCCGCGCAGCCGGACAGGAGGCTGATTCCGGCGATACCTGCGCCGAGACAAAAAGCGGCGTTGAGCGGGAAGGTCCAGCGTCGTGGTAGGTTCATTCGAATGGGAGTCCGGTTCTTGTTTCGCATGGGTTGACGCAACTTCCGGCGCGCAAACCGATGCTGCCGCCTTAACGTTTGCGCCTTTGTTACGGGCGCGGAAACTATCTCGAAATTCGCGTTTTAACGTATCCGCTGATGATAGGCAAGGAGCCGCTGCCAAAACTGTCATCAGGCGCTGATGACGGAAGCAAACCGCATGCGCCGGCATCGCGTAACATCGGGTTTCCTGCTGTTCTCATGCCACCGTCACAGAGCCGACCGATGTATCTGCCCGCCCATTTCGAAGAAAACCGCGCCGACGTGCTTCACGCGCTGATCGCCGCGAACCCGTTCGGCGCGCTCGTTACGCACGGTCCGAACGGGCTGGACGCAAATCATGTTCCGTTCGAATTGGACGCGAATGCGGGCGAGCACGGCGTTCTGCGGGCGCATGTGGCGCGCGCCAATCCGGTCTGGAAAGAAGTCGCGCCGGGCGAGAACGTGCTCGTGATCTTTCAGGGCGAAACCGGGTATATCTCGCCGAATTTCTATCCGAGCAAGCAGGACACGCATCGGCAGGTGCCGACGTGGAACTACTTCGTCGTGCATGTGCACGGTCGCATCACCGTGCGCGACGACGAAGCGTACGTGCGCGGCGTCGTCGCGCGGCTCACGCGCAAGATGGAAGCGGCCGAGCCCGCGCCGTGGAAGATGGGCGACGCGCCGCGCGATTACATCGACGAGCTGCTGGGCGCGATCGTCGGCATCGAGATCGAGGTGACGCGGCTCGTCGGCAAGGCCAAGCTCTCGCAGAACAAGGCCGATGCCGATCGTCTCGGCGCGGTCGAGGGCTTGCGTCAGCGCGGCGGCGACGCGGCGCACGCGCTCGCCGACGCCATGTCCGCCACCCTGAACGATCCGTCGCGCGGCTAAGAACCGCGCTTGACCTTCCAGTCATGGGAAGGTCGATACTGGATGCATGAGAACGGGAATTGCGCCCGTTCAGCCACATCCGGAGCGTTTCACCAATGTCATCGGCTTCAACTCAATCGGAACGGACCGCCGAATTCGCCGTCGGCGGCATGACGTGCGCGTCGTGCGTCGCGCGCGTCGAAAAGATGCTCAAGCGCGTGCCGGGCGTGGATGCCGTCGCCGTCAACCTCGCGACCGAACGCGCCACCGTGCACGCGAGCGACGCCGTCACCGACGACCAACTGCTCGCCGCCATCACGAAAGCCGGCTACGAAGCCACGCGCATCGTCCCTGACGCGCCGCCCGCCGCCGACGCATCGCACACGCGCGACCGGGAACTCGCGGCGGTCATCGGCAGCGCGGTGCTCTCCGTGCCACTTCTTGCGCCGATGCTTGCGCCGATGCTCAGCCTCGACCTCTCGCCGTGGCTGCAACTGGCGCTCGCAAGCGTCGTGCAGTTCGGCTTCGGATGGCGTTTCTACGTCGGCGGCTATCGTGCCATGCACGCGCTGTCGGGCAACATGGATCTGCTTGTGGCGCTCGGGACGTCGGCGGCATGGGGCGTGTCCGTCTATCAGATGGTCGCGCACGGCCACGCGCATCTGTATTTCGAGGCGTCGGCGGTGGTCATCACGCTGGTGCGCTTCGGCAAGTGGCTGGAGGCCCGCGCGAAGCGGCAGACGACCGACGCGATCCGCGCGCTCAACGCGCTTCGCCCGGACAAGGCGCGCATCCGCGATGCCAGCGATCCCGCGCGGGAACGCGAAATCGCGCTGGCAGACGTGCGGATCGGCGATATCGCCATCGTGCGGCCGGGCGAGCGCGTGCCGGTGGACGGCATCGTGCGCGAGGGCCGCACGCATATCGACGAATCGCTGATCACCGGCGAGAGCCTGCCGGTCGCCAAGGAACCGGGCGCGCGCGCGACAGGCGGCTCGATCAACGGCGAAGGCGTGATCGCCATCGAAACCACCGCCGTCGGCGCGGAGACGACGCTCGCGCGCATCATCCGGCTCGTCGAGTCCGCGCAGGCGGAGAAGGCGCCGATCCAGCGGCTCGTCGACCGCGTGTCGGCGGCGTTCGTGCCGGCGATTCTCGGCATCGCGCTCGTGACGCTCGCCGGCTGGCTGCTGCACGGCGCGAGCGGCGAGACGGCCTTGCTCAATGCGGTCGCGGTGCTGGTGATCGCGTGCCCGTGCGCGCTCGGCCTCGCGACGCCGACCGCGATCATGGCCGGCACGGGCGTGGCGGCGCGTCAGGGCATCCTCATCAAGGACGCCGAGGCGCTGGAGCGCGCGCATGGCATCGAAATCGTCGCGTTCGACAAGACCGGCACGCTCACAATCGGGCGGCCGGCGCTCGTCGCGTTCGACGCCGCGCCGGGGCAGCATCGCGACGAGGCGCTCGCGCTCGCGGCGGCCGTGCAGCGCATGAGCGAACATCCGCTGGCGAAGGCAGTGGCCGCTGCCGCAGGCGATGCCAACGCGACGCGGCGTTTCGAAGCGAGCGCCGCGCGCGCAGTCGCGGGGCGCGGCGTGGAAGCAGACGTCGCCATGGCCGAGAACGCTGCCGCGCCGCGACGCATCGCGATCGGCAGCGGGCGCTGGCTGCAAGAATCGAACGCGGCGGTGCCCGACGCGCTCGCCGAGCGTGCCCGCCAACTCGAAGCGCAGGGCAACACGATCTCGTGGCTGTTCGAGCCGGAGCGCGGCGCGGTGCTCGCGCTGCTCGCGTTCGGCGACACCGTGAAGCCCGCCGCGCGCGCCGCCATCGAACGGCTCTCGCAGATGGGCGTGACGAGCGCGCTCGTGACCGGCGACAACGCGGGCAGCGCGCATGCGGTCGCGCGGGCGCTCGACATCGCGCAAGAGCGGGTGTTCGCGCAGACGCTGCCGGCCGACAAGGCGCAGGTCGTCGCGCAACTGAAGGCGTCGGCGAAAGGCGTCGTGGCGATGGCGGGCGACGGCATCAACGACGCGCCCGCGCTCGCCGCCGCCGACATCGGCATTGCGATGGCGAGCGGCACGGACGTCGCGATCGAAGCGGCGGGCATCACGCTCATGCGCGGCGATCCCGCGCTCGTCGCCGATGCCATCGACATCTCGCGGCGCACCTATCGCAAGATCCGGCAGAACCTGTTCTGGGCGTTCGTCTATAACCTGATCGGCATTCCGCTCGCGGCGCTCGGCATGCTCGATCCGATGTACGCGGGCGCGGCGATGGCGTTTTCGAGCGTGAGCGTCGTGACCAACGCGTTGCTGCTCAGGACGTGGCGCGCGCGGGCCGGACACGCGGCACCCGAAACGGCCGATGCCGCGCGCGAAAGTAAGCCGGTCGCGCGGACCGCATAACACGCATCGATCGCGGCGGCGCGATGGCGACGATGCCGCCGTCGCCAGAAGCGGTTCTCCGCGGGCCGCACCGCAATGTGCTTGCATGCGCTTCCTGCCACGCGCATGGCGTTCCGCTCGCGGTATTGCCCGCCGCCAACGCCATGCCGATGTCGCCGGTCTGCGTGCCCGAGTCCTTCGCGGCCCCCGTATGGCGACGATGCCGCCGTCGCGAGAGGCGGCTTTCCGAGCAGCGTCGGGACGCGCTTTCATGCGCTTCTTGCCACGCGCATGGCGCTCCGGGCTCGCGGTATTGCCGCCGCGAACGCTATGCCGATGTCGCCCGTCTTTGTGCCCAAGTAGTTCGCGGCGGCAGGATGGCGACGATGCCGCCGTCGTGAGAAGCGGCTCTCGGGGCCGCACCCAGAACGCGCTTGCATGCGCTTCTTACAACGCGCATGGCGTTCCGCTCGCGGTATTGCCCGCCGCTAACGCCATGCCGATGTCGCCCGTCTGCGTGCCCGAGTAGTTCGCGGCGGCCGGATGGCGACAATGCCGCCGTCGCAAGAGGCGGCTTTCAGGGCAGGCATGCGCTTCTTGCCCCGCGCGACGATACGCAGCGCCCAACCCGGTGCGCGAATTCACCACGCTGCCACATGGCAGTGATCAGCGCGCACCGTTACAAGCATTTTGAAATCCGAAATGTTTCTCATCCTGCACGAAGCAACATCGCCACGACAGATGCACCGGCGCTGACCGCTCGATAGACGGAAAAACACGGATGCCCGTTTGTGCGTGGTCGCACATTGCGGCGATTTCGCTCGCGGTACTCTGGCTTCACACACCTGACCGTCGGCGAGGCGCTGTACCGGAAACTGAGAGATTTTCGGAGCCCGACGCTGAACACATAAGCATTCAATCACGCAGCGCAGATTACAGGTCCGTCGCACCATGCAACGTCATAACGTTATGCGCGAGCGTGCGCGTATGGGCTCGCGCCCGTCCCTGTTTCAGCCAGACGCGGAGCGCATCGCGCGCTCCGGCATGACGCGCTTTACCAAGGGCTTCGAAGCACTGACGGGCCAGCATTTCGCCGATTACCCGTCATTGCACGCCTACAGCGCCCGCGAATTCCGCCGCTTCTGGCAATACTTTCTGCACTCCGCGCAAGGGCTGGAATGGTCGGGCAACGCGGACCCGGTTTGCATCGGCGATCGCTGCGAGACCGCGCATTTCTTCCCGCATGTGCAGTTGAACTATGCCGAGAATCTGCTGAATCAGCGCATCGCGCCCGACGACGCCCCCGCGCTCGCTTCCTGTTATGCCGATGGCGGCCGCGTCGCCTATACGCGCGGCGAACTGCGCGAACGCGTCATGCGGCTTGCGCACGCGTTGCGCGAACTGGGGCTTGCGCCGGGCGACCGCGTCGTCGCGATCATGCGCAACGACGCCGACGCGATCACCGCCGCGCTCGCCGTCACCGCGCTCGGGGCGACGCTCTCCACGGCCGCGCCGGAAAACGGCGTGCAGTCCATCGTCGACCGCTTCGCGCCGCTCGCGCCGCGCGTGTTGTTCGCGCATACCATGCCGCGTTCGTTCGATACGGCCGGCTCGCTCAGCGCCCACGTCGCGGCGGTCGCGGCCGAACTGCCGTCGCTCACGGATATCGTGTGTCTCGACGACATGCCGCTGCCGACCGGCATCGGCACGCATCAGCACGTATTGCACGAACTGATCCTACAAGGCGACGCCGCGCAATTCGCGTGGCAGCGGTTCGCGTTCGCGCATCCGCTCTTCATCATGTTCTCATCGGGCACCACGGGTAAGCCGAAATGCATCGTGCACGGCGCGGGCGGGACGCTCATCGAGCATGTGAAGGAGCACCGGTTGCATAGC
The DNA here is from genome assembly GCF_017220215.1 of Caballeronia sp. M1242. Taxonomy (NCBI): domain Bacteria; kingdom Pseudomonadati; phylum Pseudomonadota; class Betaproteobacteria; order Burkholderiales; family Burkholderiaceae; genus Caballeronia; species Caballeronia sp. M1242. The sequence continues at coordinate 54,028 of NZ_CP071130.1, read as the reverse complement.
GACCTCGGCCCCGGCGACAAGCTGTTCTTCTTCACGAGCTGCTCGTGGATGATGTGGAACTGGCAGTTGTCGGCGCTCGCATCGGGCGTGCAGATCGTGACCTACGACGGCCCCGTCGCGGCGGTGGACACGCTCTGGCGCATCGTGGCGAACGAGCGCGTCACGGTGTTCGGCACCAGTCCCGCTTATCTGAAAATGAGCGAGGACGCGGGCCTCGAACCGGGCGAGCAGTTCGACCTGTCTGCGCTGCGCGCGATGATGTCGACCGGCGCCGTGCTTTTCGATTCGCAGTTCCATTGGGTGCATCGGCATGTGAAGCCGTTGCAGCTTCAGTCGATCTCGGGCGGCACCGATATCCTCGGCTGCTTCGTGCTGGGCAATCCGAATCTGCCCGTGTTCGCGGGCGAGGCGCAGTGCAAGAGTCTCGGCCTCGACGTGCAGGCGTTCGATCATGGCGCGCCGACGGCGCTGCCCGGCGAGCTCGTCTGCACGAATCCGTTTCCGTCGCGGCCGCTCGGTTTCTTCGGCGACGACGACGGCTTGCGCTTTCACAGCGCGTATTTCTCGCAGAACGAAGGTGTCTGGACGCACGGCGATGTCATCGAATTCTCGCCCGAAGGCTCCGCGCGTCTGCATGGCCGCAGCGACGGCGTGCTCAATGTGCGCGGCATCAACGTGAGTCCCGGGGAGATCTATCGCATCCTCAGCGACATTCCCGAGGTTTGTCAGGCGATGGCCGTGGCGCAAACCGGCGAGCGCGCGGGCGAGAGCGGCCAGCGGATCGTGCTGCTGCTCGTGCTGCGGCCCGGCGCGCATCTGAATGCGCGCTCGCCGTGCGCATGCGACGCGAGATCATGCGACAAGGCTCCGCCGCGCTCGTGCCCGACGTGATCGTGCAGGTCGACGGCCTGCCGGTCACGCACAACGGCAAGCCGTCGGAGGCCGCCGCCCGCGATGCTGTCAACGGCTTGCCGGCGCGTAACGTGTCGTCGCTCGCGAATCCCGGCTGTCTCGATGGCATCCGCGCGCACCCGCTGCTCGCGCGGCAGACGGGCGAACTGCCCGCGCCGGGGGAATCGGCGGAGACTGTCGAAGCCTATCTATGCGCGCTGTGGGAGCGGTACTTCAACTTCGCGCCGATCGGCCGGGAAGACAACTTCTTCGAACTCGGCGGACACTCGCTGCTGGCGGCCCGCATGCTCGCCGACATTCGGCGGACGACCGGTCGCACCCTGCCGATTGCAACGTTGATCGTCGCGCCAACGATTGCGCGGCTCGCGGGCGCAATCGTTTCCGACCAGGGCACGAGCGCCGCCAACTCGACGCTCGTGCAGATGCGCGCGGGCCGCGGCCGGCCGCTCTTCATGGTCCATAGCATCACGGGATCGGTCATGGAGTGCCTGACGCTCGCGGCTACGCTCCAAAGCGAGCGGCCCATTTACGGGCTGCAGGCGCAAGGACTGGACGGCGATGAAACGCCGCAGCGCAGCGTCGAGGACATGGCGCGCGCTTACGTGCTGCGCATGCGCGGCGTACAGCCGAGCGGGCCGTATGCGCTCGTCGGCTATTCGTTCGGCGGACTGGTCGCGCTGGAGATCGCGCAGCAACTCGTAAAGGCGGGCGAGCAGATCGAAATGCTCTGTCTGCTCGATACCTACGTGCACGAACGTTGTCTGCCGCTCTCCGCGTGGGCGCGCTATCAGGCCGCCATGCTCGCGTATCGCATGCGGGAGTTCCGCTCGCTCGATGCGCGCTCGCGCGTGCGCTATGTGCGCGGCAAGGCGCTCGCGCTGACCGACCACGTCCGCATGCGGTTCGGCAAGACGGCGCAGCGGCCCGGCCCGGAAACGCGCAGCCTGCCGCCGCCGCTGATGCTCGTGCGCGAATCCATGCGCGTCGCGATGACGACCTACAAGCCGCGCCGTTATCTCGGCGGCCCGATCGTCTACGTGCGCGCGTCGATCATGCAGGATGATCGCGGTGATCCGCTGCCGGTGTGGCAGCGCGTCGCGAAGCAGGGCCTGCGCATCATGCAGGTGGAAGGACGGCATCACGATCTCGTCGTGGAGCCGCATCTGGCAACCGTCGCGATGGCGCTCGCGCAGGTGTTGTCGAATATGTGAGCCGTCGACGGCGGCGCGTGGCACTTCACGCGGCCTGAAAACCCGGTCGGGGGCCTCCTCTGTGCCCACTCGGCGCGTCCATCGAATTTCTTCGATTTCAGACATGCCCGATACCACTCGGCGCGCGGGCTGCGCATACTGCGAAAACTGTAAAAAATCGCAATCACGCAACGTCCCCGTTGTTTTCAGTACGACCTATGACTACCCGCTGCCTGAGTTTTCTCCGAGTCGACGCACCCGCAGTTCTCGTCAATCACAAGCACTATTGCGCGCAACTGGGCTACGAGCACGAAACCATATCGCTCGTCGGCATCGAATCCAGAGCACAACGTCTTCTGCTGAAGTACGAAACCGTGCTGCATCACCTCCGGCAGATGCCAGAACATGCGCTGCTCATCTGCCTGAGCGAAGACTGCCTCGTGTTGAACATGCATCCGGTCGAACCCATGGCCGATGGCCGTCAGCATCTGCTGCCCGCGCTCGGCGGCAACACCGGCAAGGAACAGACGGCGCTGCAAGTCTGGCGCAATACGCAGCCCATCCGCGATTTCATCGTTCATTGCATCGAGCAATGCAAGATCTGCGGCACGACCGATGACGAGGTCCAGCTTCTCTCGCCGCTCGACTACATCGAGCCGCACGGCGAGCGCGGCGGCATCATGTGCGCCATGTTCTGCAATCCGCGCTTCGAACCGGTCTGGGCGAACCGCGCGAATCTGTGGACTATCGTCATGTCCGAACAGGAGATGTACGGGTTCATCCATCCGTCGTTTCGCAACGCGCTCGCCGAGCATATCAACGATTGTCAGCAGAAAGGCGCGCGGCTTCTCGACTTCTCGCGACATGTGGCGCACGTGCCCGCCGAGCCCTTCAGCGTCTTCAATCCCGGCCGGCCGATCGCCCTCGTCACGTATTACACGGGGAACGTGCGCAACTACGGCGCGGTCGCGGAGCAGAACATGCGGCGCTATTGCGAGCGCCACGGCTACACGCTCTACGTGTATCGCGACACGCCCGCCGACGCCGATCCCGGCAGCACCGGCACCTGGCTCAAGCCGTGGTTCTTGCGCAAGCACCTGCCGCATCACGAATGGATGATCTGGATCGATGCCGACATTCTCTTCGTCAACCAGAAGAAGCCGCTCGAACCGCTGCTCGCTGATCGCGACGTTCTCGCCGCGCACGACATCGGTCCGTGGGTCATCAACGCGGGCGTGCTGGGCTTCAGGCGCACGGCGCAGAATGCGGCTTTCGTCGAGGAAATCTATCGCCACGTGACCGCCGCGCCCGATAAATCGAGCACGTACGCGAACGGCGGCGATCAGACGATCATTGCGAATCTGCTGCGCGAGCGCCTCGGCTGGACGCTCCATACCGGTCACGACTGCGTGAGCCTCAATACGCCGTGGTATTTCCAACAGGCGTCGAGCTTGATGGTTCACTTCGTCGCCATTCAACCGCCAATGCGCGCCATGCTCATGTCCGCGCAAGAACGCGTGAGCCTGCAAGCGGGCTGACGCTTTCATACCAGCGCGACGGCGTAACGCTTCTATCGCGCGCGCCGTCCCTTTTGCTCTACTAGCGAGACGCTCGCCCCATTCCGGGCGACGCCTTCTCTCGAACGTGGAGCACGCATGTCAGCGCAACCTCGCCTCAATCAACTGGTGCTCACCGTCGCGTGCCCAAGCGCGGCGGGTCAGGTAGCCGCGATCGTCGGCTTTCTGGAGCACCATCACGGCTATATCGACGAACTCAGCGTCTTCGACGACGACCTGAGCGAACGCTTTTTCGTGCGCTGCGTCTTTCATGCCGCGCGCCGCGACGACATGCTGGACCTCGCGATGCTCCAACGCGAATTCGCGCCCATCGCCACGCGCTTTTCGATGACGTGGGCCATGCACGATCTCGCCGTGCGGCCGAAAGTGCTCATCATGGTGTCGAAGCTCGAACACTGCCTCGCGGACCTGCTGTTCCGCTGGCGCATGGGCGAGCTCAAGATGGATATCGTGGGCATCGCATCGAATCACACGGATCTCGCGCCGCTCGCTGCGCAGCACGGCCTGCCGTTTCATCATCTGCCGATCACGGCCGACACCAAGCCGCAGCAGGAAGCACGCGTGCTCGATCTCTTCGACACATCGGGCGCCGAACTGCTGATTCTCGCGCGCTACATGCAGATTCTCTCGGCCGACACCAGCCGCAAGCTCGCGGGCCGCGCAATCAATATTCATCACTCGTTTCTGCCGGGCTTCAAGGGCGCGAAGCCGTACCATCAAGCGCATGCGCGCGGCGTGAAACTCATCGGCGCGACCGCGCATTTCGTCACCGACGATCTCGACGAAGGCCCGATCATCGAGCAAGAAGTGGAGCGCGTCGATCACGCGTACAGCCCGGAGCGTCTGCTCGCGACCGGACGCGATGTGGAATGCATCACGCTCGCGCGCGCCGTGAAGGCGTTCGTCGAGCGGCGCGTGTTCATCAACGGCGAGCGGACCGTCGTGCTGCGCTAGCGGCCTGGGTAAAACGCGCCTGGAATGCAAAAGCGCCGCTCAAGAGCGGCGCTTTTGTTGGGCCATGCCTACCGCTTACTTCACCCAGCTATCCACGCGATCGCCGTGCGCGCTGATCCATGCGTCCGCGGCGGCGGCCGGCTTCTCGCCGTTCTGCGTCGCGAGCATCACGCTGTCGATTTCGCCCGGCTTCCATTGGAACTTCTTGAGGAACGCGACGACAGGCGGCGCCTTCTTTTCCAGCTCGGGATTGACGACGTTATCGACATGCTCGGCCTCGCCGAAGACCTTCTTCGGATCTTCGAGGAACTTGAGCTTGTACTTCGCGAACATCCAGTGCGGCTTCCACCCGGTCACGATGATCGGCTTGTTGGCGGCTTCGGAACGCGCAAGCTCGGCCGTCATCGCGCTGCCGGAACTCGGCATGAGCCGGTAGTCGAGGTTATATGCTTTGATCGCTTCGCTCGTCTTTTGCATGACGCCCGCGCCCGCGTCGATGCCGACGATGCGCGAATCGAACTCCGCCTTCTTCGCTTCGAGATCGGACAGGCTCGAGACGTCCGCGTTTTCCGGCACGATCAGGCCGATCTTCGCGTCATTGAAGTTGGGTCCGAGATTCACGACCTTCGACTTGAAGTTGTTCCAGTACGCGCCGTGCGTGACCGGCAGCCATGCGGACAGCGTCGCGTCGAGGTCGCCGCGCGCCACGCCTTGCCACATCACGCCCGCGGCGACCGGCACCAGTTGCACCTGATAGCCGAGCCGCTTTTCGATGATGCGCGCCGCCACGTTCGACGTCGCCACGCTATCGTCCCATCCTTCGACGTAGCCGATCTTGATCGTCGGTTTCTCATCGGCGCCCGCACCCATGCTCGCGGCAAGGGCCGCGCTCATCGCGCCCAGCACGAACAGTCTTCTCATCGCTTTCATTGCTTTCCCCTTTGCGGCCCCACGCCGTGTATGCAGAATCGCCAGCCAGAATTTCCACGTAACGCACTTTTACGACACGCAGTTGTCCAGAAGCGACGCGTTATTTATCGACGACGAGATCGGTGAGCGGCGTGCTGCAACACAGCAGCACCATGCCCTGATCGATCTCGCGCTGACGGATGCCGCCCGCATGTTTCATCGATACTTCGCCGGAAACGAGCTTCACCTTGCACGTGCCGCACATGCCCTGCGTGCACGACGACGGCAGGCGCACGCCCGCTTTCTTCGCGGCGTCGAGCACATGCTGCGTGCTGCCGCATTCGATCTCGCGCCGGCTCTTGGCAAAGCTCACCTTGAACGTGGTGTCGACGGGCGCGGGCGCGAAGCCGCTCGAATCATCGCGTGCTTCGATGGTCTCGGCGTGCGCAGCGATCGCATCGCCGACATGCGCGCTCGCCAGTTGCGAGGCGACATCCGCGATGGTCTCGAACGAGAAGCTCTCCTCGTGATAGTGCGTGCGATCGAAGCCGCCTTCGTCGAGCAGATCGCGCACCGCTTTCATGTACGGCGCAGGACCGCACGTGAAGATTTCGCGTTCGAGGAAATCCGGCGCAATCAGCTTCAGCAGCGGCAAGCTCAAAAAGCCCGTGATTCCAGGCCAATTCGTGCGGGCGCCCACGCGCTCGCACACGAACGCCGTACGGAAGTTCGCATGATTCGACGCGATGAGATCCAGCTCGCGCGCGAAGATGATGTCGTCCGGCGTGCGCGCGCTATGCACGAAGACGATATCGGCGTCGTCGCCCAGTTCGTGATGCGCGCGGCTCATCGACATGAGCGGCGTGATGCCCGACCCCGCCGAGAGAAACAGGAACTTGCGCGCCGGATGCCGCGCACAGGTGAACTCGCCCGATGGTCCGAGCACGCGCACGCGCGATCCCGCGACGACGTTGTCATGCAGCCAGTTCGACACCTTGCCGCCCGGCACCCGCTTCACCGTGATCGAGATGGTGTGCGGGCGCGTGGGCGCGGACGAGATCGTATAGCAGCGGTTCACCGGCTCGCCGTCGATGTCGAGTTCCAGCGTAATGAACTGTCCCGGCTCGAAGACGAATGAGCGTTCATCGGGTGCACGGAAGAAAAAGCTCTTCACGTCGTGCGTTTCCTGTCGGACGTGACAGCAGACGAGCGTATCGTCGATGTCGCTGTTCCAGCGCGCGGGCAGCGCGCCCCAGAACCTCGGTTGAGTCACGCGGCTGGGAGTCGGCTCGAACGTCGCCTGATCGCGCATCATGATGTGCCTCTTTAACGCGCCTAGCGCATGAAGGAAACGACTTTCTCGCCATGCGACGCGAGCTTCTCGTCGGGCGCGTTCGCATAGTCGCCGAGCCGCCCGATGTACCACTCGGAGAACTTCTCGACGAGCCCTTCGGTATATGGCGAATACGGGCCCGGCTCGTAGGCGCTGCTCACCGCGCCGAGTTGCGAGTACTCGACGAGCGTGCGGTCCTGATCGTTCGTCGCGCGCCACACGGCCGTGAGGTTATCGACGTCGTAGTCGATGCCTTCCTGCGCATCCTTGTGCACGAGCCACTTCGTGCGCACGAGCGTTTCGCCCGCGGACAGCGGAATCACGCAGAACGTCACGATGTGATCGCTCATGAAGTGATGCCACGAGTTCGGCTGCGTCCAGAACGACAAGCCGCCCAGGTCCGCGCGCGCGAAGCCGCCCAACAGTTTCTTCGATGCGACCTTCGCATCGAGCGTCTGCGATTCGCCGTCGCGATCGAGCGGCAGGCGCTGCGTGCGAAAGCCCGTGACGAGATCGGAGAGACGATCGATCTCCGCGGACGGCAGATTCATCGCTTCCCACTGCTTCGTGCGTTCGACGACCGTGCGCTCGAACGCCGCCATGCCTTCTTCGTTCGCGGGCGAGCGTTGATAGCCGAAGCCGTATTCATAGAGCGAAATGGTCAGCTCGGGATGATTCGCGACGCAGTGATAGCACTCGCGATTGTTCTCCATCGTGAGCTTCCAGTTGCCCTTCTCCACGATATCGACGCTCGCCGCGATCTTGCAATCCTTCAGGCCATGCGGAAGCAGATACGGCTCCATGGCCGCGCGCATCACGGCGAAATCGGCGGGCGGTTCATCGGCGAGACAGATGAAGATCAAGCCTGCGAGATTCTCGACATGCACCTTCTTCAGGCTGTGCTTGCAGCGGTCGAACTGATCGCCCATGTGCTCCGCGAACATGAGATCGCCGTTGAGGCTATACGTCCAGCTGTGATACGGGCACACGATATTGCCGAGCGAGCCTTTCTCCTCGTTGCACAGCCGCGCGCCGCGATGACGGCACACGTTATGGAACGCGCGAATCTGCATGTCGTCGTCGCGCACGATCAGGATCGAATCGGCGCCGATCTCGACTGTCGTGTAGTCACCGGGCTCGGGCACGTCCGGCTCTACAGCGACCTGAATCCAGTGCCGCTTGAAGATGGCGTCCATATCGAGCGCGTGAATCTCCTCGCTCGTATAGAACGGCGCTTCGAGCGTGTAGCCCTTCTTGCGGCGTTCGATCATTGCGCGAACGTCTGCCGATACTTTCATCGTGTGCTCCTGCATCGCTTTGGCCCCGCTTTGGCCCGTTTATCGTGTGCTGCGCGTCGAAATCAGTAATCGACCAGTTGATGCTCCCGCAAATACGCGAGAATCACTTGTGCTTTTTCGACGGAACTCCCTTCAATTACGACGCTGCCACCACGGCTCTCCGTCGTGGTCGCAGAGAGCATGCGCGCGTGACCGCTGCGCTTCTCCGGCGCAGCGAGGCGCTTGGGTTTCGCTGCGATAGGGCCGAGCGTCCACGCCTTGCGCTCGGTGTCTACCGGCGCATTCGATGCCACGGGCACGACCTGTCCCTCGCGCATGCGCGCATACGCATAACGCGGCGCGGCATTGGCGAGCGGATGCACGGTGATGAGCGCAGGCAGTTGCACGCGCACGCGCCGGCGTAGGCCCTTGGGCATGAACTGGCGCACCTCGACGCCGTCCTTGGTCACGCTCAGATCCACCGCCGACCCGACGAGCGCGATGTTCAACGCATTCGCCAGCTTGTACGGCAATGTGCCGCTATCGAACGCGCCTTCTGCACGCGTGCCGGTCAGCACGAGGTCATAGCCCGCGATGCGCTGTGCGAGCGCGGCGCTCGCATCGCCTTGGGTGTTGAGCACTTCGACGCGCGGCGCGCCGAGCGCGAGATACTCCGCAAGCGCGGGATTCGAGGGATCGCCCGCGTGCAACACGTCGAGTTGCGCGCCTTGATGTCTCGCGATATCGAGCGCGATGGTCAGCGCGGCGGCGTCGTTGCGGCTATAGCGCGCGACACCGCTCACAGGGTGACGTCCCACGGAAACGAGTACGGCGATCTTCATGCGAACACTCCTTCCGCGAGCGGCGCGTCCAGCACGATGGACGCTCCATTGCCACGCGATGCCCGCGCGGCCGCAGCCGCATCGGTAAGCGCCTTGATCGTCTCTTGCGTATCCGCGACGACCGTGAGATTCGCGCGCTTCGCAATGGGCGCGCTCGCATCGGAATTCACCGCGATGACGTGACGGCAATCCTTGATGCCTTGCAGATGCTGCACCGCGCCCGAGATGCCGAACGCGATATAGACGCTCGCCTGCACGGTCTTGCCCGTTGCGCCGATCTGCTTGTCGCGCGTGAACTTGCCGTCGTCCACCGCGACGCGGCTCGCGCCTATCGCAGCGCCGAGCGTGCTGGCAAGTGCTTCGAACGCGGCAACGTCAGAGACGCCATTGCCCGCCGACACGATGAAATCCGCCTCTTCCAGCGCGATCTGCGCGGCGTCCAGCTCCTCGATGCCGAGATCGACATACCCGCTCGCCGTCGCTGCGGGCACGATGCCCTCGCTCGCCACGCGTTCGCCCGCGCCGACGAAAGGCAGCTTCGCATCGACGGCATTCGGCGCGAGCATCACGACCTCCGGCAATGCGCGCGATGCCCATGCGCGGCCCGCTTGCGCATAACTCGCGGCGTGCGTGGCGTCCAGTTCGACGACATGCGTCGCGATGCTCGCACCCGCGAGCGCCGCGTAACGGCGGCCGAGATCGCCATCGCCTGTTGCGTTGTCGGGCATGAAAAGATGCGCGGGCGCGAACGCGGCGGCGCACGCCGCGAGCGCGCGCAGCTCTTCGTCGGGCGCGAAACGCCGGCTATCGAACGCATCGAGTTCGATGATGCGATCCGCGCCGAGCGATGCCGCGTCGTCGTTGAACGCGCCGAACGCGATCAGGACGATCTCCGTCTCGTCGTCCGCGAGCAGCGCGGCAGCGGCAAGCGCCTGGCGCGCGTGGTCGTCGAACGCGCCGCGATCCGTATGCGCCGCCACCAGCACGCTGCGCCGCGCGGGCTTCGTCGTGCGACGCGGCTTTGCCGTATCGCGATGCGCGGCATGCGCCGAGGCGAAATCCTGCAGTGCGCCGGTACCGACTTCGCCCAGCGTGATCCGCCGCAGTCCCGCTGTCGTGACGATGAACGGCCGGCGCGGATCGATTCGTTTGATCGTGTTCATGCGTTACTCCAGTGCTGCGGCGACCAGCTCCGCCACGTCGAGCACTTCGGGACGAGCACCGACCACGCCTTCGAGCATCGCGGTGCATTGCGGACAGCCCACTGCGACCACATCGGCACCGACCGCCTTCGCATCCGCGATGCGAATGTCGGGAATGCGCTGCTTGCCGGGGATATCCGTGAGCGGCGCGCCGCCTCCACCGCCGCAACAGCGCGCGCGCATGCCGTGGCGCTCCATCTCGACGACCTGTATGCCGATGGTCTTCAACATCTTGCGCGGCGCTTCGGTCTCGCCGTTATAGCGGCCGAGATAGCAGGGATCGTGATACGTGATCTTCTTGTCCGCCAGCACGGCGGCCGCCTTCGGCGTGAGCTTGCCGCTTGCGACGAGCTCAGCCATGAACGCGGTGTGATGCTGCACTTCGTAGAAGCCGCCGAGCGCGCGATACTCGTTGCGCAGGCTATGCAGCACATGCGGGTCCGCTGTGACGATGCGCCGGAATGTATAGCGCGACAACGTCTCCATCAGCTTCGACGCGCATTGCTGGAACGTGGCTTCGTCGCCCAGGCGGCGAGCGGTATCGCCCGTATCGGTTTCGACGCCGCCGAGCACCGCGTAATCGACGCCCGCCTTGTTCAGCACCTTCACGAACGCGCGCAGCGTGCGTTGATAGCGCATGTCGAACGCGCCTTCGCCTGCTATCAACAACACGTCCACGGGGCGACCCGGCTGCGCGACCTGCACTTGCAGATCCACCGACCAGTCGTAACGCGCGCCGATGTCGTAGCCATTCGCGCTGCCGGTCTCGCGCAGATTGGCGAGCGTGATAGGACCTTTGCCCGGCACGTCGCCTTCGACGAGCGTCTGGTTGCGGCGCATATCGACGATGGCATCGACGTGTTCGATCAGCATCGGGCACTCCTGCACGCACGCGCGGCACGTGGTGCAGGACCAGATCGTGTCTGCTTCGACCATGCTGGAGATCAGCGGCTTGCCCGGCGCGCCCGCATGCTTGCCGACGGGAATGCCCGGCGTGGGGCTGCCGGCATAGGCCGCGTCCGTGCCGCCGACCATGCCGGTCACGAGATCCTGTATGAGCTTCTTCGGGTTCAACGGCTGGCCCGATGCGAACGCGGGGCACGCCGCTTCGCACTTGCCGCACTGCACGCATGCATCGAAACTCAAGAGCTGGTTCCAGCGGAACTCGACCGGCTTGCCGACGCCGTATTCCTTCGCATCGAGCACGGGCTTCTTGAGCGCCGTGGGCGGCACCACATCGTGTTCATGCTCCGCCTTGAAACGCTCCTGACGCGGATGAAACGCGAGATGCAGAAGACCCGCCATCGCGTGCTTCATCGGTCCGCCGCGCGCCGCGCCGAAGGTCATCGTGTAAGCGCCCGCCGCGATCGACAACGCGACGATGATCGCAAGCGCGCCCGACATCCACGTCGCGGGCAGCAGCGTGAACAACGCGAGGCCGCACGCGAACGCGCCGAGCAGCAGCGGCAACGCGTCCCACGGTCCGCGCGACAGACGCGCCGGCACTTGCTTCGCGCCGTGCCTGCGCTTCCACACGAAGAACGTGCCGCCCAGCATGACGAGCGCCGCGATGAAGATCAGCTTGTCGATCCACGGCGAATAGATCGCAAGACCGTAGTTGACGAAGACGAGCGCCATCGCGAGAATCGCGCCGCCCGCTGTCGCGACGTGCGTCTTCGCGATGTACGGATCGCGCGCAACGACATGGTGCAGGTCGACGAAATATCGCTTCGGGATACTAAGCAGATTCGCCCATCCGTACGCGCCGGCCGCGGTGGCGCGGCCTTCGCGCCAGTAGGCCGCGCGCTTCATGACGGCGAAGGCGAGACCCGCCACCGAGAGCCACAGCAAGGCGGTGATGACAAACACGGGGTTCATCGTGCAATGCCCTCGTCAAAAGTCTTTGCAAAGCCGCAGCGCGTCGTAGATCGCGCCGTGGATGTTGTGCATCGAGATGCAGTCGCCGACGCGGAACAGCAGGAAGCGGCCGTTGCCGAGTTCTTCGGACAAGCACGGCTGCGCTTGCGCCGCGAAGAGCGTGTGCACATCCACCTGGCCGCGATTGAGCGATTCGGGCTTGAGCTTCCAGTACAGCGCATCGTTGGGCGTGCTGCCGTTCTCGATCACCACCTGATCGACCGCGCGCTCTTCCTGCTCTTCCGTGTACTCGTTGCGCAGCACGGCGATCTTCTTGCCGTCTTCCTCGTACACCTTGTCGAGCCAGTAGTTCGGCGTATGGATGACGCCCTGCGCATAGAGACGCCGATAGAAGATGGGGAAGGTGGTGCCGCCCACGTCATCGGCGACTTTCACATCGGGCGTCACGATCTCGACGTTTCCACCGCGCGATGCGATGAAGTCCGCCACGCCCGCGCCGGCATGCGTGCTCACGCCGTCGTAGACGAGCACGTTCTTGCCCGGCTCGACCTTGCCCGAGAGAATGTCCCACGCGCTCACGGCGAGCCCTTGCTCGACGCCCCATGCAGGCACCTGATCCGTGAACGACGAACCGCCCGTCGCGAGCACGACGATATCGGGCTTCTCCGCCATGATGGCCTTGTCGTCGGCCGCGACACCCAAACGGCGATCCACGCCGAGCCGCTTCGTTTCCATGTCGAACCAGCGAACGATGCCAGCCATCTGCTCGCGTTGCGGCGCCTTTGCGGCAAGCATGATCTGACCGCCGACGTAATCGTTCTTCTCGAAGAGCACGACATCATGCCCGCGCGACTTCGCCACGCGCGCCGCCTCCAGTCCCGCAGGCCCCGCGCCGACGACCACGACCTTGCGCTTCGGTCCGCGCGACTTTTCGATGACATGCGGCATGGTCGCTTCACGCGATGTCGCCGCGTTCTGCACGCACAGCACGTCGAGCCCGTTGTACTGGCGGTCGATGCAATAGTTCGCGCCGACGCATTGCTTAATCTCGTCCTCGCGGCCATCGCGAATCTTGATGACCATATGCGGGTCCGCAATCTGCGCGCGCGTCATGCCGACGAGATCGACCATGCCGTTCGCGAGCAGACGCTCGGCCTGCCCTGCATCGCGAATACTCTGCGCATGCATGATCGGCAGCTTCACCACCGACTTGATGCCTGCCGCGAGATGCACGAAAGGCTCGGGCGGCAGTGCCATCGGCGGCATGCAGTTGGCGAGCGTGTTATGCGTATCCGCGCCCGAGCCGATCACGCCGATGTAATCGATAAGGCCCGTCTCCGACATGGCCTGCGCGATCTCCTTGAGGTTCTCGTGCGACAGGCCATCTTCATGGAACTCGTCGCCGCACATGCGCAGGCCCACGCAGAAGTCCGCGCCCACGACTTCGCGCACGGCCTTCAGCACTTCCACGCCGAAACGCAGGCGGTTTTCGAGCGAGCCGCCCCATTCGTCCGTGCGAAAGTTGGTGCGCGGGCTCCAGAACTGATCGATCAGATGCTGGTGCGCCGCCGAGATTTCGATGCCGTCCATGCCCGCATCCTTCACGCGCTTCGCAGCCGCCGCGAAGTCTTCGATGATGCGGCGAATTTCTTCCACTTCGATGATCTTCGCGTTACCGCGATGCACCGGCTCGCGCACGCCCGAGGGCGTCATCAGATGCGGCCAGTTCTCGCCGTGCCATGCGGAGCGGCGACCCATGTGCGTGGCCTGAATCATGATCTTCGCGCCATGACGATGCATGGCTTCGGCGAGGCGCGAGAGCGGATCGATGATCTTGTCGGTCGACAGGTTCACCGACTTCCACCAGCCTTGCGGGCTGTCGATCGACACCGGGCTCGAGCCGCCGCACACGGCGAGCCCCACGCCACCCTTCGCTTTCTCCTCGTAATAGCGGATATAGCGATCGCCGGGCAGGCCGCCCGGTTCGGCATAAACCTCCGCATGCGCCGTGCTGACGATGCGGTTACGCAGAGTCAGCTTGTTCAGCGTGAGCGGCTTGAAAAGGTTCGGGTAACGCATGGCGGACGACCTCGGATTGAAGCTACGCGTGGAGTTGCAACGGCGACACTTCGAACACGCAATGCTCGTGGCCTTCGGCCGCGCATTGCGTTTCGATGGACCGCGAGCGCGGGCCCTTCTTCGCGCTGTCTGATACGGTGTCGTTTACCCAGTCCATCGCGCCGGCGAACCAGCCCGCGAACATGTAGCAGAGCTTGCCCTGCTTGCCGGGCTGCGCGAGCACGAACGACGAGTGCCGCAAGTGGATGCGCGCCATCGCGCTTTGCGGGTCCGATTCGACGATATCGAAGAGACCCCAGCCGCGCTGCGACAGGCGCTTCAGGTAATGCTCGAACACGTCCATGCCGGCGATGCCGTGCTTCGCGGCTTCCTTGTCGCACCAGTGATACGCGGACTTGTAGCCGGCCTTGTACAGAATCTCGGCATACGTCTCGCGTCCCAGTGCTTCTTCCACGGCCACATGATTGTTCGTGAAGAAGTGACGCGGCACGTAAAGCATCGGCAGTGCGTCGGTGGTCCAGACGCCCGTTTGCGCGTCGACGTCGATAGGCAGTTGCGGTTGCATCTCAGGTTCCTGTTCTTGTGTCGTTGCGTTCACACGTTCCAGACTTCGCCGAATACGCGCAGCCAGTTCTCGCCCATCACCTTCTTGATGCGCGATTCGCTCCAGCCCGCGCGCTCCATCGCCGCCGTCAGGTTGGGGAATTCGCCGATCGTTCGGATTCCTTCCGGATTGACGACCTTGCCGAAGTTCGTGAGCTGGCGATAACGGCCCTTGTCGTGCGTGATCCAGTCGAAGAACTCGGTGCTGTAGCCTTGCGTGAAGTCCGTGCCGATGCCCACGCGGTCCTCGCCGATGAGATCGACCACGTATTCGATCGCCTCCAGATAGTCCTCGACCGTCGCGTCCGGGCCGCGCTTCAGGAACGGCGCGAACATCGTCACGCCGACGAAGCCGTTGGCGTCCGCGATTTCCTTCAGTTGCTCATCCGTCTTGTTGCGCGGATGTTCTTTGAGACCCGACGGGCAGCAATGCGAATACGTGACGGGCTTCTTCGAGCAGGCGATGGCATCCGATGACGTCTTCGCGCCCACGTGCGAGAGATCGACCATGATGCCGACGCGATTCATTTCCTGAATCACTTCGCGGCCATAGCCGGACAAACCGCCGTCGGCTTCATAGCAGCCGGTGCCGACGAGGTTCTGCGTGTTGTAGCAAAGCTGCACCACGTTCACGCCGAGTTCCTTGAACACTTCGATATAGCCGAGGTTGTCCTCGAACGCATACGAGTTCTGGAAGCCGAAGATGATGCCCGTCTTGTTCTCTTTCTTTGCGCGCAGGATGTCGTCGGTCGTGCGTACGAGCGTGAGGATCTCGCTGTAATCGCGGATCTGCTGCTTCATTTCCGCGATGTTGTCCACGGTCTTCTGAAAGTCTTCCCACACGGACACGGTGCAGTTCACCGCCGTGACGCCGCCCTTGCGCATG
This sequence comes from Caballeronia sp. M1242, assembly GCF_017220215.1. Lineage (NCBI taxonomy): Bacteria > Pseudomonadati > Pseudomonadota > Betaproteobacteria > Burkholderiales > Burkholderiaceae > Caballeronia > Caballeronia sp. M1242. Next base: position 38,386 of record NZ_CP071130.1, on the reverse strand, counting down.
TCCTCGAACACGGAGCGCTCGAACTTCGAGATGTTGAGGCCGTCGATAATGATGCTGTTATCGTGCAGAGTGCTCATCGCTTGTTGCTCCGTGTGTGCTCAGTAGATGGGGAAGCGTTCGCACAGCGCGAAGATTTCGCGGCGCACGCGTTGTTCGGTTTGCGGATCGCCTTCGGGATGCGCGCGCAGCGAGTCGAAGACTTCGAGAATCAGGCGGCCGATGTCGCGGAACTCGTTCACGCCGAAGCCGCGCGTCGTGCCGGCGGGCGTGCCGAGGCGAACGCCCGACGTGACGGTGGGCTTTTCCGTATCGAACGGAATGCCGTTCTTGTTGCACGTGATGCCCGCGCGTTCCAGCGCCTGCTCGACCTGATTGCCCTTCAGGTTCTTCGGACGAAGATCGACGAGCAGCAGATGGTTGTCGGTGCCGCCCGTCACGAGATCGACGCCGCCTGCCTTGAGCACTTCGCCGAGTGCCTGCGCGTTGGCGAGCACGTTGTCGATGTACGTCTTGAAATCGGGTTGCAGCGCCTCGCCGAAGGCAACCGCCTTGCCCGCGATCACATGCATCAGCGGACCGCCTTGCAGCCCCGGGAACACGGCGGAATTGATCTTCTTGGCGATGTCTTCGTCGTTGGTCAGCACGAAGCCGCCGCGCGGACCACGCAGCGTCTTGTGCGTGGTGGACGTCACCACATGCGCGTGCTCCACCGGATTGTCATGACGCCCCGCCGCGATGATGCCCGCGATATGCGCCATATCGACCATCAGCTTAGCGCCCGCGTTGTCCGCAATCGCGCGCAGCCGCTTGAAGTCCAGCTTGCGCGGGTAAGCCGAGAAGCCCGCGATGATGAGCGAAGGCTTGTGCTGCTGCGCCAGTTCCTCGATCTGCTCGTAGTCGATGAGCAGGGTGTCGCGACTCACGCCGTACTGCACCGCGTTGAACCACTTGCCCGAGAGCGCCGGCTTCGCGCCATGCGTGAGATGGCCGCCTGCATCGAGCGACATGCCGAGCACGGTGTCGCCCGGCTTCGCCAGCGCGAGCATCACCGCGCCATTGGCCTGCGCGCCCGAATGCGGCTGCACGTTCGCGAACTTCGCGCCGAAGAGTTGCTTGATGCGATCGATCGCGAGCGCCTCCACTTCATCGACGAATTCGCAGCCGCCGTAATAGCGCTTGCCCGGATAGCCTTCCGCATACTTATTCGTCAGAACGGAGCCTTGCGCTTCCAGCACGGCGCGCGACACGATGTTTTCCGACGCGATCAATTCCACCTGCGATTGCTGGCGCTCCAGCTCTTTCAGTATCGCGCTGCGCACCGAGGCATCGCGGGCCGCGAGCGGCGCTTCGAAGAAGGGATTCGAGTTCGACATGGGCTTGAGTCCGGGTCAGAAAGAACGGTCGTTGGATGAAGCTCGCGTCGCGTGTTTCAGGCCGCTCGTGTCTTCATCGTTGCGTCTATTCTTGACCCTCGCCTTGCTGGTCAATTTATGAATTCAGACGTGTTCTTGGCCTTTTCCGACATGCGCGTCCTTTTTCGACAAGTGGCGAAAAGGCTTTGGGTGTAGGGCGCATCGCTCGCGCGCGCTGCACTGCCGAGGAACGATCGTGCGCTTTATCAGTGCTTTAGAACGGGTGTTCGCGCCGCGTTAGTGCGTGGCTTTAGAAGGCGAATCAGGCATGCTATAGGCGCTCAGGGTTTAGCCTGATGGCATGCTAGTTGCACTAGAAATCAAAATGCAGAAGTGTCAAACAATGACAGAAGCAGCAAGCGCCGCGAATGACGGCGTCGAACATCAGATTCCAAGGAATCAACTCCCCCATGTCTTCCGATCGTACAGCGTCGCTGTCGCACTTCGCCTTCATGCCGCTTCCCAACTTCACGATGATGGCGTTCACCAACGCTATTGAAGTGCTGCGCATGGCGAACTATCTGACGGGACAGCCGCTGTATCGATGGTCCATCGTGAGTCCCACGGGCGGACCGGTCACGGCGAGCAATGGGCTTTCCGTCGATACGGGACCCGTGGAATGCGTGGGCCAGCCGGATATCGTGTTCGTGGTCGGCGGCATCGACGTGCAGCGTTCGACCGCGCTCGAGCATCTCTCCGCGTTGCGCCGCTTCGCGCGCACGGGCTGCGTGCTCGGCAGCTTGTGCACCGGCACGTATGCGCTCGCGCGTGCGGGTCTGTTGGCGGGCTATGCCTGCGCGATTCACTGGGAGAACATGTCGGCGCTTAAAGAAGAGTTTCCGGACACGCGCTTCCTGAAGGAACTCTTCGTGATCGACCGCGATCGCGTGACGTGTACCGGCGGCGTCGCGCCGCTCGACATGATGCTGAATCTGATCGCCTCGCGCGTCGGCACTGCGCGCGTCACGCAGATCGCCGAGCAGTTCATCGTCGAACACGTGCGAGATACGAGCGCCCAGCAGCGCATGCCGCTGGTCGCGCGGCTCGGATCGGCGAACAAATCCTTGTTCGAAGTGATCTCGCTGATGGAGAACAACATCGAAGAGCCGTTGTCGCGCGAAGAACTCGCGCGGCTTGCCGGCATGTCGCAACGGCAATTGCAGCGGCTCTTTCGCGAGCACCTCGGCATGACGCCGACGCATTACTATCTGACGCTGCGGTTGCGACGCGCGCGCGAGCTGCTGTTGCAGACGGATATGTCGATCATGCACATCACGATGGCGTGCGGATTTCAGTCCGCGTGCCACTTTTCGAAGAGCTATCGCGATGCATTCGGCACTGCGCCTACGCGCGAGAGAAGGAAGCAGGTGCCGCCTTTGAGTGCAGTGCCTGTGATGGTGGCTTAAGTTCGTTCGGCGGTATACGGAAATGCGCCCCTTCTTCTAGGGGCGCATTGTTTTTGTTTAAGCCGCTTTGAGCATGCCGTGCGGATCAAGCACGAACTTGCGGGGCGCGCCGCCATCGAATTGACGATAACCGTCCGGCGCCTGATCGAGCGATACCACCGACACGTTCACGATATCCGCAATCGGCAGACGATCCCACAGAATCGCTTGCATCAGGTTGCGGTTGTACTTCATCACCGGCGTTTGGCCCGTGTGGAACGAATGCGACTTCGCCCAGCCGAGGCCGAAGCGGATGCTGAGACTGCCCTTCTTCGCGGCGGCATCGGCGGCGCCCGGATCGTCGGTGACATAGAGGCCCGGAATGCCGATCGCGCCCGCTGCCTTCGTGATTTCCATCAGCGAGTTGAGGACCGTTGCCGGCGCTTCCGCGTTGTGCTCGCTGCCATGACCGTGCGCTTCGAAGCCGACGCAATCGACGGCGCTATCCACTTCCGGCTTGCCGAGAATCTGTTCGATCTGTTGCGCGAGGGTCGCGTCTTTCGATAGATCCACCGTCTCGAAGCCCATCTTGCGCGCGTGCGCGAGACGCTCTTCGTTCATGTCGCCGACGATCGTGCAGGCCGCGCCCAACAGACGCGCCGATGCCGCCGCCGCCATGCCGACCGGCCCCGCGCCCGCGACATACACGGTCGCGCCCGGCTTCACGCCCGCCATGACGGCGCCGTGATAGCCGGTCGGGAGAATGTCGGAGAGACAGGTGAGGTCGCGGATCTTCGACATGGCCTGCGCCTTGTCGGGGAACTTGAGCAGGTTGAAGTCGGCGTACGGGACCATCACGTACTCGGCTTGTCCGCCGATCCAGCCGCCCATGTCGACATAGCCGTACGCCCCGCCCGCCCGCGATGGATTCACGTTGAGGCACACGCCCGTGTGCTGCGCCTTGCAGGTGGGACAGCGTCCGCACGCGACGTTGAACGGCACGGACACGAGATCGCCGATGGCGAGCGTTTCGACGTCGCGGCCGATCTCGATGACTTCGCCTGTGATCTCGTGCCCGAGCACGAGACCGATGGGCGCGGTGGTGCGGCCGCGAACCATGTGCTGGTCCGAACCGCAGATATTGGTGCTGACGACTTTGAGAATGACGCCGTGGCCGATGTCGCGGCCACGCGGATCGACCATTCTCGGATAGTCGATGGACTGGACTTCGACCTTGCCCTGACCGAGATATACGACGCCGCGATTCGTGCTCATGTGACTCGTCTCCTTGGATTCGTGGACGGCGGGCGCGAGCTCTTTCTTTGCGATGCTCGCGGCCGTGCGGGAAGAGTACGCTCGGCCGCGAAAATCACTTGCGTCGAATGCGACGTGGGTTTGGTTGGGAACGACAGCGCTTCAGTTCTCCGCCGAAGCCCAGACCTTCGCGCCTTCATCGTGCTCGGCTTCGGAGACGAGCTTCTCGAGCGCCACGCCTCGCGTCTCCACGCCCAACACCCAGACCGCCGAGGCCGCCACCACGAAGCACATCGCTCCGAGCGAGAACACGCCGCCCTGCCCGAACACCGGCAACACGACGCCCACGACATAAGGCCCGATCAACGACCCCACGCGCCCGATCGCCGACGCGAAGCCCGACCCGGTGGCACGCGCGCCCGTTCCGTACAACTCGGGCGTGTAGGTGTAGAGCGCGGCCCACATCGCGAAGAGGAAAAATTGCATCGCGAGTCCGGCGCAGATCAGCAACGTGGGCGTTTCGGCGTGCAGCGCGGTCTGTCCGTAGAGGTAAGCCATCACGCCACTGCCGACGAGCGATGCGATGCACGTCGGCTTGCGTCCCCATCGCTCGACGAGCCATGCCGCGCACAAGAAGCCCGGCACGCCGCCAAGCGAGATCAGCACCGTGTAGAGCACGGACTTCGTCACCGCAAAGCCCGCTTGCTGCATGAGCGCGCCGAGCCATGACGTCAGCCCATAGAAGCCGAGCAGCGCGAAGAACCACAGCATCCAAACCATGATCGTCCGACGCCTGTACGCCGCGCTCCAGATTTCACGGAATGCGCCGACGCCTTTCGCGACCGGCGGCTCGGCGAGCAGCGAGGGCGCCGGCAACTCGCGCAAGCCGGTCGCCTTCATCACCTTCGCTTCGACATTCGCGAGCACGCTGTCCGCATCCGCCGTGCGTCCGCGATGTTCGAGCCAACGCGGTGACTCGGGCACGACGCGTCGCACGATCAGCACGAAAACAGCGGGAATGGCGAGCAACGCGAACTCGGTACGCCAACCGAAGTGCGGCAACACGAAGTACGACACCACGCCGGATGCGATGAACCCGAGCGGCCAGAAGCCATCCATTAGGGCAATGACTCTACCGCGCGATGCGGTCGGCACGAACTCGGACAACAGCGTCTGCGCGATCGGGAATTCCATTCCCATGCCGATGCCGAGCAGCACGCGATAGAAGATCAGCGATTCGACGGAATGCGCCGTCGAACAGAGATACGACGCGACGCCCCAGAGCACCATGCTCCACTGGAATACGGGACGTCGGCCGAAGCGATCGGCAAGCAGGCCCGCGACGGCCGCGCCCAGCACCATGCCGAAGAAACTCGCGCTGGCGACGAGGCCCGCCGTCGCCGTCGAGAGGCCGAACTCGGTCTTGATCGAGCCGAGCACGAAGGTCATGGTGCCGAGATCGACGGAATCGAAGAAGAAGGCCACCGCGATGATGATGAAGATGGTGCGGTGATAGCTCGAGAACGGCAGGCGCTCGAGCCGCGCCGCGGCGCTCGCGCGGGGCTGTGTGGCGGTGGACATTTTTTGGTTCCTCTCGATGCGGTGTGTGACCGCTTGGGTTCGGTGCAGGTCTTTTCAGTAGACGCCGACATAAAGCCGGGACATAGAAGGAATGCGTCATGGGGGTGGAATGGGGGCGTCATGGGGGGTGGGCTCCGAGTGTGCGGAGGGGCCTGGATCGTTACCGCCGCGCGGTTGGCCGGATGGGGGTTATCTCCGCGTGTGCGGAGGAGCCAAGCAGGAACGCGATAAAGCAAGCGGCAAGAACGGCCTAGCTCCGTGTATGCGGAGGAGCCGCTACTGTTCCGTCGCCGAACATGCTCTGCGGGGGCCTATCTCCGCGTACGCGGAGGAACCTCCAAGCCGCGTTTCGTGATCGTGTACTGGTAGGGCCTATCTCCGCGTGTGCGGAGGAACCCCCTGGCAGCACGAGGAGGCATTCCAGAGGGTGGGTCTATCTCCGCGTGCGCGGAGGAACCGTGGTCGATCACGCGAAGTATTACTGCGTGAAAGGCCTATCTCCGCGTGCGCGGAGGAACAGGCCAACCGGCACTCAGCATGCCGCCCGCCACGAGCCTATCTCCGCGTACGCGGAGGCACCGGCTCATCTACGATCTGGCGCGGTGGTGTCCAGGGCCTATCTCCGCGTACGCGAGGAACCTGCGGCGTAATGCCGATTAGTCCGCACGATGCGGGCCTATCTCAGCGTACACGGAGGAACCTGCATCAGGCCGATGTCTTCCCTTCCATCGGTGGGCCTATCTCCGGGTAGCCGGAGGAACCGCCATTTCGGCGCCGATCGCACCGTGCGCGTCGGGCCTATCTCCGCGTATGCGGAGGAACCCTCGAACAACTGGACGAGCCGGCCTGGCTCGAGGGCCTATCTCCGCGTAGGCGGAGGAACCTTGGCCCCTTGTGTCTGCGTCTTGACTCCGCCGGGCCTATCTCCGCTTACGCGGAGGAACCCAGTCCCGCTGTTGCTGGCTGATCACGTATTCGGGCCTATCTCCACGTACGCGGAGGAACCTACCAGTTCGCTTCGTCGTATTCGCCGGTCGCCGGCCTATCTCCGCGTACGCGGAGGAACCGCGGCGCTCGTCGTCGTGCTCGGCAGCAAGCGTGGTCTATCTCCGCGTACGCGGAGGAACCTCTCCCACATAACCCGATGATTGAGTGCCGTCCGTTTCAATCGATGCCGAATTGCTGCGCGCGCAACCGATAGATCGTCTTCACGCGCGCCCCTTCGATGCCGCGCAGCGTATCCAGATCGCGATGCGGCAACACCTCGCCCAACCGCAGCGCATACATGTGCCGCCCAACGGCCAGGCGTCGGCGCGCGCTGCCCCACAGCTCGGCCTGCCGCCGCGCGACATCCGAGCGATCCGGCATGAGCGGCAACGCGGTGTAACCGCGCACGCCGCTCGCGCCAACCGCGGCAAGCAGGGTGCCGTGGCGCGCAAGCAACCGCAGTGCGTCATGCGTTACGCTGCCGCCGGGGCCGAGCAGAACCATGGATACCGACTGATGCGGAATCTGATCAACGTATTGCCCGCTCGTGAAATGCAGGCATCCGTCGATGACGCCGAGTTCGCCGCGCTCCAGCCACAGCAGCCCATGGCGATCTCCACGCGGCACGCGCGACGTGTCGAGCCCCAGCCGCCCCTCCAGCATGTCGCGCCTGCGCGATCAACCGTCGATAGAGGCAGGCTTCAGCACCAACATGCCGAACCCAAATGCCCGATGCCGTCCGACGCCGCGCGCAAGCAGCCGAGCGAAAGCATCCGGCTCTTCTACACGCAAGTGTCCGGTAAACACCGCATCCGGGCCGTTGATGGAACGTGACTGCCGAGGCGTGCCGTCGCCGGCAACGGCTTGCGTGCGACGAAGCACCGGCGTGAGCTGGAACCGCGTCATACGAGCTTCGAGCACACTGGCCGCTCCGGTCGATCGGAACTGTTCGTTCAGCCATTCGGCATAGACGGCCTCGCGTCGCAGATCGTCGTCTTCGGGTCTTTGCGAACACGCGACCAGAAACGCATCGCGTTCGCGGACTCTTTTCTCGTCGGCGCGCTTGCGGCGGCGCGTGGGTAACCGGAGATAGGCCCACGCAGTGGGGCGACAAGCAGATGGCGGTCGCGGTTCCTCCGCGTATGCGGAGATAGGTCCTGCGGTGGCGGTGGCCTGAAGTGCAGCGGTCGGGTTCCTCCGCGAATACGGAGATAGGCCGCACACGCTCTCTCTTCTCGCTCTCGCTCTCGCGCTTCCTCCGCCCATACGGAGACAACTCAACCCCTAACCCCCCAACCTCCCCCGCGCCACCTTCACCACCCCCACCAACGCCTCCCCACTCAACCTCGAAGCGACCTCCTTAACGTACACATGATGCCGCCCCTCAAGCGCCGCACCGAGATACTGCGCGTGCAAATACCGAATCAGCGCAATCCGCCGATGCCCCAACGCGATGCTCCGATCGAGCAGCGCCAGCGCCGCCTGCGCATCGTGCTCCTTACAAGCGCGTTCGGAAAGCCGCGCCGCCGCATCGCGCGATGCGTTCATGCGCTCGACACAGCAAGCGCCTGTTGCACTCGCCACGCATCGTAATCCGCGCGCCGCCAGTCGAGTTCGAGCGCGAGCCTTCGCGTGCCCTCGCGAATCTTCGGCTTGTGGAGCGCAAGCGTCAGCGCATCGAGCGCCGGCCATGCATCGAACGATAACGCGGCAATCTCCACCGCAAGCGTTTCGAGCAAGCGCGTATGCGTCTTCTCTTGCAGATACACCGTCACGCGATTGCACCAGGCCTCGTAATCGATCAGCTCGTCTTCGCGAGGCATGCCGCGATACCGCAGGCTCGCATCGATGGATATAGCCTGTGGCGCGCGATGCTCGTGCTCATAAAGCCCGACGCGCGTCATCACGACGAGTTCATCGACGATCACGCGCCATCCTTGTCCGCCCGTATGCAACGGCTCGTACGGCTTCATGCGAGCAGCGGCTCGGCCGCATCGAGCATGATCTTCACGAAGTAATCCGCGAAGCTGCGACGCACGATGATTTCGAAGCGATCGCCGCCCAGCGGCACCAGCGTGATCGACGCCTTGAAGTAGTGGCTCTGCGCACACTGCCCCGCGCCGAAGACCTTCGGATGCAAATCCAGCGGACAGCCGCGCGAAAGCACATCGCGCGTGCGAGGACCGTCGATATCGAGCACCGTATAACCGCTGCCGATATCCACCGCCGATGCGAACGCGCCCGCGAAGGCATCGCGCAATCGCGCTTCGAGCGGCGCCGCGCGCGATGCATCGTGCTGCGCCTCGGACACCACAAGCCATTCGTCCGGCCCGAGCCACAGCATGTCGTAGCCGTTGCCCTTCGCGATGGTGTTCGGCATCGAAGGCGGCGCGCAGCCGATCACGCTTTCCGCCGCGTGCATGAACGCGGCATCGCGTGTATCGCCGCGCACGTTCACGAGTTGCAGGAACGGACGCTCCGTCAAGCGAAACGCCTTCGACGCGCCCGCATGATGCGCCTTCATCAGCGCATCCGCGCCCACGAGCGGCGACTCCTGCCACGTCGGGCCGAGGCTGCTCTGCCCGACTGCCATGCGATCCACAACGGTCGAGGAACCTTTGGTTTCATTCCACATGTTGACGTGCTCCTTCGCTGTCGTAGAACACCGAACTGGTGATTTTCGCGTTGATCTGCTTGCCGCTCGCAAGCGGAATCGTGACGGTTTCGCCGATCTTGTCGAGCCCGCCCTTCACGACGGCCAACGCAATCGAACGCTTCAAAACAGGGCTGTAATAGCTGGACGTCACATGGCCGAGCATCGGCGCGGTATCGCCCTGGAACGGACCCGCGACGATCTGCGATCCCTCCGGCAGCACGAACGAAGGATCGTCCGTGAGCAAGCCGACGAACTGCTTGCGTCCCGCCTTCGCGGTATCCGAGCGCGTGAGCGAGCGCTTGCCGATGAAGTCTTTCGACTTCGCGACGAGGCCGCCCATGCCGAGGTCGAACGGCGTCATCGAGCCATCGGTGTCTTGCCCGACGATGATGTAGCCCTTCTCCGCGCGCAGCACGTGCATCGTTTCAGTGCCGTACGGCGTGATGTCGAATTCCGCGCCCGCTTCCATGATGGCTTCCCACACCGCGCGGCCCACGTTCGCCGGCACGTTCACTTCGTAGGCCAGTTCGCCCGAGAAGCTGATGCGCATGACACGCGCCGATGCACCCGCCACCGTGCCATCGCGATAGCTCATGAACGGGAACGCGGCGTTGGCGAAGTCGATGTCCTGACACACTTTTTGCAGCACCTTGCGGCTATTCGGTCCGACCACGGCGAACGTCGCCCAATGGTCCGTCACCGATGCGAGCCGCACGCGCATGTCGGGCCATTCGGTTTGCAGCCAGCGTTCGAGCCACGTGAGCACGCGTGCCGCGCCGCCGGTGGTCGTCGTCATCATGTAGTGATGTTCGGCGAGGCGCACGGTCACGCCGTCGTCGAAGATCATGCCGTTTTCATCGAGCATCAGGCCATAGCGGCATTTGCCCACTTCCAGCTTGCTCCACGGGTTGGTGTAGACCCAGTTCAGCAGCTTCGCGGCATCGGGGCCTTGAATGTCGATCTTGCCGAGCGTCGATGCATCGAGAATGCCGACGCTCTGACGCACCGCGAGCGATTCACGCGCGACGGCCGCGTGCATGTCTTCGCCGCCCTTCGGGTAGTACCACGGGCGCTTCCAGTTGCCGACGTCCTCGAACATCGCGCCGTTCTGCACGTGCCATTCGTGAATGGCCGTCTTGCGCACGGGATCGAGAAACTCGCCCAGTTCGCGGCCCGCGAACGTGCCGAACGTGACAGGCGTGTAGTTGGGGCGGAACGTCGTGGTGCCTGTCTCCGGAATGGTCTTGCCGAGCGCCTGCGCAAGAATCGCCATGCCGTTGATGTTGCCGAGCTTGCCCTGATCCGTGCCGAAGCCCATCGCCGTGTAACGCTTCACGTGCTCCACCGATTCGAAGCCTTCGCGCGCGGCGAGATAGATGTCGGCGGCGGAAACGTCGTTCTGGAAATCGACGAACTGCTTCGGTCCGCGCGTCGCGAGTTCGCGTCCGCCGACGAGCCACAGCGGCATGATCGGCGCTTCCGCGATCTCCGCGACCTTCACCGGCTGCGTCCGCGCCACGATATGTCCCGCTGCGCGCGCCGCTTCCGCGCCCGCTTCGAGACCGAAGCGAATGCCGCGTGCCAGCGTGAAGTCGCCCGCGCATGCACCGACGCTCGTCTCCGCCTGCATCGCCTTGCCGGGGACGAAGCATGCTTTCTCATCGTGCCAATGCGCCTTGCCGCCGGATTGCGCGAAGAGATGCAGCACCGGGCTCCATCCGCCGGACATCGCGACGAGATCGCAAGGCAGGTCGGCTTGCTTCGCGCCGACCGTGCCGTTCGCATACGAAGCCACTTCTACCGACGACACGCGCAGCTTGCCGTGCGCTGCCGTCACCACCGCGTTGTTCATCACGCGCACGCCGTAGCGTCGCGCGGCTGCGGGCAATGCGCCCTTCGTTTCGGCAGGACGCGGATCGACAACCGTGACCTGTGCGCCCGCCGCCTTGAGATCGAGCGCGCATTGGTAGGCGTCGTCGTTGTTGGCGAACACCACTGCGTTGCGGCCCGGCAGCACCGCATAGCGATGCAGATACGTCGATACCGCGGACGCCAGCATCACGCCGGGCAGATCGTTGTTGCCGAACACGATGGGACGCTCGTGCGCGCCCGTCGCGAGAATCACGCGCTTCGCCCGCACTTTCCACATCAGTTCGCGCGTGCCCTTGCGCATCGACACGGGCAAGTGATCGGTCAGGCGTTGCGTCACCGTCACGAGATTGTGGTCCTGATACCCGAACGCCGTGCTGCGTGAAAGTATCTTCACGTCCGGCATCGTGCGCAGTTCGGCCTCGATCTTCTGCACCCAGTGCAGCGCGGGTTTGCCGTCGATCTCCGCGCGGCACGAGAGCAGCGAGCCGCCCAGTTCGCGCTGATCGTCGACGAGAATCACGCGCGCGCCGGACAAGCCCGCCGCATACGCCGCAGCGAGACCCGACGGTCCGCCGCCGACCACGAGCACGTCGCAATGCGCGAAGCACTTGTCGTAGCGGTCCGCATCGCGTTCTTCGGGCGCCTTGCCGAGACCGGCTGCATCGCGAATGACTTCTTCGTACTTGGGCCACAGCTTGCGCGGCCACATGAACGTCTTGTAGTAGAAGCCCGCCGGAATGAAACGCGCGATCTTCTGATTGATCGCCATGCGATCGTTCTCGATGTTCGGCTTCGCGTTCACGCTCTCCGCGACCAGTCCCTGATACAGCTCCACTTCGGTCGCGCGCGCGTTCGGCACCGTATAAGCGCCCTTCTCCAGTTGCACGACCGCATTCGGTTCTTCCACGCCCGCCGTCACGATGCCGCGCGGCCGGTGATACTTCCAGCTACGCGCGACGAAGTGCTGTCCGTTGGCGAGCAGCGCGGACGCGAGCGTGTCGCCCTGATAGCCTTGATACGTCTTGCCGTTGAACGTGAAGGTCAGCGCGATGGCGCGATTGATGCGCCCGCCCGTTGCGAGTCGGTCTTTCTGGCTCATTTCGACGCTCCCTCCTTGTTGTCCATCACAGCCAGCGGACGGTCGAACGTCTCGTAGCCCTGAATCTCGTAGGTCACCGTGTCACGCTGCGCCTTGAACCAGCGGCGGCAGCCTTGCGCATGCATCCATTGCTCGCGATGCACGCCGCGCGGGTTCTTGCGCATGAAGAGGTAATCGCCCCATTCCTTGTCGGTGAGCTTTTCCGTTTCCAGCGGGCGCGCAATGTCCGCTTCGCCGCCGCACGAAAATTCGCTTTCGGCGCGCGGCCCGCACCAGGGGCATTCGATCAGCAACATATTCAGTACTCCTTCAGTGCGCCACGGCTGCCGCGCCGTGTTCGTCAATCAGATGGCCGGTATAGAAGCGGTCGAGCGAGAACGGCGCATTGAGCGGATGCGGCTCGTCTTTCGCGATGGTGTGCGCGTACGCCCAGCCGGAACCCGGCGTCGCCTTGAAGCCGCCCGTGCCCCATCCGCAATTGAAGTAGAGGCCCTTCACGTCGGTCTTGCTGATGATCGGGCATGCGTCCGGCGAAACATCGACGATGCCGCCCCACTGGCGGTTCATCCGCACGCGCGAGAACACGGGGAACATCTCGACGATCGCTTCCAGCGTGCCTTCGATGATCTGGAAGCTGCCGCGCTGCCCGAAGCCCGTGTACTGATCGACGCCCGCGCCGATCACGAGATCGCCCTTGTCGGACTGGCTGATGTACGCGTGCACCGCGTTCGACATCACGACCGTGTTGACCACCGGCTTGATCGGCTCGGACACGAGCGCCTGCAACGGATGGCTTTCGAGCGGCAGCCGCACGCCCGCCATGTCCGCGAGCGTCGTGGTGTTGCCGGCCGCGACGATCGCAACCTTCTTCGCCTTGATATGGCCTTTGGTGGTATCGACGCCGGTCACGCGGTTGCCCTCGCGCCGAATGCCCACCACCTGACAGTTCTGGATGATGTCCACGCCCGCCTGATCCGCGCCGCGCGCGAAGCCCCAGGCCACCGCATCGTGACGCGCGACGCCGCCGCGACGCTGTATCGACGCGCCCAGCACCGGATAACGGCTGTTTAGGTTGATGGTCGGCTCGATCTCCTTGATCTGCGCGGGGGTGAGGAACTCGGCATCGACGCCATTGAGCCGGTTCGCGTTCACGCGGCGCTCGGTATCGCGCACGTCTTGCAGCGTGTGCGCGAGGTTCATCACGCCGCGCTGGCTAAACATCACGTTGTAGTTGAGGTCTTGCGACAGGCCTTCCCACAGCTTCATCGCCTTCTCATACAGCGCGGCGGATTCGTCCCACAGATAGTTGGAACGCACGATGGTCGTGTTGCGCGCGGTATTGCCGCCGCCGATCCAGCCCTTCTCCAGAATCGCGACGTTGGTAATGCCGTGCTCTTTCGCGAGATAGTAGGCCGTCGCGAGGCCGTGCCCGCCGCCGCCGACGATCACCACGTCGTATTCGCGCTTGGGCTCCGGGCTGCGCCATTGGCGCTCCCAGTTCTCGTGATACGACATGCCGTTGCGCAGCAGGCTGAATATCGAATAGCGGCTCATGTGTTTCTTCCTTCGTAGCGGTGTTTCAGCACTCGATGACGTTCACGGCCAGCCCGCCGCGCGACGTCTCCTTGTATTTCGTCTTCATGTCCGCGCCCGTTTCGCGCATGGTCTTGATGACCGAATCCAGCGACACGTAATGCTTGCCGTCGCCCTTCATCGCCATGCGCGCGGCGTTGATCGCCTTGATCGCGCCCATCGCGTTGCGCTCGATGCACGGAATCTGCACGAGGCCGCCGACGGGATCGCACGTCATGCCGAGGTGGTGTTCCATGCCTATTTCGGCGGCGTTTTCCACTTGCGCGGGCGTGCCGCCCATCACGGCTGCGAGCGCGGCGGCGGCCATCGAGCACGCGACGCCCACTTCGCCCTGACAGCCCACTTCCGCGCCGGAAATGGAAGCCGTCTCCTTGTAGATGATGCCGATGGCTGCCGCCGTCAGAAGAAAGCGCACGATGCCTTCGTCGTTCGCGCCGTGCATGAACTTCACGTAGTAGTGCAGCACGGCGGGAATCACGCCGGCCGCGCCGTTGGTCGGAGCAGTGACCACGCGCCCGCCCGAAGCGTTTTCTTCGTTGACGGCCATCGCGTAGAGGTTCACCCAGTCGAGCATCGAGAGCGGATCGCGCAGCGATTCCTCGGAACGCGAGCGCAGTTGCGCGCACAGGTCCGCGGCGCGGCGCTTGACCTGCATCGGTCCCGGCAAATCGCCGCGCTCCTTGCAGCCGCGCTCGACGCACGCGGCCATCACGCGCCACACGGCCAGCATGCCCTCGCGCACTTCGTGTTCACTGCGATTCGCGCATTCGTTCTTCATCGCGACATCGGCGATAGACAGACCTGTCTCCCGGCAGATGCGCATGAGATCGTCGCCGGTACGAAACGGATACGGCACGCTCGCGCCCGCCCGCACACCGTTGACGCGCTCGCCTTCGCGGTTCGTCACGAAGCCGCCGCCGACCGAGTAATACTCCTTCTCGACGAGCAGTTGACCGTTTTCATCGAACGCCTGAAAGCGCATGCCGTTCGGATGCACCATGCTCGATCCCGCCGCGCCCGGCATCAGCTTGCGATAGAAGCCGATATGCTCGCGCTCGTCGAACACGATGGCGCGCTTGCCGAGCAAATTCAGACGCTTCGTCGCGCGGATGTCGGCGAGGCGCGGCGCGATCGCGTCCGGATCGATCAGATCGGGGAGATTGCCTTCGAGGCCGAGCAGCACGGCCTTGTCGGTGCCGTGGCCCTTGCCCGTCGCGCCGAGCGAGCCGAACAACTCGGCCCGCACGCGGGTGACGAAGCCGAGCAGGTTCGCGTCCTCGATGTGCGACGCGAAGCGGCACGCCGCGATCATCGGCCCGACGGTATGCGAGCTGGAAGGTCCGATGCCGATCTTGAACAGATCGAAAACGCTGACATTCATGGCGTGGCCTCAAGGTTGGCGGTTCGCGTCGTTCGAATGAGCGAGCGCGTTCGACATGGCCTCATTGCACCAAACCGCAATTCCGGCAGATAGAACAAAAACGGCATGGAAATGGGATGGCGGCGTCAGCGCTTACCAGAGCGCGCAGGCCGCAGCGCGTTCCTGCGCAGTTTCGTTGCAAACCGGGGCATTTTTGAGATTGCTCCGAACGGCTAAACAAATACGTCTCGGTATATTCCCTAGGTCCGTGAGAGCCCGCGCGAATGCGTCTCTCGTCTTCCAGTCCCCCGTTTAACCCGTTTGCAGCAATGGAAAGTCACGCTCTTCCCGATCAGTTCTTCAAGTCCTGGGTCTTCGCGTTTCTTGTCGGCGTCGGCGTCGTCGGCGCGCTTCAGGCGACAGGCGTTCTGGCTCCCGAACATGTCCTCACCCGCGAAGCGCCTTTGTGGGTCGCGCTCATGCTCGTCTGCTCCATCGATCCGGTTTTGCGCTACTTCGGCGTGTTGAAAGCCGAGGTCGAGCAGCGCTGGGGCGATTACACCGTCGCGAGCCTGCTCGGCCGTTCGACGGGCGCGCTGATCGGCGGCGTGTTCGCCTGGGCGTTCGCGGTTCTCGGCGCCTGATTCATCGCTTCACGCCGCGCGTTCTGCGCGGCGTTTCCTTCCTTTCTGACCATGCGCCCGTTGCGCGTGCCCGGTGTTATGCTCGCCGCATACCCCAGAGCCGCCGCACCGCACGCGCATGAATCCCGCAGAATCTCTTCCGCCGCTCTCCATCGACGGCCAATCGAAATCGCGCATCCGCTTCGGCATCGTGCTGTTGCCGAACTTCACGCTGACCGCGTTCTCCGGCTTCGTCGATCTGCTGCGTCTTTCCGCTGACGAAGGCGACTTCAGCCGCCCGGTGCGCTGCTCGTGGAGCGTGATCGGCGAAACGCTCTCGCCGGTGCGCGCGAGCTGCGGCATCCAGATCACGCCGTGGGAAACCTACGAGCAGGCCGAACCGTTCGACTATGTGGTCGTCGTCGGCGGCCTGCTGCATTCCGGGGCTTCCGCGAGCGATGCCACGCTGCAATTCATTCGCCGCGCCGCTGCCCGCGACGCGACCATCGTCGGCATGTGCACGGGCGTTTTCACGCTGATGCGCGCGGGCGTGCTAGACGGCCATCGCGTCTGCGTGAGCTGGTTCCACTACTGGGACTTCGTCGAGCGTTTTCCGCAAGCGGACGAGCAACTGCTCGTCGCGGACCGGCTGTTCGTGATCGACAGACGGCGCATCACTTGCTCGGGCGGGCGCGCTTCCATCGACGTGGCCGCCGCCATTTTGCTGCGACACTTCGAGACCGCGACGGTGCAAAAGGCGCTGCGCATTCTGCTCGTCGACGACATGCAGAAGGGCAACGCGCCGCAGCCGCATCCGCCGGGCCTCGCGCCCGCCACGCATCCGAAGGTCAAGCGCGCGATTCTTCTGATGGAGCAGCACGTCGGCCGTTCGCTCACGCTCGATGAACTCGCGCACAAGCTGGACATGTCGACGCGGCAACTCGAACGCCTCTTCAAAGCCGAGACGGGCAAGGCGCCGCAGGCGTACGCCAAGCAGGTGCGGCTGCGCACGGCCGCATGGCTGCTCACCAGCTCGGACAAGACGGTGGCCGATATCGCGTCGAGCTGCGGTTTCTCCGATGCATCGCACCTCGGCCGCGAATTTCGCAAGCAGTTCGGTCTGCCGCCGATGATGTATCGCGAGCAGCGCGGCGCAGACACCGAGGAAGTGCATCACGCAATGGACTACGACGAGACGTTTCCCGGCCGCGCACAGGCCATCTGACCAATTCCAACGAAGGAGACTGGCATGGAGACTCACGGTTATTCGGAGCAAGAGTGGGCGCTACGCTGTGACCTGGCGGCGCTGTATCGCGTCATCGCGCATTTTCGCTGGACCGACATGATCTTCACGCACATCAGCGCGCGCGTGCCGGGGCCGGAGCATCACTTCCTCATCAACCGATACGGCGTGCTCTTCGACGAAATGCGCGCGTCGGACCTAGTGCGCATCGACAGCGAAGGCCGTCCGGTCGATGCAAACGCGGCCGAGCATCCCGAGCGGTATCGCGTGAATCCGGCTGGCTTCACCATTCACTCGGCCATTCACATGGCGCGGCCGGATGTGGTTTGCGTCGTGCATACGCATACGCCGGCGGGCGCGGCGGTCTCCGCGCAGAAGCAGGGGCTCTTGCCCATCAGCCAGCATGCGCTGAAGTACTACGGGCAGATCAGCTATCACGACTACGAAGGCATCGCGCTGGATCTCGCGGAGCGAGATCGTCTCGTCAACGATCTCGGCCCGCATAACGCGATGATCCTGCGCAATCACGGGCTGCTTGCATGCGGCCGTTCGATTCCCGCTGCGTTTCAGGAAATCTATTTTCTGGAACGGGCCTGCGAGATTCAGCTGCGCGCGCTCGCAGGCGGCGGCGAGCTGAATCTGCCTTCGCCCGAAGTGTGCGAAACGACCGCCGCGCAGTATCGCAGCGACAGCATGGAAAGCATTGCCGCGCTGCAATGGCAGGCCGCGTTGCGCATGATCGAAGGCGGCAAGACGGATTATCGAACGTGATCGTCAGCTAGCTTCGTGACGCAACGCGCAGCGGCGGTCACGCGGAAAGACGCCGCTCCGCGCTCGGCGCATGGCCGAATTGCGCGCGATATGCCTTGCTGAAGTGGCAAGGCGAATGGAAACCGCAGACGCTCGTCACGCGCGCAATCGATGCATCCGTGTTGCGCAACAGATCGCGGGCGCGTCGCAGGCGCAGCGTCAGGTAGTAGTGCGTCGGCGACACGCTGAGGAACATCTTGAACATGCGCTGAAGATGCCGCTGTGAAAGATGCACGAGCCGCGCGAGTTCGTCGAGCGAAAGCGGCTCTTCGATATTCGCTTCCATCAGCCGGACTACTTCGACCAGTTCGGCGCGCGAGAAGCCGACGCGCGCATCGACCGGAATATGCTGATAGTCGGTCGAGCCACGTATGCGCTCGACGATGAACTGCTCCGACACTTGCGCCGCATGGGCCTGCCCGAGCCGCAGGCTCACGAGATTGAGCATCAGGTCGAGCGGCGCCGTGCCGCCCGTGCACGTTACGCGGTCACGGTCGATCACGAAAAGCTCGTCGGCGAAGCGCACATGCGGGAAGCGCTTGTTGACGGGCGACATGTCTTCCCAGTGCAGCGTGCAGCGGTAGCCGTCCAGCAGCTTCGCCGCGAGAAGCGCATACGGCCCGGTGCAGATGCCGCCGAGCGGCACGCCCGCCTCATGCACGCACTGCAGCAGCGCGATCACGGTGTCGTCGACATAATCGGCGACGTGCCAGCCGCCGCACACGATCAGCACGTCGGGCATGCCTGCTTCGTCGAGCGTCGTTGCAGGCTTGACCGTCATGCCGTTGCTCGCGCGCGCCGGCTCGCCGTCCGGCGTGATGACCGACCATCGGTAGTGCTCCGCGCGGCCGATGTAGTTCGCCATGCGCAGCACTTCGACCGCGCTCGTGAACGCGATCATCGAGAAGTTCGGCAGCGTCAGAAAGCCGAAGTGCGCGAGATGGGCGAGCGGCGATTCGGCGGCTGCGGGGGCGATCGCATCGCGCTTCATGGGCGCATCAACCTTGTTGCGCGGCCGGCGCGCGGCGCACGCGCATCACGGACTTGAAGCCCGAGAGAAGCGGCGCGCGAGCCATGCCGGGCGAACGTCCGAAGCTCTCCGTGATGCGATCGAGGATGATCGCCAGCAACACCACCGACAAGCCGCTCTCGAAGCCCAAGCCGATATCCAGCCGCTGAATGCTCGCGAGCACGTCGTTGCCGAGGCCGCCCGCGCCGACCATCGACGCGATGATGACCATCGACAGCGCCATCATGATCGTCTGGTTCACGCCGGTCATGATGGACGGCAGCGCGTTCGGAATCTGCACCTTATAGAGCAGTTGCCACGGCGTGCAGCCGAACGCCTGACCCGCTTCCACGATCTCGCGATTCACATGCTTGATGCCGAGCGAGGTGAGGCGCACAGCAGGCGGCATCGCGAAGATGACGGTCGACAGAATGCCGGGCACGCGGCCGAGGCCGAACAGCATCGCGGCAGGAATCAGATACACGAAGGCGGGCATGGTCTGCATGAGGTCGAGCACGGGGCGCACGACCATTTCGACCATCTTGCTCTTGGCGGTCCAGATGCCGAGCGGCACGCCGAGCAACAAGCTGATAAACGTTGAGGACAACGTAAGACCTAGCGTGATGACCATCTGATCCCAGAAGCCTGTCGCGTAGACGAGCAGGAGCGAGAGCAGCGTGAACGCCGCGAAACGCCAGCCGACGCGCCACAACCCGATGCCGACGAAAATCGCCATGAGCGCCCACATCGGAATGGCCTGCAGACCGTGTTCGATGAGCGCCGCGAAGCTCTCGATGACTTTGCCGATGGAGTCGAACGTTTTGGCGTCGTGATCGAGCAGATAGTGGACGCCGTGATCGACCCAGCTACCGAGCGGAATGATTTCAGACATGGGAACCTCGATGGCGCGTTAAGACCTGGAGCACGTTCGTCTTGTTGACCGAACCACAGTACGAACCGTCTGCATCGACGACGGGCAGCGGCGCGGGACTCGCGACCACGCGATTCACCACGTCGTCGAGCGTCATGGTTCGCTGAATGCATTCGACATGATGGATTTGCGGCACGGCGTTGCCCGTGGCGTCGCGCCCGACGAAGCCGCGAATGCGGCGCTCGGCGTCCAGCACAAACGCGTATTCCGCGCTGCCGTTGAGCGTCTTCGCGACGCTCGATGCGTCGATCTGCGGCGAATGCTTCATGACGGGCACGGCATCGGTCTGCATGAGATCGCCGGCCGTGAGGTAACGGCTCGTGTCGATGCCTTCGAAGAAGGCTTGCACGTAGTCGTCGGCGGGATTCTTGATGATTTCCTGCGGCGTGCCGATCTGCACCACGCGGCCGCCTTCCATGATCGCGATGCGCGTGCCGATGCGCATGGCTTCTTCGAGATCGTGCGAGACGAAGAGAATCGTGCGGCGCTGCTCGCGCTGAAGGTCGAGCAGCACGTTCTGCATTTCCTTGCGCTTGAGCGGATCGAGCGCGGAAAACGCTTCGTCCATGATCATCAGCGAAGGATTGACGGCAAGCGCCCGCGCGAGGCCCACGCGCTGCTGCATGCCGCCCGACAACTGCGACGGCAGCTTCTGCGCGAACGGCGCGAGGCCCACTTGTTCGAGCACGGTCATGGCGCGCGACTCGCGTTCCTTGCGTCCGACGCCCGCCACTTCCAGCCCGAACGCGGCGTTGGACAGCACCGTGCGCTGCGGCATCAGCGCGAACGACTGGAACACCATGCTCATGTCCCGGCGGCGCAGCGCCGTGAGTTCCGAGCGCGGCACGGCGGCCACATCGCGGCCGTCGATCAGCACCTTGCCGGCGGTCGGGTCGACGAGCCGGTTGATGAGGCGAATCAGCGTGGATTTGCCGGAGCCGGACAGGCCCATCAGCACGAAGATCTCGCCTTCCCTGACATCGAACGAGACGTTGTGGACGCCGACAATCTGGCCGGTACGCGAAAACACCTCTTCCTTCGACGCACCGCCGGCCAACAGGTCGATCGCCTGTTTGGGGTTGCTGCCAAACACTTTGCACAGCCCTTCGACCACTACCTTGGGGGAATCCATCGACATTCTCCAGAACCGTGGCGGACGCGCTTCCGCGCTCTGCATACATAGTTGCCAGAAAAAAGTGCCGTGAGCCGACTATTTGCGACAATCACATGTGGAAATACGACACCGATTTGTCGCAGTTTCGCGGTTGACAGCCGGACGCCCTTGCAGGACAAGGCTTTGCGGAAGAAGAGAGAGAAGCGCGCAACGGTGGATGCGTGTCGCGCCACGACAAGTCGCGGCGCGAAGCCGATGTTTCCGCCTTTGGGGTCAGGCGCTCGGGCGAATCATCTGAAACATTTCGCCGATCTCGGCGTAGTCGGCGCGATAACCCGCGCGCATGATCGGGCGCGCGGCGGCGGTATCGAAGAGACCGTCTTTCAAAAACTCGCTGCGGATATGCACGCCCACCACCTGACCGAGCGCGAGCCAGTTGTTCATCGGCTGGCCGGCGAGATCGTGGATGCGCACCACTTGTAGCAGCCGGCATTCGAGCGCCGCCGGCGACTCGGCCACGTGCGGCACGTCGACATTGCGGCCGGGCGCTTTGGTCAAGCCTGCGAGCTCGAATTCGTCGATCTCCGGCGCCACCGGCGCGGACGTGCGGTTCATGCGCTCGGCGAGCGGGCGCGTCGACATATTCCAGACGAATTCGCCGGTCGCCTCGATGTTGCTGATGCTGTCCTTGCGGCCTTCGCTGGAGAAGCCGATCACGTAAGGGAACGTCGCGAACGCGCCGAAGAAGCTGTACGGTGCGAGGTTCACGCCGCCTTCGGCGGTGCGGCTGGAAATCCAGCCGATGACGCGCGGCGCGACGATTGCCTTGAATGGGTCATGCGGCAGGCCGTGGCCTTCGCTCGGATCGTAGAAGTGGGTGTCGCCGGTCATGAGGGGCGGCGCAATGCGCGAGGGTTCGTGAGAACGAAAGGATACCGCGGCGGCTCGTCGGACGACGGGCGCGGAGAAACTGCAGGGGAAATGATGCCGTGTCGCGCGCTTGTGAGCGCGGAAGTGAGATGCTAGAAAACTGCTAGAAAAACTACAGAACTGGCGGGCGGGTGTACGGCGCTTGCCGTCGCATATTGCTTCTAGTGTGTGTCCCGCGCCGCCTTTAGCCGCGCATTACAGACGGATGCCGAAAGCCGTGCCGCGTGCCTTGCGCTGACGCTCGGATTCACGGAAACGTGCTTGATAGGAGTAGTCTTTGTCCATCGGCAGGTGCGGCGATTCGAAGAACGAAGCGAGTTTTTGCAGCAGTGCGAAGAGGTAGCTCATGTGAGACTCCGGTTGGTGATTGAGGGTTTTCCCTTAGCCATGATTATAGGGTTTGCCCTGCCGGATTCCTAGTGCAATGCAGCATTTTCTTCCCAAAAATGTTGTAGTTTTTCTACAGACACGGCTTTTTTGACCGGCTGCGAATTAGGGGCGCGACGGAAGCGGCCGCGTGACGGACATCGCGGGCCACGCCGAGGCACATTGCCGCAGCGCGCTATTGCGGGCTGAGAAGGTCGGGAACGGTGGGGAGGCAGGTCACCGGCTGCGCGATGACGCTGGCGTAGGTCGCGAGCATGGCGCACAAGAGCCATGCGAACGACTGGAACGAGTGCGAGGCAACCGCCGCGACGTGCCGATCGAGCGAGACGGTATCGGGCGAAGGAAAAGCGGTCGTGGTAGCAAGGAGCGTCGGGGCTTCGTCGCCTGAATCAGGTGAATCCGTGATCAGATCGCCTTGCATCGGCGTCTCCGCTCGCGCTTCCGTTGGCGCCGCCGCACGCGCTGCGCGCCGCCTCGCCGACGATTCCACTGCCGCCAGAAACACCTCCGGCAACTCGAAGCCCTCGAAGGTGCCCTGACGGATATCGGTGTTCATCGCCTGCTGGGTGGCGCGTTCCGCGTCCTCGGCGAAGAGGTCGAGCGTTTCGCCGGGGCGGATCGCTTCGCGCAGTTGGGCGACGCGCTGCGCGGTGCGCGCCGGACTCCGGCGGCTGGCTTTCGCGGAAGGAACGGTATCGTCCGATGAGACGTCAGGATTTCGGGGTACAGCGGAATCTGGCATAGGTCGGAAGCTGCGGATCGAAAGACTGCGGCCGTAACTGCTGGCGCGCAGCGCGCCCACGCGGTCCGGCAATAAATTTCGAGGCCGCATTGTCGCACGGCTACGGCCCTTATCCAGCGGCTTTGCGCGATGTTTCGGCGTTCAATTTCGCATCCGTGCGATGCACTCGCGCGCCGCCGCTCAGGCGTTGCCGTCTTCGCGAAACTCGCGGACGACGTCGAGTTGCCGCAAGCGCGCGCAGATCGACCGATACTCCGCTTCGGATACGCGCGACAACTCCACTTGCACTTCGTCCGAATCGGGCGACTCTTCGCTCTGCTGCACGACGAACTGCTTCACACGCACGCTGCCCGGCCCGAGCGCCTCGTGCAGCGCATGAAACGAGAGCGAGCCGCGATCGACGAGCATCGTCAGTTGTCGGCGCTGCCTCACCGAGATGAAACGTCGCTCGAGCGGCTTCAGCCCCGCCAGAATGACGAGGATGATCGCGGTCGCCGCGATCGACGCCGTGTACAGGCCGCCACCGACCGCGAGCCCGATTGCCGCGACGGACCACAGGCTCGCCGCCGTCGTCAGGCCGCGGACGATCTCGCCGCGCAAAAGGATCGAGCCCGCGCCGAGAAAGCCGATGCCCGACACGACCTGCGCCGCCACGCGCGATGGGTCCAGCACCACATGCTCCGCCTTGAGCGCATCCGCGAAGCCGAACGCGGACACGATCATGATCAGCGCGGAGCCGACGCACACGAGCATATGCGTGCGCAGCCCGGCGGCCCACGAAAGCCGCTCGCGCTCGAAGCCAATCACGCTGCCGAGCAGGGCGGCCATGACGAGCCGGGAAACAAGTTCGACGTTGTTCAACATGTTTTTCTCTCCTCGTGATACCGGCTTGTCGCGCGGCGAGCGCCGTTTGCTATGCTTGCCAGGCTACGCCGTAGCGCCTCTCGGAACACTTCTAAAGACTGTCGCATGCAACATCCATCCACGCCCGGCGCGCCATCGACGCCGTCCGCGCATCTTCAAACCGGCGCGGCGCTGCGCGCGCATTACGCGAACGTCGTGCTTCCGCTGTGGCGCGGCCCCGGCTTCAACGCGACGCTGCGTCTGCCGTTCGAAGCCGTCGGTCCCGACGACCACGCGCCGCTGCCGCCCAAGCGTTACCGCGCGATGGCGTGCGCGCGGCAACTTTTCGTTTTCACGGATGCGGGCGATCTCGATCACGCCGCGACCTTGTTCGAGTCGTTGCAGCACTACTTTCACGACACGCGCAACGGCGGTTGGTTCTATAGCGTGGATGCAAACGGCGCGCCGCTCGAGCGGCAAAAGGACTTATACACGCACGCGTTCGTCGTTTTCGCGTGCGCGCATTACGCGAGCAAGAGCGGATCGGCGCGCGCGTTCGCCGTCGTCGATGAAACGGCGAAGCTCATCGAAACGCGGTTCGCGCATGTCGGGGAAGTGCTGAACGCCGTCGTGGCGGAAGACTTCTCCGCGACGTTGGAAGGTCCGCTGCAGAACCCGCTGATGCACCTTGCGGAAGCGTGGCTCGCTGCCCGCGAAGCAACGGGCGACACCGCGTACGACGCGCGCCTCGCCACGCTCGCCGAATGGATCGCGCGCATGTTCGTGCACGAGCCGACGGGTTGCATCGCCGAATTGCCTATCGGCGCGGCGGACAACCGGCTGGAACCGGGACATCAGTTCGAATGGTATTTCCTGGTCAAGGGCAGCGGACATGCCGCATTCAAGGGCGTCACGCTGGACGAGCGGCTGGAACGCGCGTTCGACTTCGCGCAGAAGCACGGCATCGAAGAGAAGACGGGCGGGGTGTTCGCCGCGCTCGATGAAACCGGCCGCGTGATCGACGGCACGCAGCGCATCTGGGCGCAGACGGAATATCTGCGGGCGCTCGCCACGCGCGGCGACGCGCTCGGGGAGCAGATCGGCCGATACGCCGCGCGCTTCTTGCACGCGCGGGGATGGGTGGAATGCCGCGCGGCCGATGGCAGCATCAGCCGGGCGGAAATGCCGTCGACGACGCCGTATCACCTCGCCACGGCGTACGCGTCGTTGCCTGCTTAGGCGAGCTGGAACACCGAAACCGCCGCCTTCAACTGGCGCGTCTGCTCGTGCAGCGAAGACGCGGCAGCCGCGGCCTGCTCGACGAGCGCCGCGTTCTGCTGCGTCATCTCGTCCATCTGCGTGACCGCCTGATTCACCTGCTCGATGCCGACGCTCTGCTCCAGCGACGACGCGCTGATCTCCGCCATCATCTGCGTGACGCGCGAGATCGACGTGGACACCTCGCGCATCGCGGAGCCGGCGCGCTCGACCAGTTCCGAGCCGTCGCTGACCTGAGCGACGGATTCGCCGATCAACTCCTTGATCTCCTTCGCCGATTGCGCCGAACGCTGCGCGAGGCCGCGCACTTCGCCCGCCACGACCGCGAAGCCGCGGCCCTGCTCGCCTGCGCGCGCCGCTTCGACGGCCGCGTTCAACGCGAGGATGTTCGTCTGGAACGCAATGCCGTCGATGACCGAAATGATCTCGGCGATCTTGTCGGAGCTTTGCGCGATCACGCGCATCTTGTCGACCACGTCGTCCACGACGCTCGACCCGCGCGACGTCGCTTCGAGTGCTTCGCCTGCGAGCGCGTTCGCTTCGCGCGCGTGTTCGGCGTTCTGGCGCACGGTGGCGGTCAACTCTTCCATGCTCGATGCGGTTTCTTCCAGCGAAGCCGCCTGATTCTCGGTGCGCGCCGACAAGTCCGCGTTGCCGCTTGCAATTTCGTCCGCGCCGAAGTTGATGGATTCCGACGTTTCGCGCACGGTCTTCACGGTGTTCGCGACGCTCGCCTGCATGGCGGCGAGACCGGCGAACAGGCGGCCGATTTCGTTGGTGCCGCGATCCGCGATGCGCTCATCGAGGCGGCCTTGCGCAATGCGCTCGAAGTGGCGGCCGGCTTCTTCCAGCGGCGCGATGACGCCGCGACGCAGCGCGAAGTGCACGAGCACGACGCCGCCGATCAGCGCGAGCGCGATCACGATGCCCACCGCGCGGAACCACGCGTAGCGCGTGTCGATCGATTCGAGGTACGCGTTGCTCGACGCATTGCCGAAATCGACGAACTTCTGCTGTTCCGCGAGATAGCGGTCCTGAAAGCCTTGCGTCGGCTGATCGAGAAACGCCTGAATATTGCCGGCGTCGAGATACTGCACGAGTTCCGACAGCGCCTTCGCGTATTCGGCGTACTTCGTCTGCAGCGCGTTCATGCGCGCGACGTTTTCATCGCCGGTCTTGGGCGCGTTCATGAAAGCGCCGAACGACTTCTCCGCGCTCGCGAGTTCTTCGCGCGCATGCTGCACGATCTCCACCGGCTCCGTGCCGCCGCGCACCATGCGCGTACCAGCGCGCGACAGGTTGATGCGCGCATCCATCAGATGCTGCGTGGTCTTGTTGACGGCGTTGACCTGTTTCAGTGCGATGTCCGAAAGATTATTGACGTCGTCGTGCGTCTTCGAAAGCGACCAGAAGCCGAGGCCCTCGGTCACGAGTTGAAAGACGCAGAACACGACGAGTACCGCAAGCAAGCCTGATGCAACCTTGATTTTTCCAAACATCACTTCCACCCGTACTGACGATTGACCGTTCCATGACGGCGACAGTGCGGGTTTACGGCAGGCATCGCGACAAGCTTGAATCGTTAGCCGGAAAGCGTGTCTATGCAGAATCGATGCCGGTGGCGCCGGGCGCCGTGGCACGCCGAAACGCACCATTGCACGATTTTTGCCGAACTTCCTTGCGAAGCGCGCGAACGCTATCTATTGTCTTTGCAGGACGGCGCCGAACCCACCAAGGAGTGTCCGAATGGCCGAGATTGTCGATATCGCACGCGGTGCACTGAACGCGCAGCCGTTCAGCGCCTTGCTTGGCACCAAGCTGATGCAGGTCGATTCAGCGAGTCTCACGCTGTGTCTGCCGATCCGCGACGAATTGAGGCAACAACACGGCTTCGTGCATGGCGGCGTGGTGAGCTATCTGGTCGACAACGCGCTCACCTTCGCGGGCGCATTGCGGCTCGGTCCGAAGGTGGTCACGGGCGAATTCAAGATCAATCATCTGCGCCCGGCGGTGACGGGGACGCTGATGGCGCGGGCGCGCGTGGTTCATGCGGGCATGGCGCAGGCGACTTGCCAATGCGATGTCTTCGTCACCGACGGCAATACCGAGCGGCTCGTCGCGGTGGCGCAGGGGACGATCACGCGCATCGGCGACGGCGCCGCCGAAGCGCTCTACGACGCGTAGGGGTTTCTTCTGGCCCAGAAGCAAAAAACCTCGCCGCGGCGAGGTTTTCTGTTTGGAACGCGCGGGGTATTACTTGGCCGCGACGGTCTTCTGCTGCTGCTCGCCGAGGCCCTGAATGCCGAGACGCATCGTCTGACCGGCTTTCAGGAACACGGGGCTCGGCTTCACGCCCATGCCGACGCCCGGCGGCGTGCCGGTGGAAATGATGTCGCCGGGCTGCAGGCTCATCGTCTTCGACAAGTACGCGACCAGTTGCGCGACCGTAAAGACCATCGTCTTCGTGTTGCCGTTCTGATAGCGATGGCCGTCCACTTCGAGCCACAGGTCGAGCTTCTGCGGATCGTCGATTTCGTCCTTCGTGACGAGCCACGGACCGATCGGGCCAAAGGTGTCGAAACCCTTGCCCTTGTCCCACTGCGTACCGTGTTCGAGCTGCCATTCGCGCTCGGACACGTCGTTGATCACGCAATAGCCCGCGACGTAATCGAGCGCGGTGGCTTCATCGACGTACTTCGCTTCTTTGCCGATCACGACGCCCAGTTCGACTTCCCAGTCCGTCTTCTTCGAGTCGCGCGGAATCTCGACATCGTCATTCGGGCCGCAAATGGCGCTCGTCCACTTGCCGAAGATGACCGGCTCGGTCGGCACCGGCAAGTTCGATTCCGCGGCGTGGTCCGCGTAATTCAGGCCGATGCACACGAACTTGCCGACGCGCGCCACGCACGGTCCGATGCGCGGATTGCCCTCGACGACGGGCAGCGACGCCGGATCGACGGCGCGCAGTTTCGCCAGGCCCGCATCGGTCAGCGTGTCGCCGGCGATGTCGCCCACGACCGACGAAAGGTCGCGAATCTGGCCGTCCGCGTCGAGCAGGCCCGGCTTTTCCTGACCCTTGGGGCCGTAACGAAGCAGCTTCATCTGATGTGATCCTCGTGGTTCTGAAAGTTGAAAAGCGACGGACGGTCAGTTGGACCAGCCGCCATCGATAACGTGAATCTGACCCGTGGTGAACGACGACTCGTCGGAGCCGAGATACAGCGCGAGCGCCGCGATCTCGCTCGCGCGGCCGACGCGCCCCATCGGCTGACGCGCGACGAACGCGGCCTGCACCTGCTCGACGGTCGCGCCTTGCGCCTGCGCCTGCTCCGCGATGCGCTCCTTCAGCGACGGCGATTCCACGGTGCCCGGGCAAATGGCGTTGCAGCGGATGCCGCGCGTGACGAAATCCGCCGCGACCGACTTCGTCAAGCCGATGACCGCCGCCTTCGACGCGCCATACACGAAGCGGTTAGGCACGCCCTTCACGCTCGACGCCGCCGACGACATGTTGATGATCGAGCCGCCGCCCTTTTCCAGCATGGCCGGCAGGAACGCGCGGATCGTCCGGTACATGGCTTTCGCGTTCAGGTCGAAGGCGAAGTCCCAGTCGGCTTCGGTCGCTTCCAGGATCGAGCCGGCGTGCACGTATCCCGCGCAGTTGAATAGCACGTCGATTGCGCCGATCTCGTTCGCGAGGTCGCTGATTGCCTGCGCGTCGAGAACGTCGAGCTGGCGCGCCTCGAACGGCTTGCCTTCGAGCGATTCGATGCGGATATCCGTCGCGATCACGCGCGCGCCTTCAGCCGCGAACATTTCGGCCGTCGCGAGCCCGATGCCTTGTCCGGCCGCCGTGATCAGCGCGGTCTTGCCTGCCAGTCTTTGTACCATCCACTGCTCCAGTCCAGGTTAATTTTGAGACATGCCGGGTATATGGCAGGTCTCAGAGACGGTAGAACGCGCGGGCGTTTGCGCCGAAAATCGCCGCTTGCCCGGCTTTTCCGAGATGCGCGGTGAGGCGCGTGGCGGCAGCATGCCATTCAGTGTAGCCGCCGTTGAGGTTCAGCACCGGCCAATCGCTGCCCCACATCAGACGTTCTGCGCCGAATTGCTCGATCAGATGCGCGACGTAGGGTTGCAGCTTCGCCTCCGTCCAGTTCGGCGCGGCTTCGGTGGCGAGGCCCGACAGCTTGCAGTAGGGCCGCTGCGGCAGCGCCGCGAGTTGCGCGATGCCATCGGCCCAGGGTTGCCAGCCCGCGTCGATGCCGTCGCGAATCGGCGGCTTCGCGCCATGATCGACGACGATGCGCAGCAACGGATACCGCCGCGCGAACTCGACCAGCGACGGCACGTGCCGCGCGAAGATGAGCGCGTCGAAGGCGAGATCGAGCTCGATGAGGCGCTGTATCGCGGCTTCGCGGGGCGCGTGAGCGATCCACGTATCGTCGGGCAAGTCCTGAAGCATCGGGCGCACGCCTTTGAACTTCGGATCGCGTGCGAATTCGTCGATGATCTCGAGCGCGTCGTCGGAATCGAGCGGAATCCAGCCGACGACGCCCGCCATCGATTGATCGTCGCGGGCCAGCGCAAGCAGATAGCGGGTTTCATCGACGGTCGGCGCAGCCTGAACGACGACGGTGCGAGCGACGCCCGTCGCCTCGCGCAGCGGCGCGAGATCGTGTGATCCGAAGACGCGATAGAGCGGCTCGAGCTCGGGCGTGAGCCAGCCGTAATCGCCGCGCGCAGGGTCCCAATAATGCTGATGCGCGTCGATTGAGTCGTCCGGCATCATCGCGGCACCGGCGCGTTCGCGTGAAGCAGCCCTTCGGCGCGCAGCGCATCCCACAGCGCGGGCGGAATCGGCGTCGCGAACGAGGCGGCGTTTTGGCGCACTTCGTCGGGCGTGCGCGCGCCCATCAGCACGGTGGCCACAACTTTATGCGCATAAGGAAACTGGAGCGCCGCGGTGGAGAGCGCGACGCCGAAGTCGCGGCAGACCCGCTCTAGTTTGCCGACGCGTTCGACGATTTCTTTGGGCGCGTCGCCGTAGTTGAACTTGAGATCGCCGTGCGCGTTCGTATCCAGGCCACGTGCGAGGATGCCCGAGTTGAACGCTCCGCCCAGCAGGATGCTGACGCCGCGCTTCTCGCATTCGGGCAGCAAATCGTCGAGCGTGTTCTGTTCGAGTAGCGTGTAACGTCCGGCGAGAAGCGCGCAGTCAATGTCGTATTCGGCCATCGCTTCCATGACGGCTGCGCCTTCGTTGACGCCGAGCCCGACGGCTTTGACGCCGCGCGATTGCTTCAACTCATCGAGCGCGCGAAAACCGCCCTCGTCCGTCAATTGACGCCAATAGTGCGCGTTCTTTTCGCCGTGCGTGTATCGGCCGATATCGTGAATGAGCACGATGTCGATATCGATCATGCCGAGCCGATGTTGACTGTCTTCGAACGAGCGGAGGATGCCGTCGTAGGTGTAGTCGTAGATCGCCTGAAACGGCAGCGGATTCGCCCAGCCTTCGCTTCCGTCATCGGGCGTCGTTCGCGGCACGAAACGGCGGCCGACCTTCGTGGAAAGAACAAAGTCTTGCCGCGGATACCGGCGCAGCGCATCGCCCAAACGATGCTCCGCCTTCGTATGACCGTAGTGCGGCGCAGTGTCGAAGAAGCGGAGGCCCGCTTGCCACGCGGCATCCACGGTCGCGCGCGCTTCGTCTTCCGTCAGTTCGTGATAGAGGCCGCCGAGCGGCGCAGTGCCGAGCGACAGCGCCGTCACTTCAAGCGAAGTCGATCCGATTCGGCGTCGGGGCAAAACGTCCTGCGTTTCAGCGGTCATCTGCAAGCCTCGGAGAGTTGATGCGATGGACTGCGGATCGAGCGGTTGGCGGATCTAACGCTCGGGGTGGCAAAACATTCATTAATGAACGTATTATTCATAGACGCACAAAACCAAGTCAAGGATGGCGCGGCAACAAGCGGTCGGTGTATTCCCTAAGCACCGTGGCCGGCCGCCCCGACGCACGCCGAAACATGAACCGACAGACGCCAACTGCCGTGGACGCGGAAGACAACGATGCCGACCGATATCGCGCGCCTGCCCTCGACAAGGGACTGGACATTCTTGAATTGCTGGCCGAGCAGAAGTCGGGACTCACGCGTGCGGAAATCACGAAGCTGCTCGGGCGCAACGCGAGCGAGATGTATCGCATGCTCGAGCGGCTGGTTGCGCGCCAGTACGTCGTGCGCTCGCCCGAAGGCGACCGCTACTCGTTGAGCCTCAAGCTGTACGCGCTCGCGCACCGCCATCCGCCGATGAACCGGCTGATCGCAGAGGCGTTGCCCGTCATGCAGCGTTTCGCCGACGCCGCGGAGCAATCGGTGCATCTCGCCGTCTATGACCGCGGCAACTTGCTCGTCATCGCGCAGGTGGACGGCCCGGGCGCCTGGGGCATTTCCGTGCGTCTCGGCTCGCGCGTCGGATTGATCGACACAGGATCGGGCCGCGTGATATTGGCTTTTCAGACCGACGAACAGCGCGACCACATGTTGGCCGAGCATACGAAAGTCAAAGGGGAATTGCCGATTGACCGCAGCGTGCTCGACGCCGATTACCGACGAATTCGGAAAGCAGGCTTCTCGAAGAAGGAGAGTCAGCAAACCTTCGGCATCACGGACGTGACGTTCCCGCTGCTCGGTCCGTCCGGGCAAGCGATCGCGGCGCTGACGTGCCCGTACATGCGGCGGATCGACGAGTACGTGGCGCCGTCCATCGAGGAAGTCACCTCGCTGCTGAGAGATGCCGCGGCCGCGCTTTCGATGTCACGCGTCTGAACCCCGCGCGGATCACGTTAGAATGGCGGCCCTCTCAAATTAGCGGCTGCCCATTGCGAGCCGCCGTGCCTATCTCGACGCATCATCCATGGCGAAACTTCTCTCCGATTCCGAGTTCCTGCGCTTTTCCGAGCTTCAACAAAAACAAGCGAGCTTCACCATCACGACCGACGAGGCCGATGAACTGCGTGACATCGTCGCCCGCGCGCAGAAAAAACGCGACGATCGCGCCGCCGCCATGCAGGCCATCGAAGCGCACATCGCGCAGTTCGACATTAGCCCGGACGAACTCTTCTCGCCCGAGCAGATCGGCGAAGCGGCGCGCACCTACGGCCTGATCCCCGCTGCGAAGAAAGAGCGCACGCTGCCGCCGCAACTGACGTACAACGGCAAGCCGTACCAGTGGACGTCGCGCGCGTTGCCCGACGAGATTCGCACGCCGCTCTTCGAAGCGTTCACGGCGGGACATTCCGTGAAGGCGTTCATCGCGACGCCGAAGGACGCCGCGCGCTGCGCACTCACTATCGCGCGGCTCGAGCGCGAAACCGGCGCTTCGTATGCCGAAGCATTGCTGAACGAACTGTCGCTATCGCGCGAACAAATTGACGACGCGCTCTCGAAGATCGGCGCCTAACTGCGCGCGACGGACGGCGGTTGTGCCGGTGTCTCGCCGAGCCGCATCCTGAAACCGACGACGCCCGGGTCGTCGGTGCGCGTCAGTTCGAAACCGAGCTTGCGCGCCAGCCCGATCATGCCCGCGTTCTCCCGCAGGGCTTCGCCGATCATCCATCGCGTGCCGCGCTTTCTCTCATAATCGATGATTCGCGTGAGCAGCAGCGAGCCTAGGCCCTGCCCTTTCATGTCGGAGCGCGCGGCGAGCGCGAACTCGGCCGTCTCGTTGTCCGGGTCGGCGATGGCGCGTGCGACAGCAAGCGTCTCGGACGCGCCGTCTGCATTCGTTCGGGTCACGATGAGCGCCATCTCGCGGTCGTAGTCAATCTGCGTCATTCGCGCGAGTTGCGAATGATCGAAGCTGCGCACTGCGCCGAAGAAGCGCAGTCGCAAGTCTTCCGCCGTGTTCGCAGCAACGAATGCCCGATGCGCGTCTTCGTCTTCCGGTCGAATGGGGCGCACGGTGATGCGCATGCCGCGCCAGTCGAGCGTCTCTTCCATCGCGCGCGGATACGGGACGATCGCAAGCGGCTTGCGGTGCGCGCCCAACGTGAGTTGCGGCTCGTGCACGGCAACTGAGTCGCGCGTCACCTTCAACGTCAGCCGGAGTGCGACGATTTCCTCGACATAACAGACCAGTTGCGACAACGCGGTGAGCGCGTGAAGCAGCATGTCGCCCGGCAACTCCCGTGAGCGCGGCGAGCGTGCGATCAGATCGCGAGCGAGTACCGGATTCAGCGGCGGCAGCGAGAATTCATGAAGCGCATCCGCGAGCCCGAGCGCGCCCTCTGCCCGGAACTCGAACACAGGGCCAAAGACGCGATGATTGAGAAGGCGCGTTTGTATTTCGACTCCGTCGCTGGACTGTGCACCGCAAGGGCCCGGCGTCACGGCGATGCCAAAGCGAACGAGAATGCGCGATGCGCGCGCCCCACTCAACTCGGTCGTGCCGTTCGCCAGCGCCTCGCGGACTTCCTGCTGCGCATCGTCGATGTCTTTCGGCACGTCTGCGGGTAAGCCGTCCGGCGTCTGCATGAGCAGTTCACGGCCGTGCCGGAAATCGACCAGTCGCGCGAAGCCGCGCGCTAGTCGATGCGGCGTCGTATGCACGGGAATCCCTGCTGCGTGAAGATCATCGCGCGTCGCCGCATCGATGCATCCGAAGAAGCACGCAAGCAGACCGCGATAGCTATGCTGACGCTCCGCGATCAGCGTGCGCGCAACGTCCGCGACCGGTGCGCTGTGCGTCGGCGCATGCACGACGAATACCGTCCCGGTCTCGCGGTACGGTGCGAGCGTCCGGAGGGCTTCACCGAAGTCGTTCGCTGCCGCGTCGTCGCCGAGCAGCAGTGGATTGCTCCCTTCCGCTTTCGGTAATGCGATCGCAACGGCGTCCCGTGCAGCCCCAGGAAAGGGGGCGAGCCCCCCTCCCGCCGCGCCGAATGCGTCTTTCGCGAGCGCCGCGACGCCGCGATCGCTCGTGACGACGGTCGCCACGTCGCTAGCGGCGACGCGGCCTACGCCGAGGGTCTCGATTTCGTCGAGAAGGTCGTCGAGTGAGTCGACGCGCACTAGCCCCGCGCGCCTGAACGCAGCACCGTACAGGCGATCGAACGGGTCGTCGTGACCGGTGCGCAGCACGAGCACGGGCTTGTTTCGCGCGGCCGCACGCGCAGCGGACATGAACTTTCGCGCTGCGCTTATCGTCTCGATGGCGAGCAGAATTGCGCGCGTCGACGCGTCGCTCGCCAGGAAGTCGACGACGTCCCCGGCGTCAACATCGGCTTCGTCCCCAAGGGCCACGATTCTCGAGAAGCCGAGGCCGCGAGCGCGGGCCCATCCCAAGACGCCATTCGTCAGCGCGTTGGATGCAGACACCCATGCGACTCCGCCCGACTTCACGTCGCACACCGGCGCACCGAGACAGGCGCCGATTGAAGGCGTCATGACGCAAAGGCTCGCCGGCCCAACGACGCGGAGCAAATGCGGGCGGGCGGCAGCCAGCGTGCCAGTTGTCCAGTCGAACTGTGATGAACCGACCGATGGCTCATTCGACGCAGCGGAGCGGCTCCCGTGCGCCTCGCCGATAATGACCGCCGCCTTCGTTCCTCGCCGACCGAGAGCTTCAATCAGCGAGGGCCAAGTCTCGGGCCGTGTACACAATACCGCGACGCTCGGCGCATCAGGAAGACTGTCGACGTCTGGAAAGACGCGTTGTCCCTCCAGTAATGTGTAACGCGGATTCACGGGCCAGACAGGGCCGGCGAATCCACACGACGTTGCCCGTTTCCATACCATCTCACCGATGCTGCCCGCGCGTGAGGAGGCGCCTATGACCGCAATTGACTGCGGGGCGAAAAGAGTGTCGAGGTTACGGACTGTCATGGCAACCCTCGCCAAGTACGTGAGCGGTAAGCATAGGCGATTTTCCAATACTGCCCAACGCCAGGCGGATGATCTGGCGCGCAAGACTTTATGCGCATAAAGCACACCGCCGCTGCGCCGGAAAGGGGCTTTATGCGCATAAAGCCTTATCCGTTCAGCTAACGCGTAGTATTACGTCCAATATCGCTGGAAAAAACTCTATCGCTATGTAGAATTCCAAGCGTACATTTTCGGAGCGAAACGTGGCGGCGGAAATCATAGCGATCACGCAACAGAAGGGCGGTGTCGGCAAAAGCACAATAGCGATGCACCTAGGCGCGGCCTTCCATGAAAAGAACAAGCGCGTGCTCGTCGTCGACGCTGATGGCCAGAACACGCTTATTCATTGGTCAAGCGCCGCCTCGGAAGACGCGTCCGGCATTTTGTTTCCGGTGGTGAATCTTTCGGAGGCGGGCGGCCAGATCCACCGCGAGATCAGGAAGTTCATCAACGACTACGACATCATCGTCGTGGATTGTCCGCCGTCGATTACGGAGAAGGTGTCGGGCGTGGTGCTCTTAGCCGCAAGCATCGCAGTCATTCCGACGTCGTCCTCGCCCGCTGATTACTGGTCGAGCGTCGGGCTCGTCAAGCTGGTGCAGCAAGCGCAGGTCATGAACGAAGACCTACGCGCGGTGTTCCTGCTCAACAAGACCGAAGAGAAACGCATGCTGACGCGCGAATTAAAAGTCGCACTTGAAGAGCTCGGCTTTCCGCTGCTGAAGACGCAGATCCCGACGCGTGAGTGCTACAAACAAGCCATGGCGCTCGGTCAGACTGTGCTGCAAATGACAGATCGCGGCTCACGGCTCGCAGCGGCCGAGATCCGCGCGTGTGCCGACGAGATCCTGGCCATCGTCGCCTGACTTTATGCGCATAAAGGACCCGGAATGAAACCGTCGCAGTTCGCAAAGGGCTTCAAAGCCCGTCCCGATACCACGAGCAGCGAGAAGAGAACCGCGCTCGATCGACTCAACGCGATTGACGGCATCGTCGACCTACAGCAGGTGTCGCAAGCCGCAGCCAATGGCCGGTCGAGCGCATTCGCCTCCGAGGAGCGATCCGACAATGATGCAGTACACGAATCCGAGCCGTATCGAGCTTGGCGACGAGCGAATCGATACACGGCAGGGCAGGTCATTGATTTGCCGCTTAAGGCAATCAAGCCTAGCCCGTTCAACCCACGGCACTTCTATCTGAAGGCCTCGATCGCCGAACTCGCAGTGAACCTGGCGAAACAGGGTCAACAGCAAGCCATCCACGTCATTCCTGACTACGATGAACCTGGCATGTTCTTCGTGAGCGACGGCGGCCGGCGCGTGCGGGCGCTCAAGGAGGCCAACAAGGAGACGGTCAAGGCAGTCGTCGTGGACTTGCCGATCGGCATCGAGAGTTACAAGCTCGGCTACGACCTCAACGTGCAGCGCGATTCGCAGACCGTCTTCGACAACGCGGTCGTGTGGCGTCGGTTCCTCGACGAGCAACACTTTCAAAGCCAACGCGAACTAGCCGAACATCTTGGGCTCGACGAATCGACAATCGCGGTCGCGCTGTCTATCGCGAAGCTCCCCGAAAACGTGATGCAGGAGATGGTGGCCCGGCCGGACCGGTTCGGTTCGAATATGGCGTACCAGGTCTCGCGCTATCACGCTGCGCGTGGGAGCGACGCGACGCTTAGGCTCATCAATAAGATTACGTCGGACGACCTAAGCACTCGCCAGGTCGCCGATATCGTGAAGGGGCGCGCCAGTGCGCAAGAGGCACCGAAGCCGCTCGGTCGCCAACGGTACGCGCAACGCCTGGAGGTTAAGCTGGACGGCGTTGCAGTCGGGGATCTGAAATCTTATGGGGAAGACCGGCTTGAGTTGAGACTGCGGGGCTTGTCGCGGGAGAAACGCGACGAGTTGCTGCATCAGATTGAGACGATGTTGGAACGGGCCAACACGCAGAATTAACGGTGCGCAGCTGACGGGGCGCGCCGCCTCGTCAGCTCGCTCGCGACTGGCTCAGCGTAAAAGCGAGCAAGTCGCCATCGGTCGGCTCGCCCCACGTCCGCCGGGCGAGCCAGTCAAAGAACGATGTTTCCGCGAGCTTGGAATCCAATCCGCGCTTTCGCCAATCGTCGCGCATATGCGCTCCAAGCTCCGGCAACAGTTCTTGCTCGAAACTCTGACGTGCCAGCTCCCGTTCTTCCTCACCTTGCTCTTCATACATCGCGCGCGCTTCTTTTCGTCGGAAGGCCGAGAATTCCCCTAACAACCGCGCTTTCAGATCGTCCGCCGCCGAGGCGCTCGGCGCACCGGCCCGCGGTGATGCGCCGTTCGCAACGGACGGCAAGGCTTCGACCGGCGGCGCATAGCCCTTCTTCAGAGCGTCTTTGAACAAAGCGGCTGCGCTGCGAACCGGCGGTAGGGTCGTGCTGCGCATGCGCTGCTCCGTCATCAGCAATGCGGCGCGGATGCGATTCTCCTCGCTGTCGGCGTAGAGCGTCTGCGCCTCCTTCAGCGAAATGCCAATCTTCACCATTCTATCGACGAGCGTGCTGTCGAAAACATTCGGATGCTCGTCCAACGCAAGCATCGGCTGCTTGCGCTCGGTCACGCGAAATTGAATCTCGGCGACGCGACGCCCCTCGCGATGCTCCACCAGTTCGACAAAGATATTCGTTACAGCGTTGACTTCCGCAATCGCGGGGCGCAGGTAGTCACGCTTGAAGTACTTGTACTCGCGTTTTGCCTCATCGCCGGCCTCCGTATCGGGCGTGCCGGACAGGATCGGCCGCCACCATTCCCAGGTTTCGCGCATGGTTAGATGGCTGGGATTCGTCAGATATCGGACGCAGATCTCGTAGAGCGCAAGGCCAGCGCTGCTGCGCAATTGGCTTTGGAACTGGAGACTCAACCTGGCATACTGAACCGGGTCAAGCAGCTTCTTTTTTATCTTTGGCGCAAACGAGAATTCGACCCAAACCCGACGCGTCGACGGGTCCTCGAGAATTTCCGCGTCCGCGATGAGTGTGGATATGCCCCACTTGCGGCCGGGTTTCTGGCTCGATGTACCCGTGCTCCACTCCACTTGCACCGAGACCATGCGGCGCAAGTGTTCTTTGACCAGTGCCGTGTCGTTCGAATCGAAGGCCGAATTCGCGACTATGTCGGAGAGCAGCGCGCGATAGGTATCACCGGACTCGTCCGCCTGTTGGGCGACGGCGAGCAACACGTTGAACAGCTTGCGCGTCAGCAGCGTGATTTTCCCGCTCTTAGGCTGAATCGCGATGGCCTCAACGGCCTTGCGCAGTTCCGCGGAGCTGGGGCTGACTACGTCGGTCTTCTTTGCGCGCCTGGTCGCCAT